>NZ_AQWU01000062.1 GCF_000376265.1 Thermus igniterrae ATCC 700962
CCTCCCGGGCCAGGCGCAGGCAGTGTTCCAAGACCTCCTTGGGGCTTGCCTCCCTGCGAAGGAAGCCTCGCTTGCCCATCAGGAGAGAGATATACACCCGTCCTCCTGACCTTTGCAAGGCAAGCCCAGCTTGAGCTGGAGCGAGGTCTTTGCCTTCCACGGCACCCGCAGGGGGATCGGTCGGCAAAGCCTCCTGGTGGACCGGGGGGAGTCGGGCTACCGGAATGTCTTTTTGCCCGATGGGCGCATCCTCTACATGGGGGAGGGGAAGCGGGGGCACCAGGAGCCCCTTGGGGGCAACCTCCGCCTCCTCCTGGCCCACCGGGAGAGCATCCCCTTGCGGGTCTTCCTGCGGGAGCGGCCAGGGCGCTGGCGGGACCTGGGCTGGTACCGGGTGGAGGGGTGGCGGTATGCCCTCCTGCCCGAGGAGGGGCGGTATGTTTACTGGTTCACCCTTGCCCCTGGTGGATGCGCAGGAGGCCCTTGAGGGTGAGGTCCTCGTCCACCACGTCAAAGGAGGGGCAGAGGTCCTTGAGGGTTTCCGCAAACCCCCCGGTGGCGATCACCAGGGCCTCCCCCGTCTCCTCCTTGAAGCGGCGCACCATCCCCTCCACCAGGGCGGCGTAACCCAGGACGAGGCCGGAGCGGAGGGCTTCCAGGGTGTTCCTGCCCACCACCCCCTTGGGCGGCACCAGGTCTATACGGGGGAGCTTGGCGGTGCGGGCCGCCAGGGCGTCCGCCGCCGTCTGGGGGCCGATGGTGATGGCCCCGCCCAGGTAGCGGTTGGGGGCCTCCACCAGGTCAAAAGTGGTGGCGGTGCCGAAGTCCACCACGATGTAGCGGCCCGTGGGGCTTTCGTAGCCCAAAGCGCCCACGGCGTTCACCAGGCGGTCGGTGCCAGCTTCCTTGGGGTTGTCTATGCACACCTCGAGCCCTGTGGCCCCGGCATCCACCACCTGGGCTTTGATGCTGAAGAGCTTCTCTATGGCTTCCTTCATCTCCCTCTCCACGGGGGGCACCACGCTGGAGAGGAGGGCGGCATTGGGAGGGGGGAGGTTTTCCAGGGCGAAGAGATTTCTTAGCATTACCCGGTACTCGCTTTCCATGCGCATCCGATCGGTGTGGATGCGGAAGTGGGCGATGAGATCCTCCCCGGAGAAGACCCCAAGGGCGGTGGAGGTGTTGCCGATGTCTATGGCCAGGAGCATGGCGCTTAGCCTTGGGTCTCTTGGCCTTCTTCCCAGGGCTCCAGCACCACCTTGACGGTGATCTCGGCGTTGAGGCTGGCGGAAACGGAGCAGTACTTGGTGTGGGAAAGGTGGGCGGCGCGCTCGAGGGCCTCCAGGGTCACGTTGGGCCCTGAGGCGATGTGGGTCACGGTGATGTGGGTGTAGCGCCTGGGGTGGGTTTCCGCCCGGATGCCCTCCACCTCCACCCGGTAGCGGGCCAGGGGCTGCTTTTTCTTCTTCATGATGTCCACCACGTCGTAGGCAGTGCAGGCCCCTAGGGCCATGAGGAGGAGCTCCATGGGACGGGGGCCGGTGGCGGGCTGGTCCCCGTCGATCATCACCTTGTCCCCCTGCTCGTTGACCCCAAGGAAGCGATGCCCCACCAGGTTGTAGACCACCACCTTCTTCGTCATGAGCCGGATTTTACCAAGCCTTCATCTGGACCGCTAGAATGGCCGTAGATGCGGCTATTGCCTTGGCTTTTGCTGGTATGGAGCCTGGCCTGGGCCTTTCCCCGAGTGGGGGTGCACGAGGGCTTCACCCGCCTGGTCTTTGACCTGCCTTCCCCGGAGGTGGCCCACACCCTCACCCAGGAAAACGGCCTTCTCACCCTGGTCCTGGTGGGGGTGAAGGCGGCGCCCCTGGACCAGGTAGTGAACTCCCCCGAGGTGGTCTCGGTGCAGACCCTTCCCGAGGAGGGGCGGGTGCGGGTCCATGTGCGCCTCAAGGCCCCGGTGGAGGTCTCGGTACGCCGCTTTTCCGACCCCGAGCGCCTGGTGGTGGACCTGGCCCTGAAGAAGGAGACCCCTCCTGCCGAGAAGCCGGCACCCTCACCTTCCCAGACCCGGGCGCCCAAGCCTCCCAGGCCCGTGGTGCTTCTGGACCCCGGGCACGGCGGGGTGGACCCGGGCATGGTGGGCTATGTGGTGGAGAAGGAGGCGGTGCTGGACGTGGCCCTGCGCCTGAAGCGCCTCCTGGAGCGGGAAGGGGTTGAGGTGCGCCTCACCCGGGACAAGGACGTCCACCTCTCCCCCGACAAGCGGGAGGACCTCTCCCGCCGGGCGGCCATGGCCGACAGTTCCCAGGTGAACCTCTTCATCTCCATCCACGTGAACGCCACGCCCACCCATACCGGGCGCGGGGTGGAGGCCTTCTACTTCGGCCGGACCCAGGACGCCCGGGTCCTGGCCCAGGTAATCCGGGAAAACGGTGGGGGGGAGCTGGGCCAGCGCCTCACCCAGGAGGCGCGTTCCGTGGCCGAGCGGATCCTTACTGACATCGTGGCCCAGGCCAACCAGCGCTACAGCCAGCGCCTGGCGGAGACCCTGGGGCGCCACCTGGCCCAGGCCACGGGGAGCCCCTACCGGGGGGCTTTCCCCGGCGACCTCTTCGTCCTGCGCTACGCCAAGGTGCCGGCGGTGCTGGTGGAAATCGGCTTTGGCGACCATCCGGTGGAGGGGCGGCAGCTGGCGGACCCCGCCTATCGGGAGAAGGTGGCCCAGGGCCTCCTGGCGGGCATCCTCACCTTTCTGGCCCACGGGGCCTACGCCCGCTAGCCCCAGGGGGGCTAAAAGGGAAAGGCCCTGAGGGCCTCCTGAGCGTTAGGGAAGCGGTCCTCTGGCCGCTTGGCCAGGAGGCGCTCCAGGAACGCTGCCGCCTTGGCCTCGAGGCCCGGGATAGGGGGTACGGGGTTTTGCAGGTGCCCCAGCATCACCTCCTCGGGGGCGCCCACGAAGGGGTGCTCCCCGGAAAGAATCCAGTAGAGGATGATGCCGGCCGCGTAGACATCCGCCTCGGGGCCGGGGCTTTTCCCCAGAACCTGCTCGGGGGCCAGGTAGGGAAGGGTGCCCACGCGCAGGGGTTTTTTGAAGGCCTCCAGGGCCGGCCCCGAGAGGTCAAAGTCCACCAGCCGGGCCTCGTCCGTACCGGCCACGATGATGTTTTCCGGCTTCACGTCCCGATGGACCAGGCCCTTCTCGTGCATGTGGGCCAGGGCCATGAGGAGCTGGCGGAAGACGAAAAAGGCCCGATGCTGTTCCGGGCGGCGCAGCATCCACCTGCCCATTTCCTCTCCGGGGGCGTAGGCCAGGAGGAGGGCGGGGCCCTCCTCGAGGTCCAGGCTTTCCAGGACGGGGTTGAGGTTGGGGTGGTCAAGCTGCTTCCCCACCCAGAACTCCCGGTTGCGCCTTCCCTCGGCCCCCTTGGGGAAGACCTTCAGGGCGTAGGGGGTGCCGAAGGGGTCAAAGGCCAGGTAGACGGTGGCCAAGGCTCCCTGCCCCAAGGGGCGCACCACCCGGTACCTGTCCAAGAGGGTCTTCCCCGCCAGGCTCACTGCTTCCACTATACCCGTCCCTCATTCCTTTCACCCTTGAGTCGTTAGGATTTTCCCGTGCGCGGGCTGGCGCTTTCCGGAGGTGGGGCCAGGGGCCTGGCCCATATCGGGGCCCTGGAGGCCTTCCTGGAGGCGGGCCTGGACTTCCAGGTGGTGGCAGGCACCAGCATGGGGGCCATCGTGGGGGCCCTCTTCGCCGCGGGGAAGACCCCGGAGGAGATGCTCCACATCGCCCGCCGGACGCCCTGGCTGGGGCTTTTGGGCCTTTCCCCGCGGGAGGGGATTTTCTCCCGCAAAAAGCTCAAGGACTTCCTGGCCGAGCACCTGCCCCCAAGCTTTGCCGAGCTGAAGCGCCCCCTGGCGGTCACCGCGGTGGACGTGGTCTCGGGGCGCCTCCTCTTCCTCACCCAAGGGGACCTGGTGAGCGCGGTTTTGGCCTCCGCCGCCTACCCGGGCCTCCTGGCCCCGGTGGAGCGGGAAGGGAGGCTTCTTTTTGACGGGGGCGTCCTGGACAACCTGCCCGTAGACGCCGCCCGCCTCCTAGGGGCCACGGAGGTTTACGCCGTGGACGTCACCCCCGAGCGCATGGCAGACGAGGCCCCCCGGGGGCTTTTGGCCCTGGCCCGGCGGGCGGTGGATCTGATGCAGCTCCACCTCACCTCCGTGCGCCTCACCCTCTATGCCCCCGAGGTGTACGTGAAGCCCAGCCTCCCGGGGGTGGGCCTGGAGGACTTCCGGCGCCTGGAGGAGATTGTGCAAGCAGGGCGCGAGGCGGCAAAGCGGGCTCTAGGGGGTAGAGTGGGAGGGGTATGAAGGCCTTTTGGGACTACCTTTTCAAAGAATGGTTTCGGCAGGTGGGGGAG
Organism: Thermus igniterrae ATCC 700962; assembly: GCF_000376265.1. GTDB lineage: Bacteria > Deinococcota > Deinococci > Deinococcales > Thermaceae > Thermus > Thermus igniterrae. The sequence goes on from NZ_AQWU01000062.1 coordinate 4,425, forward strand.
GCCCTCCTGGTGGCCTTTTTGGTCACCACCTTCGTTTTCACCACCGTGGGGGTGGTGGGGCAGAGCATGTTCCCCACCTTGAAAAACGGCGAGCGGGTTCTGGTGCCCAAGTGGGAGACCTGGCTGGTGCGCTTCGGCCTCACGGAGTGGCGTCGGGGGGAGATCGCCATCCTCAAGCCCCCGGAGGGTACCCCCTACGCCACAGCCCGCTTCCCGGTGCTGGGCTTCTCCTTCCGGGCCTTCTTCATCAAGCGCATCGTGGCCGTGCCCGGGGATGAGGTTTACGTGGAGCGGGGGGTGGTCTATGTGAACGGAAGGCCCCTGGAGGAGCGGCACATCACCGACTACCTTTCCCCCTGGCCCGACTCCTTCCCCGGGGTCTGCTACAAGGAGGGGCGCATGACCCGCATCATCACCCAGCAGGGGGATTTTCCCGTGGACCTCCTCCCCGCCTACCTAAGACCCCTTCGGGAGATGCTCCTTCCCCCTTCCCCCGGGGTCTTGGAGCGGAGCCGGCTGGAGGAGTCCTGCGAGGTGGGGCGCATCCGCCTCAAGGAGGGGTACTACTTTGTCATGGGGGACAACCGCACCCTGGGGGGCTCCGAGGACTCCCGCACCTTCGGCCCGGTGCCCGTGGAGGCCATCGCCGGGCGGGCCAACTTCGTCTGGTGGCCCCTTTTGGTCCGGGAGGAGGGGGGTGTGCGCTGGAACCTGCGGCGGCTCTCCCCCCCGGAGGCCTACCGCCTCAGATGAGGACCACCACCATGAGCCGTCCGGGGCCGTGGACCCCCTTCACCATCACCTGGCCGATGTCCGCGCTCTTGGAGGGGCCGGAGTGGAGGCCTAGGGCGCTGGGGAGAGGGCCCAGGTGGGAAAGGGCCATGAGCAGGGTGGGGTAGACCCTCTCCGCCTCCACCAGGACCAGGTGGGCGGGGGGAAGGAGCTGGGTCCGGCGGCCGTCTTCGGCGGAGAGGGCCACGGTCCCGGTCTCCGCCACGGCGAAGAGGGCCCAGGAAATCCCCAAGGGGGCCTCCTCCGGGGGGAGTTCCGGCAAGGGGGGGCGGAGCTCTGGGGGCACCCCCTTGCCGAAGGCGGCTCCAGGAAAGCCCGGGAGGAGCTCTTTAAGGAGGGCCAGGGCCTCCGCCCGATCTACCCGGTGCCCCTCGGCCCCGTTTTCCCCAAGCCGCTTCAGGAAGAGGTCCAGGGGGTCCTCGGGAAAGGTGGCGTGGGGGTGTTCGGGCAATAGGGCCTTGGGTCGGTCCTTGAGGGCCCGGCGGACCCGAGCGAGGATGCGGGTTTTAGCCTCCATCGCCTTCCTCCTTTGCCTCCTTTAGGGTCTGCCAGAGCTCGTGGAAGGGCTTGGGGCTGGGCTTCAGGGGGCCCCTTCCCTGGGTCCAGGCCCGGAGAAGGGGGAGGAGGTCCTGGGGAAGGGGCAGGCCCCGCAAGGCCCGGCTGAAGAGGCGGTAGAGGGTAGGGCTTGCCATCACCTTGAGGAAGGCCCCCATGGCGGCCTTCTCCCAGGCGGGGCTCAGGCCTTCCTCCGCCGCCCGGTGCCGCCAGGTGAGGAGGAGCTTGGGGATGGGGATTTTCACGGGGCAGGCCTCCTGGCAGGCCCCGCACAGGGTGGAGGCGAAGGGGAGGGGGTGGGCCTCCTCGAGGCCCAGAAGCCCCGGGTCCAGCACCGCCCCGATGGGGCCGGAGTAGACGTAGCCGTAGGGGTGGCCCCCGGTCTGGCGGTAGACGGGGCAGGCGTTCAGGCAGGCCCCACAGCGCACGCACCGAAGCACCTCCCAGGCCTCGGGGTCGTGCAGGAGAGCGGTGCGCCCGTGGTCCACCAGGACCACGTGCACCTCCTCGGGGCCCTCCTCCCCCGGCCTGGCCGGTCCCTGGAGGAGGGAGACGAAGGTGGAAAGCCGCTGCCCCGTGGCCGCCCGGGCGGTGAGGGGGAGGAAGAGGCCCAGGTCCTGGAAGCGGGGGAGGAGCTTCTCCAGGCCCACGAAGGCCACGTGGACCCGGGGGAGGCTGGTGGAAAGCCGGATGTTCCCCTCGTTTTCCATGAGGGCCAGGGTGCCGGTCTCCGCCACCAGGAAGTTGGCCCCGCTGATGCCGAGCTCCGCGGTCAGGAAGGCTTCCCTGAGCACCCGCCGGGCCACCTGGGCTAGCTCTTCCGGGCTGGCCTCCAGGGGCGTGCCGAAGCGCTGGTGGAATAGCCGCTGGATCTCCTCCAGGGGGAGGTGGATGGCGGGGCCCACGATGTGGCTTGGGGGTTCGCCCAGGAGCTGGATCAGGTACTCCCCCAGGTCGGTCTCGTAAACCTCCACCCCCAAGGACTCCAGCAGGGGGTTCACCCCCAGCTCCTCGGTGAGCATGCTCTTGGCCTTCACCGCCCGCCTGACCCCGTGGCGGGCCACCACCTCCCGCAGGACCCGGTGGGCGTCCTCCGGGGTCTCCGCCCAGTGGACCTGGACCCCGTTTTCCCGAAGCCGCTTCTCCGCCAGCTCCAGGTAGTGGTCCAGGTGGGTGAGGAGATGATTTTTCACTGCCTTGGCCCTCTCCCGCCAGGCCTCGGCGTCAATCTCCCCGTAGGCCTTAAGCCGGTTCCTTTCAAAGTGCAGGGTGGCTCCGGTGACGGCGGTGCGCACCTGGGGTTTTTCCTTGAGGAGGCGGGCGGCCTCCTCGGGGTAGCGCTTAGCCTTGGCCTGCATACGCCTCCCAAAGGAGGGTGGCCAGGGGGGCCACCCGTAGGTTCAGGCCCTTTTGCGCCAGGCGCCCGGAGAGGTGGAGGAGGCAGCCGGCATCCGTGGAGGTGAGGACCTGGGCCTCCGGCAGGGTGGTGAGCTTCCGGTCGGCCATGGCCAGGGAGACCTCGGGGAGCTTCACCGAGAAAAGCCCCCCGAAGCCACAGCACTCCTCCGCCGCCTCCCAAGGCAGGAGCTCGGCCCCGGCATTTTGCAGGAGAAGGAGGGGTTCTTCCTTAACCCCAAGCTCCCTTAGGGCATGGCAGCCGTGGTGGTAGGCCACCTTGACCCCCTTGAGGCCCTCCCCCAGCCGCTCCACCCCCAGGACCCTCACCAGGAACTCCGAGAGCTCATAGGTCTTTTCCGAAAGGGCCAGGGCTTCCTGATTGCCTGGGAGGAGCTCTAGGTAGTGGTGGCGCACCATGCTGGCGCAGCTTCCCGAGGGCAGGACCACATACTCCGCTTCGCCGAAGATCTCCAGGTTTCTCAGGGCCAGGGGCCTAGCCTCCCTCCAGTGGCCGGCGTTGAAGGCGGGCTGGCCGCAGCAGGTCTGGCCCTGGGGGAAGTCCACCTCCACCCCCAAGGCCCTGAGGAGCCGCACCGCCGCCACCCCGGCCTCGGCGTAGAACTGGTCGGCCAGGCAGGTGATGAAGAGGGCCACCCGCATTTGTGCCATAGCATACCCCCTTTGGCCCAGGAGTCTAGGGTTCCTCCTCCAGAAGGGGGAGGCGCACCCGGAAAAGGGTGCGCCCGGGCTGGCTTTCCACGGCGATCTCCCCCCCGTGGGCCCTGGCGATGGCCTGGGCGATGGCTAGGCCCAGCCCCGCCCCACCCCCGGGCCCCCGGGCAAAGCGCTGGAAGAGGCGGGGAAGGAGCTCGGGGGGGATGCCGGGCCCCTGGTCCTCCACCTCGAGGCGGGCGAAGCCCCCCTCCTTATGGAGGCGCACCTGCACCCCTTCAGGCCCCGCAGCCCGCACGCTGTTGGCGATGAGGTTGCGGAGGAGTTGCAGGAGGCGGTCGGGGTCCCCCAGGACCTCCGCCTCCTCCCCCGTGAAGCCCACCCCGTACTCCCGGGCGGCCTCCGCGGCCAGGGCGTGGAGGTCCACGATGTGGGGGTTGAGGGTGCGCTCCGCCTCCCCCCGGGCCAGGGCCAGGAGGTCCTCCACCAGGCGGCGCATCCTCTCCGCGGTGGCTTTAGCGGTGGCCAGGGCCTCGAGGTCCCCTGGGTTCCGCCCCAGGCGGTCCAGGTGGCCCAGGAGGACGGTGAGGGGGGTGCGGAGCTCGTGGCTGGCCTCGGCCAGGAAGGCCCGCTCCTTGGCCTTGGCCTCCTGCAGGGCAAGAAGGAGGCCGTTCACCGCTTCCACCATGCGGCCGAACTCGTCCTTGGGGAGGCGGAGGGGGACGGGGTCCAGGCGCTCGGGGCTCCGCTCGGCGATGGCCCGGGCCGCCTTTTCCAGGGGCCTGGCCGCCAGCCGGGCGGTGAGGTAGACCAGGACCACCCCCAGGGGAAAGAGGAGGAAGAAGGCCTCCAAAAGGGCCCGCCGCAGCGCCCTGAGGGCCAGCTCTATGGGGGCGGTGTCCTGGGTGAGGGCCAGGAGGCCCAGGGGGGTGCGCACCAGGGCGGCGGCGAAGCCCTCCTGCCAGACCACCTTGGGGACCTCCCCCACCCCCTGCAGGGCCTCCTGGGCCAGGCGGTGGGCCTCCTGGGTGAGGATCAGGGCCTCCCCGTCCTCGGCGTAGAGGTGGAGGTAGACCCCCCCCGTGGGGAGGAGGGTCCCTGCCTGGCCCTTGCGGTAGGCCTCCGCCGCCCGCCGGGCGTCCTCCAGGAGGGTGGCCTCGAGGTGCCCCCTCAGGGCCCGCTCCACCCCCCGGCCCGCCAGGTACAGGGCCGCCACCAAAAAAAGGAGCCAGAGGAGGCTGAAGGAGAGAAAAAGCCGAAAGCGGAAGGAGAAGGGCGGCATGCCCCCCTAACCCTCCTCTTCCCCTTTCCCGGGGCGCACCGCATACCCCAGGCCCCGCACCGTGCGCAGGTAGCCGTAGGCCCCCACCTCCCGCAGCTTGGCCCGCAGGTTGGCCACGTGCACGTCCAGGACGTTGGAGTCCCGGCCCAGGGGGCGCCCCCAGACCCTTTCCTCAATCTCCTGCCGGGGAAAGACCCTCCCCGGGCGGCTCATGAGGAGCTGGAGGAGCTCAAACTCCTTGGGGGAGAGGCGCACCTCCTGCTCCCCGAAGAAGACCTGGCGCCTTTTGGGGTAAAGCTCCAGCCGCCCCACGCTCAGGACCTCGCTGCCCCCCCTGTGGCGGAGCTGGACCTGGATGCGGGCCAAAAGCTCCGCGGGGTGGAAGGGCTTGACCAGGTAGTCGTCCGCCCCCTCGGAGAGGAGGCCCACCTTGCGCTCCACCGCATCTTGGGCGGTGAGGACCAGGATGGGGGTCTCGTCGGTGGCGCGGATCCTCCGGGCCACCTCGGCCCCGTCCAGGTCGGGCAGACCCAGGTCCAGGACCACCAGGTCGGGCTTTTTCTCCCGGTGCCGCACCAGCCCCTCCATGCCGCTTTTGGCCCACTCCACGGCAAAGCCGGCCTCCTTGAGCTCCAGCTCCACCAGCCGGGCCACCTCGGGGTCGTCTTCTATGAGCAGGATCCGCTTCATGGCCAGAGCCTTTCCGGCGGGGCGAGGCCATAGACCTCCTTCAGAAGCCTGAGGAGGCTCACCCGCTCCTTGTCCTGCAGGAGGAGCACGTCCCCCCGGTCCGCCACCCCGGGGAAATTGCGGGGCTTCTCCCCGGGGAGGACCAGGAGGAGCTGGACCTCCTGCCCCGTCCGGGGTGGCACGGGCGGGGAGAGGGCCAAAAGGCGCCTCCCCTCCACCCGCCAGGCCCCGTGCAGGGTGCGCAGGTCCTGGGAGAGGAGCCTAAGCTCCGTCCCCGGGGGCAGGGCGGGCCCCAGGAGGGGGAAGAGGACGGCCAGGCCCATCCCCAGAAGGAGAAGGAGAGCCAGGGGGCGCATCATGTCCCATTCTAGGAGGGCCGCTCGGCCCTTTGTGGGAGGGAGGTTAAGGGGCCTGAAGGTTTCTCCGGCAGGAGGAAACCCGCCGAGACCACGTACTTCAGGGCTTCCTCCACGCTGATCTCCAGGGGAATCACCTCCTCGGTGGGCACCAGGATCACCATGCCGCTGGCGGGCACGGGGCTGGTGGGCACCAGGACCACGGTGTACCCCTCGGGCAGAGGGGGAAGCCGCCGGTCCACGGGCTGGACCACGAAGCAGAGGGTGTAGAGGCCCCGCCTGGGGTACTCGATCACCGCGGCCCGGCTGAACTTCACCTCCTTCTGGCCGAAGAGGGTGTGGGCGATCTGCTGGACGGCCTTGTAGATGTCCCGGACGATGGGCAGGAGGAGGAGGGAGCGCTCCAGGGAGACGATGAGCTGGCGCCCCAGGTAGTGCTCCGCCAGGGCGCCCACCAGGTAGATGAGGACCGCGGCCAGGAATAGCCCCACGAAGGGAAGCAGGGGCTGGTAAGCGGCGGGAACCTCCAGGCTCAGGAAGCTGAGGAAGGTCTGGATGTAGCTGCCGGAATAGGTGTAGACCCAGCCCAGGAAGTAGAGGGTGACCAGGAGGGGCAGGAGGGTGACGAGGCCGGTGAGGAGACGCTGGCGCAACCGCATGGCCCTCAGTCTACGCAAAGGCCCCCGCCCCAGAGGCGGGCGGGGACGCATTCAGGCTGGGCAAGGGGCTAGCGCCCGTCCCCCCGGCTTTGGGCCAGCTCCTTGAGGCCCCTGAGGTCCTTGAGGACGATCTTGCCGTAGCCGGAGCGGATGTAGCCTTCGCGGGAAAGCTCCCCCACCACCTTGGTGACCGTCTCCCGCACGCTCCCCACGGCGGCGGCCAGCTCGTCGTGGGTGGCCCGGAGCACCAGCTGCCCTTCCTCCTCCCTGGCCAAGGGGGTCTCGGCCAGCTCCAGAAGGGCGGCGGCCATGCGGTTTTTGAGGCGTTGGGTGGCCAGGCGCTCAATGCGGCGGTAGGACTCGGAAAGGGCCTGGGCCAGCTGGGCCACCAGGTCCAGGACCTCCTCGGGGCCGGGCTCCTTGGGCAGGGCCTCGGCCACCACCTCGGTCACCGCCTCGGCGAAGTAGCCCCGCTCCAGGCCGGAGAGGGCCTCCTCGCCGAAGTAGCCCCCGGGGCGCACCAGGCGCAGGGTGAGGGCGTTGCCCTCCTCGTCCACGGCCTCGAGGCGCACCAGGCCCTCGAGGACCCGGTAGACCCGGTCCCTGGGGCCCGGCACCCCCGGGTAGAGGATGACCTCGCCGGGCTTGAAGCTTAGGGTTTCACGGGCCTGGGTCATGGCTTCCTCCTTCCCCCAGGCTAGCACGCCCCCGGGGATTTTGTAAACCTTTAGGTTGCAAAAATCCCGCCCGGCCTACCTTTGGCCCAGGGGGCGCTTGCGGGCAATGGGGAGGAGGCGCTCCGTGGCCAGCTCCGCCTCGCGGCCTTGCCGCCTGGCTTCTTCCCGCTCCATTTCCGCCCAGAAGAGGGCCATTTCCCAGACCGCCTGGAGCCGTTCCTCCAGGGACACCGCCTGCCACTCCTCCCGGTCCTTGGGGATGGTGTCCAGGGAGAACCTGCGGGCCAGGGGCTTGATCCTTCCCATCAGAGCTCCTCTATGTCCCTGAGGTCTATGGGCCTGCCGAAAGCCCTTTTCAGGGCCTTAAAGTCCTCCGGATGGACCACCCAGATGGGCACCCCCCGCACCTCCTTGGACAGCGCGCGGCCAAAGGCCTCCTCAAAGGAGGGGGTTTCCAGAATCACCAGGTCAATGCGGTTGGGCGCGTAGCCTAGCTGGACTACCCCGGGGGTGGCAAGGTCCTCTGGGGTGAGACCCAGATCGTCCCCCCCAAAAAAGGCCCGTATGGCGGAGAGAACCCTTTCCGCCTCCCTGGCGTCCACCCAGAGGTCCAGGTCTTTGGTAAAGCGGGGGCGGCCCAGGAAGGCCAGGGCGTACCCCCCGATGACCAGGAAGCGGGCGCCCGCCCCGTGCAGGGCCCGGACGAAGTCCAGCATGTCCTCCGTCATCCCACGTTCTCCCGCAGCCAGGCCAGGTACGCCCCGTGCCCCTCGGCCACGGGCAGGGCCAGGATCTCGGGCACGGTGTAGGGGTGGAGGGCCAGGACCCGCTCCTTCAGCCGGGGAAAGGCGAAGGTGGTGGTCTTGGCGATGAGGAGCACCTCCTGGTCCTCCACCACCTCCCCCTGCCAGCGGTAGACCGAGGTGAGGCCGGGGACCAGGTTCACGCAGGCGGCCAGGCGCTCCTCCACCAGGGTGCGGGCCAGGGTGCGGGCCACCTCCTCGTTGGGGGCGGTGATGAGCACCACCTCTTCCATCTACTTCTCCTCCTCCACCACGAAGGCGCTGGCCACCTCGTCCTCCTCGGGCAGGTTCATCACCTTGACCCCCGCGGTGGCGCGGGAGTACTGGCGGATCTCCGCCACCGGGGTGCGGATGGCCAGGCCCTTTTTGGAAAGGACGAGGAGGTCCTCCGGGCCCCGCACCTTCAGGAGGGCGCTTAGGCGGCCCACCTTCAGGGAGACGGCGTAGGTGATGACCCCCATCCCCCCCCGGCCCTGCCGGGGGTACTCCGCCAGGGGGGTGCGCTTGCCGTAGCCCCGGGTGCTTACGGAGAGGAGGTCCGCCATCTCCCCGGGCTTGACGGTGACCAGGGAGACCACCCGGTCCCCCGGCTTCTTGAAGCGGATGCCCACCACCCCCTGGCTGTCCCGGCCCGTGGCCCGCACCTCCTCCAGGGGGAAGCGGATGGCCTGCCCCTCCGCCGTGGCCAGGATGGCCTCGTCCTCGGGGTCGGAGAGGGCCACCCCCACCAGGCGGTCCCCCTCCTGCAGGCGGATGGCGATGAGGCCGGCGGTGCCCAGGTTGGCGTACTCCTTGAGGGCGGTGCGCTTGATCAGGCCCCTTTCCGTGGCGAAGACCAGGTAGCCCTCCCCCTCCAGGCCCCGCACGGAGAGGAGGGCGGCCACCTCCTCCTCCTCGGTGAGGGGCAGGAGGGTTTTCACGTGCACCCCCCGGGCCTGGCGGCCCATCTCCGGCAGGTCGTAGACCTTGAGGCGGTAGACCCGGCCGCGGTTGGTGAAGAGGAGGAGGTCGTCGTGGGCGTCGGCCACGAAGACCTGGGTGGCCTCGTCCTCCTCCTTGGTCTTGCCGGCCAAAAGGCCCTTGCCCCCCCGCCCCTGGGCCCGGTAGCTCTCCAGGGGAAGGCGCTTCAGGAAGCCCTGGGCGGTGCGGGTGATGACCATGGGCTCGTCCTCAATGAGGTCCTCGGGGTTGAAGCTTTCCTCAAACTCGGTGAGGAGGGTACGCCGGGCGTCCCCGTAGCGCGCCTTGATGCGGAGGAGCTCCTCCTTTACCTCCTGCCAGAGCCGGCCCTCGTCCTCGAGGATGGCCCTCAGCCGGGCGATCTCCTCCATGAGCTCCCGGTATTCCTCCAAGAGCTTCTCCCGCTCCAGGGCCACCAGGCGTTGCAGGCGCATGTCCAGGATGGCCTGGGCCTGGGCCTCGGAGAGGCCGAAGCGCTCCGTGAGCCGGGCCCGGGCCTGGGCGGCGTCCTCCGAGCCGCGGATGAGGGCGATGACCTCGTCGATGTGGTCCAGGGCGATGAGGAGGCCTTCCAGGATGTGCGCCCTTTCCTCGGCCTTCTTCAGGTCAAAGAGGCTCCGGCGCCGCACCACCTCCTTGCGGTGGTCCAGGTAGTGGCGCATGAGCCCAAGGAGGGGGAGGACCTTGGGCTCCCCGTTCACGATGGCCAGGAGGTTCACCGTGAAGGAGGTCTGCAGGGCGGTGTGCTTGTAGAGCTGGTTCAGCACCACCTGGGGGTTGGCCCCCCGCTTGAGCTCAATGGCGATCCTGAGCCCCTGGCGGTCGGACTCGTCCCGCAGGGCCACGATGTCCTCAATCTTCTTGGCCTTGACCAGGGCGGCGATCTGGGCGATGAGGCTGGCCTTGTTGACCTGGTAGGGGATTTCCGTGACCACCAGCATGGGCCGCTGGCCCTTCTCCTCCACCCGCACCTTGGCCCGCACCTTGAGGCTGCCCCGGCCGGTGGCGTAGGCCTCCTTGATCCCCCGGCGGGAGAGCTTGCCCCCTGTGGGGAAGTCGGGGCCCGGCAGGTGGCGCATCACCTCCTCCAGGGTGATCCCGGGGTTGTCGATCATGGCCACCAGGGCGTCCACCACCTCGGAGAGGTTGTGGGGGGGAAGGCTGGTGGCCATGCCCACGGCGATGCCGCTGGCCCCGTTCACCAGGAGGTTGGGGATGGCCGCGGGGAGCACCTCGGGCTCCTTGAGGGAGCCGTCATAGTTGGGGCGGAAGGGTACCGTTTCCTTGTCGATGTCGGCCAGCATCTCCGCCCCCAGGGGGGAGAGGCGGGCCTCGGTGTAGCGCTGGGCAGCGGGGGGGTCGCCGTCAATGGAGCCGAAGTTCCCCTGCCCGTCCATGAGGGGGTAGCGCAGGTTCCAGGGCTGGGCCATGCGCACCAGGGCCTCGTAGATGGCCGCGTCCCCGTGGGGGTGGTATTTGCCCATGACCTCGCCCGTGATCTTGGCGCTCTTCACGTGCTTGCGGTTGGGAAGCACCCCCTCCTGGTAGGCCCCGAAGAGGATGCGCCGCTGGACCGGCTTGAGCCCGTCCCGCACGTCGGGAAGGGCCCGGTCCACGATGACGGACATGGCGTAGTTGATGAAGCTCTGCTTGAGCTCCTCGGTGATTTCCACGGGTACGATCTGGGCCATAGCGTTCCTCGAGGGCGTTCAGACGCCTCTTCTCATTATAGCAGTCCCCCGGGTTCCCGGGGGTAAAGCTAATGGATTCTAAAAAATCGGGCTTACTTCCCCCCCACCTCCAGGGCCTCGGCCAGGTAGGTGAGGGCCAGCTTGTAGGAGAGGGGGCCAAAGCCGGAGATGATGCCCCGGCAGGCCCCCGCGGTCACGGAGTGCTGGCGGAAGGGCTCCCGGGCGTGGAGGTTGGAGAGGTGGACCTCCACCACGGGGAGGGGCTGGGCCCGGATGGCGTCCAGGAGGGCGTAGGAGTAGTGGGTGAGGGCCCCGGGGTTCAGGACGATGGCCAAGAAGCCCTCCCGGTGGGCCTGCTGCACCCACTCAATGAGCTGGCCCTCGTAGTTGCTCTGCCGGAAGGCCACCCCCAGGCCCAGCTCGGCCCCCCAGGCCTCGCAGAGGGCCTCCAGCTCCTCCAGGGTGGTGTGGCCGTAGATGTGGGGCTCCCGCCTGCCCAAAAGGTTCAGGTTGGGACCGTTGAGGATCAGCACCATAGGGGGCTCCTTTCCCCCTAGGATAAGCCCATGGCCCGCTTCCTGGCCCTTTCCCTCCTCCTTCTCTTCGCCTGGGCAAAGACCCATACCGTGGCCCCGGGGGAGACCCTCTTCTCCTTGGCCCGGCGCTACGGCACCACGGTGGAGGAGCTCATGCGCCTCAACGGGCTCAAGGACCCTGACCGCATCTATGCCGGCCAGGTGCTCCGGGTGCGGCCGGGGGTGGAGGTGCGCCTCCCCCGGGGCTGGGCCCTCTACCGGCCCCCCGTCCAGGGGCAGGCCTTCGGCCTCTGGGTGGAGGGGTACGCCCAGGGGGAGGCGGAATTCCTGGGCCTGCGCTACCCCCTGGTCCCTGGGGAGGGGAGGCTTTGGGCCCTTTTGGCGGTGGGGGCTCTGGTGGAGCCCGGGGCCTACCCCTTGCGCCTCCTTTTGGGGGATGAGGCCGTGGTCTTCCCGGTGCGGGTGGCCCCGGGGGGGTACGGGCGGGAAACCCTGGCCCTCACCCCGGCCCTCGAGGCCCTCCTAAAAGACCCCGGGCTCAAAGCGGAGCGGCAGAAGGTGGTGGGGGCCTGTTCCCAAACGACCCCTTCCCGCCCCCTGGGCCCCTTCCGCAGGCCCCTGGAGGGGCGCCCCACCAGCCCCTTCGGCACCAGGCGCCGGTACGGCACCCTCCTCACCGCCTACCACGAGGGCCTGGACTTTGCCGCCCCGGTGGGGACCCCGGTGCGGGCGGTGGCCGAGGGGGTGGTGGTCCTCTCCGAGCGGCTCAGGGTGCGGGGGGAGGCCGTGGTCCTGGCCCACGGCATGGGGCTTTGCACGGGGTACTGGCACCTCCAAAGGCGGCTTGTCCGGGTGGGGGAGCGCCTGCGGGCGGGGGAGGTGCTGGGGCTTTTGGGGAGCACGGGGCTTTCCACCGGCCCCCACCTGCACCTGGAGGTGCGCCTTAAGGGGGTGCCCGTGGACCCCATGCCCTTCTTCCAGGGGCTTCCCCTACCCTAGGCGGAGGAGGGAGAGCACCTCCACGTGGTGGGTGAAGGGGAAGAAGTCGTAGGGGCGGGCGAAGGCCAGGCGGTAGCCCCCCTGGACCAGGGCCCCCACGTCCCGGGCCCAGGTGGCGGGGTCGCAGGTGATGTAGAGGACCTCCTGGGGCCGGGTTTCCAGGAGGTAGGCCCGCACCTCGGGGGCAAGCCCCGCCCGGGGCGGGTCCAGGAGCACCAGGTCAAAGGCCCCGAGCCGGGCCGCCTCCCGGGCGTCCCCCCGGTGAAAGCGCACGTTTTCCACCCCAAGCCGCCTGCGGTCGGCCTCGCCCCGGCGCACCGCTTCCTTGCTGATCTCCACCGCCACCACCTCCCGGTACCGGGGGGCGAGGAGGAGGGAAAGGAGGCCTGAGCCGGCGTAGAGCTCCAGGGCCCTTTCCCCCCCGGAGGGGAGGCCCTGGGCCTCCTGCAAAAGCTCCCCTGCCGCCAGGGGGTTCACCTGGCTGAAGCTCTCCACGCTCACGCTGGCGGTGAGGGGGCCAAAGCGCTCCAGGAGGGTTCTTTCCCCGTGGAGGGGGCGCACCTGGCCGCGGAAGCGGCCCTTGGCCGAGGGCTCCCCCCAGACCACCCCGGCAAAGCCCTCCGCCACCAGGGCCTTGGCGGGGCGCTTCAGGGCCTCGGGGCTTCCCCCGATAAGCCCTAAGAGCACCCGCCCCTCCAGGAGGCTTCCCCTTAGGACCACCTCCTCCACGGGCAGGGGCCAGCCCGAGAGCACCCCCAGGGCCCAGGCCAGGGGCTCCGCCAGGAGGGGGTCCTCGGCCACCCGCACCAGGGCGTGGCTTTCCGGAAGGCGGTAGGCCAGGCCTCCCAGGGGGTGGCGGGCGTACTGGGCGGCGGTGCGGTAGCCGAGCGCCCTGGGGGAGGGGCGGATGGGGCTTAGGGGGAAGGGGAGCTTGGCGATGCGCTCCAGGGCCTCCCGCACCAGCCCCTCCTTCAGGGGGAGCTGGCGCTCGTAGACCAGAGGCAGGTCAGCCGTGGGGGGGAGGGGGTGGGGGTAGCGGTCGGGGTGGGGTTGCAAAAGCTCAACTTCTTCCAGGAAAAGCGCCCCCCTGCGGCGCACCGGGCGGCCCCGCACCACCTCCCCCGGGAGGGCCCCCTTGACCAGGACGGCCCCCTCCTCCGTGCGGGCCAGGCCGTAGCCCCCGGGGACCAGCTTCTCCACGGTGAGAACCCTCATCCCTCCACCATACCCCACACCCCTTGGCGCTAAGATGGAAGGGTGATTCGCATCCTTTTGGCGGACGACCATGCCCTCTTTCGCCAGGGGCTCAAAAGCCTCTTGGAGGCGGAGGGGGACTTCCGGGTGGTGGGGGAGGCCAAGGACGGTTGGGAGGCCTTGCGCCATGCCCTCGAGGCCAAGCCTGACGTGATCCTCATGGACATCCAGATGCCCGGCCTGGACGGGGTGCAGGCCACCCAGGCCATCCTCAAGGAGTGGCCGGCGGCCAAGGTGATCATCCTCACCATGTACCGCCAGGACGCCTACGTGTTTGAGGCGGTGAAGGCGGGGGCCAGGGGCTACCTCCTGAAGGACACCGACGCCAGCGAGCTCATCGGGGCCATCCGCCGGGTGCACGCGGGGGAGGTGCTCCTGGACGCCGAACTGGCGGGGCGCATCATCCAGGACTTCCGGGCCAAGAAGGAGGCCAGCACCCCCTTGCACGCCGAGCTCTCCGAGCGGGAGATCCAGATCCTCAAGCTGGTGGCCCAGGGGTACACCAACCTGGAGATCGCCGCCGAGCTGCAGCTTTCCGAGAAGACGGTGCGCAACCGCCTCTCCGAGATCTTCCAGAAGCTCCACCTCAACAACCGTACCCAGGCCGCCCTCTACGCCATCCGCGAAGGGCTGGCCCAGCCGGAACCCGAGGAGTAGTGGACCCGGTGCGCTTCCTCCTGGAGCTGGCTCCCCTGGCCGGGGAGGAGGCCAGGGGGGAGTACGTGGCCCGTCACCTCCCGGGGGCCCGGCGGGATGGCCTGGGCAACGTCTTTGCCGGGGAGGGGCGGCTCCTCCTCCTGGCCCATCTGGACACGGTCCTGCCCCCCACCCCCCTCAGGCGGCGGGGGGAGCGCCTCTACGGCCCGGGGGTGGGGGACAACTCCGCCGGGGTGGCCGTCTTGCTCTCCCTGCCCCAGCGCCCCGGGGTGGTGTGGGGCTTCACCGTGGGGGAGGAGGGCCTGGGGAACCTGCGGGGGGCGAGGGCCCTGGTGGAGGCCCTGGCCCCCAGGGTGGTGGTGGCGGTGGACGGCTACCTCCCCGGGGTGGTGGACCGCGCCCTGGGCTCCTTGCGCTTTCGGGTGCGCTACCTGGGAAGGGGAGGGCACGCCTGGGGGGACCGGGGCACCCCAAGCCCAGTCTTCGCCCTGGCCGAGGGGCTTGCCGCCCTCCATGCCCTCTTCCAGGGCCAGGAGGAGGCGAGCCTCAACGCCAGCAGCCTGCGGGGGGGTGAGGCGGTGAACGCCATCCCCAAGGAGGCCTCGGCCCTCCTGGAGATCCGCGCCCTCGCTCCCGAGGCGCTAAAGGCCCTTTACGAGAAGGCGGTGGCGGCCCTCAAGGAGGCGGCCCGGCGGCACGGGGTGGAGATGGCCCTCGAGGTCCTGGGGGAGCGGCCCGCGGGCGCCACCGCCACCCCGGAGTTGTTGCGGGCGGCCGAGGAGGCCCTGGCCACCATCGGGGAGAGGCCCCTGTTCCAGCCAGGCTCCACGGATGCCGGCGCCGCCATAGAGCGGGGCATTCCCGCCTTGGCCCTGGGGGTCTACCGGGGGGGTGGGGCCCACACCGAGGAGGAGTGGGTCCTTCCCCAGAGCCTCAAGGAGGGACAGCAGGTGCTCCTGGCCTTTCTGGAGGCCCTTGGCGTAGGATAGGGCGTATGCGCGTGGGTGTGCTTTCGGGCTTCCTTTCCCGGCGGTACCTGGGCTTCTGGGCGGCTTACCTGGAGGCCCTGGGGGCGGAGGTGGTGCGGGCCGAGGTATCCCCGGACCTCCGCCAGCCCTACTGCCTTCCCGTCCAGGGGCTTTTGGCCCAGGTGGAGGCCCTGAAGGCCCGGGGTGTGGACTACCTCCTCCTTCCCGACCTGCAGGGCGGGGTGGAGTCGGAGCGGGGCGGGGGGGGATGCCCCTGGCTTCTGGACCTCGAGGCCGCCCTCCTCCGCTACTACCCCGGGCTTCCCCCGGTCCTCAAGGTTCCCGCCGAGCTTTCCGAAAAGGCCCTGGGCCGCGCCGCCGAGGTGGGCCACCTGCTCACCCAGAACCCCATGCTGGTGGGCCGCGCCCTGGACCGGGCCAAGGGGTTCCTTAAGCCCCCTTCTCCCCTCAAGACACCCCTGGGAAGCGTGGGGGTGGTGGCCCAGCCCTACCTCCTGGAGGAGGAAGGCTTCCGGGAGGTGGTGCGGCAGGCCCTGGCCCGGGTGGACCTCTTGCCCTACTTCCCCGACCTGCCCCCCGAGAGGCTCCGGGAGGAGGGGGAGCGCTTTTTGCCCATGGACCTTCCCACCGACCTGGAGCTTTTGGGCATGGTCCACTACCTCCACCGGCTGGGCCGGGTGAAGGCCCTCTTACTGGTGGTCTCCTACGCCTGCCCCCCCATCCCCGGCCTCCTGCGCAAGGCGGCCCGGCGGCTTGCCAAGCCCCACCGCCTCCTCACCCTGGGGGAGGACTGGACCGAGGCCCTGAAGGGCCTGAAGGCGGAGCTCCAGGGGTAGGGGCCTGTGGCCCAGGCCCCAAGGGGCGGGGGATTTCGCGGTAAACTGGTGGGCATGACCGGTCGGTCAGTCCTCTACCGCCTCCTCCCCTACCTGGCCCCCTACCGGGGGCGCTACCTCCTGGGCGTCTTCTTGGGCCTCCTCTCCATCCTCTTCTTCGTCCTCACCCCCTACTTCCTGCGCCTGGCGGTGGATGCAGTGGGGCACGGGGGGCCCTACGGGCGCTACGCCCTCTTCCTCCTCCTTTCCGGTGGGGTGAGCGCCCTCCTCTCCTACTTCATGCGCCGCCTGGCGGTGGTGGCCAGCCGGCAGGTGGAGTATGACCTGCGCAGGGACCTCTTCCACCACCTCCTCCGCCTGGACCGCTCCTTCCACCAGAAGACCCGGGTGGGGGACCTGATGAACCGCCTGAACACCGACCTCTCCGCGGTGCGGGAGATGGTGGGGCCGGGCATCATGATGGGAAGCCGGCTTTCCTTCCTGGTCCTCCTGGCCTTCGCCTCCATGTACGCCGTGGATGCCCGCCTGGCCTTCTACCTCACCCTGATCCTCCCGGCCATCGCCGGGGTCATGTTCTACCTCCTCCGGCTGATAGACCGCCGCTACCGCGAGGCCCAGGAGGCCTTTGACGCCATCAGCACCCTGGCCCAGGAGGCCTTCAGCGGCATCCGGGTGGTGAAGGGGTACGCCCTGGAGGGGCGGATGCTCACCCGCTTCCAGGACCTCAACCGGGCCTACATGGCCAAGAGCCTGGCCCTGGTCAAGGTGGAAGGCCCCATGCAGGCCCTTCTGGGCTTCCTCATGGGCTTTGCCTTCCTCACCGTCCTCTGGGCCGGCGGGGGGATGGTGGTGCGGGGGGAGCTTTCCGTGGGGGAGCTGGTGCAGTTCAACGCCTACCTGGCCCAGCTCACCTGGCCCATCCTGGGCCTGGGCTGGGTGATGGCCATGTACCAGCGGGGCCTCACCAGCCTGAGGCGCCTTTTGGAGCTTTTGGACCAGGAGCCCGCCATCCGCGATGAAGACCCCCTGCCCCTCCGCCTGGAGGACCTTTCCGGGGAGGTGCGCTTTGAGGGGGTGGGCCTCCAGCTGGGGGGGCGCTGGCTCCTCAAGGACATCACCCTCACCGTGCCCGAGGGCATGACCCTGGGCATCACTGGGCGCACCGGGGCGGGGAAGAGCCTCCTGGCCGCCCTGGTGCCCCGGCTTCTGGACCCCACGGAGGGGCGGGTCTACGTGGGGGGGTACGAGGTGAAGCGGATTCCCCTGGCCGTCCTGCGCCGGGCCGTGGGGATGGCCCCCCAGGAGCCCTTCCTCTTCAGCGAGACCCTGATGGAGAACATGGCCTTTGGCCTCGAGGCCCAAGACCCCGAGCGGGTGGCCTGGGCCGCCCAGCTGGCCGGGGTCCACGAGGAAATCCTGGCCTTCCCCAAGGGCTACGAGACCGTCCTGGGGGAAAGGGGGGTGACCCTTTCCGGGGGGCAAAGGCAGCGGGTGGCCCTGGCCCGGGCCCTGGCCAAGCGCCCCAAGGTCCTCATCCTGGACGATGCCCTAAGCGCGGTGGACACCGAGACCGAGGCCAGGATTCTCCAGGGCCTGAAGACGGTGCTGGGCCGCCAGACCACCTTCCTCATCTCCCACCGCACCGCCACCCTGCGCCATGCGGACTGGATCATCGTCCTGGAGGGGGGGAGGATCGTGGAGGAGGGCACCCATGAGAGCCTCCTGGAGGCGGGCGGCCTCTACGCCGAGCTGGACCGCATCCAGCGCATGGAAAGCGAGGTGGAGGGATGACCCACGAGGACGCCTACAGCAAGGCCTTTGACCGGGTGCTCTTCGCCCGCATCTTGCAGTACGTGAAGCCCTACCGCCTGCAGGTGGGCCTGGCCCTCCTCTTCCTCCTCCTCACCACCCTGACCGCGGCCGCCACCCCCCTCTTCTTCAAGTGGGCCATTGACGGGGCCCTGGTGCCCAAGGAGGCCAAGCCCCTGGAGGAACGCTTTTCCCTCCTCCTCTGGGTGAGCCTGGGCTTTTTGCTGGTGCGGGGGCTCAACTTTGCCGCCACCTACGGCCAGACCTACCTCATCCAGTGGGTGGGGCAGCGGGTGCTCTTTGACCTAAGGAGTGCCCTCTTCGCCAAGCTCATGCGCCTCCACCCGGGCTTCTACGACAAAAACCCCGTGGGCCGCCTCATGACCCGGGTCACCTCCGATGTGGACGCCATCAACCAGTTCATCACCGGGGGGCTGGTGGGGGTCATCGCCGACCTCTTCACCCTCTTTGGCCTCCTGGCCTTCATGTTCGCCCTAAGCCCCAAGCTCACCCTGGTGGTCCTCCTGGTGGTGCCCGTGCTCCTTTGGGTCACCGCCTGGGTGCGCAACGGGATGCGCCTGGCCTACCGGGAGATGCGCCTGAGGCTTGCCCGGGTGAACGCCGCCCTGCAGGAGAACCTTTCCGGGGTGGAGACCATCCAGCTTTTCGTCCGGGAGAAGGACCGGGAGGCCCGCTTTGACCGGCTGGCCCAGGACCTCCTGCGCGCCTGGGTGGAGATCGTGCGCTGGTTCGCCCTCTTCTTCCCCGTGGTGGGCTTTCTGGGGGACCTGGCCGTGGCGGGCCTCCTCTTCTACGGCGGGGGAGAGGTGGTGCGGGGGGTGGCCTCCTTGGGGCTTCTGGTGGCCTTCGTGGACTACACCCGCCAGCTCTTCCAGCCCCTGCAGGACCTCTCCGACAAGTTCAACCTCTTCCAGGGGGCCATGGCCAGCGCCGAGCGCATCTTCGGCGTGCTGGACGCCGAGGAGGAGCTCAAGGACCCCACCTCCCCCAAGCCCGTCCAACGCTTCCGGGGGGAGGTGGTCTTCAAGGACGTGTGGCTGGCCTACACCCCCAAGGGGGTGGAGCCCACGGAGAAGGACTGGGTCCTGCGGGGGGTTTCCTTCCGCATCGCCCCCGGGGAGAAGGTGGCCCTGGTGGGGGCCACGGGGGCGGGGAAGACCAGCGTGGTGAGCCTTATCGCCCGCTTTTACGACCCCCAGCGGGGCGAGGTGCGCATAGACGGGGAGGACGTGCGCAACTACCGCCAGGAGGAGCTCAGGCGGCACGTGGGCATCGTGCTCCAGGACCCCTTCCTCTTCTCCGGCACCATCCTGGACAACCTGCGCCTCTTTGACGAGAGCATCCCCGAGGAGCGGGTGGTGGAGGTGGCCCGCTTCCTGGGCGTGCACGAGGCCATCCTCCGCCTGCCCCAGGGCTACCACACCCGGGTGGGGGAGCGGGGGGCGGGGCTTTCCACGGGGGAGAAGCAGCTCCTGGCCCTGGTGCGGGCCCTGCTGGCCAGCCCCGACATCCTCCTCATCCTGGACGAGGCCACGGCCAACGTGGACTCCGAAACGGAAAAGCGCCTGCAGGAGGCCCTCTACAAGGCCATGGAGGGACGCACCTCCCTGATCATCGCCCACCGGCTCTCCACCATCCGCCGGGTGGACCGCATCCTGGTCTTCCGCAAGGGGCGGCTGGTGGAGGAGGGGACGCACGAGGCCCTCCTGGAGCGGGGAGGGTACTACGCCACCCTCTACCGCCTGCAGTACGCGGAGCCATGACCTACCGGGAGGCCTTGGAATGGCTCTACGCCCGGCGCCGCCAGGGGGAGCGGGGCACGGGGCGGGTGCGCGCCTTGCTGGAGCGCCTGGGCCACCCCGAAGGGGCCTTCCGGGCGGTGCACGTCCTGGGCACCAACGGCAAGGGGAGCGTGGTGGCCTACCTGGAAGCGGCCTTCCGGGCGGCAGGCGTCCCCTTTGGCGCCTACACCAGCCCCCACCTCCAGGACTTTCGCGAGCGCATCCGCACCCACCTGGGCCTCATCCCCGAGGAGGAGGTGGTGGCCTTCGCCGCCTGGGCCCGGGAGGAGGCCTGGCCCGAGCCCCCCGGCTTCTTTGACCTGGCCACCGCCTTGGCCTTCCACCACTTCCGGAAGGCAGGGGTGGCCCTGGCCGCGGTGGAGGCGGGGGTGGGAGGGGAGAAGGACGCCACCAACGCCCTGGCCCACGTGACCCTCACCGTGCTCACCAACGTGGGGGAGGACCACCTGGAGGCCCTGGGGGGAAGCCTCCAGGCGGTGGCCCAGGACAAGGCCGGGGCCTTTCGCCCCGGGGTGCCGGTGGTCACCGGGGCCAGGGGGGTGGGCCTCGAGGTGGCCCGGCAGGTGGCCGAGGCCAGGGGGGCACCCCTTTATCCCCTGGACCCCGAAGACTCCCTCTTTGCCCTCCCGGTGCCTCCCGGGCTTAAGGGCCGCTTCCAGGAGGAAAACGCCCGCCTGGCGGCGGCCGCCCTGCGCCTTCTGGGCTTTGCGGAAGAGGTCATCGCCCGGGGGCTCAGGGAGGCCCGCCACCCTGGGCGCTTGGAGCGCTTCTTGCTGGAAGGGGTGGAGGTCTACCTGGACGGGGCCCACAACCCCCCTGCGGCGGCGGCCTTAGCCCAGGAGCTCCCCGCCTACCACCTGGTCTTTGGGGCCTTTCCCCGGAAGGACGTCCGGGGGGTGCTGGCCCACCTCCTGCCCCAGGCCCGAAGCGTCCGCTACACCCGGGCTGGGGAGGGCGCTTTGGGCCCCGAGCTGGGGAAGCCCTTCTTTGAGGAGCCCTGGGAAGCCCTCCTGGACGCGGTGGAGGCCGCCAGGAAGGATGGGCTTCCTATCTTGGCCACGGGGTCCTTGTACCTGGTGGGGGCCCTGCGGGGCCGCCTTACTCCCTAGCCTCCGCCAGCACCTTGCCCGCGGGGTCGGCGAAGACCACCCGCCGCACCCGCTCCAGCTCCAGGATCACGTAGGGGCTGGTGAGGGCCTGGGTGACGATGGCCCCTGGCCTGGGGCTTTGCAGGTTCAGGATCACCCGCGCCACCTCCCCGCCGTAGGTGACCCCCACCACCTCCATGGCGTACCCCCCCGTGGGCTTCAGGCCCCAGAAGAAGGCGGCCACGCTCCGGGTGCGGAAGTCCACGCTGGGGGCAGGGGGACGGGGGATGCGGTTGCCCACCGCCAGGTTCCAGACCTCGGCGAAGCGGGTGGGGTTGTTGGCCAGGAAGGCCCGGGGCTCGGTCTCCTGATAAGCGGCGTTGGCGCCGCGGTCCAGGATCTGGTAGGGAGGCGTGGGCGGGGTCACCAGCTCCACTCTAAGCCCGTACTGGACCAGGAGGGCGCCCACCCGGTAGCCGTCGGGGGTGGGGTCTAGGGTGAGGGGCCTGAGGACGGGCTCGCTGAGCTCAAAGACCACCACCTGCCGCCCGCCCCGCCGGGCCAGGATTTCCCGCAGGAGGACCTGGGTCTCGGGGCCGGTAAAGGCGTAGAGGTCCGGGGTCAGGTAGTTGGCGGGCTGCACCAGGGCCCGCTTTTCCCCTTCCCGCATGGCGGCCGTGAGGCGGACCCAGCCCACGCCGTCATAGAGCCAGGTGGCCCGCAGGTTGGCCTGGGTTCGCACCTCCACCAGGTTCCCCGAGAACCCCCTCACCGCCTCGGCCGCCGGCCTCAGGGCGGGCCCCACCTCCCTGAGGACCGGGCTTCCCTCCACCCAAAGGGCCCCGGGGACGGCCCAGAGGTTCTCCCCGGTGCCCTTTTCCAGCCGCAGGACCTTGGGCCCCAGCTTCACCTCCCGGGGCTCCCCGTAGAAGTAGGTCCAGCGCTCCGTGGCCTCGGGGAAGAGGAGCTGGGCCTCGGCCACCCGGTAGCCCGAGCCTTCCAGCACCTCGCAGGCGGAGAGGAGGGGCACCAGGAGGAGGGTGGCGTACAGGGCTTTTCTCATGGTTCCATGATACCCCTCTAGGGGATGGGGGTGTTGAGCCTTTTTTAAGCCTTGGCCGGGGGTAGGAGGGCGGGCTAGCGGCTCCTGGGGTCCAGGGCGTCCCGCAGGGCGTCGCCCAGGAGGTTGAAGGCCAGGACCAAGCCCACGATGGCCAGCCCCGGGAACGTGGCCACGTGCGGGGCCACCGCCAGGTACTCCCGTCCCCGGGCCAGCATCAGCCCCCACTCGGGCTCCGGGGGTCTGGCCCCCAGGCCCAGGAAGCCCAGGCCGGCGGCGAAGAGGATGGCGATGGCCATCTGCAGGCTGGTTTGGATCAGGATGGGCCCCAGGGCGTTGGGGAGGAGGTGGCGGAGGAGGATGCGGGCGTGGCTTGCTCCCAGGGCACGGGCGGCCTCCACGTAGTCCAGGGCCTTCAGGGAGAGGACCACGCCCCGCACCAGCCGGGCGTAGATGGGGATGGCGGCGATGCCCACGGCGATCATGGCATTCCCCAGCCCCGTGCCCAGGATGGCCACCAGGACGATGGCCAAGAGGATGCCGGGAAAGGCCAGCATCACGTCCACCAGGCGCTGGACCAGGAGATCTATCCGCCCCCCGAAGTAGGCGGAGAGGGCTCCCAGAGGGGCTCCCAGGAGAAGCCCGATGCCCACGGCCACCAGCCCGATGGTGAGGGAGACGGGGATGCCGTAGAGGATGCGGGAGAAGAGGTCCCGGCCCTGCTCGTCCGTGCCCAGGAGGTAGAGGCGCACCGGGCCCTCCACCCCGAAGAGGTGGAGGTTGCCCGTAAGGCCAAACCAGCGCCACTCCTCCCCCCGCACCCAAAGCCGCACGGGGTACTTCTCCTCCCAGCGGACCTGGACCCCCTCCAGGGGATGCCGGAAGACCGGGCTCACGAAGAGGCCTATCTGCCCCTCTGGTCCCCGCAGGCTCACCCCGGCCAGGGGGGGCACGTAGGCCGCCCGCAGGTCCTGGGTGTAGGGGGAGTAGGGGGCGAGGAGGGGGGCGAGCACGCCCCCGAGGAGGTAGAGCCCCAGCAGGACCAGGCCCGCCTGGGCCAGGCGGTTTCTCAGGAAGCGGCGCAGGGGTCTAGTCATAGCGCACCCTCGGGTCAATCCAGGCGTAGAGGAGGTCCACCAGCAGGTTGACCAGGATGAAGCTGACGGCCACCAGGAGCACGGCCCCTTGGACCACGGGGTAGTCCCTGGCCAGGATGGAGCCCACCAGGAGCTGGCCGATGCCCGGCCAGGCGAAGATGGTCTCGGTGATGACTGCCCCTGCCAGGAGGCTACCGAACTCCAGGCCCGCCACCGTGACCACGGGGATGAGGGCGTTTCTGAGGGCATGCTTGAAGATGACCACCCGCTCCGCCAGGCCCTTGGCCCGGGCGGTGCGGATGTAGTCCTGGGAGAGCACCTCCAGGAGGGTGCCCCGGGTCATGCGGGCCAGGAGGGCGGTGGCGTTCACCCCCAGGGTGATGGCGGGCAGGACCAGGTGGGCCAGGGTGCCCTTGCCGGCCACGGGGAACCAGCCCAGCTCCACGGAGAAGATGAGGATGGCCAAAAGCCCAAACCAGAAGACGGGCATGGAGACCCCCAGGAGGGCCAGGACCATCACGAAAAGGTCCAGCCCGCTTCCCGGGCGCAGGGCGGCCAGGATGCCCAGGGGGATGCCCGAGAGGAGGGCCACCAGGATGGCGGCGCTGGCCAGCTCCACGGTGTTGGGGAAGTAGGTCCTTAGCTCCAGGAGCACGGGGCGGCGGCTCCGGGCCGACTCGCCCAGGTCGCCCTGTAGGAGGGCTCCCAGATAGATGGCAAACTGCTCGGGGAGGGACTTGTCCAGGCCGTAGCGGGCCCGGATGGCCTCGAGGGTCTCCGGCGTGGCGAACTCCCCCGCCAGGAGCACCGCCGGGTCCCCCGGGGCCAGGCGCACCATGAGGAAGACCAGGAGCACCACCCCGAACAGGGTGGGCACGGCGATCAGCAGGCGGCGAAGAGCGTAGGTGAACATGTTCCTCCGCACCTTACCCCGTGGGGGGTACCCCCCCACGGGGTAGGGGCAATGGGGCCTCCTAGCGGAAGCGGGCCTTGTAGGCCAGGTAGCGCTCCGTGGGGTGGACGATGAAGCCCTGGACCTCCTGGCGGATGGCGGTCACCTGCACCTCGGAGTGGAGGAAGAGCCAAGGGGCATCCCGGAAGATGCGGGTCATGGCCTCGCGGTAGAGCTGCTGTCTGCCCTGGGGCAGGGTGGAGATGCGGGCCTGGGCCAGCAGCTTGTCCACCTCGGCGTTCTTGTAGAAGGCCCGGTTAAAGCCCGGGGCCCACTGGCTGGAGTGGAAGAGGGGGTAGAGGCCGTAGTCCGCATCCCCCGTCACCGTGCCCCAGCCCAGCATGGCCATCTGGATCCGGTTTTCCTTCAGGGGCCGCTGGGTCTCCTGCAGGTAGGCCCCCCATTCCATGGTCTGGATGGTGGCCTCCACCCCTACCCGCCGCAGCTGGCCCTGGATGGCCTCACACACCTGGATGTCCTGGAAGTAGCGGCCCGTGGGGCAGTGCAGGGTGATGCGCAGGGGGGTGCTCACCCCTGCCTGGCGCAACAGCTCCTGGGCCCGCTGGGGGTTGTACTCGTAGCGGCCGATGCTGGCATAGCCAAAGATGCTGGGGGCGATGGGGGCATCGGAGATACGGCCAATCCCTCCCAGGACGAACTGCAGGATCTCCTCCCGGTTCACCGCGTGGTTCAGGGCCTGCCGCACCCGCACGTCGTTGAAGGGGGGGCGCTGGGTGTTGAAGTAGATGTAGATGGTGCGCAGGCTGGGGGTGCGCACCACCTCAATGGCCCGGTTGGCCTGGAGCCGGGGGATGTCCTGGGGCGGGATGCGCACCGCCACGTGGGCCTGTCCCGTCTCCACCAGGGCCACCCGCGTGGTCCCCTCGGGTACGGGGATGAAGCGCACCTGGGGGATGGCGGGTTTTTCGCCCCAGTAGTTCTCATTGCGCACCAGGTCCACGAACTGCCCTTTCTGCCAGGCCTGGAAGCGGTAGGGACCGGTGCCCACGGGGTTGTCCCGGTACTGGGCCCCGAAGCGCTGGATGGCCGTGGGGCTCTGCATGGCAGTGGAGCTGTGGGTCAGGTGGGCCAGCACCGGGGCAAAGGGGTTCTTGAGGCGTAGCCGCACCGTGTGGCTGTCCACCACCTCCACCCGCTCCAGCTCGGAGAGCAGGAAGGCGAAGGGGCTGGCCAGCTCCCGGGAGACGAAGCGCTCCAGGTTGAACTTCACCGCCTCGGCGTTGAAGGGGGTGCCGTCGTGGAAGGTGATGCCCCGCTTGAGGCGGATGGTGAGGGTCTTGCCCCCGTCGGAAAAGCTATGCCCCTCGGCCAGGAGGGGGACGATCCGCCCCTCGGGGGTGAGTTCAAAGAGGGTTTCGCTGATGTGGGTTACCACTGTGGCCGAAGGGGAGTCCTGGGCCAGGGGGGCGTCCAGGGTGATGGGGTCGGTGCCTTGGGCCACCACCAGGCGTTGCTGGGCCCAGGCACCCGCCAGGGCCAGTAAACCGAGGGCCAGGAACAGCTTTCTCATACTCGCTCCTTTCTGGGGACCACCCTTGTAATTCAGGCCAAGTATAATGCGCCCCCTTCCGGGGGCGCAAGCCGGGGTATGGGCTCAGCCTTCCCCCAGGTAGGCCTTCTGCACCTCGGGGTTTTGCGCCAGCTCCCGGGCAGGCCCAAAGAGGGTGATCTCCCCCGTGGCCAGCACGTAGCCCCGGTGGGCGATCTGCAGGGCCAGCCGGGCGTTTTGCTCCACCAAGAGGATGGTCTTGCCCTCCTGGTTCAGCTTCTGGATGGTTTCAAAGATGAAGTCCACCAGCACCGGGGCCAGGCCCATGGAAGGCTCGTCCATGAGGAGGATCCGGGGGTTTTGCATGAGGGCCCGGCCGATGGCCAGCATCTGTTGCTCCCCGCCGGAGAGGGTGCCTCCCTTCTGGCCCCGCCGCTCGTAGAGCCGGGGGAAGAGGGCGAAGACCTGGTCCTTCCGCTCCTGAACCACCTTGCGGTCCGTCTCCAGGTAGGCCCCGATCTCCAGGTTCTCCTCCACGGTGAGCCGGGGGAAGATCCGCCGCCCCTCGGGCACGTGCCCCACCCCCAGGGCCACGATCTGGTGGGCAGGGAGGCGGTGGATGGGCCGGCCCTGGAAGAGCACCTCCCCCTGCCGCGGCTTCACCAGGCCGCTGATGGTGCGCAAGGTGGTGCTCTTGCCCGCCCCGTTGGAGCCAATCAGGGTGACGATCTCCCCTTCCTCCACCTTCAGGGAGACCCCCTTCAGGGCGTGGATGTGGCCGTAGTAGGTGTGGACGCCCCGGAGTTCCAGGAGGCTCATGCCGCACCTCCTGCCGCCCCCTTGCCCAGGTAGGCCTCGATGACCCGGGGGTTCTGCCGCACCTCCTCCGGGGTGCCCTCGGCGATCTTGGAGCCGTACTCCAAGACGGCGATGCGGTCGGAGATGCGCATCACCAGGCGCATGTCGTGCTCAATGAGCACGATGGTGATGCCAAGCTCCTCCCGTAGCCGCCCGATGAAGTGCTGGAGCTCCTCGGTCTCCTTGGGGTTCATGCCGGCGGCGGGCTCGTCCAGGAGGAGAAGCCGGGGCTTTAGGGCCAGGGCCCGGGCGATCTCCAGCTTGCGCTGTTCCCCGTAGGGGAGGTTTTTGGCCAGCTCGTCCTTGCGGTGGAGGAGACCCACGTATTCCAGGAGGCGCTTGGCCTCCTCTTCGGCCCGCTTCTCCTCCCGCCGCGCCAGGGGGGTGCGGAAGACCGCGTGGAAGTAGGGCACGCGGATGTGGATGTGCATGCCCACCAGGAGGTTTTCCAGCACGGTCATGGCCCCGAAGAGGCGGATGTTCTGGAAGGTGCGCCCCACCCCTTCCTTGGCCACCCGGTCGGGGGGGAAGCCGGTGATGTCCTTGCCGAAGAGGAGAATCTTCCCCTCGTCGGGGGCGTAGATGCCGGTGAGGAGGTTGAAGAAGGTGGTCTTGCCCGCCCCGTTGGGGCCGATGACGGAGAAGATCTCCCCCTGGTTCACGGTGAGGCTCACGTCGTTGACGGCCACCAGGCCGCCGAAGCGTTTGGTGGCGTGGGCGACCTCGAGGGCCTTCATGCTTCCTCCATCTCCGCCTTGTGCCGCTTCTCGGGGATGAGCCCCTCCGGGCGGAAGATCATCATCAGCACCAGGATAAGGCCGAAGACCAGGCGCTCGTACTTGGCGGGGTCCACCTGGCTCGGGATCTGGGGCAGGCTGGTGCGCACGAACTCGCTGAAGGTCTTGAGCACGTCCAGGTTGAGGATGGTGAGGGCGGCCGCCCCCAGGATGGCCCCGGGGATGGACCCCATCCCGCCCAGGATCACCATGCCCAGGATGGTGATGGAGGCCAAAAGGGTGAAGGACTCGGGGGAGACGAAGGTGCGCTGGGCGGCGAAGATCACCCCCATGACCCCGGAAAAGGCCGCCCCGGTCATGAAGGCCAGGAGCTTGGTGGGCAGGAGGGGGATGCCCATGGAACGGGCGGCGATCTCGTCCTCGCGGATGGCCACCCAGGCCCGGCCGAAGCGGGAGTTGGCCAGGTTCACGTTCACCAGCACCACCAGACCGATCATGAGGAGGACCAGGAGGTAGAAGAAGAGCTGGTAGTCCGTGGTCTGGTCCAGGCGCACCCCCATGGCGGCCATCAGCTCGCGGAACCAGTCAATGGGCGGGCGCTGGATGGGGGTGATGCCCTGGGGGCCGTTGGTGAAGTTGATGGGGTGGTCCAGGTTGTTGGCCAGGATGCGCACCACCTCCCCCAGGCCCAGGGTGACGATGGCCAGGTAGTCCCCCCGGAGGCGGAGGGCGGGCAGGCCGATGAGGAGGCCCGTCAGGGCGGTGGTGGCGATGGCGATCAGCATGAAGGGGTAGATGTACTCCCCAGGCAAGGGGAAGTTGCCCGCCATGAAGTTCTTGGCCTGCTGGCTGCCGAAGATGGCCCAGGTGTAGGCCCCCACGGCGAAGAAGGCGGCATAGCCCAGGTCCAGAAGCCCCGCCATGCCCACCACCACGTTGAGCCCCAGGGCCATGGCCGCGTAGATGCCGATCTGGATGCCCAGCTCAAAGACGAAGGTGTTGGCGAAGCCCGCCAGGGGCACGCTGATGAGGAGGATGGCCAGGCCCAGGGCCGCTCGGATCCAGGTGGGGACCCGGGGCAGGGTGGTGAGGGCCACCAGGATGCCCACCAGGCCGATGAGGCCCAGGGTGTTCCCTGAGCGCACCAGGCCCACGGTGAAGGCCAGGGTGAGGAGGGCCAGGTTCAGGGTCCTGAGGTTGGGGGAGAGGCGCAAAAAGGCCGCCGCCGCCAGGGCCCCCAGGCCGAACAGGTTGGCTAGGGCCCCAGGGGCCAGGAAGGCCAGGCCCAGGTAGGCCAGGCTGAGGAGGAGGGAAAGGGCGCTCATACCTTCTCCTTGACCACCTGTCCCAGGAGGCCTTGGGGCCGCAGGAGGAGGATGAGGATCAGGATGAGGAAGGCCACCACGTCCTTGTACTCGGTGCCGAAGTTGCCGTTTGTGAGGATGGGCAGGTAGGTGCCGAAGAAGTTTTCCAGCTGGCCCAGCACCAGCCCGCCCAGCATGGCCCCGGGAATGTTGCCGATGCCCCCCAGGACCGCGGCGGTGAAGGCCTTGAGGCCGGGCAGGAAGCCCACGTAGGGGGTGATGGTGGTGTACTGCAGGGCAAAGAGCACCCCCGCCACCCCGCCCAAGGAGCCCCCGATGAGGAAGGTGCGGGAGATGATGCGGTCGGGGTCAATGCCCATGAGGCTGGCAGTGGAGAGGTCCTGGGCCACGGCGCGGATGGCCACCCCCAGCTTGGTGCGGTTCACCAGGTAGGTGAGGCCCAGGAGCATGAGGATGGAGACCCCCATGAGGACGAAGGATTTGGTCTGGGCGAAGATGGCCCCCCCGAAGAGGCTCACCGAGCCCTCCAGGTCCTCCACCGTGCGCATGCGCAGGAAGAACTCGTTGTGCCAGAGCCCCTCAATGAGCCGCACCAGGTCCTGCAGGATGAAGGAGACCCCGATGGCGGTGATGAGGGGCACCAGGCGGTTGGTGGTGCCCCGCTTGCGCAGGGGGCGGTAGGCGAAACGCTCCACCAGGATGGCGGTGAGCCCGGCGATGGCCCCGCCCAGGAGGAGGGCCAAAAGGAGCAGGAGGAAGCCATTCCCCACGTGGGGGGCCAGGTAGCGGAAGACCTCCACCCCCACCACGGCTCCGATCATGAAGATCTCGGAGTGGGCAAAGTTTATGAGCTCCAGTACGCCGTACACCATGGTGTATCCCAGAGCCACCATGGCGTAGACGAACCCCAGCACAAAGCCGTCAAAGATGACCTGGGGGAGTAGAGCCAGAATCTGTTCTAGCAAAACGCCTCCTTTCTCCGGGCCAAGGGGGTGGCCTCGAGGCCACCCCCTTGAGGCTTGGGCAGAGTTTACCTGGCGCCGGGGGCCGCCATCTCAATGGTGCGGATCAGCTTGTTGTCGGCCCAGTTGCCGGTGCTGGCCACCTGCATGACGAAGTACTTGGCCTTCTTGTTGTCGCCCTTGTCGTCAAACTCAATGGCCCCGGTGAGGCCCTCCATCTTGACCTTGCGCACCTCCTGGGCCACCTGCTCCCGGGTGGGCTTCTTGCCCCCGGCGGCCTTGATGGCGGCCTCGAGGGCGGTGAGGATCACGTTGGCGGAGTCGTAGGCGTAGATGCCGAAGCCCTCCATGTCCTTGCCGAACTTCTGCTTGAAGCGCTCCGCCACCGCCTTGGCCTTGGGGAAGGCGGAGACGGGGCCGGCCACGGTGGTGTAGTAGGTGCCGGCAGCGTTTTGCGCACCCGCCAGGCGCAGGAACTCGCTGGAGTCCAGGCCGTCGCCGCCCATGAGCCGGGTCTTGAGGCCCCGCTCCCGGAGCTGCTTCAGGAAGGGCCCAATCTGGCTGTAGATGCCCCCGAAGTAGATGAGCTCAGGGGTGGGACGGGCGCCGCGGATCTGGTTGATGATGGGCACGAAATTGGACTGCTCCTCAGTGCCCACGAAGGCCACCGCTTTGCCGCCCAGGGCCTCGAGGCGCTTCCTGAACTCCTCGGCCAGCCCCTGGCCGTAGGCGGTCTTGTCGTGGATGACGAAGACGTTCTTCACCTTCAGGTTGTTGAAGGCGTACTCCGCCCCCACCGGCCCCTGCACGTCATCCCGCCCGCAGATGCGGTTCACGTTGGGAAGCCGGCGGTCGGTGACCCGGGGGTTGGTGTTGGCCGGGGAGACCATGACCAGGCCCACCCGGGCGTAGACCTCGCTGGAGGGGATGGCCACGCCGGAGTTCAGGTGGCCCACCACGCCCAGGATGTCGGGGTCGTTGATGATGCGGTTGGCATTGGCCACGCCCACGTCGGGGTTGGCCTGGTCGTCGTAGGGTACCAGGACCAGGTCAAAGCCCAGGGCCTTGAACTTGGCCTTGGCCTCCTCCACCGCCAGCTCCGCCCCCAGCTTGATCTGCTCCCCCAGGGCGGCCTGGGGGCCAGAGAGGGGGGACTGGGTGGCGATCTTGATGACGTTGGCCTGGCCCAACGCCATGCCCAAGGCGGCTACACCTGCTACCAGAAGGCCGATTTTCCTCATAGGCACCTCCCAAGCACGCGTTCGCGTTGCGGCCCCATTCTAAGGGGGGGGTAGCGGGCTTTGTCAATGCCCCCGGTGAATGTTTATGCCTGACCCATGGGTCAATCCCTCCCTTCCCCGGGGAAGGGAGGGAGCCATACCCCTTCTCAGTACGTGGCCAGGTACTGGTCCAGCTCCCACTGGTGGACCGTGACCCGGTAGTCGTCCCACTCCATCTGCTTGGCCTGGAGGAAGTGGGTGTAGACATGCTCCCCCAGGGCTTCGCGGATCACAGGGTCCTTCCTCAGGGCCTCGAGGGCCTCCCGCAGGGTACCGGGGAGCTCGCGGATCTTGTGCTTGCGGCGGTCGCGCACGCTCATCTGGTAGATGTTGCGCTGGATGGGCGGGGGCGGCAGGAGCTTCCGCTCAATGCCGTCAATGGCGGCGGCGGCCATGACCGCCAGGGCCAGGTAGGGGTTGGAGGAGGGGTCGGGCATCCTGAGCTCCGCCCGGGTGCCCACCCCCCGGCGGGCGGGGATGCGGATCATGGCGGAGCGGTTGGAGGCGGACCAGGCGATGTTGGTGGGGGCCTCGTACCCCGGGGTGAGGCGCTTGTAGGAGTTCACCAGGGGGTTGGTGATGGCCACCATGCCCTCGGCATGCTCCAGGAGCCCGGCGATGAAGTGGAGGGCGGTCTTGGAGAGCTGGTACTCGGCGTTGGGGTCAAAGAAGGCGTTCTGCCCGTCCTTGAAGAGGGAGAGGTGGGTGTGCATGCCGCTGCCGTTGATGCCGCGGATGGGCTTGGGCAGGAAGGTGGCGTGGAGGCCATGGTTCAGGGCCACCCGCTTCACCACCCACTTGAAGGTGGCGATGTTGTCCGCGGTGGTGAGGGCATCGGCGTACTTGAAGTCAATCTCGTGCTGCCCGGGGGCCACCTCGTGGTGGGAGGCCTCAATCTCAAAGCCCATGGCCACCAGGGCGTTCACCATGTCCCGCCGGGCCTCCTCCCCCTTGTCCACCGGGGCCAGGTCAAAGTAGCCCGCCTTGTCGTGGGTCTCCACCGTGGGCAGGCCCTCGGGGGTGCGCAGGAAGAGGAAGAACTCGGGCTCGGGGCCGGCGTACATGTTGTCAAACCCCAGCTTCTGCAGGCGCTCCACCTGGCGCTTCAGCACGTACCGGGGGTCCCCCTCAAAGGGACGGCCATCGGGGTAGGTGACGTCGCAGATGAGCCGGGCCACCCGCCCCCGCGTGGGGTCCTCCACCAGGTCGGGCAGGATGACGAAGGTGTTGTAGTCGGGCTTGAGGAGCATGTCCGACTCCTCAATGCGGGTGAAGCCCTCAATGGAGGAGCCGTCAAACATGATCTCCCCGTCCAGGGCCTTCTCAAACTGGGAGGCCGGCACCTCCACGTTCTTCACCACCCCGAGGA
Source organism: Thermus igniterrae ATCC 700962 (assembly GCF_000376265.1). GTDB lineage: Bacteria > Deinococcota > Deinococci > Deinococcales > Thermaceae > Thermus > Thermus igniterrae. The sequence goes on from NZ_AQWU01000062.1 coordinate 36,101, forward strand.
TGTCGGTGATCTGCAACCGCAGGAAAGTGACCTTTTCCTCTTTCAGCGCCTTGAGGATCTCTGCCTTGGTGTACCCCATCTTCCGCCTCCTTTGCCGCCTTGCCCAGGGTTTTTCGCCAACAACCCGGGCAGGTTGTGCAGAGTGTACGGCATAAATCTGCATGATGTCAAGTCTTTGCTGAACGGGCGTGCCAAAAATCCCGGACGCCCGGCCGGGTCCCTCTTGACCCTTTCCTGACCCAGGGGCGAATAGACTGGTCGGTGGAGGGGCTTATGGTAAAACGGCGCAACCTATTGAAAGCGGGAGCGGCCCTGGGGGCTTTGGGGCTTGGCCTGGGGCGGGCCCAGGGGGCCTTCACCCTGACCCTGGTGCACACCAACGACACCCACGCTCACCTGGAGCCCATGGAGCTCACCCTCTCCGGGCAGCGGGTCAAGGTGGGGGGTGTGGCCCAGCGGGTGGCCTTCCTGGACCGCCTCCGGGCCCAGCGGCGCAACCTCCTCCTCCTGGACGCGGGGGACGTCTTCCAGGGCACCCTGTACTTCAACCAGTACCGGGGGCTGGCCGACCGCTACTTCATGCACCGCATGCTCTACCGGGTGATGGCCCTGGGCAACCACGAGTTTGACCTGGGCCCTGGCCCCCTGGCCGAGTTTTTGCGGGGGACCAAGTTCAAGGTGGTCTCCGCCAACGTGGGGGTGGAGCGGGAGCCAAGGCTCAAGGGGCTGATCGCCCCCTATGCCGTCCTGAGCGTGGGGGGGGAGAAGGTGGGGGTGATCGGCCTCACCACCCCGGACACCCGGGAGATTGCCAACCCCGGGCCCACGGTGGACTTCCTGGACCCCTACGAAAGCGCCCAGAAGGCGGTCTTTGAGCTGCTTAAGCAGGGGGTGAACAAGATCGTGGTCCTCTCCCACCTGGGCTACGGGGAGGACCTGAAGCTGGCCCGGCGGCTGGTGGGGGCCCAGGTGATCGTGGGCGGCCACTCCCACACCCTCCTGGGAAGCTTCCCCCACCGGGAGCTCACCCCGGCGGGTCCCTACCCCACGGTGGTGAAGAACCCCGAGGGCAAGGACGTCCTGGTGGTGCAGGCCTGGGAGTGGGGCAAGGTGGTGGGGGTCCTCGAGGTCACCTTCGGCCCCAAGGGGGAGGTGGTGGCCTACAAGGGGGAGCCCTTCCTCATGATCCCCCAGGTGGCCCCCGAGGACTTCTTCGCCAAGGAGGCCCTCATGGCCTACGCCCAGCCGGTGATGGCCCTCATGGGCCAGGTGATCGCCGAGGCCCGGGTGGACCTGGTGGGCGAGCGGGCCATCGTGCGGCGGCGGGAGAGCAACCTGGGCAACCTGATCGCCGACGGCATGCTCTGGAAGACCAAAAACGCCGGGGTGCAGATTGCCCTGCAAAACGGCGGGGGCATCCGCGCCTCCATCCCCAAGGGGCCCATCACCGTGGGTAAGGTCTACGAGGTCCTGCCTTTCGGCAACACCCTGGTGGTCATGGACCTGAAGGGTAAGGAGATCAAGGCCGCCCTGGAGAACGGGGTCTCCCAGTGGGAGCAGACCGCGGGCCGCTTCCTCCAGGTGGCCGGCCTGCGCTACGCCTTTGACCTTTCCCGGCCGGCGGGGGACCGGGTGGTGCGGGTGGAGGTGAAGACGCCCCAGGGCTTCCGTCCCCTGGACCTCGAGGCCACCTACCGGGTGGTGGTCAACAACTTCATCGCCGCCGGGGGCGATGGCTTCACCGTGCTCAAGGAGGCCCAGGGCTATAGGGTGGACACCGGCTTCAGCGACGCCGAAAGCTTCATGGACTACCTCCGGGAGCTCAGGGTGGTGGAGGCAGGGCTGGAGGGGCGGATTGAGGTGCTGAACGAGCCCCGTGGGGAAAAGCCCGCTTACTGGGCCTACGGGGGCCTGGTGGGGGCTTAGGCCCCAAGGCCAGACCCCCCGGGGCCAGCCCCGGGGGGTCTTTCCGTCCCCTTATCCTGCAGGGGTCAGAACCTGCACCGGGTCTCCCACCCGCACCAAGCCCCCCACCAGCACCCGGGCATAGAGCCCACGGCCGCCAAAGAGGAGCTTGGGCAGGCGGAGGTCAAACTGGGAGAGGCTCTGGCACACGGTGCAGACCTGGGCCAGCTCCAGAAGGGCCTCCCCCACCTGGAGCCGGGCCTTTGGGGGTAGCCCGTGGGGGTCCAGGTCCAGGAGGAGGTTTTCCCCCAGGGCGCCATAGGGCAGGGTAATCCCGGCGCCAAGGGCCTTCTCGTAGGCGGAAAGCCCCGCCACCAAAACCGCCCGGTCGGGGTCCTTGCCCGCGTGCCGGTCCCCCCTGGCGCCAAACCCGGCCACCAGCTCCAGGGCCTCCACCGGGGGCTTGGGAAGCCCCGGGGTGGTGCCCAGGTGCAGGGAGACCACCCGGCCCGTCATGGCAGCTTGAGCCCCTGGCGGAGCTTGAGGACCTCCTCGGGGGTGAGGGGTTTGGCCCGGGCGGCCTTGACCTCCTCGGGGGCGTAGGCCTTGAAGCCCTGGGGGGCGCCCCAGGCGGCCAGGTGGTTCAGCACCAGGGCCAGGTCCTCGTCGGAGAGCCAGGCAAACCCCGGCATGATGCCGCTATACTCCTGCCCCTCAATCTTCAGGGTTCCCTGGACCCCATAGAGCACGGCCAGGAGGAGGTAGTCCCGGCCTCCCTGGGCCTTTAGGAGCTTTTCCGTGTGGCCCTTCAAGGGCGGGAAGATGGGGGGGTTGCCCTCGCCCTGGGGGCCGTGGCAGCCCAGGCAGTTGGCGTAGACCTGGGCCCCCGTCTTGGAGGCGGGGGCGGCCGCCACCGGGGCCGGGGCGGGCGGCGGCTGGGTGCCCAGGTAGAGGGCCAGGTAGTCCAGGATGGCCCCCCGTTCCTCGGGGGTGACCTGGAGGCCGCGGGAGACCATCTCGGTCATGATGGCGTCCCAGCGCTCCCGGGAGAGCCGCTCCCGGGCCACGAAGCCGATGTCGTGGCAGGCCTGGCACTTGGCCAGGACCAGCTCCTTGCCCGGGCCCTCGGGGAGGGTGTACTGGCTCAAGGCCCAGTACCCGCCAAGCCCCAGGGCCAAGGCGCCCAAAAGAACCAGGGTTTTCCTCATGGGTAAAGACTACCTCCCTCTTCTTGGGGCCGCCATGGGGCGGCCCACAAAGCCCCCGGGGAAACCCCCGGGGGCAACCGCAAGCCTCAGGCCACGGTGAAGTTCACCCGCATCACGCCGCTGTACTCGTAGCCCCGCTCGTTCCAGGCGATGTTGCCGTCCAGGGGCTGGCTACGGCCCAAGGCGTCCCAGGCCCGGGCCATGACCTCGTGGGCCCCGGGCCGCAGGTAGACCGTGGCCCGCCAGCGCACCCAGCCGAAGGTCTTCTCCTTGCGCTCCAGTTCGGCCTGGTGCCAGGTGCGGCCGCCGTTGGTGGACACCTCCACGCTCACGATGGGGGCGATGCCGTCGTTGAAGGCCACCCCCTCCACCCGCACGTAGGGGCCCCGGACGGTCTGGCCCTCGAGGGGGGCGAAGATGAAGCTGTTGAGGGTTACCAGCCAGTTGGAGCGGGAGTTGGCGAAGTTGTAGGGGTAGGTCTTGCCCGGCTCCTGGGGGAGGAAGGGGAGGCTGGTGTTGGGGATGGTGGGCACCCGGTAGCGGGGCATCTGCTCGGCGGTGGTGTTCTCCCCCTCGGTGAACTCAATCTTCTCCACCCACTTCACGTTGTTCACCCCGAAGTACCCGGGGAAGACCAGCCGCACCGGCCCCCCGTGCACCGCGGGCAGGGGCTCCCCGTTCATGGAGAGGGCTAGCAGGGCGTTTTCCAGGGCGTGGATGGGCACGGAGCGCACGAACTCGGGGGCGTTCCCCTGGCGGCTGGCGTGGGCGGTGATGTGCAAGGCCTTCTCCCCCAGCTTCACCCCCTTGGCGGCCAGGAGGTCCTTGAGGCGCACGCCGCGGAAGGTGACGTTGCCCACCCCACCCCGCTTCCAGGGGTTGCCCGAAGGGCGGGGCTGGTAGAGGGTGCGCCCGTTCCCCGAGCACTGCAGGACCATGGTGACCTCGTGCTGGGGGAGGGTCAGGAGCTCCTTGGCCTCAAAGGTAAAGGGCTTGTCCACCAGGCCCCCCACCTGGATCTTCCAGCCCTCCAGGTTCGCCCCCTCCACGGTGTTGTACCCGGGCAGGTCCACGTTGTTGCGGATGTAGAGGAGCTCTTTGGGGGTGCGCTCGGGGTTGGCGGCCAGGAGGTCGTAGGGGGTCTCCAGGACGATGGGGCGTTGGGAGAGCACGATCAGCTTGGCGTTTTTGCCCTTTACCAGCTGGTCCGCCGTGGGGGCCTGCTGGGCCAGCCCTCGTCCCCCCGCGGCCAGCACCGCCGCGCCCAGGCCCATGAGCTTCAAGGTGGTGCGCCGGTTCACCTTTTCCATACCTTGCCTCCCGTGCGAGCCGGGGGGACTTTTGTCCCCGCTTTCCGGTTGCCCCCAATCTAGGCGGCACACCTTACCCCTGTCAAGTGAGGGTTTGCCCTCCTGAAGCCCATAGCTAAGGGAAAGGTCAAGGAGTCTACAGGGGGGTATGGGGAGGCGTATCATGGAGGACATGCTCAAGGGCGAAGGCCCGGGTCCCCTCCCTCCCCTCCTGCAGCAGTACGTGGAGCTCCGGGACCGCTACCCCGAGTACCTCCTCCTCTTCCAGGTGGGGGACTTCTACGAGTGCTTTGGCGAGGACGCCGAGCGCCTGGCCCGCGCCCTGGGCCTGGCCCTCACCCACAAGTCCAGCAAGGACTTCACCACCCCCATGGCGGGCATCCCCATCCGGGCCTTTGACGGCTACGCGGAGCGCCTCCTCAAGATGGGCTTCCGCCTGGCGGTGGCCGACCAGGTGGAGCCGGCGGAGGAGGCCGAGGGCCTGGTGCGCCGGGAGGTGACCCAGCTCCTCACCCCGGGCACCCTGGTCCAGGAGACCCTTCTCCCCAAGGAGGCCAACTACCTGGCGGCGGTGGCCACGGGGGACGGCTTTGGCGTGGCCTTCCTGGATGTGTCCACCGGGGAGTTCAAGGGAACGCTCTTGCAGAGCAAGAGTGCTCTTTACGACGAGCTTTTCCGCCACCGGCCCGCCGAGGTCCTCCTGGCCCCCGAGCTGCGGGAGAACGAGGCCTTCCTGGAGGAGTTCCGCAAGCGCTTCCCGGTGATGCTCTCCGAGGCCCCCTTTGACCCGGAAGGGGAAGGCCCCCTGGCCTTGCGCCGGGCCCAGGGGGCGCTTCTCCGCTATGCCGCCCGGACGCAGGGGGGAAGTTTTGTCCCCAGGCCTTTCCGCTTCTACGACCCCGGGGCCTTCATGCGCCTGCCCGAGGCCACCCTGCGGGCTTTGGAGGTCTTTGAACCCCTGCGGGGGCAGGACACCCTCTTCGGCGTCCTGGACGAGACCCGCACCGCCCCGGGCCGCAGGCTCCTGCAGGCCTGGCTCCGCCATCCCCTCCTGGACCGGGGGCCCCTGGAGGCCCGGCTTGACCGGGTGGAGGCCTTCGTGCGGGAGGGCACCCTTCGGGAAGGGGTGCGGCGCCTCCTCTTCCGCCTGGCCGACCTGGAGCGGCTCGCCACCCGGCTGGAGCTGGGGCGGGCGGGGCCTAGGGATTTGGCTGCCCTGCGCCGCAGCCTGGAGATCCTGCCCGAGCTCAAGGCCCTCCTGGGGGAGGAGGTGGGGCTTCCCGAGCTCTCCTTCCTCCTGGCGGAGCTCCGGGCTGCCCTGGTGGACGACCCCCCCCTGAAGCTCTCCGAGGGGGGGCTCATCCGGGAGGGGTACGACCCCCACCTGGACGCCCTGCGCCAGGCCCACCGGGAGGGGGTGGCCTACTTCCTGGCCCTGGAGGAAAGGGAGCGGGAGCGCACCGGCATCCCCACCCTGAAGGTGGGCTACAACGCCGTCTTCGGCTACCACCTGGAGGTGACCCGGCCCTATTACGACCGGGTCCCCCCGGAGTACAAGGCGGTGCAGACCCTCAAGGACCGGCAGCGCTACACCCTGCCGGAGATCAAGGAGCGGGAACGGGAGCTCTACCGCCTCGAGGCCCAGATCCGCCGCCGGGAGGAGGAGGTCTTCCTGGAGGTGCGGGAGAAGGCCAAGAAGGAGGCCGAGGCCCTCAGGGAGGCGGCCCGGGTGCTGGCCGAGCTGGACGTCTTCGCCGCCTTGGCCGAGGTGGCCGTGCGCCACGGGTACACCAGGCCCCGCTTCGGAGAGCGCCTTCGCATCCGCGCCGGGCGCCACCCGGTGGTGGAACGCCGCACGGTCTTCGTCCCCAACGACCTGGAGATGGCGGGGGAGCTCGTGCTGGTCACCGGGCCCAACATGGCGGGGAAGAGCACCTTTTTGCGCCAGACCGCCCTCATCGCCCTGCTGGCCCAGATGGGGAGCTTCGTTCCCGCGGAGGAGGCGGAGCTTCCCCTTTTTGACCGCATCCTCACCCGCATCGGCGCCTCCGACGACCTGGCCGGGGGGCGGAGCACCTTCATGGTGGAGATGGAGGAGGTGGCCCTCATCCTCAAGGAGGCCACGGAGCGGAGCCTGGTCCTCCTGGACGAGGTGGGGCGGGGCACCTCCAGCCTGGATGGGGTGGCCATCGCCACCGCCGTGGCTGAGGCCCTGCACGAGCGGGGTTGCTACGCCCTTTTTGCCACCCACTACTTTGAGCTCACCGCCTTGCCCCTACCCCGGCTTAGGAACCTGCACGTGGCCGCCAAGGAGGAGGAGGGGGGGCTTACCTTCTACCACCAGGTCCTGCCGGGCCCTGCCTCCAAGAGCTACGGGGTGGAGGTGGCCCGGATGGCCGGCCTGCCCAAGGAGGTGGTGGAGCGGGCCCAGCACCTCCTCAGGGCCATGGCCGCCCGGCGAGAGGGGCCGGGGGAGGCGGTTTTGCAGAGGCTCCTGGCCTTGGACCCCGACCGCCTCACCCCTCTGGAGGCCCTCCGCCTCCTCCACGAGCTCAGGGCCTTGGTCCTGGGGACCCCCTTGGGTACCATGAAGGGGTGAGGGTCTGGCCGCGCCGCGGGCCTGCTTCCCCGCTGGCCCGGGTGGGGGCTCCATGATCCGGCCCCTGCCCGAGTCCCTCCGGGGCCTTCTGGCCCGGGGGGAGGTGCTCCTTTCCGTAAAGGACGCGGTGCGGGAGCTTTTGGAAAACGCCCTGGACGCGGGGGCCAAGAGGGTGCGGGTGGAGCTTTGGGGTGGGGGCCTGGAGCGGCTGGTGGTGGAGGACGACGGAGCGGGCATCCCCCTGGCCGAGCTTCCCCTGGCCGTGGAGCCCTACGCCACCAGCAAGCTGGAGACCCCTGAGCGCATCGCCACCCTGGGCTTCCGCGGCCAGGCCCTTTATGCCCTTAGGCAGGCGGCCCACCTGCGCCTCCGCTCCCGCCCCCGGGGGCAGGTGGGGGGCGGGCTCCTCCTGGCCTCGAGGGAGGAGGTGGCCCTCCAGGAGGTGCCAGCCCCCCCGGGCACCCGGGTGGAGGTCCTGGGCCTCTTCCGGGGAGAGGGGCGGGACCCGGCGCGGGAGGCCCGGGGGGTGCAGGAGCTCCTCAGGCGCTACCTCCTCCACCACCCCCACCTCTCCCTGGCCCTCTTCGTGGAGGGGGAGGCCCGGCTCCTTTTCCCGGGTTCGGGCCTCAAGGAAGCGGCCCGGCTGGCCTTTGGCCGGGTCCTGGCCCAGAGGCTTATTCCCCTCGAGGCCCACCAAGGGGAGATGCACCTACTAGGCCTCCTTTCCGGCCCCCAGGCCTCCCGCACCCGGCCCGACCTCCTCTTCCTGGCGGTGAATGGCCGCCCCGTGGCCTGGCCCGAGGGGCTCCTTAGGGCCCTGCGCCGGGCCTACCGCGAGCTTCTCCCCGAGGGGCACTTCCCCCTCGGGGTGGTCAACCTTACCCTTCCCCCAGAGGCCTTCCGCCTGCGCCTGGACGCCCGCAAGGAGGAGGTGGCCGTGGCGGAAGGGGTAGAGGCCTTCCTGGAGGAGGCCCTGCGGGAGACCTTCCAGCGCCACAGCCTGGCCCGGGCCCTGCCGGAGCCCAAGCCCCTCCTGCCCCTCCTGCCCCCCACGCCCTCGGGCCTCCCCCGGCTACGCTACCTGGGCCAGTTCCGGGAGAGCTACCTCCTGGCCGAGGCGGGGGACACCCTCTACGTGGTGGACCAGCACGCGGCCCACGAGCGGGTGATCTTTGAGGAGTTCCAGCGGAGGCTTGGGGAAGAGGGGCTACGCCCCCTGCCCCGCCCGGTCCTGGTGGAGCTCGCCCCCGAGGAGGAAGCCCTCTTAGAGGAGGGGCACCCAGCCCCCCTCTTCGCCTACGAGCCCTTCGGCCCGGGGCGGGTGCGGCTCCTGGCCGCCCCCCCCTTTCTCCACCCCTACCCCCTGCTCCTGCCCGAGGTCTTCCGCGAGGCCCTAAGGGGGGAGGGGAGGAGCCTCAAGGACCTCCTGGCCCGCCTGAGCTGCCTGCCCGCCCTGAAGGCCGGTCACCCCCTGGGCCGGGCCGAGGGCCAGGCCCTTCTGGACGCCCTCCTGGCCTGCGAGACCCCTTGGGTCTGCCCCCACGGCCGGCCGGTGCTCCTGGCCCTTAGGGAGGAGGACCTCATCCGCCGCTTTGGCCGCCGCTCGGGGGCCCGGGCAGGAGGAGAATCCCGTCCTCATCGGCCACGAGAAAGCTCCCCGGAAGAACCCTCACCCCAAGGAGGCTGAGGGGCACATCCACCTCCCCCTTCCCCTCCTTGGCGCTTTTTTTGGGGGTGGCGGCCAGGGCGCGGACGCCGATGGGCACCTCCTTCAGCTCCACCGCATCCCGCACCGCCCCGTGGACCACCACGCCCGCCCAGCCCCGCTCCCAGGCCAGCCGGGCCAGGTTCCCTCCCAAAAGGGCGGTGCGCAGGGAACCTCCCCCGTCCACGAAGAGGACCTGGCCCTGGCCTCCCTCCTCCAGCACCCTTCGCACCAGGGCGTTGTCCTCAAAGACCTTTAGGGTCCGGACCCGGCCGAAAAAGTGGGTTTTGCCGCCGAAGTCCCGGAAGACCATGGGTAGGGCCTCTGCCTCAGGATGGGCATCGGAAAGGTCCGTGGTGCGCCATGCCATGGGTATATAGTAGCCCCCATGGACGAGGCGCGGCTCCTCATCACCTGCCCGGACCGCCCCGGCATCGTGGCCGCGGTCTCGGGCTTCCTCTACGCCCATGGGGCCAACATCACGGATTTGCAGCAGCACTCCACCGATCCCGAAGGGGGGACCTTCTTCATGCGGGTGGCCTTCACCACCCCGCACCTGGACCTCTCCCGCCCCGCCCTGGAGCGGGCCTTCCAGGAGGTGGTGGCCGAGCGCTTCGCCATGGCCTGGCGCCTGGCCTACGCCTCGGAGCCCAAGCGGGCGGCCATCCTGGTCTCCCGGCCGGCCCATGCCCTGCTGGAACTCCTTTGGCGCTATCGGGTGGGAGAGTTGCCCATGGACCTGCGCCTGGTGGTCTCCAACCACCCCCACCACCGGGAGGAGGTGGAGCGCTTCGGGGTGACCTACCACCACGTACCCGTGGAGCCGGGACGCAAGGAGGAGGCCGAGGAGCGCATCCTTGACCTCCTCGAGGCCGCGGGGGTGGAGGTGGTGATCCTGGCCCGCTACATGCAGATCCTCTCCCCGGCCTTCGTGGCCCGCTACCCCATGCGCATCCTCAACATCCACCACTCCTTCCTCCCCGCCTTCGCCGGGGCCAATCCCTACCGCCAGGCCCACGAGCGGGGGGTGAAGCTCATCGGGGCCACGGCCCACTACGTGACCGAGGAGCTGGACGCCGGCCCCATCATTGAGCAGGACGTGGCCCGGGTCTCCCACCGCCACTCCGTGGAGGACCTGCGGCGGATCGGCCAGGAGTTGGAACGCACGGTCCTGGCCCGGGCGGTGCGCTGGCACCTGGAGGACCGGGTGATCGTCCACGGCAACAAGACCGTGGTCTTCGTCTAATCGCCCCCTAACCCCCGGGGCTTAGGGTAAGGCCAGGAGGTGGCGCATGAACCTCGGGCGTTCTTTCGTGGGTTTTCTGGTGCTCTCCCTCATGGCCGGGGCGGTGCTCTGGTGGGGGCTTGGGAACGGGCAGACCCAGCGTCCCCAGGCTTCCCAGGCGGCCCCTGCCGAGGCCGGGCTTCTGGAGTACGAGCGCAACACCGTGGAAATCGTGGAGCGCTACGGGGACGGAGTGGTGTACGTAGGGGTGGTGGCCCGCCCCCAGAACGTGCAGCTTCCCCCGGGGTTTGAGTTCTTTGCCCCCTTCCTGCCTCCCCAGGAGGGCACGGGCTCAGGGTTCGTCATTGACAAGGAGGGCTACATCCTCACCAACTACCACGTGGTGGAGGGGGCAAGCCGCATCACGGTGAAGTTCCACAACGACCCTAAGGAGTACACCGCCCGCCTGGTGGGGGCAGCCCCGCCCCTGGACCTAGCCCTCCTGCGGGTGGACGCCCCTCGGGAGAAGCTGGTGCCTCTGGTCCTAGGGGACTCGGACCGCATCCGCGTGGGGCAGAAGGCCATCGCCATGGGTAACCCCTTTGGCCTGGAGTTCACCGTGACTCAGGGGATTGTCTCCGCCATCCGCGAGAACCCCGGGGCCATCGGGGATGACTCCGGCCTGGTGCCCCAGGTGATCCAGACGGATGCCGCCATCAACCCTGGCAACTCCGGTGGGCCCCTCCTCAACTCCCGGGGGGAGGTGATCGGCATCAACACCGCCATCTTCACCCCCACGGGCCAGATGGGGGCGGCCCAGTTCGCCGGGGTGGGCTTCGCCCTGCCCATCAACCTGGTGAAGCAGTACCTGCCGGAGCTTAGGGCGGGCAAGACCCTCACCGCTGAGGCCATCATCCGCTCCCGGCCCCGGCTTGGGGTTGCCCTCATCCCCCTCTCCGTGTACCCGGAGAGGCTACGCCAGCAGTACAACCTGCCCGCAAGCGGCCTCATGGTGCAGGAGGTGGAGCGAAATAGCCCCGCCGAGCGGGCTGGCCTCCGCCCCCCCACCCGCTTCGCCTACGTCCAGCTGGCCAGCGGGGAGACCCTCCAGGTGGGGGTGGACGGGGATGTGCTCCTCAAGGCGGATGGGGTGGCCCTCACCTCCATCGCCCAGCTACGCCAGGTCCTCTACGCCAAGAAGCCCAATGAGGCGGTGGTCCTCGAGGTCTGGCGCCAGGGCCGCACCCTCACCCTGAAGGTGGTCCCCCAGGTCCTCCGCTAGGGGGGCCACAGGAGGCGGACCCTGAGGCACCCCCCTTCCACCGGGAACCAGGTGCCGCCCAGCCGTAGGGCCAGCCCCACCTGGGAGCAGTAGCGGAGCTCCCGCCGCCTTTCCTGAGCCAGGGCCTGGTTCCAGGCGTACTCCCCGCCCGTGTAGTAGGCCTCCGTCTCCGGGTCGGTGTAGGCCTTGAAGCCCTGGAACCCGCGAACGAGGCGGAACTCCAGGAGGACCGGCCTCCCCGTTACCGAGTTCATAAACTCCACCCGCCCGCTGTCCCAGGGGGTGAGGAGGAGGTAGGTCTTCTTCCCTTCTTCCTCCACCTCCACCACCCGCACCAGGGCGAGGAGGAGGCCAAGCCCCAAGACCAGGAGGAGCCCACCCACCCCCCTGGCGGGTGGGCTTCCTTGGGCCGGAGGCCCGTCTGCTGGCTTGCCGCGTCCTGGGCTCAAGGGCGGCTGGCCCTAGCGGAGCGCCCCCACCTCGCGGAAGTAGCGCAAGGCCCCCTCGTGGTAGGGGATGGTGCCCCCCACGAAGCGCACCGCATTTTCCAGGCTGGTGTCCCGGGCGGCGGCCACCGCCTGGCGCAGGGTGGCCAGGTTTTCAAAGGTGGCCTTGGTGAGGGCGTAGGCGGCCTCAGCGGGCAGGCTCTCGGGGCAGACGAAGAGGTTCCAGAAGGCCAGGGTGGGGGTGTCGGTGCGGGCCCCGTAGGTGGCCTTGGGGATTACCCCGGGCCCGGCCAGGCCGGGGAAGCGCCGCTGGAAGGTCTGGACCACGGTGCTCTTGGGGTCCAGGGGCACCAGGTAGATGCGTTGCCCCTTCCGGGCCAGGGCGGCGGAGAGCTCGGTGATGGCCCCGGTGGGTAGCCCCCCGGACCAGAAGAAGGCGTCAATGTTGCCCTCCGCCAGGGCGTTGGCGCTCTCCTGGGCCCCCAGGCGCTCCTGCTTGGCGAAGTCCTTGGGGGAAAGCCCCGCCGCCTGGAGCACCAGGAGGGCCTCCACCTCGGTGCCCGAGCCCGGGGCCCCGGTGGAGACCCGCTTGCCCTTCAGGTCCTGCACCACCCGGATTCCCGACCCCTCCCGGGCCACGATGTGCAGGAAGTTGGGGTACATGGCGAAGAGGATGCGGGCGCTCTTGGCAGGCCTTTCCCGGAAGCGCTCGTGTTGCCCGGTGAAGGCCAGGTAGGCGGAGTCGGGGAGCACGGTGCCGCAGTAGAAGGTCCCGCCGCCGGTGCGGGTTTCCAGGAGGAGGAGGTTGTCGATGGAGGCCGCGGTCTGGATGGCCTGGGCCTCGGCCACCCCGGCCTTGTTCCAGACCTCGGCCAGGGTGGTGCCGTAGTAGAAGTACACCCCTCCCACCCCCCCGGTGGCGATGACCACCCGGGGCTTCTGGGCCGCAGCCATACCCAACAGGGCCAAAAGGGCAAGCAACACGCCTCTCATAGCCTTTCTCCTTTCGCTCCTACCCTAAGCCCCCTTTCCCGCCGGCGTCAAGCCCTTGAAGAAGAAGGGGAGGCCGAGGAGGAAAGCCAGGAGGTTCAGGGGACCGTAGGGGACAAAGAGCATCACCGCCAGAAGGCCCAGGGTCCAGGCCTCCCAGCGCCTTAGGGGCCTGCGGGTGTACCCGGCCCCGGAGGCCGAGAGGTAGATGATGCCCGCGGCCACGGAGAGGAAGCGCTCCAGGATCATCGCCCAGGCCTCGGCCGGCGGGGAGTTCTCCAGGACGGGGACGATGAGCAAGGCGGTACCCGAGTAGGAGAGGAGGAAGAAGAAGCCCACCAGGTACTTGGACAGGGCCACCCGGGCGGCGTACACCCCGGTCTGGAGGGGGTTGGTGCCGAAGACGCTGCTGGCGGCGTAGGCGGAAAGGGCTACCGGCGGGGTCACGTCCGCCAGGACCGCGTAGTAGAAGAGGAACATGTGGGTGGCGAAGATGGCGGCGGACTCGGGGATGCCGTTTTCCTTGGCCAAGGCGATGATGGCCGGGGCGGTGAGGGCCGAGGTGAGCACGTAGGTGGCCGTGGGCGGCACTCCCATCCCCAGGACCAGGCTGAAGACGGCGGTGATGAGGGTGGCCAGGAGGAGGCTCTCCCCGGAGACCTGCTGCAGGAGCTGGCTGAACTTGGAGGGCAGGCCGGAGATGACCATCATGGCGAAGATGAGGTTGGCGGCGGTCACCGCTGTGCCGATGGGCAGGAGGGTGCGGAAGCCCTCGGCCAGCCCCTCGAGGACCGGCCCAACCCCCCTAGGCCTTAAGGTGGGGTCCAGGTAGGTGAGGACGATGAAGAGGACCAGGGCCAGGCTGGCGGCCGTGCGCACCTCGTACCCCAGGTAGAGCATGGCCACGATGAGGAGGATGGGGAGGAAGATGAAGCCGTAGCGCAGGAGGTAGCGCCTCCGGCTCATGCCCAGCTCCGGGGCCACGGCCTTCAGCCCTGCCTTCCGGGCGTAGAACTCGTTGAAGGCCAGGACGGTGGTGAGGTAGAGGAGGGCGGGGCCGATGGTCATGACGATCACCTTCAGGAGGGGGATCTGGAGGATCTCCACCATGATGAAGGCGATGGAGCCCAGGACCGGGGGGGTGATGAGGGCGATGGTGCCGGCGGTGGCCACCAGGCCGGCGGCGATGAGACGCTCGTACCCTGCCCGCTCGTAGAGGGGCTTGGTGAGGGCGGCCACGAACTGGGTGTCCGCGGCCCCGCTGCCCGAGAACATGCCCATGAAGACGCTGGCCACCCCGGTGACCCGGCCCGGGGTGGCGGGGTGTTTGCCCACCAGGGCCAGGGCGTAGTTGGCCACCACCCTGCCCAGGCCTAGGGCCCCGATCATCCCGGAAAGCAGGGTGAAGTAGACCAGGTACTTGGCGGAAACCCCGGTGATGAGGCCGTAGATGCCGGCCTCCGTCTCGTTGAAGGTCTTGCCCAGGAGGAGGTCAATCCCCTGGGGGCTTCCCTTGAAGGCCCCGGGGAAGAGGTTAGCGTAGAGGTTGTAGCTGAAGAAGAAGAGGACCAGGACCGGCATCACCGGGCCCAGAAGCCGGTACACCAGCCCCAGGACCAGCATGATGAGGCCGAAGGACATGGCCATGTCCCAGGGCTGGGGCAGCACCGCCCGGTAGACCAGCTCCTCAAAGTAGCGGAGCTGGTACAGGGTAGGGAAGAGGGCCAGGAGGACCGCCAGGAGGTCGGCGGGGCGCTTCAGGCCGGGCAGAAGGGCCGGCAGGACCGCCACCCCCCAGTAGAGGAGGCCCACCGCCTTGGCCTCCCAGGGGAGGCTGACCCCGGGCACGCTGGGGAAGAGGAAGTTGTAGAGGGGGACCAGGGTGAAAAGCGCGTAGATCCAGGCGCCCAGGGTGCGCTTCCTGGGCAGGTAGAAGGAGACCAGGTACCCTCCTAAGAGGAGGAAGAGCACGTGGGTGCTCCGCTGTAGCTGGACGATGTCCAGGATGGGGATCTCCGCCCTGGCCAGGGGGGTGAAGGGGTGGAGGACCAGGTAGAGGCTGTAGAGGGCCCCCAGGATCAGCACCCAGCGGGTGAGCCGGGCCAAGGGGGTTTCAGGGGTTGTGGGGCGTTCCAGTTCCATCCTTGCCTCCGAAAACGCCCGGGGCCTGGGGAGGCCCAGGGCACCCGGGCGCGGCTTGGGACTACTTGATGAGGCCCTTCTCCTTCAGGTAGCGCTCGGCCCCCGGGTGGAAGGGGATGGGGAGCTTGCCGTAGAGCTTGGCGGTGGCCTCGAGGCTGGTGTCCTTGGCCGCGGCCACGGCGGTGCGCAGGGTGTCCAGGTTCTCAAAGACCGCCTTGACCATGGCGTAGCCGGCCTCGGCGGGGAGGCTTTCGGGGCAGACCACCACGTTGCCCGTGGCCAGACCCGGCACATCCGTGCGGGTGTTGTAGACGCTCTTGGGCACGGTGTAGGTGTCCACCAGCCCGGGGAAGCGCTTCATGACCACCTGGGCGGTGGTGCTCTTGGGGTCCACGGGGACGAGGTACACCCGGTCCCCCTTGCGGGCCAGGGTCTGGGAGAGCTCCACGATGGAGCTGGTGGGCACGCCCCCCACCCAGAAGAAGGCGTCCAGGGTGCCTTCGGCCAGGGCCTTGGCCCCCTCGGCCACGGGCAGGCGCTCCCGCTTGGCGAAGCTCTCCACCTTCACCCCTGCCCCCTGGAGGACCAGAAGGGCCAGGTTCTCCGTGCTGGAACCGGGCTGGCCAGTGGAGACCCGCTTGCCCTTCAGGTCCTGCACCACCTTGATGCCCGCCTTCTCCGTGGTCACGATGTGGATGAAGGAGGGGTACATGTAGAAGAGGACCCGCTGGGCCTTGGCGGGCCGATCCTTGAAGCGGGGCTCCTCCCCGGTATAGGCCACGTAGGCGGAGTCCGTGGTGGTGAGGGCGCAGTAGTAGGTGCCGCCCCCCGTGCGGTCGCGCAGGAGTTGCAGGTTGTCGTAAGACCCCCCGGTCTGCACCGGCTGGGCCTCCACCACCCCGGCCTTGTTGAGGATGTCGGCCATGGCGGTGCCGTAGTAGAAGAAGACGCCGCCGGTGCTCCCGGTGCCGATGACCACCCTGGGCTTCTGGGCCAGGGCCAGGCCCAGAAGCGCAAGACCGATGAGTATAAAGGCTTTCTTCATGGCCACCTCCCGTATACTTTTGCGCCCCTAACCTACCCCACCCCCGTAGGTCTGTCAAGGCCGGGAGAGGCCGAGAAGCCTTACCTGGAAGGCCCTCAGGAGATCCGTCTTGCTGAGGATGCCCAGGAGGCGCCCCCCTTCCACCACCAGGGCCCGGGTGTAGTTTCTTTCCGCCATCCGCTCCAAGGCGGTAAGGGCTTCCTCCTCGGGGGAGAGGACCAGGGGGGGTTGGAGGTAGCGGCCCACGGGGGCTTGGGGGTCGGCCCCGTCCAGCCCTTCCAGCCCCACCACTCCCAAAACCCTTTCCCCCTCCACCACGGGGAAGCCCGAGACCCGGTGGGCTAGCGCCAGCCCCAGTACCTCCCGGACGCTCAGCTCGGGGGGAACGGTGAGGGGGTCTTGGGTCATCAGGTCACGCACCTTGAGGCCTTCCAGGGCCTGGGCCAGGAGGGTGGACTCAGCCTCGGCCCTCGAGGCCATGTACACGAAGAAGGCGATGAGGATCAGGAAGGGGTTGAAGACCACCAGGCCAAAGAGCCCCAGGGCCAGGGCCACCGCCTGGCTTAGGGCGGCCGCCTGGCGGGTGGCCTGCAGGTAGGGCTTGCGCAGGGCCAGGAGGGCCCGGTAGACCCGACCCCCGTCCAGGGGCAGGGCGGGGAGGAGGTTGAAAAGGCCCAGCATGAGGTTCACCAGGGCCAGGTAGTGGGTGAGGAAGCCCAAGGCCCCCGCCTCCACCCGGCCCAGGCGGAAGAGGAGGGCCAGGGCGAAGCTCACCAGAGGCCCTGCCAGGGCCACGGCCAGTTCCCTCCGGGGCTCCTTGGGGAGCCGTTCCATCTGGGCCATGCCCCCCAGAAGCCATAGGGTGATGCGCCGGGTCTCCACCCCGTAGCGCCGGGCGGTCAGGGCGTGCCCTAGCTCGTGCAGGAGCACGGAGAGGAAAAGCCCCAAGGCGGCCAGAAGGCCCAGGAGGAAGGGCCAAGGACCCATCAGAAGCCCAGGGTCCTGGGGTAGGCCGAAGAGCTCCAGGTAAAGGGGCAGGTTGCTACCGATGAGGAAGGCCAGCAGGGGGAGGACCAGGAGGAAGGAGGGGTCCAGGTGGATGGGGATCCCCAGGAGGCGGAAAAGGGGAAACCCACGGCCGAACATGCCTCAGTATAGGCCCCTTCCCCAGGGCCTCGGCTTGATAATGACCGGTCAGTCAGGGGTAGGATAGGGGGGTGCTGGCCCTCGCCCTTCTCCGGGACACCCGCTACCGCACCTACTGGTTGGCCCTCTTCACCTCCCAGATGGGCACCTGGATGCAGGCGGCGGCCCAGGGTTGGCTGGTCCTCCTCCTCACGGGAAGTGCGGAACGGCTCGGCCTGGTGGTGGCCCTGCAGTTTTTGCCCTCCTTGCTCTTCTCCCTCCCCGCCGGGGTCCTGGCGGACCGCTACCCCAAGCGCCACCTCCTCCTCCTCACCCAGGGGGGCATGATGCTTCTGGCCTTCCTCATGGCCCTTCTCATCCTCACCGGCTGGGTGCGCTACGGCCACGTGCTCCTCTTCGCCTTCCTCTACGGGGCCCTGAACGCCATGGACCTGCCCGTACGCCAGAGCTTCACCGTGGAGTTGGCGGGCCGGGAACGCTACCCGGGGGCCATCGCCCTCAACTCCTTCGGCTTCAATCTAAGCCGCCTCTTAGGACCAGCCTTGGCCGGTCTCCTCATCGCAGGTTTTGGCGTGGGCATGGCCTATCTGGCCAACGCCCTGTCCTTTCTCCCCCTCCTTTTGGTCCTCCGGGGCGTACCCCCGGGCCCCGCGGCCGGGGAGGGGGACGGCCGCTTCCTCCGGGAGGCCCTGGAGGGGGTGCGCTTTGTCCTGGAAAACCCCCTGGTGCGAAGGGTGGTGGGGCTTGTGCTCTTTGCCAGCCTCCTGGGCATGAACTTCCAGACCCTGGTGCCCGCCTACGCCCGCCTGGTCCTGGGGCTTTCCGCTACGGGCTACGGCTTCCTGGTCTCCAGCGTGGGGGTGGGGGCCTTGGGGGCCGCCTTGGTCATGGCCTTCACGGGAAGGCCCAGGCCAGGCCGCCTTCTCCTGGGGGTCTTCGCCCTGGCCCTGGCCCACCTGGGGCTTTTCCTGCCCCAGGCCTCCTGGGTGCCCCTCTTCCTCGCCCTGGGGGGGTTTGGCATGATCTCCGTCCTCATCAACGCCAATACCCTGGTGCAGCTCTCCGTGCCCGACCGCCTTAGGGGCCGGGTCATGGCGGTCTACAGCCTGGTCATGCTGGGCACCGGCCCCCTGGGGGCCTACCTCACGGGGCTTCTCTTTGAGCTTCTGGGGGGGCGGCTGGCCGCCTTAGCCTTGGGCGGGGGGGTGTTCCTGGTGGGCCTTTACCAGCTCCGGCCCTGGCCTAAGGGCGCCAGTCCGCCGGCCTAGGCCCAAGGCCGAGCCGCCAGGCCACCCCCTGGGCCACCCTTTGCCCGGCCTTGCCGTCCCCGTAGGGGTTGGGGGCGGCCCGCATGCGGGCCAGGGCCTGGGGGTCTTCCAGGAGGCCCTTCACCGTGCGGTAGACCCCTTCGGGCTCGGTGCCCGCCAGCTTGAGGATGCCCGCCTCCAGCCCCTCAGGCCTTTCGGTCACGTTGCGCAACACCACCACCGGCACCCCCAGGGCGGCCCCCTCCTCCTGTAGC
Organism: Thermus igniterrae ATCC 700962; assembly: GCF_000376265.1. Lineage (GTDB taxonomy): Bacteria > Deinococcota > Deinococci > Deinococcales > Thermaceae > Thermus > Thermus igniterrae. The sequence goes on from NZ_AQWU01000062.1 coordinate 54,626, forward strand.
CCCCCGGAGTCGGTGACCAGGAGGAGGCTTTCCCGCATGAGGGCGGCCATGGGGCCGTACTCCAGGGGGTCCAGGAGGACGAAGTTCCTCACCCCCTTCAGCACGGGGAAGACCGCCTCCCGCACCACGGGGTTCAGGTGCACGGGGTAGACGAAGGTGAGCTCGGGGAAGGCCTCGGCCACCCGTTTGAGGGCCCGGGCCAGCTCTGGAAGAAGGGGCCAGTTCTCCCGCCGGTGCATGGTGACGGTCACGTAGGGCCCCGGGGGGAGCCCCTGGGGGAGGCGGCCTAGGCGGGCGGCCAGGAGCACGGCGTCCACCCCCGTCTGCCCCGTGACCAGGATGCCCTCCTCCCCTTTGCCCTCCCTGAGGAGGTTGGCCTTGGCCAGGGGGGTGGGGGCGAAGTCCAGGTCGGTGAGCACATCGGTGAGGCGGCGGTTGGCCTCCTCGGGGAAGGGCTCCTTGAGGTTGCCGCTCCTCAGGCCCGCCTCCACGTGGCCCACGGGCAGGCCCACCAGGAAGGCGGCCCAGGCCACGGCGAAGGTGGTGAGGGTGTCCCCGTGGACCAGCACGTAGTCCGCCCGCATCTCCTCCAGGGCCCGGGCCGCCTGGGGCAGGATGCGGGCGGCCAGGTCGGGGAGGGCCTGGCGTTCTTGCATTACATCCAGATTGCGGTCCTCCTGGATGCCGAAAAGGGAAAGGGCCTGTCTAAGCTGCTCCCGGTGCTGGCCGGTGAGGAGGACCAGGGGCTTGAGGTGGGGTAGGTCCTTGAGGGCCAGGTAGACCGGGGCCATCTTGGTGGCCTCGGGCCGGGTACCGAAGGCCAGGACGACCCGCTTCATTCCCCCCTCCAAAGGGCGCGTAGCCGGCGGTAGGTCACCCAGCTCAGGCCGGCCACGGTGGCCAGAAGGCTTGCCAGGATGGCTTCTTTAGGCATTCCCAGGTAGACCATGGCCAGCAGGTTGAAAAGGAGGGCCACCCCCCAGAGGACGAAGGCCACCCGCCGCTGGGAGAGCCCCCGGGCCAGGAGGCGGTGGTGGAGGTGGTCCTTTCCGGGGGTGGCCAGGGGGTTTTGCCCCTTGAGGAGGCGGCGCACCACCACCTGGGTGGTGTCCAGGATGGGCAGGAGGAGGAAGAGGGCCGGGGGCAGGAGGCCCAGGAAGGTGGTGAGCTTGAGGTTGCCCAAAAGGGCGGTGGCCGCCAGGGTGTAGCCCAGGAAGTAGGCCCCGGCATCCCCCAGGATGATGCGGCTGGGATGCAGGTTGTGCCGCAAAAACCCCAGGGCCGCCCCCCCCAGGGCGGCCAGGACCAGGGTGCCCGCGGCCCAGTAGGGGAACTGGGCGCTCACGAAGAGGAGGCTCATGGCGCTGATGAAGGCAATGCCCCCTGCCAGGCCATCCAGGCCGTCCATGAGGTTCAGGGCGTTGGTGATGCCCACCACCCAGAGCCAGGTGAGGAAGAGGCCCAGGGCCGGGTCCAGGGGGGTGCCGAAGGCGGCCTCAAAACGCACCCCCACGGCCATGAGGAGGAGGGCGGCCAGGGTCTGCACGAAGAGGCGGAAGAGGGGCGGCAGGCCGAACTGGTCGTCAATGAAGCCCACCAGGACCAGCCAGGCCCCCCCGAGGAGGATGGCCAGCACCTGGATGAGGACCTGTTCCACCAGGATGGGCCTTAGGAAGGCCGCGGCCACCAGGGCCAGGACCACGCCGGCGTAGACGGCCAGCCCCCCGGCGTTGGGCAGGGGCTCGCGGTTGAGCCGCCTTTCGTTGGGCTGGTCGGCCCAGCCCACCTTGAGGGCAAAGCGGCGCACCTGGGGGATGAAGCGCCAGGTGAAGAAGAGGGCCAGCAGGAAGGCGAAGACCACGGTGAGCCAGCCCGTGCCCGAGGGCTCGGCGATGCCGATGCGGCGGAGGAGCTCGGTCATTTCGTCCCGTAGATGCGGTCCCCGGCGTCCCCCAGGCCCGGGACGATGTAGCCGTGGTCGTTGAGGCGCTCGTCAATGGCCGCCACCACCACCTCGGTGTCGGGGTGGTCCTTGGCGATGCGCTCCAGCCCCTCGGGGGCGGCGATGATGCACATGAGCTTGATGCCGCTGGCCCCCCGTTCCTTCAACAGGGAAAGGGCATGGCTGGCGCTTCCCCCGGTGGCCAGCATGGGGTCCAGGAGGAAGACCCGGCGCTCGGCGATGTCCGGGGGGAGCTTGGCGTAGTACTGCACGGGCTTCAGGGACTCGGGGTCGCGGTAGAGGCCGATGTGCCCCACCCGGGCATGGGGTACCAGCTTGAGGATGCCCTCCACCATGACCAGCCCCGCCCGCAGGATGGCCACCAGGGCCAGCTTCTTCCCCGAGAGCACCCGCACCCGGGCCGGGGCCACCGGGGTCTCCACGGTGGTCTCCGTGAGCTCCAGGTCCCGCATGGCCTCGTAGGCCATGAGGAGGGAAAGCTCCTCGGCCAGCTCCCGGAAGTCCTTGGCGCCCGTGCGCTTGTCCCGGAGGTGGGCCAGCTTGTGCTGGACCAGGGGATGGTCCACCAGGGTGATCCTCATCCCCCAGAGCCTAACATGCCTGCCCCCTTCGGGGAAGGCAGTCCCTGAGGAAGCTTTCCGCCCGGGGGAGCTTTTCCCGAAGGGCCTCCTGGAAGCCCTCGGGGTGCTTGGTGCGGAACCAGTGGAGGTCATGGAGGTAGGTGAGGGGGACGTAGAAGGCCAGGCGCGCCCGCACCTCCAGGGGGTAGAGCCGGGCCAGGCGGAAGAGGGCCTCCCGGGCCGGGGCTTCCCCCAGGAGGTCCAGGCTCCCCGTCTTCAGGAGGGCCAGGTCCCGGGCCGGGTCGTCCCCTCCCGAGCGGACCCAGTCCACCAGCATCACCTCCGGGCCCTCCTGGCCTCCTTCCTTCACCAGGAGGTTGCCTGCCCAGGCGTCCCGGTGGCAGAAGCGCCGCTCGGCCCCGGCGGCCAGGTCCACCTCCCGCTTGAGGGCCCTGATGAGGGCCAGGGCCTCGGGCAGGTCAAAGAGGCTTTCCGCGAAGCGCTCCAGCCGGGCCAGGAGCTCCTCCCGGCCCACGTACCCGGGCTCGGGCAGGCGGTGGAGGGTGAGGAAGAGGTGGGAGAGGGCAGCCAGGGTCCTGGGGGTGAAGGCCTCGGGGGAGAAGGGCCTTCCCGGGAAGCGGCGGGTGATGAGAACCCCCAGCCCCTCCACCCGCTCCACGCCCAGGACGAAGCCTCCCAGCCCCGCCCGGGCCATGCGCTGGGCCTCGAGGGCCGCCAGGTGGGCCTCGGGGGCCTGGTAGACCTTGTAGACCCGCTCCCCGTCGGTGTAGACCCGGGCCTCAAAGCCGCCCAGGGGGGTGAGGCGGGCCAGGGCTTGGGGGGAGAGGAGGCCCTTCAGGGCCGGAAGCGCCACAGGGCCTATTCTAAAGGCCTCCTGCCAGGGCTTAAGCCCCCAGGGTAACCTGAGGGCGTGGAGCTCCTGCGCCCCGAGGCCACCCTCCTCGCCCTGGGGGACAGGGTGGTCTCCTTTGACCGGGAGGGCCGGCCCTACCACTACTTCCGCCAGGGCCTTACCTTCAAGCGCGCCCTGGACGGAAGCCTCCACCTGCGCTTCCGGGATGGGGAGAGGAGGCGGAGACGCCTGGCCGAGGAGGAGGCCCTAGTCGTCTACCGGGAGGTCCTGGAGCTGGCGGCGGCCCACCTCCAAGACCCCGGGCGCCGGGCCGAGGTCCTGGCCTGGACCCCCGAGGGGCTCCTGGACCCCACCCCCTACCGCCGGGCCTACGCCTGGCCGGTCTCCATCCTGCCCCCGGACGCCTACCTCAGCGTGGTCCTCCAGGCCACCACGGGGTGTAGCTGGAACCGTTGCGCTTTTTGCTCCTTTTACCAGGACCGCCCCTTCCAAAAGCGTAGCCCTGAGGCCTTCCGGGAGCACGTGGAGCGGGTGCTGGCCCTTTTGGGCCGGGGGCGGCTTTTGCGCCGGGGGGTCTTCCTGGCGGACGGCAACGCCCTGGCCCTGGCCGAACCCCTCCTCCCCCTCCTGGAGGCGGTGGGGGAGGCCTTTCCCGGGGAGCCCGTCCTGGGCTTTTTGGACCTCTTCACCGGCCTCAGGAGGCCCGCCTCCTGGTGGAGGCGGCTTCGCGCCCTGGGCCTGCGGCGGGTCTACCTGGGCCTGGAGACCGGGCACGCCCCCCTTCTGGCCCTCCTCCAGAAGCCGGGCCACCCCCGGGAGGCCCTGCCCCTGGTCCGGGCCCTCAAGGAGGCGGGGCTGAGCCTGGGGGTAATCCTCATGGTGGGGGCGGGGGGGGCTCCCTTTGCCGCCGCCCACTTCCGGGACAGCCTGGCCCTTCTGGCCGGGCTCCCCCTTACCCCGGAGGACGTGGTCTACCTTTCCCCCTTCCAGGTTGCTCCGGGCACACCCTACGCCCAATTGGGCCTCGAGGCCCTGGCGGACGTGGAGGGGGAGGTGCGGGCCTGGGCCTCTGCCCTGCGCCGCCTGGGGCTGAAGGTGGCCCGCTACGATATCCGGGAGTTCCTCTACTAGCCCCCTGGGGCCAGGGGGTATACTCAGGCCATGAGCGCTTCCCACGACCGCGAGCTCTACCAGGCCTGGGTGGAACTCCTCTCCTGGATGCGGGAGTACGCCCAGGCCAAGGGCGTGCGCTTTGAGAAGGAGGCCGACTTCCCCGACTTCATCTACCGCATGGAGAGGCCCTACGACCTGCCCACCACCATCATGACCGCCTCCTTGTCCGACGCCCTGGGGGAGCCCTTCCTGCTGGCCGACGTCTCCCCCCGCCACGCCCAGCTCAAGCGCATCGGACTCCGCCTTCCCCGGGCCCACATTCACCTGCACGCCCACTACGAGCCCGGCAAGGGCCTGGTGACGGGCAAGGTGCCCCTCACCAAGGAGCGCTTCTTCGCCCTGGCCGACCGGGCGCGGGAGGCCCTGGCCTTCGCCTAGACCTGGGCGATGGTCCCCTGGCCCAGGGCCACGAGCCGCCTTTCCCCTTCCTCCTCGGCGTAGACCTCCCCCTGGACCACCGCCAGCCGTTTTCCGGCGTGCACCACCCGTCCGGTGGCCGTGAGCCGCCCTCCCCGGGCCGGGCGCACAAAGTTCACCTTGAACTCCACGGTGAGCACCTGGGGCTGGGGGCCCAGGGCCATCCCCCCGGCGAAGGTGAGGGCGTTGTCCAGGAGGGTGGCAATCACCCCTCCGTGCACCGTCCCCAAGTGCTGCAGGTGCTCCGGGCCCACGGCCAGGGCGAACTCCACCCCCTCAGGGCCTGCCCTCACCAGCTCCGCCCCCACGTGGCGGCTGAAGGGCTGGGCCCGCAGGACCTCCCTACCCAACTCCAACAGGTCCATGCCCACCTCCTTGAACTGGGTCAAAGTTTAGGGGCGGACCGGCAAGGCGTCAAGGGCCTCCCATAGGGCCAGCACCACCCGGTGGAGCACGAAAAAGGCCTCCCGGGTGGGCCGGAGGCCCCTGCCCTCCAGGACCAGGAGCCCCTCCTCCGCCAGGCCCCGGGCGGTGGCCTCCAGGGCCTCCCAGAGGGGAAGGCCGGTCCGGGCCTCCAGGAGGTCCACCTCCACCCCTTCCCGCAGGCGCAGGCCCAGCATGAGGGCCTCCTTGGCGTACTCCAGGGGGCTCAGGGCCTCCTCCGCGGGGGGTTCTCCCCCAAGCCAGCGGGGAAGCGGGGGGTTGGTGCGCCGAAGGGCGTAGGCCGGGCCATCGCCCGGGTACTGGCCCGTGGCCCCCGGGCCCAGGGCCAGCCAGAACCCGGCCCGCCAGTAGACCAGGTTGTGGCGGGCCTCCTCCCCGGGCCGGGCGAAGTTGGAGACCTCGTAGCGCAAAAGCCCGGCCTCCCCCAGCACCGCCTCGGCCCGCTCCATGGCCCAGGCTTCCCGTTCGGGGTCCTCCTCCAGGCCCAGGAGGGCCAAGGGCGTGCCCTTTTCCACCTGCAGGGTGTAGGCGGAAATGTGCCCCACCCCCAGGTGGGCGGCCTCCTCTAGGTCCCTTTCCAGGTCCTGCATGGGCAGGCCCAGGATGAGGTCTATGGAGACGCGAAACCCCGCTTCCAGGCTCATCTCCACCGCCCTCAGGGCTCCTTTGCGCCCGTGGGCCCGGCCGAGGAACTTTAAGACGGGGTCCTGGAAGCTCTGCACTCCCAGGGAGAGGCGGTTCACCCCTAGCTCCTTGAGGAGCTGGAGGCGTTCCCGGCTCAGGGTGCCGGGGTTGGCCTCGAGGGTCACCTCGGCCCCCCGGGCCAGCTCCCAGGGAAGGGCCTGGAAGAGGGCCACCAATTCCCCCTCCCGCAGGTAGCTGGGGGTGCCCCCGCCCAGGTAGAGGGTCTTCAGGGGCTCAGGGTAGGCGGCGTGGAGGGCCTGGGCCTCTTCCCTAAGGCGCCTAAGGTAGGCTTCCACCCACCCCGGGCCCCGCCGCACCACGTGGAAGTCGCAGTAGGGGCAGAGGGTGGGGCAGAAGGGGACGTGCACGTAAAGGCTGGCCATGGTCCTCCCGGGCCGGCGGGCCACCCCTCAGTCTACGTAAAGGAGGCGGAAGTCGTTGAGGTTGGTGCCGGTGGGGCCGGTCCGGAGGAGGGTGCCAGCTTCCCGAAAGAAGCCCAGGCTGTTGTTTTCCGCCAGGTAGGGCCTGGGGTCCAGCCCCCTGGCCCAGACCCCGGGGGTGAGGAGGGCTCCTGCGGCCCCCGAGCTCCCGTCCAGGCCATCGGAGTCCGCGGCCAGGGCGTAGAGGGGACTTTCCAGATGGGCGTAAAGGGCCAGGAGAAACTCCAGGTTCCGCCCTCCCTGCCCCCGGCCCACCACCCGCACCTGGGCCTCTCCCCCGGAGAGGAGGAAAAGGGGTTTGCGGAAGGGAAGCCCGTGGGCGCGGATGCTCCCCACCAGCTCCGCGTGGAAGCGGGCCAGGGCCCTGGCCTCCCCGCCGAAGCGGTCGGAGAGGATCACCGCCTTGTGGCCTTCCCGCCGCAAAAAGGCCTGGGCCGCACGCAGGAGGTCCAGGTTGGTGCCCACCAGGCGCCAAGAAAGCCGCCTTAGGGCGGGGTCTTCCGGCTTGAGCGTCTCCGGGTATTCCCCCCGAGCCCCCCGCTCCAGGGCCGCCCGCACCTCGGGAAGGTCCAGGCCGTAGCGGTCCAGGACGGCCAGGGCCTCGGCGTAGGTGCTGGGGTCGGGGTGGAAGGGCCCGGAAGCGATGACGCTGGGGTCATCCCCCGGCACGTCGGAGAGGAGGAGGACGTGGACCCTGGCCCGGGTGGCCAGGAGGGCCCTTCCCCCCTTGAGGCGGGAGAGGTGCTTGCGCACGGCGTTCACCTCCCGGATGCTGGCCCCGCTCCTAAGGAGGGCTTCGGTGAGGGCCTGCTTGGCCTCCAGGCTGACCCCAGCGGGGGCACACCATAAGGCGCTTCCTCCCCCCGAGACCAGGGCCAGGACCCGGGCCTTGGGCGGTAGGGCCTGGAGGAGGCTTAAGACCTCCTCCCCCGCCCGAAGGTTTTCCCTATCGGGCACCGGATGCCGGGCGAAAACGGCCTCGAGCCCTCCCGCCTCCTGCCCCTTGGGCAGGGTGAGGTGGTAGGGCACCCTTCCGTAGCGGTCCAGAGCCGCCTGGAGCATGGGGGCCGCCCCTTTGCCCACCGCCAGGATGAGGTCCGGCTTCCAAGAAGGGAGGCGCCTTGCCGTGAGGCCGTAGGGGTGGGTGGCCTCCAGGGCCTGGAGGAAGGCTTCCTTCAGGAGGGCTTCCATCCCTTTGTGAGGCCCTCAGGCCAGGGTCTCGAGGAGGGGGTCCTTGCCCGCATAGAGGAGGGCCAGGAGCTCTGCCGTGTGCAGGACGGGAAGGTCCAGATGGGCCTGGATCTGGGTGAGGCAGCCGATGTTGCCCGTGACCACCAGCTCCGCCCCCGTGGCCTTCAGGTTGGCCGCCTTCCTCTGGCCCAGGGCCGCGGCGATCTCCGGCTGGAAGAGGTTGTAGGTGCCGGCGCTCCCGCAGCAGAGCTCCCACTCCTTGGGCTCCAGCACCTCCACCCCCGCCGCCTTCAGAAGGCGCCGGGGGGCCTCCCGCACCCCCTGGGCGTGGGCCAGGTGGCAGGCATCGTGGTAGGCCACCCGCAGGGGCCTTGGCGGGGGTGGGGGCGGGGTGAAGCCCAGCGCCTCGAGGATCACCGTGAGGTCCTTTACCTTAGCCGCCAAGCGCCGGGCCTCCTCCTCCTCGGGCTCCCCCAGGAAGAGGAGGGGGTACTCCTTCATCCCCGAGCCGCACCCGGCGGCGTTGGTCACCACGTACTCCACCTCCCGGAAGGCCTTAAGGTTCTGCCGGGCTAGGGCCCTGGCCCCCTCCTTGTCCCCGGCGTGGAGGTTGAGGGCCCCGCAACAGGCCTGCTCCCTGAGGAGGACCACCTCCACCCCGTTTTCCTGGAGTACCCGCAGGGTGGCCTCGTTGATGGAGGGACGGAGCACCCGCTGGGCGCACCCCAGGAGGAGGCCCACCCGGGCCTTGCGTTCCCCCTTGGCGGGGTAGACCTCCGGGTAGGGGGCCTCCTTGGGCAGGCGCTCCGGGAGAAGCTCCAGGGGGGCCCTTAGGGCTTTGGGCAGGGGCAGGGGCTTCAGGAGGGGCTTGAGCCCCACGCCCAGGGCCGCCAGGGGCCGGAAGCGCTCGGGATGGGGCAGGGTGCGCAGGAGGGCCAACCGGAAGGCCCGTTCCAGGGGGTAGCGGTGGCGCTTTTCCTCGGTGTGGAGGCGGAAGGCGGCGATGAGCTCCCCGTAGGGCACGCCGCTTGGGCAGGCGGTGACGCAGGCCTGGCAGGCCAGGCAACGGTCCAGGTAGGGCAGGGCCTCCTCCAGGGGGAGGTTTCCCTCCAGCACCTCCTTCATGAGGAAGATGCGCCCCCGGGGGGAGTCCATCTCCTCCTGCAGGACCACGTAGGTGGGGCAGGTGGGCAGGCAGAAGCCGCAGTGCACGCAGGCCTCTATGGCGTGGGCCATCACCTCGCCCTCCTTGCCCAGGGTTTCCACGGGAATCCGGTGTTGCATGGTCTCACCCTAAGGGAAAGCGGCTCCTGGGGTCCAGGGCCTCCTTAAGCCGGTGGAAGAAGGGGGCGGGGGGTGGGGGGAAGAGGGGGTCTTCGGCCCCCTTGAGCACCAGGTAGGGAAGACCTTCCCGCCTTAAGGCCTCCAGGCCTTCCCCGTCCAGTCCCGCGTAGAGCACCTCACCCCCGTCCAGGTAGCGCCTTGGACCCAGGGGCAGGCCTTCCAGCCGGGGGATGAGGGCTAGCCCGGCGGGCACCTTGGCCCAGATAGGGCTTTCCTCCAGGAAGGCCAGGTCCCGCACCGCCTCCCAGTGGGCCTCGTCCTCCTCCAGCACCTCCCCCTCCCGGCCCAGGAGGGCCTGCAGGCGCTCCAGGCGGGACCGGAGGCTTTCCGGAAAGCCCCCAAGGCGGATTTCCAGCCTCCCGGGGGGCACCAGGTCCAGGGCCAGAAGGTCCAGGGGCAAAAGCCTCAGCCTCTCCAGGGCCTCCAGGGCCGCCTCCAGGCTTTCCATCTCCACCCGGAGCGTGCGGGTGGCCTGGGGGCGGGGGAAGACCTTGAAGGAGAGCTCCACCATGACCCCAAAGGCCCCCAAGGCCCCCACCATGAGGCGGTGGAAGGGGAAGCCGGCGGCGTTTTTCACCACCTGGCCCCCGCCCCGCACCAGCCGGCCTTCCCCGTCCACGAAGCGCACCCCCAGGAGGAAGTCCCGCACCCCCCCGTAGCGGGCCCTCAAGGGACCAGAAAGCCCCGCGGCCACCGTGCCCCCCAGGGTGGCCCCCCGGCCCGCCAGGGGTGGGTGGAAGGGCAGGTACTGGCCGTGGGCCTTCAGGGCCTCCTCCACCTCCTGGAGGGGCGTGCCCGCGTAGGCGGTGAAGACAAACTCCTCGGGCTCGTAGGCCAGGATGCCCCGAAGCCCCGATAGGTCCAGGGCCACCTCCCCCTCCCGGGGGGTGGAGAGGGCGGGCTTGGTCCCGCCCCCCCGGGGCCGCAGGCGGGGATGGAGGCGCACCGCCTCCTGGACCTCGGCCACCCTTTCCGGCCTAACCCCGGCCATGGGCCACCTCCGGGAGGACCTTGCCCCGGTTGGCCAGGCCCTTGGGGTCCAGGGCCCGCTTCACCCGCTCCATGGCCTCCAGGTCCTCCTTGGCGAACATCTCCGGCATGTAGGCCTTCTTCTCCACCCCGATGCCGTGCTCCCCGGTGAGGGAGCCCCCCAGCTGGATGCAAAGCCGCAGGATCTCCCCGGCCAGGGCCTCGGCCCGCTCCAGCTCCCCGGGCTTCTTGCCGTCGTAGAGGACCAGGGGGTGGAGGTTCCCATCCCCGGCGTGGAAGACGTTGGCCACCCGGAGGCCGTAGGCCTGGGAGAGCCGCCCGATCTCCCGCAGGGCCTCGGCCAGGCGGCTTCGGGGCACCACCCCGTCCTGGACGATGTAGTCCGGGGAGAGGCGGCCCACGGCGCTGAAGGCGGCCTTGCGCCCCTTCCAGATGGCCTGGCGCTCGGCCTCGTCCCGGGCCACCCGCACCTCCTGGGCCCCGCTTTCCCGGATGAGGGCCTCCAGGACCCGGGCCTCCTCGGCCACCTCCTCCCTGGGGCCCTCCAGCTCCACGATGAGGAGGGCCTCGGCCCGGGGGTAGCCCGCCTTCACCGCGGCCTCCGCGGCCTCAATGGCCAGGCGGTCCATGATCTCTATGGCCCCGGGGAGGAGGCCCTGGCGGAGGATGCGGCTCACGGTTTCCCCGGCGGCCTCGAGGCTCCCGTAGGCCGCCAGCAGGGTGTGGTAGGCCTCGGGTTTGGGCAGAAGGCGCAGGGTGACCTCCAGGGCCACCCCCAAAAGCCCCTCCGTGCCCACGAAGAAGCCGTGGAGGTCCGGCCCCACCCCCTCCAGGCCCTCCCCCCCCAGCCGCACCACCTCCCCCTCGGGGGTCACCACCTCCAGCCCCAGGACGTGGTTGGCCGTCATCCCGTACTTCAGGCAGTGGGCCCCCCCGGAGTTGAAGGCCACGTTGCCCCCGATGGTGGAGATGGGCTGACTGGAGGGGTCGGGGGCGTAGTAGAGGCCGTAGGGGGCCGCGGCCCGGGAGACCTCCAGGTTCACCACCCCAGGCTCCACCACGGCGATGCGGGCCTTGGGGTCCAGCCGCAGGATGCGGTTCATGCGGTTCAGGGCGATGACCAGCCCCCCCTCCACGGGCAAGGAGCCCCCCGAGAGGCTGGTGCCGCTTCCCCGGGCCACGAAGGGGACGCCGTGGCGGTGGCAGAGGCGCACGGCCTCCACCACCTCCTCCTTGCGCTGGGGCAGGACCACCGCCAGGGGGCGCTTGCGGTAGGCGGTAAGGGCATCGGACTCGTAGGGGGCAAGCTCCGCCTCCTTGGTGAGAAGCCGCCCCGGGGGAAAAAGGGCCCTTAACTCCTCCAAAAAGCCCATCTTGGCCTCCTCCTCCCTACTTTAGCCCAAAGGGCGGGGCCCTGCCCCGCCCCTTCAGGGGTTTCCCCTAGTCCAGGTACTCGTAGGCCACCAGGGTGAGGAACTCTATGAAGGCCTCGGAGAGCACCAGCCGGTCCAGGATCTCCTCCGCCTCCTTGTACCGCCCGGCCTCCCGCCCGCCCAGCTTCTGAAGCTCCTCCTCCTTGATCTGCTGGTAGAGCTCCGGGGTCACCGTGCGGCCGTCCTCCAGGGTGGCCCCCCGGTGCACCCACTGCCACAGCTGGGCCCGGCTGATCTCCGCGGTGGCGGCGTCCTCCATGAGGTTGAAGATGGCCGCGGCCCCGTTGCCAAGCAGCCACTGGTTCAGGTACTGCAGGGCCACGGAGATGTTGTTCCTGAGCCCCGCCTCCGTCACCTTCCCCCCCGGCACCGCAAAGTTGAGGAGGTCCTGGGCGCTCACCTGGACGTCCTCCCGCTTCACGTGCTTCTGGTGGGGCTTCTCCCCCAGGTGGCGGTCAAAGACCTCCATGGCCACCGGCACCAGGTCGGGGTGGGCCACCCAGGTGCCGTCAAAGCCCTGGCCGGCCTCGCGTTCCTTGTCGGCCCGCACCTGCTGGAAGGCGCGCTCGTTCACCTCGGGGTCCTTACGGCTGGGGATGAAGGCGGCCATCCCCCCGATGGCGTGGGCCTCGTGGATGTGGCAGCTTTTGACCAGAAGCTCGGTGTAGGCCTTCATGAAGGGCACGGTCATGGTGACCTGGGCCCGGTCGGGGAAGATGGGGGCGGTGGTGGCGAACTTCTTGATGCAGCTGAAGATGTAGTCCCACCGCCCCGCGTTCAGCCCGGCGGCGTGCTCCTTGAGCTCATAGAGGATCTCCTCCATCTCAAAGGCCGCCAGGATGGTCTCAATGAGCACCGTGGCCCGGATGGTGCCCCGGGGAATCCCCAGGTAGTCCTGGGCGAAGTTGAAAACGTTGTTCCAGAGGCGGGCCTCCAGGTGGCTTTCCATCTTGGGCAGGTAGAAGTAGGGGCCAGACCCCCGCTTGAGGAGCTCGTGGGCGTTGTGGAAGAAGTAGAGCCCGAAGTCAAAGAGGCTGGCCGAGATGGGCTCCCCGTCCACCAGGACGTGCTTTTCCACCAGGTGCCAGCCCCGGGGGCGCACCACCAGGGTGGCCACCTTCTCCTTGAGCCGGTACGCCTTGCCCTCCGGGCTCACGAAGTCAATCTGGCGGCGCACGGCGTCCATGAGGTTCTTCTGCCCGGTGATCACGTTGTCCCAGGTGGGGGAGAGGGCGTCCTCAAAGTCCGCCATGAAGACCTTGGCCCCGGAGTTCAGGGCGTTCACGATCATCTTCCGGTCCACGGGGCCAGTGATCTCCACCCGGCGGTCCAGGAGGTCTTTGGGGGCCTCGGCCACCTTCCAGTTCCCGCCCCGCACGAAGGCGGTCTCCTCCAGGAAGTCCGGCTTTTCCCCGGCCTTGTACCGCTCCCAGAGGGCCTGCCGCCGCTCTAGAAGCGCTTTGCGCACGGGGTTGAACTCCCGGTGCAGGGCCACCACGAACCTGAGGGCCTCTTCCGTGAGCACCTCCTTCAGGAGGGGATGGTCCTTGGTGATTTCCACGCCCTTCATGGTGGCCTGAGCCTACGGGAGGGGGGAGGGGTTTGTCAAGAAACAAAATGGTTTTTTGAATGTTGAAAAACGCTACCGCGGGTGCTACCCTGGGGACCATGCCGCGGCCTCGCGCCAAGGGTGCTGGGGAGGTGAAGACCCTGGAAAGGGGCTTGGCGGTGCTGGAGGCCCTGGGGGAGGTGGGGGAGGCAGGGCTTTCCGCCCTGGCGGCCCGCACGGGGTTTGCCAAGAGCACCCTCTACCGCCTCCTCCAGGCCCTGGCCCGCCGGGGGTTCGTGGAGGAGGTGGGGGGGGTTTACCGGGTGGGCCCCCGGGCCTTCGCCGTGGGCCAGGCCTATCCCCGGGGGAGCCTCCTGCAGGCGGTGCGCCCGGAGATGGAGGCCCTGGCGGCCGCCTTGGGGGAGAGCGTGAACCTGGCGGTGCCCGCGGGCCTCGAGGCCCTCTACCTGGACCAGGTGCCGGGGGGACGCCTGGTGCGCCTCTTCACCGCCCCGGGCTCCCGGGCTCCCCTGCACGCCACCGGGGTGGGCAAGGTCCTCCTGGCCTACCGGGGGGTACCCGAGGGGCTTTCCCTCACCCCCTATACCCCCCACACCCTCACCCGCCTTGCCGACCTCGAGGCGGAGCTGGCGGAGGTGCAGAGGCGGGGCTACGCCCTGGATAACGAGGAGAGGGAGCTTGGGGTGCGTTGCGTGGCCGCCCCCGTCTTTGGTCCCGGGGGGGAGGTGGTGGCCGCCCTTTCCCTCTCGGCCCCCAGCAGCCGCCTCTCCCTGGCGGAAGCCCACCGCCTGGCCCCCCGGGTGGTGGAGGCCGCCCGCAGGGCTTCCTTGCGTCTGGGATACACAGGAGCCGTATAATGAGATGGGTTAGGAGGCTTTAGCGGGAGGAGCTAAGGGCCATGGACAAGGACCGTCCCGTTTACGTGATCTCGGTGGCGGCGGAGCTGGTGGAGATGCACCCGCAGACCCTGCGGCTGTATGAGCGGAAGGGGCTNATCAAGCCGCGGCGGTCTGGGGGGAAGACCAGGCTTTACTCGGAGCGGGACATTGAGCGGCTGAGGGAGATCCGCCGGCTTACGCAGGAGCTTGGGGTGAACCTGGCGGGGGTGGAGGAGATCATGCGGCTGAGGGCGGAGCTGGAGGCCCTGCAGGCCCGCTTTGAGGCCGAGGTGGCCCGGCTTAAGCGGGAGATTGGGGCCCGCTTTGAGGCCCTGGAGCGCCGGGCCCTCCCCGCCCCCGGGGAGACGGAAAAGCCTTCCCCCAAGG
>NZ_AQWU01000063.1 GCF_000376265.1 Thermus igniterrae ATCC 700962
AGGTGCGTACCGGAGGCTTTTGGGGCGGCGGTGGGAGCTGGAGACGGTCTTTGGTCTGCTGAAGGGGCCGATGGGGCTGGTGGGGGCGGTGGGGAGGGTACGGGGGCTGAAGGCGGTGGCCCTGCAAGTGGAAGCTTGGGTGATGGCCTGGAGCGTGGTGGCCCAGCTTCTTGGGCAGGCGGGTCTGCCCATCACCCGGGTGTTGCGGGCGGTGGCGTGAGGTGAGTACGCAGGTGAATATCCGAAAAGGGGGCTTTTCAAGGGATTTTCACAGGGAGGGTCTAGGGTGGGGATGAAGGGGGGTGAAGATGGCCCTATTGGGAAATCTGAATTCCATTCGCCTGGAGGAGATTCTCCAGATCCTCGCCCAAAGGGAAGGGGCCCTGGAGCTTTGGAACCTTAAGGACATCCCCCCCACCACCTTGTACCTGAAGCCGGGCCGGATCCGCTCCGTGGACCAGAAGGGGAAGCCCCTGGACCCCCTGGCGGCCAAGGCGGTGTTGCAGGCCCTCCTCCAGGCACGGGAGGGAAGCTTTGAGTTCATCCCGGGGGCCAAGCCCCCCCACGGGGTGCGGCTGGGCTGGCCGGTGGAGCGGGTCCTGCTGGGCCTCATCACCCTGCAGGACGAGATGGCGCAGTACCAGGCCCAGCTACCCCACCCCCAGATGGTCTTCCTCTACCGCCCCCCGGCCTGTCCCGGGGAGGCCCTCGAGGCCCCAGGCCGGGACTTCCTGGAGCGGGCCCGGCCCCACCTGGAGCGGGGGGCCAGCGCCGAGGAGCTGGCCCAGGCCCTGGGGCTTCCCCTGGACACCGTGCGCTTCTACCTCTTCCGCCTGGAGGCCAAGGGATGGGTACGGGCCGCGGGGTGGAGGAGGCCGGCCCAGGGCTGGCTGCGGTGGCTTGGAGGTGGCCGGTGAAGGCCTTCCAACGCCCCCCGCGGGTGCTGGTGGTGGACGACGATCCCCTGCAGCGCCGCCTCCTCCTCAAGGCCTTGGAACCCCTGGGGGTGGAGGCCGTGGAGGCCCGCAACGGCCAGGAGGCCTTGGACCTCCTGAGGGACGGCCTGCCCCACGTGGTCCTCACCGACCTCCACATGCCCTTCATGGACGGCCTGGAGCTCACCCGCCACCTGAAGGCCCAGGACCCCCTCCTCCCCGTCCTCCTCCTCACCGCGGATGGGGAGCGGGAACTACGCCTAAAGGGCATCGCCGCCGGGGCGGACGACTTCCTGAACCGTCCCGTGGACCTGGCCGAGCTCCGCCTGCGGGTCAAGGGGCACCTGGAAAGGCGCAAGCTCCAGGAGCGCCTCGAGGACCTGGAGCACACCCTCCTGGCCCTCATGCGGGCGGTGGAGGCCAAGGACGCCTACACCGCGGGCCACGGGGAGCGCGTGGCCCAGTACGCCCTTTGGGCCGCGGAGGAGCTGGGGGCCGCAGAAAGGGAGCTAGAGGAACTCCGCCTGGGGGCCCTCCTCCACGATGTGGGCAAGATCGCCATCCCCGATCACATCCTCCGGGGGGACTACCCCCTCACGGAGCACGAGTGGCGCCTCATCCGCCAGCACCCGGTGAAGGGGGACGAGATCCTCAAGCCCCTCCGCATCCACCCCCAGCTCCGCCCCTACGTGCGCTGGCACCACGAGCGGCTGGACGGCTCCGGCTACCCCGATGGCCTCACGGAGGTCCCCCCCCTGGTCCAGGTGCTGGCCGCCGCCGACCTCTACGATGCCCTCACCAGCGGGCGCACCTACCGCAGGCCGGTGCCCCCCGAGGAGGCGCTAAGGACCCTCGAGGCCGAGGTCCAGGCGGGCCGGCTGGAACGGGAGGTGGCGCGGGCCTTCCGCAGCGTTCTCCTGCGCAACCGCGTCCTCCGGGCCCCCTAGAGGCCGTACTCCGGCCAGCGGGCCTCCACCAGGGCCTGGACCCTCTCGTCCATGCGGATGCGCTCGGGCCACACCCGGGAGAAGCCCTCCTCGGGGAGCTTGCGGGTGCCGTCCAGGACCAGCACCGGCCCCTCCACCCCCGGCATCACCCGGGCGTCCCGCTCGGGGTCAATGTTGTTGAGCACGGCCCAAAGGAGCTCCTCGGGGGTGAGGGCGGTGTCGGCATCGGCCAGGAGGAGGAGGCGGATGCCCGCGCTCTCGGGGGCGGCCAGAAGGCGCTCCGCCAGGGCCCAGGCCTGCCCCGGGCGCACCTTGTGCAGGGTAACCCCCCAGACCCCGGGCCACTGCCGCTGGGCCTGGACCTCGAGGTCCTGGGGCAGGTGGGGGTGGGCCCGGGGGGTGAAGGGCACCTCCCCCCCCTCCTCGGGAAGCTTGCGGGTGCCGTCGATGACCAGCTTGCCCCCGAAGGCCATGGCGCGGGCGCTGTGGTCCAGGACGTCTATGGGCCCCCGCAGGAGGAGGGTGTCCCGGCCGGGTAGGGCCCGTTCCAGGGCCTTGAGGAGGGTCTGGAAGCCCGGCTTCACCGGCACCCCCTCGTCCACGACCACCATCACCTTGGCGAACATCATCTGCCCCAGGCCCAGCATCCCGTAGGCCACCTTGTAGGCCTGGCCGGGATACTCCTTCCGGAGGGCCACGTTCACCCAGTTGTGGGCCACCCCCTCGGGGGGCATGTGGTAGTCGGCCACCTCGGGGAGGACCAGGCGGAGGGGGGGCAGGAAGAGGCGCTCGGAGGCCTCAATCAGGTAGGCGTCCTCCATGGGGGGCACGCCCACGATGGTGGCGGGGTAGATGGCCCCCCGGCGGTGGGTGAGGGCGGTCACGTGGAAGCGGGGGTAGAGGTCAGGGGGGGTGTAGAAGCCCGTGTGGTCCCCGAAGGGGCCCTCCACCACCAGGGGCTCCTCGGGGTCAATGTAGCCCTCGAGGACGATCTCCGCCTCCGCGGGTACCGGCAGGTCCACGCTGACCCCCCGGGCGAGCTCCATGGGCGCCCCCCGCAAAAACCCCGCCAGGTGGAACTCGCTCACCCCGGGCAGGGGGGGCAGGGGGGCGGTGGCCGCGTAGGTGAGCACCGGGTCCCCCCCCAGGGCCACGGCCACCTCCAGCCTCTTCCCCAGCCTCTTGGCCTTCTCCAGGTGGCGGCGGCCCACCTTGTGGAGCTGCCAGTGCATGGCGGTGCTCCTTCGGTCCAGAACCTGCATGCGGTACATGCCCAGGTTGAGCTCCCCCGTCTCCGGGTCCTTGGTGATCACCAGGGGGAGGGTGAGGAAGGGGCCGGCGTCCAGGGGCCAGCACTTGAGGACGGGCAGGCGGCTTAGGTCCACCGCCTCCCCCCTGTACACCACCTCCTGCACCGGGGCCCGGGCCACCCGGCGGGGGAAGAAGCCCCTAAGCATGGGCAGCTTGGGCAGGAGGCCCATGAGGGCCGACAACCCCCCCCTGCCGGGCCTCAGTTCCAGCAGGAGCTCCACCTTCTTGGCCAGCTCGTCCAGGTCCCGCACCCCAAGGGCAAAGGCCGTGCGCTCCCGGGTGCCGAAGAGGCCGATGGCCACGGGGAAGTCCTTGCCCACCACCCGTTCAAAGAGGAGGGCGGGGCCGCCCCTTTTGACCATGCGGTCGGCGATCTCCGTGATCTCCAGCTCGCTTTGCACGGGCACCCGCACCCGCTTCAGCTCGCCCCGCGCCTCCAGGGCCTCCAGGTATGCCCGAAGGTTCCTAAACACAGGGCCAAGCTTACCCCGGCCGGCCCACCCTGGGGAAAGGGACGGCCTACACTTCCAGCACCAGGTGTTCCAGGCGGAAGGCCCCCGGGGTTCCCCAGACCAACACCGCCTCCAGGCGCACCGGCAGGTCGTCCCGCCCCAGGAGGAAGCGGGCGCTTTGGAGAAGCCGGGCCACCTTCTTTGGGGTGAGGGCCTCTAAAGGGGTCCCGAAAGCCGCGGAGGCCCGTTGCTTCACCTCCACCACCACATAGACCCCCTCCTTCTCCATGAGGAGGTCCACCTCGCCAAAGGGGGTGCGGCGGTTTTTGCCCAGGAGGCGGTAGCCCCGCCCTAGGAGGTAGTCCAGGGCAACCGCCTCAGCCCAGGCGCCCCGCATGGCCCTAGGGGGTCCACTCCTGGAAGGGTTCGCCATCCAGGTAGAGGCGGAAGCGGGCCTCCCCCTGGGCCTGGTAGGTGCCCTCGAGGCGAAGCCCCTCCTGCCCAGGCCCCTCGTAGACCACATGCTCCCCCCGGGCGTCCAGGAGGACAAGCCGCACCTGGCGGCCCGCCGCCTCGGGGGGAAGGTCCAGGGCCAGGGCCACGGTGCGGAGCCCGGGTTCCGGGGGCGCCGGGGGCAGGAGGACCTCCCCCCGCACGGCCACCCGCAACCGCACCCCGCCCCCCGGCGGCATGGGGGTGCCGGGGGCCGGCTCCTGGGCCAAGACGGTGTCCGGCGGGGCCCCGGCGGGCACCTCCTCCACCTCCACCTGGAGCCCCGCGGCATTGAGGAGGAAGAGGGCCTCCTGGCGGGAGAGCCCCGTGAGCTTGGGGAGGGGCAGGAGGGGGCCCGGCTCGGCCCCCCGGGAAAGGAGGAGGCGCACCCCACCCCCGGGGGCCAGGGGGGTGCCGGGGGGTGGGTCGGTGGCCAGCACCCTGCCCAGGGGCTCGGGGCTTTCCACCTGGGCCACCCCCTCCAGGACCAGGCCGAGCTCCCTGAGCCGGGCCTCGGCCTCCTCCCGCCGCAGGCCCCGCAGGTCGGGCAGGGGGTTGAGCCGGGCCTGGTTCAGGGTGAGGCGCACGGTGCGCCCCGCCCGGAGCCGGGTCCCCGGGGGAGGCTCCTGGGCCAGGACCACCTCCTTGGGCCTGGCGGGGTCGTTGCCCTCCACCACCTCCAGCTTTAGCCCGGTGTCCTTGAGGAGCAAAAAGGCCTCCCGGGCGCTCTTGCCCACCAGGTCGGGCACGGCGTACTCCGGGGGATTGAAGTAGCGGTAAAGCCCCTGGGCCAGGAGCCAGAGGCCCAGGAGGAGGAAGAGGAGGCCGGGGGCCACCCCCAGGAGGAAGCCCGGCCTCGGGCGGGCCCGCTCTCCCCCGGGCACCCGCCCCTTGAGGGGCCAGGGGGCCAGGTAGGCTACCTGGTCCTCGGCCATGGCCAGGTGCTCCCGGCCAAAGCCCAGGGGGGCTAAGGCCTCCAGGGCTTCCCGGGGCGGGGGCCTGTGGGAAAGGGGCCTTTCGGGAAAGAGGGCGTAGTAGCGCCCGGGCTTGGCGGAGACCTGGACCTCCAGGAGGCCCAGGTCCTGCAGGCGCTTCAGGGCCGCCCGGTAGCGGTAGAACCGCTCCTTCTCCTCAGGGGTGCGCACCTGGAAGACGAAGGCCAGCCCCCCCTCTACCCGGTAGAGGGTGATGCCCTCTTTGGCCTCGAGGGTCTCCAGCACCGGGTAGCGGTCGTCCAAGAGCATGCCAGGGCGATTATACCCCCGGCCCCTCCCCCACCTTCCCCCTATACTCTAGGTGGTATGTGGGACGTGCTCGTGGTGGGCGGTGGCCCCTCCGGTCTTTCTGCGGCCCTCTTCCTGGCCCGGGCCGGCCTCAAGGTGCTGGTCCTGGACGGGGGGCGTTCCCAGGTGCTCCAGGTGAGCCAGGTGCCCAACTACCCGGGGCTTCTGGACGAGCCCTCAGGGGAAGAGCTCCTGGCGCGGATGCGGGAACACGCCCGCCGCTATGGGGCCGAGGTGCAACCCGGGGTGGTGCGGGGGGTGCGGGACCTGGGCGGGGTCTTTGAGGTGGAGACCGAGGAGGGCGTGGTGGAGGCGGAGAGGCTCCTCCTCTGCACCCACAAGGACCCCACCCTGCCAAGCCTCCTGGGTCTGAACCGCAAGGGCACCTTCATTGAGACGGACGAGGGGGGAAGGACCAGCTACCCCCGGGTCTACGCCGCCGGGGTGGCCCGGGGCAAGGTGCCGGGCCACGCCATCGTGAGCGCCGGGGACGGGGCCTACGTGGCGGTGCAGCTGGTCTCCGACCTGCGGGGCGAGCCCTACAAGGACCACGCCAAGTAAGGCCTAAACGGGCCTCCCCGCCATCATGAAGCTGGCGGTCATCCCCCCGTCCACGGGGAGGATGGCCCCGGTGATGAAGCTGGCCTTCTCCGAGGCCAAAAAGAGCACCGCCTCGGCCACCTCCTCCGGGCGGCCAAGCCGCCTTAAGGCGTGGAGGTCCTCCCAGTCCCGCCGGGTCCTTTCGGGGTCCTCGGAGAGGGCGATGGCCTCGAGGACCGCCTCGGTGGCGATGGCCCCCGGGGCCACGGCATTTACCCGGATGCCCAGGGGGGCCAGGTCCAGGGCCAGGGAACGGGTGAGGTTGACCAGCCCTCCCTTGGAGGCGTTGTAGGCGGCGTTCTCCTGCTCGGCGAAAAGCCCCTGCACGCTGGCCACGTTGACGATGGCCCCACCCCCCACCTTGCGCATCTCCCGGGCGGCCAAGGCTGAGAGGTGCATGGGGGCGGTGAGGTTCACCTCCAGCACCTTGCGCCACTGGGAGAGGGGCACGGTGAGGGCCGAGCCGGGGACGGCGATGGCCGCGTTATTCACCAGCACGTCCACCCGGCCCAAGGCCCGGGCCGACTCCTCCACGAAGCGCACCCGGTCCCGCTCCTGCCCCAGGTCCGCCTGCACGAAAAACCCCCCGATGGCCTCCGCCACCTCCCGCCCCTCGGGGCGCAGGTCTGCCAGGGCCACCAGGGCCCCCTCGCGGGCGAAGGCCTGGGCGATGGCCCGCCCCAGGCCCCGGGCCGCCCCCGTGACCAGGACGCCCTTCCCCTCAAAAAGCCCCATGCCCCTAGCTTACGAGGTCCCGGTCCAGGGCCTCGGCCACCCGTTCCTTGGGCAAGGCCCCCTGAATCACCTCCTTCCCCCCACCCTTGGCCCCCAGGGCCCTGAGCCGCTCCAGCACCCTCTGGCGGTTGGGGCCCACCAGGGCAAAGCGCCCCTCGGGGGAAAGGAGGAGGAAGGTGCGTTCCCAGGAGAGAAGCTCCTTGGCAAGCTCCCCCAGGACCGGCTGGGGCACCAGGAGCACCCCCTCGGCCAGGGCCTGGGGCAGGAGGGCCCGCACCAGGGCCTCCTTGAGGGCCAGGTTCTCCCCCTTAAGGGCGTAGACCTCCTCCTGGAGCTTCTTTAGGGGCTTTTCCAGCTCCAAGGGACTGGTGGAAAAGGCCAGGGCCAGCCGGGAGAGGAGGGCATGCTTGGCGTGGTAGTCCTCCAGGGCCTCCCAGCCCGCGGTGAAGTAGACCCGGGTACCGCCCTTGTACCGCTCCCACTTGAGCACCTTGATGGGCCCGGCCTGGGCGCTGGTCTTCAGGTGGGTACCGCCGCAGGCGGCCAGGTCAAAGTCCCCGATGCGCACCAGGCGCACCCGGCCCTGCACCTTGGGGGGGCGCCTTAAGGGGTAGCGGGCAAGCTCCGCCTCGTCCACGAAGAAGGCCTCCACCGGGTAGTCGGCGTAGACGGCGAAGGCCGCCAGGGCCTCCGCCTCCCGCACCTTGGCCTCCTCCACCTCCTCGGCCAGGTCCACGGTGCACACCGGGCCGTCCAGGCTCACGGCCACCGTGTGGTAGTCCCCGGCCCGGAGGAGGGCCTGGGAGAGGAGGTGCTGGGCGGTGTGCCGTTGCATGTGGCGGAAGCGCCTGGGCCAGTCAATCTCCCCCTCCACCTCCGCCCCCTCAGGGAGGGGGGCGGAAAGGACGTGGACCACATCGCCAAAGGCCTTTTCCTCCTCGAGGGCGTGAAGCACCTGCACCTCGCCAAACGCTCCCCGCAGCACCCCGGTGTCCGCCGGCTGCCCCCCGGACTCCGGGTAGAAGAGGGTCTCGGAGAGCACCGCGTAGTGCCCCCTGGCATCGCTCCAGGCCCGCACCACCCGGGCCTGGAAGCGGGTGGCGTAGCTGTCCAGCTGGTAAAGCCTCATGCCCCTTAGGATAAGGAGGATGCGGGGGGAGAGGCTGGACAAGCTCCTGGCCCGCATGGGCCTGGGTAGCCGCAAGGAGGTGGCCCGCCTGGTGCGCTCGGGCCGGGTGCGGGTGGCCGGGGAGGTGGTGCAAGACCCCGGGTACCTCTTGCCGGAAGGGGCTCCTTTGGAGGTGGAGGGGAGGCCCCTCAGGGTACGCCGGCACCACCACGTCCTCCTGCACAAGCCGGCGGGGTACGTGACCAGCCGCACGGAAGGCCCCTCGGTCTACGCCCTCCTCCAGGGCTTCCCCACCCGGGACCTCTCCCCCGTGGGCCGGCTGGACAAGGACACCGAGGGCCTCCTCCTCTTCACCACCGACGGCGAGCTCCTCCACCGCCTCACCCACCCCCGGCACAAGGTGGCCAAGCGCTACCTGGTCCACCTCCTCAACCCCGCCACGGCGGAGGACCAAAAGGCCTTTCGCGAGGGGCTCCTGCTGGATGGAAAGAGGCTCTTGCCCGCGGAGCTCTGCTGGGGGGAGGACCCCACCTGCGTGGAGCTCACCCTGCGGGAGGGGCGCTTCCACCAGGTCAAGCGCATGTTCGCCGCCCGGGGAAACCGGGTGGTCTACCTGAAGCGGCTGGCCCTGGGCCCCCTCCTCCTGGGGGACCTTCCCAAGGGAGAGGCCCGGCTCCTGACGGAGGCTGAGGAGGCGGCCCTGTACCAGGCGGTGGGCCTAGGGGGCCAGAACCCGCAGGGTGAGGTCTAGGGCCAGGCGTTCCCCCCGGCCCCCCCCGGCGGGGGCCAGGGTATACCCCTCCACCCAGAGGGGGTGGGGGACTTTGGGCAGGGCCTCGAGGTAGGCCAGAACCCCGGGATAGGACCCCTCCAGGGCAAGCTCTACCCGCCAGGCCCGCACCTCCCCCAGGCTCTCCGCCTCCCCCGGCTCCAGCCGCTTGAGGTCCAGCTCCCGGGCCGCCGCCAGGCGCAGGAGGGCCTCGTACACGGGGGGAAGCTCCTCGGCCGCCACCGGGGCCTGGGCCAGGGCCTGGGGGAGGCTACGGGTGAGGGCCTCGGCCTCCCGCTCCAGGGCCCGCACCTCGGCCCTGGCCCCCTGGTAGCGGGCGTAGGCCGAGGCCACCTCCCGGGCTCCCCAAAGGAGCACCGCCAGGGGAAGGACGAACCAGAGCCAGATAGGAGGCTTCATCGGCGCAGGATCCGGGAAAGGTCAAAGAGGGGTAGATACAAGGCCAAGGCGACCACCAGCATTATACCCCCGAGGAGAACGGTGAGCGCGGGCTCCAGGCTGGAGGAAAGGCGCTTCACCCCGTAGTCCACCTCCCGCTCCAGGTGGAAGGCCACCTGGTACAGCATGCGGTCCAGGCTCCCCGCTTCCTCCCCCACCAGGGCCAGGCGCACCACGATGGGGAGGAAGAGGGGCTCCCGGCTCATGGCGGCGCTCAGGGACTCCCCGCGGACCACCCGCTCCAGCACCCGGTCCAGGGCCTCGGCCAAGGCGGCGTTGCCCAACACGTTGCGGGTGGCCTCGAGGGCCTGGGTGATCAGCACCCCACCCTCGTAAAGGGTGGCCAGGGTGCGGGCAAAGCGGGCCATGGCCGCCTTGTGCAACACCGGCCCCACCAGGGGAAGCCGTAGGAGGAGGGCATCCAGGAGGCGGGCGCCCGCCGGGGTCTGGTGGAAACGGCGGAGAAAAAAGCCCAGGGCAAGGAGGACCAGGAGGAGCCAAACCCCGTACTCGCGCACCAGGGAGGAGGCCCCCAGGATCAGGCGGGTGGGCCAGGGAAGCTCCACCCCCGCCGCCCCGTACAACCGGGCGAACACCGGGATGACGAAGAGGAGGAGCACGGCCACCACCAGGACCAAGACCGCCAGCACGAAGGAGGGGTAAAGGAGGGCGGTGCGTACCTTCTCCCGCAGGTCGTGGCTCCTGTCCAGATACTCGGCCACGCGCCGCAGGACCACCTCCAGGGCTCCGCCCACCTCCGCTGCCGCCACCAGGGCCCGGACCAGGGGGGGAAAGACCTCGGGGTAATGCCCCATGGCCTGGGCAAGCCCTTCCCCACCCTCCACCCGTTCCCGCACCCCCCGGGCCGCCTCCTTGAGGAGGGGATGGCGGCTTTCCAGGCTGAGGGTGTGCAGGGCCTGGGTCACGGGTACCCCCGCTTCCACCAGGGTGGCGAACTCCTCCATGAAGAGGACCAGCTCGGGCAAGGGCACCCGCCCCCGCAGGGGACGCCGTAGCCGCTCTAGGCGCAAGGGGTAGAGGCCCATCTCCCGCAGGCGCCGCCTCGCCCCCTGGGGGCTTTCTGCCTCCAACACCCCCCTATACACCCGCTCCCCCTTGGTGTCGGTGGCCTCGTAGAAAAAGCGCATGCCCTACTCCCAAAGCCCCAGCACCCGAAGGAGCTCCGCCCCGGTGGTGACCCCCGCCCGCACCTGCAAAAGCCCCACCCGCCGCAGGTCCCGGTGGCCCTTGAGCGCCGCCAGGCGCCGGAGCTCCTCTTCGGTACCCCCTTGGCCGAGGCGGTACAAGGATTCCCCGTCCGGGGCGTACACCTCGTAAAGGCCAAGCCGCCCCCGGTAGCCCGTCCCCCGGCAGTAGGGGCATCCCTCCCCCCGCATCTCCTCTGCCGGGGCCTCCTCGGCGAAGAAGAGGCGGGCCTCCTGGGAAAGGGGTGCGGGCCTGGCGCACTGGGGGCAGACCCGCCGCACCAGGCGCTGGGCCACGGTGCCGATCAGGGTGGAGGCCAGCAGGTGCCGCTCCGCCCCCATCTCCAGAAGCCGGGTGACGGCGGCGATGGCGTCGTTGGCGTGCAGGGTGGCCAGCACCAGGTGCCCGGTGAGGGCCGCCCTGAGGGCGGTGTCCAGGGTCTCGGTGTCCCGCACCTCCCCCACCAGGATCACGTCGGGGTCCAGCCGCAGCACGCTTTTCAGGGCCTCGGCGAAGGTGAGGCCGATCTTGGGCTGGACGGGAATCTGCACCACCCCCTCCAGGGGAAACTCCACCGGGTCCTCAATGGTCACGAAGGTCTTTTCCCTGGTGTAGAGCTGTTCTAAGGCCGCGTAGAGGGTGGTGGTCTTGCCGCTGCCCGTGGGGCCGGTGACGAACAGGATGCCGTAAGGCCGCAGAAGGAGCCTACGGAAGCGGTCCAGCTCCTCAGGGAGCATGCCCAGCTGGGCAAGCCCCAGCCGCACCCCGGTGGGGTAGATGATGCGCAGGGTGAGCTTTTCCCCGTGAAGTGTGCCCACGGAGGCCGCCCGCACCTCGTAGCGCCGGCCCTCAAAGGTGAAGGTGAAGTGCCCGTCCTGGGGACGGCGCCGCTCGGCGATGTCCATGCCGGCCAGGACCTTGTAGCGGGCGGTGAGGGGGGCCTCGAGGTCTTTGGGAAGCCGCTCCAGCTCCTGCATCACCCCGTCCACCCGGGCCCGCACCGCCAGGTGGGTCTCCTCCGGGTCCAGGTGGAGGTCGCTGGCCGAAAGGGCGATGGCCCGCTCCAGGAGGGCCTGGGCCAAACGCACCGCCGGCATGGCCTCGAGGGTGAGGTCCAGCTCCGCCGCCA
The DNA here is from genome assembly GCF_000376265.1 of Thermus igniterrae ATCC 700962. Classification (GTDB taxonomy): domain Bacteria; phylum Deinococcota; class Deinococci; order Deinococcales; family Thermaceae; genus Thermus; species Thermus igniterrae. Next base: position 11,448 of record NZ_AQWU01000063.1, read on the forward strand.
GGTCCTCCGGCCCCTCCTCCCGTTGCGGCCTGGCCTGCTCGGCCAGGAGGCGGTCCAAGGCCTCCAGAATCTCCCGGTCGGGGGCCAGGTAGGGCACGATCTCCTTGCCGGTAAGGAACCGGAGCTCGTCCAGCAGGGCGAGATCAGAGGGATGGGCCATGGCCACGTGGAGGCGGCCCCCCTCCAGCCGGAAGGGCAACACCCGCCTCTCCCGGGCAAAACGGGCGTCCAGCAGGGCCAAGGCTGCCGGGTCTGGGGCAAGCTCCCCCACGCGCACCAGGGGGGCTTTCTGCTGGTCCGCCAGGGCCCGCATCAGGTCCTCCTCCCGCACATACCCCCGGCGGAGGAGGACCTGCCCCAGGAGGTCCCCGGTGCGGGCCTGCTCCTCCAAAGCCGCCTGGAGCTGGTCCTCCGTCAGGTAGCCAAGCCGCAGGAGAAGCTCACCGAGCTTGGGCCTTGACAACCTCCACCTCCCACGCATAGACCGGGGGCGAACCCGCCTCCTCCCGCACCCCCCTCACCTGGCCCCCGAGCCGGCGGGCCAGGAGGAGGGGGGCGTAGGGGTCCAGGGCCTTTCCCTGGAGGGAAAGCCGTCCCTCCTCGGCCCGAAGCCCGGTGAGCCAAAGGGTCTCCGGCTTTTCCGAGGCCACCTTCAGGACCTGTTCCAGCCCTACCCCTCGAGGCCGGGCCGGCTGGAAGGCCTGGGCCCGAAGCAGGGCCACTTCCTGCCGCAGGGCCTCGGCCCGCCGCTTTTCCCCTGCCAGGCGGCTTTCCAAAAGCCCCTTGCCCACCAACCCCCCGGCGAAGAAGAGGGCCGCCAGGAAGACCGCCAGCTGAGCCTCCCGGGGAAGCCGCTCCCCCAAGGCCCTTCGGCGGGGGCGCAGGTCCAGGGCCAGCTCCTTGGCCAGGAGGCGGGGGCTAGCCCCCAGCTCCAGGGGTACCCGCTGCTCCACCCGTTCGGCGGGAAGGCCCGGGGGCACGGGCGGGGGGGTGGGCAGGCCCAAAAGCCAGGCCTCCTCCACCCTCCCGCCTCCGCCGAAAAGACTCAGGGAACGGGCCACCTCCTCCGCCAAGGCCTCATTCCCCGCATCGGCGGGCAGGGTGAGGTAGCGGAAGCCCTGGAGCACCCCCCCCTCGAAGAGGGCCACGGTGTGGCTCAGGTTCTCCAGGACCAAGAGGCGCCCCGCCCGGCTTTGCCCCAGGGCGTAACGCCAGAGGACCAGGGGAAGGGGTTCTATGCGCGCGGGCCGCAACCGGGCAAGGAGGCGCGCCGCCTTCAGGGGCAGGGCGGCGAAGAGCACCCGTACCCGGCGCTCGTCCTCGGGGGCCACCAGCAGGTAATCCGCCAGGAGCTCCTCCCCAGCGAAGCGGGGACTGCGCTCCGCTTCCGCCAGCACCGCCTCTTCCAGGGGAAACCCCGGAAGGCTAGGGAAGGGTTGGAGCCTGAGCAAGGCGAACTCCGGCCCCAGGCCCAGGTAGGCCCCCTTTCCCCCAAGCCCCCGCAGATGATGGAGAAGGCGCTCGTACCGGGGCTGCCCCTCCTCCCCTACCAGATCGGAAGCGGGAAAGCTTTCCACCTCGCCTTCACGAAGGCGCAGGATGCGTTCTCGGGTGGCCAAAAGAAGGGTCATGGCCGGGCTAGGTACAGTCTAACCGCTACGCAAGGCCACCACCAAGGGTGGGAAGCGGTGGTCCTTCCCTCCCACCCGCAGGGTGAGGCCCTTCCCCGCCAGGCTGGCCAGGTCACAAGGGGCGTCCATGAACCCTACCGTCCTGGGATCGCTCGGGTCGTCGTAGCAGAAGGCGGCAAAGGGCAGGAGGGCAGGGGCCAGGAGGTTCTGGAAAACCCCCGTAGGGCTGGTGCAACTTCCCGTCCACTGCCGCCTCTCTAGGGCCTGGGTGGGCCCCAGGCGGTACTGGACGCAGACCGGGCTTCCCGCATACTGAACCTCGGCGATAAACCCCCCTGCGGTGGGGCTCTGCCCCGAGACCGCCACAATCCCCGTGGGGGTAACCCCCCTCAGCTCCTGCCCCAGGCGGTCCCGCAGGTCCTGGGCCAGGGCCTGGGCCTGGAGGGAGGAAGCCTCCCCCTGCGTGCGCACCCCCGAGAGGAACAGGGTGGAGAGGGCAAGCCCCAAAACCCCCAAAAGGACCAAGACCATGGCCAGCTCCACCAGGGAAACGCCTCGAGGCCCCATCTACCACCCCACCGAACACGAAACCGTATACGTGGTCGGGTTATTGCCTTGGCCCACGAAAAGCTGCAGGGTAAAGGTGTAGTTGCCGGACCGCAGAGCTCGGTTAAAGACAAACTCCAGGGTCTGGCTGCCGAAAACCAGGCTCTGGCTCAGGGAGATCTGGGTCCCCTTCTTCACCCCTCTGTTGTTACTCCAAAGCTGGGTGGTCCCCGAGTAGACCGCCGTCACCTTCTTGTTCCCCTCGCCGTTCCAGAGGAGGGCGATGCGGTTGGTGGTCACCGAGGTACCTGTGTTGTTCACCGCCATGCGCAGGCGGGTAGCCGAAACCTTCTGGCAGGTAGCGGAAAAGTTGGGGCTGGGCGGGGGTGGAGGCGGGGAGCCCTCCCAGGCCACCCGGGTAAGGAAAAATACCTCCCCCGGGGAAGCGGTGGCGTCCTCAAAGCGGTAGGTGACCGCGGAAGCCGTCATGTTGGAGGGAGGGGTCAGGGAAAGCCGGGCCGGTTGCTGGCAGACCCGATAGGTCCTGTCCCCCAGCTGCACGGAGGCGGTGCTGGGGCAGGCAGGAGGGGAAAACCCGGCTTCCAAAAGGGTCTCGGCGGCCTGGAGCACCTCCTCCCTTGGCTCAATGTTGCTCCCGGCCTGCAGGGTCTGGGAAAGGGACAAGACCACATACGCCGCCGCCCCCACCAGGACCAGGGCCAAGGCCACCTCCACCAGGGTAAACCCCTGCCTCACGGGAGCACCTCCCAGGAAAGGATGGTCTGGTCGGTGGTGCGGTAGGTAAACCGCACCCAGCGGATGGTGCCATCCTTGGTCTTACCCAGGGCCCAAAGGTTCACAGAAGTGCCTCCCGACAGGGAAGGCGCCGTGCAGTCCGCAGGCTGGGCCGTGGCGTAGGTGTAACACCCCACGTAGTCCGGGGAAGCAGGCCCGCAGGTGGTACCCGTCCCCTGGCACACATAGACCACCGAGCCTGCGCTGGGATTGTTGGGGTTCACGTCCAGACGGGCGATGGCCTCTTGGGCCCCGGCCTCGGCCAGGTACAGGGCCTGCAAAGATGAGCTTGAGGTGAGCCCCCGCTCGGCGTTGAGCCGAGCCAGGAGGGAGTAGGGCAGGACCAGCACTCCCAGGAAGAGCAGGACCAGGGCCGTGATCAGCAGGACATACCCCGAAGAGCGCATCTTCAAAACTCCCCCTGGCAGTAGTCGGCTATGCCTGAGGTATAGGGCCGGAAGACCACGATTTGGGCCTGAGGGTCCAAGGGGCTTCCGGCCTTGGCCAACTCCCCCAAAGGGTTGTAGCCGTCCATGCAGTACTCCCGGCCGGGACGGTAGCGGAGCACCACCTGATAGTTGTAATCATCGTAGGGATTGCGCTTGAGGAAGGGTTCCTCCCAGACGTCCTTTTTGTAGGGGGAGTCCAAACCGTCCCACACCTCGTCCAGGGTGGGGGGACGGCCAAGCTTCACCGTGAGGATGCGCACCGTGGAGTTGAGGGCGGCCAGGGTCTGGCGGGCCGCCGCCCGTTCGGCTTCCAGGGTCAGGTCCACAAACCGGGGCACGGCCACTGCGGCCAACAGGCCGAGGACCACCAGGACCACCGCCAACTCCACCAAGGTAAAGCCCCTTCGCATGCCCTCCTCCTCAGTCTAGGGTATCCGGGTGCCCCCGCAGGCAACGAATGGGCACGGTGACGGTGGTGGCGCTCACCGCGATGATAAAGGTCTGGCAGGCCTCGTCGGCGTAGAGGTAGGCCAGGCGCTCCCCAGCGTTGCAGAGGGCGTTGCCGTTGTGGTCCCAGTAGGCCACGGTGGTGCCGGAAGGACAGCTGGAAGAAAGCCTGAGGGGCGTGGGGTTGCCCATCAAGTTTTTGAGCTCGTTCCAGGTGGGGACCGTGCGATTCTGGACCAGATGCATGGCGTAGGCCGAACGCAGGTTGCGCAGGGTCTCCTGCCTCTGGGCCCTCTGCGCCTCCTCTTGAAGCGCCACATACCGGGGCACAAGGGCTGCGGTGAGGACCCCCACCAGGAGCAACACCAGGGCTAGCTCAGCCAAGGTGAACCCCTTAGCCATACCTCCTCCCCGGTGAACAGGGCTCCCAAGGCCAAGAGGGCCAGGGGCGTCACGTGCACGCTATCGTACCAGGTAAGCCCGTAGGCCAGGTACCCCGCCAACATCAGGGCCCAGGGGAGCTTCGGCCAGGAAGAGGCGGCCAACCCCAGCCCAAGCCAGAACAGGTAGGCCACCCCTCCCAGGAGGCCCACGGAAAGCAGGAGGTCTAGGAGGAGGTTATGGGCCTTGGCGAAGGGGGAAGGGGCGAGGAGGCGCTGGCCCTGGGAGTCTTCCAGGTAAATCAGGCGGTCCTCTCCCAAAACCACCCGCACCGGAGGCCGAAGAGCCACGGGCAGGCGGTGGTGGTCCGCCCCATTCCAATCCACCGCATAGGGATAGGCCCGGGCATACCCGTCAAATCCCCAGCCGAGAAGGGGCCGCACGGGAAGAGCCTGAACAGCCGTACGCCAAAGTTCCAGGCGGCCTGAGGAGTACGCATCCGTTTGGGAAAGGGAAAGCCCTAGTTCCGGAAAGCGCCGGGTCTCATACAGGCCAACCTGTCCGGCCCCCCAGTACAACCCGTAGGTGAAGCCCCCTACGGCCAGAAGGCCCAGGGCAGGGAGAAACGCCGGGGATCGCCGCCAGGCAAGGAAAAAGGCCAGGGCCACCAGGGGACCCCAAAGGGCCAACCACCCTCCCCGGGTCTGGGTGAACCAGAGGGCGAGGGCAGCCAGGGTAAAGAGAAGGAGAAGGCTCCCGCGGGGCCTTTGCAGGTAGAGCCCGGCGGCGAAAAGCCCGAGGAGGGCCAAAACGCCGGCCGCATGGCCCCGATGAGAGGTGAGGCCGATGGGCATCTGTGCCCGGTGGACCCCGGAAGCCGTGGCATCCGGGTTCTCGTAGCAGTCGGTTTGGGCCGCGTCAAAGCAACGGACATAGGTCTGGCCCTGGGTCGCGGTGTAGTCCAGCCTCCAGTCCCAGACTTGGGGGAAGATGGCTAGAGCATGCAGGCCCAAGGCCAGAAGGAGGGCCCTGGCAATACCCTGGGGGGAAAGGACACCCGCTTCCAGGGCCAGAAACACGGCCCAGGAGAAGGCCACGCCCAGGGCCCAGAAACGTAGCCCATCGCCCACGCTGGGGTAGCCCGTCCAGCTCCAGATGGGCTGGGGGGAAAGGAAGGTGGCGGCCGCACCGGCAAGGATAAACCCCGCCGAGGCCAAAAGAGGCCAAAGGACGCCCCTATTTAGGGGAAAAGCCCGCCTCTGCCCCCGTAAAAGAATGCCCACCAGGGCCCCCAAGGCGAATAGGGCCATGCCCCACTCCCGGGGGGCATTCCAGACCTCCTCGTGTCCCCGGCCCCAGGGATTCAGGCCGGCGAGGGCGAGCACCAGGGCCAAAAACAAAACCCCCTCGAGGGGGGAAGGCCTCGAGGGGGCTAGGGATTGGCCCATACCTACTTGAAGCGTAGGTTCACCTTGAGGGCGTTGGCGCTGCTGTTATAGGTCTTGGCCCCGGTGGCGTAAATGGAGATGTCCGCGTTACCAGCCGCAGGGTCTGCGCTAGCGCAGGAAACCGTCACATTACCCGCCAGGGTTACCGAGCTAGAGCCGCTCCCGATGTTCACGCCCTCAAGCCCGTTGAGCACGTCGGCGCAGTAGTTGGGGTAGTCCTTGTTCTGAGCCACATAGATGGCATAGGCCGAGCGCACCGAGCTGGCCGTGGCCTGAACCGCCGCATCCTTGGCGTCTCCGGAGAGGTCCACAAACCGCGGCACCGCGATGGCCACCAAGATGCCGATGATCACGATTACGATGGCCAGCTCGATCAGGGTAAAACCTTTTGCCTTCATCACTGCCCTCCTTTCACAGGCCCCAGCATGGGGGTGAGGTGTGAAAACGGTGTGAAAGCCAGAGCCTAGGGCCAAGGATACCCCGGGGCGGAGAAGGAGGCAATAGGGGTTTTGTCCCCCGTTCACTGCCCTTTCATACCCCCCGTGCTAGCCTTGGGGCATGCGAATACGGGCTCTGCCCCTCGCCCTCCTCCTCGCCGGCCTGGTGGGCCTAGGCCAGGGGGGGGAGCCCGTGGAGGCCCTTCTGGTCCTGCAGGAGGACGCCATTGAGGAGGGGCGCCTGGTGGCCTACACCGGGGTCCAGCGCTACCCCGTGGGCTCGGAAGCCGAACTCAAAGCCCTCCTAAGGAAGCTGGCCCGCCCACCCAGGCCCCCCCGGTTCATCCTGCAGGAGGGAAGGTGGCGGGGCGTGGAGAAGAAGGGCCTGAGCTTTGACGAGGGGGAGGCCCTGGCCGCCTACCGGGAAGCCCTGGCCGCGGGCCGGCGAAGCTTCCGCCTGCCCGTGCGCTACACCCCTCCCAGGCCAAGCCTGCGGGAGCTCCACGCCCTGGGGGTGCGGGAGCACCTGGCCACGGGGGAGACGGACTTCCGGGGTTCCAGCCCCGCCCGCACCCACAACCTCCTCCTGGCCTCGAGCAAGCTGGATGGCCTCCTCATCCCCCCGGGCCCCTTCTCCTTCAACCGGGCCCTGGGCCCCGTCACCGAGGAGGAAGGGTACCGGGAGGCCTTTGTGATCGTGGGGGACCGGACCGAGCAGGGGATTGGCGGCGGGGTGTGCCAGGTGTCCACCACCCTGTTCCGCGCCTTCTTCTTCGCTGGGCTTCCCCTCCTGGAGCGCCACCCCCACAGCTACCAGGTGGCCTACTACAAGCCCACGGGCCTGGACGCCACGGTCATCGCCCCCTACCGGGACCTCCGGGTCCTGAACGACACCCCCGGGCACATCCTGGTGCAGCGCTCCGTGGTGGGCACCAAGCTCCGCTTCCACCTCTTCGGCACCAAGGACCGGGAGGTGCGGTGGGAAGGCCCCTTCATCTCCCAGCGCAAGCCCCCCCTGCCCACCCGGGAGATCCTGGACCCCTCCCTGCCCCCTGGGACCCGCAAGCAGATAGACTTCGCCGCCGAGGGAGCCAGGGTGGAGGTGCGCCGCACGGTGCGCTACGGGGACGGCCGGGTGCGGCAGGACAAGGTGGTGAGCGTCTACCGCCCCTGGGGAGCGGTGTACCTGGTGGGGCCTACCCCACCTGCAAAAGCACCGCCCGCTCCACGGGAAGGAGGCGGTGGGGTTCGCTGATGCGGGCGGCCTCTCCCCGCCTGAGGTGCAGGTAGCGGCCCTGGGGGAGGTCTATGACCAGCTCGCCCTCGAGGAGCAGGTAGAACACCGCCTCCCCCGCACGCTCGGACTCCCCTTCCAGGGCGTAGGCCTGAACGGGCAGCCCCGGCACCTCCACCCGCCCCTCCCGGGCCAGGCGCAGGAGGTGGAGCTTGAAGCTCTCCATCAGGACTTCACCACCTCCTTCTTGGCCCGCCCCTTGCGCATGCGCAGCTTGAAAATGGCCCGCTGGGCCAGGCGGGCGGCCCCTTCCCCGAGAGCCTCGCCCCGGGCCAGGGCCTCGGCCGCCTGGCGCTCCTCCGGGGTGAGCTCGCCCAGGAAGGGCAGAAGCTCGGGCCAGTCCTTGGGAAGTTTCGGGGAAGCCTTGGGGGCCCGTCCCCGGGCGGCCCTCCTCCCCTTCTCCTCCCGAGGGGCGGGCAGAAGCCTGGGGTCGTGGGCGGGGCAGGCGGGGTTGAGGCAGGCCCCCTCCCCCTTCCCCACCAGGGGCCAGCCGCACGCGGAGCAGGCCCTCTCCAACAGGGGATAGAAGGAGAGGAAATCGCAGGCGTTGTTCTCGCACTTGTAGTAGGGCTTGCCCCTTCGGCTCCGCTTCTCCAGCACCCGACCCCCACATTTGGGGCAGGGGTGGCCCGTGGCCTGGCCGTCGTCCCGGGTATAGCCGCACTCCGGGTAGCCCGAGCAGGCGATGAAGCTCCCATAGCGCCCCTCCTTGCGCACCAGGGGCCGGCCGCACTGGGGGCAGCTTTCCCCGATGGGCTCGGCCTCCTTCTTGCGCTCCAGGGGCTCGGTGTAGGTGCACTCCGGATAGCCCGTGCACCCCAGGAACTGCCCGAAGCGGCTTACCTTGAGCTCCAGGGGCCGGCCGCACCGGGGGCAGGTCTTCTTGGGCACCTGGGCCAGCTCCCCCAAAAAGGGCTCATAGAACTCCCACACCACCCTGGGCCAGGGAACCTTGCCCTCCTCCACCTCGTCCAGGCGGTCCTCCATGCGGGCGGTGAACTCGTAGGCCACCACCTGGGGGAAGCGCTCCCGCAGGTACCCGGTCACCTGGCGGCCCAAGGGGGTGGGGAGGAGGGTGCGCCCCTTGCGCTCCATGTAGCCCCGCTTCTCCAGGGTCTCCAGGGTGGGGGCGTAGGTGGAAGGGCGGCCGATGCCCAGCTCCTCCATGGTCTTCACCAGGGTGGCGTCGGTGTAGCGGGGCGGGGGCTCAGTGAAGTGCTCCTCGGGCCTTAACTCCAAAAGCCGGGCGTCGGCCCCCTGGGGCACAGCGGGCACGGGGGGCTCCTCCTCTTCCTCCCGCCCCCAGGCCCGAAGGTAGCCCTCAAACTTGAGGACCGAGCCCGCGGCGCGGAAGGCGAAGCGGGGCCTTCCCCCCAGGTCTTCCAACAGCACCGTGGTCTGCTCGTAGAGGGCGTCGCGCATCTGGCTGGCCAAGAAGCGGCGCCAGATGAGGTCGTAAAGGCGGTACTCCTCCTCCGAGAGGTGGGGACGCACCCGCTCCGGGGTGCGCCTGGGGTCGGTGGGGCGGATGGCCTCGTGGGCGTCCTGCACCCCCTCCCTGCGGTTGCGGTAGACCCTGGGGGCCTCGGGAAGGTAGGCCTCCCCAAACACCTCGCGAATCACCTCCCGGGCCGAGGCCAAAGCCTCGGGGGAGACCCGCACCGAGTCCGTGCGCATGTAGGTGATGAGGCCCACGGTGCCCTCGGGCAGGTCCACGCCCTCGTAGAGGCGCTGGGCGATGCGCATGGTGCGGCTTGCCGTGTAGCCCAGCCGGCTGGAGGCCGCCTGCTGCAGGGTGGAGGTGGTGAAGGGAGGCGGGGGGGATTTGCGCCGCTCCTTGGTTTCCACCTGGGCCACCCGGTAGGCCAGGGCCAGGGCCTCCTGGGCCAGGGCGCGGGCCTCCTCCTCCGTGGCCAGGTGAAGCCTCCCCTCCTTCTCCCCCTGGCCGGTCCAGAGCCTTCTTCCCTCCGCCTGGTAAAGCTGGGCGGAAAGGGGCTGGCCGGCCACCTGGAAGCGGGCCTCGAGGGTCCAGTAGGCCTCCTGCTGGAAGGCCTCAATCTCCTCCTCCCGCTCCACCAGAAGCCTCAGGGCCACGCTCTGCACCCTTCCGGCGGAAAGGGCCCGCTTGCGGAACTCCAGGGAGAGAAGCGGGGAAAGGTTGTAGCCCAGAAGCCGGTCCAGCACCCGGCGGGCCTGCTGGGCGTCCACCAGGTTCTGGTCAATGGGCCTGGGAGCCTCCACCGCCTTCTGCACCACCTTGGGGGTGATCTCGTGGAACTCCACGCGGATGGGCTCCCGGGGGTCCCGCCCCAGAAGCCGGGCCACGTGCCAGCCGATGGCCTCTCCCTCCCGGTCGGGGTCGGTGGCGACGAGAAGGCGCTTACCTTCTGCGGCGCGGCGCAGTTCCTCCACCACCGGCTTCTTCTCCTTTTTCACCTCGTAGGTGGGAGCAAAGTCCTTGGCCACATCCACCCCCAGCTCCCGCTCCGGGAGGTCGGCCACGTGGCCCAGGCTCGCCCGCACCTCGTAGCCCGGGCCCAGCATCTTCTGGATGCTTTTGGCCTTGGCCGGGGACTCCACCACCACCAAGGTGGTGGCCCCACCTCGGGCTTCCGGGGCACGGGAGCGCCCAGCCGAGGCTTTGGCGCCAGGCCCTTGGCGTTTGCCCTTTTTCGCCGGCATCGCCCCCTATTTAGGGGGGTTAAGGGCCGGTTGTCAAGAGCAAGGATTAGGAGGCCCAGAAGAAAAACCCAGTTCAGCCCTTCACGTCCGCCCCCGGGTAGCTCCGGGGCAGGAGCCTGCGCTCCCAGGCCGCCTTGAGGAGTTCCTCGCGGAAGTCCGGGTGGGCGATCTGGATGAGGGCCAGGGCCCTCTCCCGCAAGGAGCGGCCAAAGAGCTCGGCCACGCCCCACTCCGTGACCACGTAGTGCACATCGGCCCGGGTGGTGACCACCCCCGCCCCCGGCTTCAGGTAGGGGACGATGCGGCTATGGCCCTTGGCCGTGGAGGGCAGGGCGATGATGGGCTTACCCCCCTCGCTCCTGGCCGCCCCGCGGATGAAGTCCAGCTGGCCGCCAAAGCCCGAGTAGATGCGGGTGCCGATGGAGTCCGCCACCACCTGGCCGGTGAGGTCCACCTCTATGGCGGAGTTGATGGCCACCATCTTGCGGTTCTGGGCCACCACGAAGGGGTCGTTCACGTAGTCCGCGGGGTGGAGTTCAAAGAGGGGGTTGTCGTGGACAAAACGGTAGAGGCGCTCCGAGCCCAGGACGAAGGTGCCAATAACCTTGCCGGGGTGCAGGGTCTTTTTGGCCCCGGTGATGAGCCCCTTCTCAAAGGCCTCCAGGACCCCATCGGAGATCATCTCCGTGTGCACCCCCAGGTCCCGGCGGCCCTCGAGGCTGGCCAAGACCGCATCGGGAATGGCCCCGATGCCCATCTGCAGGGTGGCCCCGTCCTCAATGAGGCCGGCCACGTGCTGGCCAATGCGCCGCTCCACCTCGCCAAACCCCTCCCGCCTCAGTTCGGGCAGGGGCCAGTCCATCTCCACAATGGCGGTGAAGCGGGAGACGTGGACGAAGGTGTCCCCCAGGGTGCGGGGCATCCGGGGGTTCACCATGGCGATCACCATGGGGGCGGCCTCGAGGGCCGCCTTGGTGGCGATCACCTCCACCCCCAAGGAGCAGAAGCCGTGCTCGTCCGGGGGAGAGACCTGCACGATGGCCGCGTCCAGGGGAAGGACCCGGCGCTTGAAGAGCCAGGGCACCTGGTGGAGCATGATGGGCACGTAGTCCGCCCGGCCCTGGTTCACCGACTCCCGGTCGGCAGGGCCCACGAAGAGGGAGCGCCGCCTGAAGTGCCCCTCCATCTCGGGGGCGGCAAAGGGGTCCTCCCCCATCTGGAGAAGGTGGATGAGCTCCACACCCTGGAGCTCGTCCTTGCGGGCAGCCAGGGCCTTGAGGATGGGGGTGGGGGTGGCGGCGTTGCCGGAAACAAAGACCCGCATCCCAGAACGGATCAGGGTGACGGCGTCCTCAGGGGAGGTCAGCTTCTTGCGGTAGCTCATTCTAGGTGGCCTCCTTTCTGGCCCAGGAGGAGGTAGGCCCCCTGGCGGAGCTCCGGCACCTCCAAGGGGTCTTCCTCCATCCGGAGCAGGAAGGGCAGAAGGGTGGCGGTGAGGGCGTGGCTGGCGGTGCGGGGCACCAGGGCGGGCACGTTGGGCAGGCAGAAGTGGGTGATGCCCAGCTCCTGGTAGACCCCCGGGCGGCTGGTCTCCGCAATCCCCCCCTGGTCAATGGCGAAGTCCAGGAGCACCGAGCCCGGGCGCATGCGGGCCAGGAGGGCGCGGCTTAGGAGCACGGGGGTGCGCTCCCCGGGCACCGCCACCGCCCCCACCAGCACATCGGCGAAGGCCACGTACCGCTCCAGCCGGGACCCGGTGATGAGGGCGGTCACCGCCCCCCTGGCCTCGTGGGCGGCCTCCTCCAGGGCAGAAAGCTCCTTGTCCAACAGGTAAACCGAGGCCCCCGCCCCCAAAAAGGCCCGGGCCGCCGCCCGGCCCAGGACCCCGGCCCCCAGGATGACCACGTCCGCCGGGGGGATGCCGGGAAGGCCGGGGAGGAGCACCCCGGGTCCCATGGGGGCCTCGAGGAGACGGCCGGCCACCTGGGGGGCCAGGCGGCCCGCGATCTCGCTCATGGCCTTGAGCACCGGCCGCTTCCCCTCCGCCCCCACCAGCTCGTAGCCGATGGCGGAAAGGCCCTTTGCCGCCATGGCCTCCACCAGGCCGGACTCGGCCACGGCCAGGTGCATGAAGGCCATCACCGTGGCCCCGGGGCGGAGCAGGGCCACCTCCTCCAGGGTGGGCCTCCCCACCTTGAGCACCACCTCGCCCCGGCCAAAGGCCTCCTCCCGGCTCACCAGCCGGGCCCCGGCCTCCTCGTAGGCGGCATCGGGGAAGCCCGCACGCTCCCCTGCCCCCCGCTCCACGTAGACCCGGTGGCCCCGGGCCACCAGCTCCCGCACCCCCTGAGGGGTCAGGGCCACCCGCCCCTCGCGCACCTCCTCCCCAAAGGGAGGGGAGGTTTTCAGCGTGGCCTGCTCCTTGGGTAGGCCGAAATCCATACCCACCTCCTCGCCTCTGAGCTTAAGGCCCCCTAAGGGGCCGGATGTCCCTTTCCCTTCTCACCCGCGCCTCCCCTAGGCTGGAGGGCATGGAAGCCTTGGCGGACTGGCTCTTCGTGGCCCTGTGGCTGGCCGGGGTGGTCCTCACCCTGGTGCCCTTCGTCCCCGCCACCCTCGTGGTGCTCCTGGCGGCCTTCCTGCACGAGCTCCTGTTGGGCTTCCGGGAGCTCTCCGTGGGGCTTTGGCTGGCCCTGGGGGTCCTGGCCCTCCTAGCCATGACCCTGGACAACGTGGCCGCCCTCCTGGGGGCCCGGCGCTACGGGGCCAGCCGGGCTGGCCTCTGGGGGGCCTTCCTAGGGGGTCTTTTGGGCCTCTTCCTGGGGGTGGTGGGGGTCCTGGTCCTGCCCTTCCTCCTGGCCTGGCTCCTGGAGTACCTCTCCGGCCGCAGGCCCGAGGAGGCCCTGCGAGCGGCCTGGGGCACCCTGGTGGGCCTCATGGGGGGAGTGGTGGCCAAGGTAATCCTCCACGTGGCCATGGGCCTTTTGGTCCTGCAGGCCATCTTCTAAAGTATGCTCATCCCCATGGAGCTCGTCCTCGTCACCCGTGAGGGGTGCGGCCTCTGCGAGCGGGCGGAAAGGGCCCTTTGGAGCCTGGCAGTGCCCTACGTGCGCCGGGAGGTGGACCGGGAAGCGGAGCTCGCCCCCTATGCCTGGCGGGTACCCGTCCTCCTCCTGGGGGAGGAGGTCCTCCTGGAAGGAGCCTTTGCCGAAGCGGAGCTTCTTGCCCTCATGGAGGGCTTACTGGGAGGTAACGCATGAACCCCACCATGATCCAGATCGGCCCCCTGCGCATCCAGTGGTACGGCTTCCTCCTCACCCTGGCCATCTTCGTGGGATTTGAGCTGGCCAAGCGCCGCCTTAGGGCCTGGGGCCTGGACGCGGAAAAGTTTGAGACCGTGGCCTTCTGGGCGGTGGTCTTTGGGGTGGTGGGGGCCCGGTTGGGCTATGTCCTCACCTCCCCGGGGTACTTCCTGGAAAACCCCGCGGAGGTGCTCTACATCTGGCGTGGGGGCCTCTCCTTCCACGGGGCCATCCTGGGGGGGGCTTTGGTCTTCCTCTACTACCACCGCAGGAAGGGCTACCCCCTCTGGCCCTACCTGGACGCGGCCACCCCGGGGGTGGCCCTAGGCATCATCGCCGGCCGCATCGGCAACCTGATGAACGGCTCGGATACCGTGGGCCGCCTCACCACCTTGCCCATCGGCTTCACCTGGCCGGAGTGGGCCAAGGGCTTCCCCGGGGTCTGCCCCGGGATTGAGGACATCTCCCAGGTCTACCGTTGCGCCGAACTCCTGAGGGGCCCCGTCCACCTCACCCAGGTCTACGGGGCCGTGGTGGGCCTCCTCCTCCTGCCCCTTTCCTACTACTGGTTGCGGAAAAAGCCCTTCTACGGCTACGCCTTCTGGCAGTTCCTGCTCTGGTACAGCGTTTTCCGCTCGGTGCTGGAGGAGCCCTTCCGCCTAAACCCCCTCTGGCTTCCCGTCTACCGCAACGAGGAGCTGGGCATCGGCCTCTTCACCGCCACCCAGGTGGTGAGCCTGCCCCTCATCCTGCTCTCCCTTTACATGCTGAGGCGTCTGGGGCAGGGGCAAAAGGGGTGAGGCCCTCACGGTAAGATAGCCCCATGGTGTTGCCTCCCCGCAAGGACTCCCTCAAGTGGAGCGCCTACCCCGAGGACGTGCTGCCCCTCTGGGTGGCGGACATGGACTTCCCCGTGGCCGAGCCCATACGGAAGGCCATCCGCGAGCGGGCCGAGGGGTTTTTGGGCTACCCCCCCCGTGAGGGGGACCCGGAGCTCAAGGACCTCCTGCGGGAGAAGGCCGGCCTGGAGGGGGAGGTGGCCTTCATGCCCGGGGTGGTGGTGGGGCTTTATGCGGCGGTGGCCGCCTTCACCGCCCCGGGGCAGGGGGTCCTTACCCAGGTGCCCATCTACCCCCCCTTCCTGGCCGCCATCCGGGAGCAGAAGCGCACGGTCCTGGCCAACCCCCTGAGGGAGACCGAGGGGGGCTACCGGCTGGACCTCGAGGGCCTGGAGCGCCTGGCCTACGCCACCCGGCTCCTCCTCTTCTGCCACCCCCACAACCCCACGGGCCGGGTCTTCACCGAGGAGGAATTGGCCGCCCTGGCGGCCATCGCCCGCAAGCACGACCTGATCGTGGTCTCCGATGAGCTCCACGCCCCCCTCACCTACCACCGGGCCCACACCCCCCTGGCCCGCCTCCTCCCCGAGCGCACGCTCACCCTCCTGGGGCCGGGCAAGGCCTACAACCTGGCCGGGCTACCCCTGGGAGCGGCGGTGGGCCCCAAGCCCCTGGTGGAGGCCCTGAGGCGCCACCTGCCCCACACCTTCCCCAACGTCCTGGCCATGGCCGCCTGGAAAGCCGCCCTGGAGGAAGGGGAGGGCTGGCTGAGGGAAACCCTGGAGCGCCTTAAGGCCAACCGGGAGCGGGTGGCCGCCTGGGCCAAGGCGGCGGGCCTGGGCCACTTTCCCCCGGAGGGCACCTACCTGGCCTGGCTCAAGACCCCCATCCCCAAGGCGGCGGCCTTCTTCCTCAAGGAGGCCCGGGTGGCCCTGAACCCCGGGGAGAACTTTGGCGAAGGGTACGACCGCTACGTGCGCCTCAACTTCGCCACCTACCCCGAGGTGCTGGAAGAAGCCCTGAGGCGGCTTTCTGAGGCCCTAAAAAAGGCCTAACCCCCGGGAAGACCCCGGGGGTTAAGCGCCTGGGCCCTACTGGACCACCTCAATGGGGATGCGCTTGGCCCGGGCCTCGGCCACCTTGGGCAGGGTGAGCCTCAGGATGCCGTGGCGGAACTCGGCCTTGGCCTGGGCGGTGTCCACCTCCACCGGCAGGGTGAAGGTGCGGAGGAAGGAGCCGTGGGGGATCTCCTGCAGGTAGTAGCGGCGCACCTTGGGCTCCTCCACCGGCTTCACCTGGCCGCGCACCGTGAGCTTGGTGCCCTCGAGGCTCACCTCCAGGTCCTCCGGGGCCAGGCCGGGCACGGCCATCTCCAGGATCAGGGCCTCGTCCGTCTCGTAGAGGTCCGCAGGGGCCACGTAGGCCACCGCGGGCCGGCCAAAGTCGCCCAGAACCTCCTCAAAGAGCCGGTTGGCCTCCTCCAGGAGGGAAAGAGGCCCCCAGGTCCGGAAGGGGGTGAGCTCGGTGGGCCGCATCTCCCTACGCACCAGGGCCATATCTACCACCTCCACCTCCGCTTATATCAAATGCGCGCACCTTTGTCAAGTATGTTTAGGAGGACCCACCTACCCTTGCGCCCCTTATAATCAAGCCCATGGAGCTACCCGAAGGCGCCGTCCTGGTGGACACCCGTCCCCGGCCGGCCTATGAGGCGGGCCACCTGCCCGGGGCCCGCCACCTGGACCTTTCCGCCCCCAGGCTCCGCCTGCGGGAGGAGGGGGAGCTCAAGGCCCTGGAGGCGGGGCTTACCGAGCTCTTCCGGTCCCTGGGGCTCAAAAGCCCCGTGGTCCTCTACGACGAGGGGCTCACCAGCCGCCTCTGCCGCACGGCCTTTTTCCTGGGCTTAGGCGGGCTGGAGGTGGAGCTTTGGACCGAGGGGTGGGAGGCCTACGCCACCGAGCGGGAGGAGCCCAAGCCCGAGCCCACGGAAGTCCAGGCCCGCCTGCGGCGGGAGTGGCTTCTCACCGCGGACGAGGCTGCCCGCCATCCCCTCCTGCTGGACGTGCGCAGCCCGGAGGAGTTCCAGGGTAAGGTCCATCCCCCCTGCTGCCCCCGGGGAGGGCGCATTCCCGGAAGCCAAAACGCCCCCCTGGAGCTCTTCCTGGAGCCGGGGAAGGTGCTGGAACGCCTGGGGCTGAGCCCGGGGCAGGAGGTGGGCCTTTACTGCCACTCCGGGGCCCGGAGCGCCGTGGCCTTCTTCGTGCTCCGGAGCCTGGGGGTGAGGGCCAGGAACTACCTGGGCTCCATGCACGAGTGGCTCCAGGAGGGCCTGCCCACGGAGCCATGAGGGTCTTTTCCCTTACCCTGGGCCCCCTGGGGGAAAACGCCTACCTGGTGGCAGGCGATGAGGAGGTGGTGCTCATTGACCCCGGGGACGAGCCCGAGCGCATCCTGGCCCTGGTGGAGGAGACCGGCCTAAGGCCCCAGGCCATCCTCCTCACCCACGCCCACTTTGACCACGTGGGGGCCGTGGCCCCCCTGGTGGCCGCCTGGGGGCTTCCCGTGTACCTCCACCCCCTGGACCTCCCCCTTTACCAGCGGGCGGCGGAGGTGGCCGCGGCCTTCGGCCTCTCCCTGCCCTCCCCGCCCCTTCCCGTGGCGCCCCTGGAGGAGGGCATGCGCCTTTACGGCCTCAGCGTCTGGCACCTCCCCGGCCACAGCCCGGGCCACGTGGCCTTTTTGGCCCTGGAGGAGGATCCTCCCCAGCTCTTTTCCGGCGACCTCCTCTTCCGGGGAAGCATCGGCCGCTACGACCTGCCCGGGGCCGATCCCGAGGCCCTTTTCCGTTCCCTAAAGCGCCTCCTCCGCCTGCCCCCGGAAACCCGGGTCTACCCCGGCCACGGCCCGCCCACCACCCTGGGCCTCGAGGCCCGCACGAACCCCTTCCTCACGGGGTTAGAATGGGAAACGTGAACGGGGCGGACCCTCCCCACAAGGGACAGCTTGACGCGCTCAGGGCGCTTTTCAGCCTCCAGGAGAAGGATCTGGAGATAGACCGGCTGCAAAAGGAGGTGGAGAGCCTCCCCGAGGAGCTCCTCTCCGTCCGGGCCCAGGTGGAGGCCCTGGAGGGCAAGCTGCAGGACCTTCTGGAGCGCCAAGCGGAGCTGCGCAAGGAGTACAACCGCCACAGCCTGGACATCGAGGACCTCACCGCCAAGGAAAAGCAGGCGGAGGCCGAGCAACGCCAGGCGCAAAGCGCCCGGGAACAGACCCAGTACGAAAACCGCATCCAGCAGATCAAGGACCGCATCAAGGAACTCCTGGAGCTCTCCACCCCCCTGATGGAGGCCATGGAGAACCTGGAGGAGGAGATTGCCCAGGTGGAGGCCGAGCTGGCCGGCCTCCGGCCCAGGCTGGAGGCGCTTTTGGAGGCCAACCGGGAGCGGGTGGAAGCCCTGAAGCAGGAGATGGCCAAGCGCCTGGAGGAGCGGGCGGCCATGGCCCAGGGCATCCCCACCACGGTCCTCAAGGAGTACGAGGCCATCCGCCGCGCCCGCAAGGGCACGGGGGTGGTGCGCATGCACCGCCAGGGCCAGGTGTTCCGTTGCGAGGGGTGCAACGTGGTCCTACCCACCCACGTGGCCCAGAAGGTGGTGCAGGGGCAGCTGGTGCGCTGCCCCTCCTGTGGCCGGCTCCTGTGGAAGGGGGAGTGAGCCCTAGACCAGGCGGGCCTCGAGGCGGACCTCCCCCACCCCCGCCAGGGCCCGGGAAACGGGGCAGCCCTCCTTGGCCGCCTGGGCAATCTCCTGGAACTTCTCGGGGGAGATCCCCGGTACTTCCGCTTCCGTCAAAAGCTCAATCCGGGTAATCGTGGCCTTGCCCTCCACCATCTCCAGGTGCACCCGGGCCTGGGTGGCCACCCGCTTGGGGGGGAAACCTTCCCGTTCCAAGGCGGCCGAAAGGGCCATGGAGAAGCAACCCGCATGGGCCGCGGCGATGAGCTCCTCGGGGTTGGTGCCCGGCCCCTCCTCAAAGCGGGAGGGGAAGGAATAAGGCCCCTCAAAGGCCTGGCTCCCCAGGCGCATAACGCCCTTACCGCTCCGCAACCCGCCCTCCCATACCGCGCTGGCTTGGCGTACCGGCATACTTTCCCTCCGGTTCCAGGATACCCTTTTCTCCCAAAGGCCATTTGCGGCCAAAGCCCCAATCCCAGGGATGGCCCTGGCGCCTTACCGCCTCCTGGTCCAGACTAAGGGGGTGCTCTTCCTCTTCGTGGACGGCCTGGGCCTGGGGGAGGCCCTGGAGGAGCTTTTCCCCCTGCTCCTGGAGCTCTCCCCCCACCCCCTGGACGCCACCTTAGGGGTGGAGGGCCTGCCCCAGTCGGGCACCGGCCAGACCACCCTCCTCACCGGGGTGAACGCGGCCAGGCTGCTGGGCCACCACCAAGGCCCCTTCCCCAGCCCCAGGCTCCGCCCCCTCTTGCAGCAAAGCCTCTACGCCTGGGCCCGGGCGCAGGGCCTCAGGGTCCTCCACGCCAACGGCTACCGGCCGGAGTACCTGCAAAAGGCCACGGGGGGCAGGCGCCTCCTCCTCTCGGCCTTTGCCCAAGCGGCGCTTCTTGCCGGCCTTCCCCTCCACCCTTTGGGCCACCCCCTGGCCCTCCCTCCCGCCTTCTGGGAGGACCCCTACGCCGTGGGGGCTGGGGCCGCGGCCCTGGCCCGGGCCTTTGACCTGGTGGTCCTGGAGTACTGGGCCCTGGACCTGGCGGCCCACCGGGCCCCGGAGACCCTAGGGGCGCGCTTTCGGGAACTTGCCCTATTCCTCCAGGGCTTTTTGCAGGAAGGGGGCACCCTCCTCCTCACCTCCGACCATGGCAACGCGGAAGAGCCCTGGCATGGGCAGCACACCCGAAACCCCGTCCCCCTGGTGTACACCGGTCCAGCCCCCTTCTGGCCCCAGGACCTGACGGGGGTGTTTCCCTGGTTGCAAGTGATTATCACTTCTAATCTTATAAAATCCGACCGGAATACTTGACTTTTCCTCCCCCCTGGGGTACAGTGCCCAGGCAGAGGGCGCCCTCGCCCACAGGAGGCCATATGCGAAGAAGCATCCTTGCCCTAATCGGTCTAACGGCCCTCAGCCTGGCCCTGGCCCAATCCCAAACCCTGACCCTCTACTCCGGCCGGGGGCAGAGCCTGGTGGAACCCCTGGTCAAACAGTTCCAGGAGGAGACCGGGATCCGGGTCCAGGTGCGCTACGGCACCGACGCCCAGATCCTGGCCGCCCTGCAGGAGGAAGGGGCCCGCTCCCCGGCGGACATCTTCTGGGCCAACACCGCCGGCGCCTTAGGCCAGGCGGCGGCCAAGGGGCTTCTCCGTCCCCTGGGGGAGACCCTCCTCAAGCAGCCCGTGGCCTTTGCCCCCGCCTCCAAGGCCTGGGTGCCGGTGACGGTGCGGCTTAGGGTGCTGGCCTACAACCCCCAAAGGATCAAGCCGGAAGAGCTTCCCCAAAGCCTCCTGGACCTTCCCCGCTTCGTCCAGGAAAAGGGCCTGGCGGGGCGGATCGGCTGGACCCCCACCTACTCCAGCTTCCAGGACATGGTGGCGGGGATCATCGCCCTCCACGGGGAGGCCAAGGCCCGGGAGTGGCTTATGAGCATGAAGGCCCTCTCCCCCAAGGCCTACGCCTCCAACCCGGCCATGCTGGACGCCATCCGCGCCGGGGAGGTAGACCTAGGCTCCACCAACCACTACTACGTGGTGCGCTTCCGCCGGGCGGGGTACAACCTGGGCATGCACCACTTCAAGGAGGGGGATGTGGGCAACCTGGCCCTGGTGACCGGGGCGGGCATCCTGAAGACCTCCAAGAACCTGGTGGCCGCCAACCGCTTCCTCACCTACCTCCTCTCCGCCAAGGGCCAGCAGTACTTCGTGGGCAACGTGGGGGAGTACCCCCTGGTCAGGGGGGTGGTGGCCGACCCCAACCTCCTGCCCCTGGAGGAGGCCTTGAGGAAGAGCCCCAGGCTGGACTTTGAAAAGCTCCCCCTGGACCAGGCCCTCAGGCTTCTGAGGGAGCTGGGCATTCTCTAGGGGCTGTCCTGGCCGGGGCGGAAACTTCCCATGACCAAGGCGCGAAGCCTACACCACCTCACGGGGCTCCTCCCCTTCCTGGTGCCCGCCCTCCTCACGGGGGGCGGGGTGGCCCTGCCCCTCCTCTACCTGGTCCTGCGGGCCCTCGAGGCCGACCCCGAGACCCTCAAGGAGATCCTCCTCCGCCCCAAAAACCTGGAGCTTCTGGGGAACACCCTGGCCTTCCTCCTGGGGGTACTGGCCCTCACCACCCTCCTCGCCCTGCCCCTGGCCTTCCTCACCACCCGCACGGACCTAAGGGGCAAGCGCTTCCTGGCCGTCCTCCTCACCCTGCCCCTGGCCATACCCGGGTACGTGGGAGCCTACGTGCTCCTGGCGGCCACCGGCCCCGGGGGGCTTCTCCCCCTGCCCCGGCCCGAGGGGTACTGGGGAGCCCTTCTGGTGCTCTCCCTCATCACCTACCCCTACCTCTTCCTCTCCCTGCGCGCCGCCTTTTTGGGCCTGGACCCCTCCCTGGAGGAAGCGGCAAGAACCCTGGGGGCAGGCCCCTGGCGGGCCTTCTTCCAGGCGGCCTTCCCCCAGCTCCTGCCCGCCCTCCTTTCCGGCTACCTGGTGGTGGGGCTCCACGTGCTGGGGGATTTCGGCACGGTAAGCCTCCTGCGCTACGAGACCTTCTCCTACGCCATCTACCTGCAGTACAACGCCGCCTTTGACCGGGTGTACGCCGCCTGGCTGGCCCTCTTCCTCCTCCTCTTCACCGGGGGGCTTCTCCTCCTGGAAGGGCTTCTGCTCCGCCCCCTCTCCCTGGCCCGTACCGGTAAAGGCTCGGGCCGCCGGGCAAAGCCCATACGCCTAGGGGCCTGGACCCCCCTGGCCTACCTCCTCCTCCTGGTGCCCATCCTCCTGGCCCTCGCCCTCCCCTTCTACGCCCTCTTCCACCTGGCAAGCCGCTTTCCTCGGGAAAGCCTTTCGGGGCTCCTCGAGGCCCTGGGCCACTCCGCCCTGGCGGCGGTGCCCGCGGCCTTCCTGGCCGTGGGCATGGCCCTGCCCCTGGCCTACCTGGGGGTGCGCTACCCTTCCCCCGCCTCCCGGCTCCTGGAACGGGTGGCCTACCTGGGCTACGCCGTCCCCCCCCTGGCCTTCGCCCTGGCCTGGATCTTCCTCAGCCTCCGCACCTTCCCCTTCCTCTACGGCACCCTGCCCCTTTTGGTCCTGGTGCTGGCCTTCCACTTCCTGGCGGAGAGCCTGGGGCCGGTGCGGGGGGCGCTTTACCAGGTGCCCAAGCGGCTGGAGGAGGCGGCGAGAACCCTGGGGGAAACCCCCACCCGGGCCTTTTTCCGCATCACCTTTCCCCTCCTCTGGCGGGGGGCGGCAGCGGGGGGAGCCCTGGCCTTCATCGGCGCGGTGAAGGAGCTACCCCTCACCCTGCTCCTGGCGCCCATGGGCTACGCCACCCTGGCCACCCGGGTTTTCGGCTACACTCAGGAGGCCATGTTCGCCGAGGCCGCTCCCTTCGCCCTCCTCATCGCCCTCCTCTCGGCGGCCTTCGTGGGGGTGTTGCTTTGGAGCGAGCGCCGCTTCTAGAACTCAAGGGCATCGCCAAGCGCTTCGGGGAGCACGAGGTGCTCAAGGGGATTGACCTCCAGGTCTTCCCCGGGGAGATCCTGGCCCTCCTGGGCCCCTCGGGCTGCGGTAAGACCACCCTCCTGCGGGTGGTGGCGGGGCTGGAAAACCCGGACCGCGGCCAGGTCTTGCTGGAGGGGCAGGAAATCACCGCCCTGCCCCCGGAGCGGCGGGGCATCGGCTTCGTCTTCCAGGACTACGCCCTCTTCCCCCACCTCACCGCCTTGGGCAACGTGGCCTTTGGCCTGAAGGGAAAGGACCGGCTGGAGCGGGCCAGGAAGGCCCTGGAGCGGGTGGGCATGACCCTCTTCCAGCACCGCAAGCCGGGGGAGCTCTCGGGGGGCCAGCAACAGCGCATCGCCCTGGCCCGGGCCCTGGCCCCGGGGCCCAGGCTGGTCCTCCTGGACGAGCCCTTCTCCAGCCTGGACGCCAGCCTGCGGGCGGCCACCCGGGAGGAGGTGCGGCGCATCCTGAAGGAGACGGGGACCACTGCCCTCCTGGTCACCCACGACCAGGAGGAGGCCCTCTCCTTCGCCGACCGCCTGGGGGTGATGCGCGGGGGGAGGCTGGAGCAGGTGGGCACGCCGGAGGAGGTCTACCTGCGGCCCAGGACCCCCTTCGTGGCCCAGTTCCTGGGGCGCACCAACCTCCTCCCCGGGGAGGGGCGGGGGCGGCAGGCGGAGACCTGCCTGGGCCCTGTGCCCCTGGCGGAGGCCGCCCAGGGACCCCTCCTCCTCTCCTTGCGCCCCGAGGCCCTGAGGCTCCTCCCCCCGGAAGAGGGTCCCCCGGGCGCTTTGGGGGTGGTGGTGGCCCGGGAGTTCAAGGGGCACGACCTCACCTACCGGGTGCGCCTTCTTGCCCCGGAGCGGGAGGTCCTGGTGCAGGAGGGGCCGGAAAGCCCCTTCCGCGTGGGGGACCGGGTGCGGGTGGCGGTGGCCGGGGTGGGGGTGGCCCTCGAGGGCCACCCCTCCAAGGCCCCCGTGGGCACGGACTAAGCTTTAGGGCGTGCGCCGCATCCTCATCCTCACGGAGTACGAGGGGACCCTCTTTGCCGGCCTCCAGCGGCAAGGGGAGGGCCTGCGCACGGTGCAGGGGGAGCTGGAAAGGGCCCTGGCCGGCATCGGGGCCCTCCCCAAGGCGGTGGCCGCGGGCCGCACCGACGCCGGGGTGCACGCCCTGGCCATGCCCTTCCACTTTGACCTTCCCGGCAGGATCCCCGCGGAAAAGATCCCCCAGGCCCTAAACCGCCTCCTTCCCGAGGACCTCAAGGTGCTTTCCGCCCAGGAGGTGGCCCCCGACTTCCACGCCCGGCGGGATGCCCTCTGGCGGGCCTACCTCTACCGGGTCCTGGTGCGGCCCCACCCCTCCCCCCTGCTGCGCCACCGGGCCCACTGGGTGCGGGGGCCCCTGGACCTGGCCGCCATGCGGGAGGCCCTGCCCCTCCTCCTGGGGGAGCACAATTTCCTAGGGTTTGCCAAGGAGGAGGTGCGCCAGGGGCGGCGCACCCTCCTCAAGGCCCAGGTGGAGGCGGTGGAGGGGGAGGTGGGCCTCGAGGTTCGCCTCTACTTCCGGGGCACGAGCTTTCTGCGGGGGCAGGTCCGGGGCATGGTGGGGACCCTGCTGGAGGTAGGGCTCGGAAAACGCCCTCCGGAGAGCCTCGAGGCCATCCTGAAGACCGCCGACCGCCGCCTGGCGGGCCCCACCGCCCCGGCCCACGGCCTCTACTTCGTGGAGGCCGCCTACCCGGAGGAGAAGCTCAGCCCCTAAGCCCCTAGCCAAAACTCCTGTGCGGGCTTAAGCCCGCACAGGAGTGGCCTTAAAGGCGGCTCCTTGGGTCCAAGGCGTCCCTAAGCCCGTCCCCCAGGTAGTTGAAGGCCAGAACCGTGATGAAGATCATGAAGCCCGGCGGCAGGGCCAGCCATGGGGCGGTGAAGATGTACTCCTGGGCGTTGGTGAGCATGTTCCCCCAGGTGGCCACCGGGGGCTGGATGCCAAAGCCCAGGAAGGAAAGGGCAGCCTCGGTGAGGATGGCCCCGCCGATCTGCAGGGTGGCCTGCACGATGAGGGGGGCCATGGTGTTGGGCACCAGGTGGCGGAACATGATGCGGGCGTCCGTGGCCCCCAGGGCCCGGGCGGCGGTGGCGTAGTCCTGCTCCCTCAGGGAGAGGATGCTCCCCCGCACCAGCCGGGCGGTGCCCAACCAGCCGAAGAGGACCAGGATGGTGATGATGATGAAGACGCTGGCGGCATCCCCAAACACCCCCTGGGCCCACTGCCCCACCTTAACCCCGGGGTCCCGGAGCAGGGCGGAAAGCACCAAGAGGAGGGGCAGGGTGGGGATGGTGAGCATGAAGTCAATGAGCCGGCTGATGAGGATGTCCAGGTCCAGGCGGATCTCGCCTTTGAGGCCGTACCAGGCGGCCCAGAGCCCCAGGGCCAGGGCCAGGCCAAAGCCCAGGTAGCTCCCCAGGCTCCCCGCCTGGATCCCGTCTTTAGCCAGGGCCCAGGCGATGGAAAGGGCCAGGTAGAGCACCCCGTAGTAGAGGACCCAGGAGAAGACCCGCCAAAGGGCAAAGCTCCAGGGGTAAAACCCCTCCCGCTCCCGGCGCAGGGGACCCAGGTAGAAGCGCAGGGGACGCCCGGAGAAGTACCCCGCCAGCGTCCCCATGATGGTCCCCAGGATCACGCTGGAGAAGGCCACGGCAAAGCCCACCAGCAAGGAGATGCGGGAGCCATAGATGATGCGGGAAAGCACATCCCGCCCCAGGTCGTCCGTGCCCAGGGGGTGCTCCCGGGAAGGGGGGTTGAAGTAGTACTGGCCCACGTCCTCCCCCGTGGGCTGGGCCGTGGGGTCGTGGGGGGCGATCCAGGGGGCGAGGATGGCCATGAGGATGAGGAGGACGATGATCACCAGACCGGCCATGGCCAGCCGGTGCCGCTTGAGGCGGCGCCAGAACAGGCCAAAGGGGGTGCGGGACTTAGCGGAAGCAAGGGTCGCCATGGTTCACCTCTAGCTGTAGCGGATGCGGGGGTCCACCACCGCGTAGGCCAGGTCCGCCAGCAGGTTGAAAAGCGCCGTCATCAGGGCCAGAAAGGCCAGGGCGGCCATGGCCACGTTGTAGTCCTTCTCCACCAGGGCGTCAAAGATGGCCCGGCCCATGCCGGGGTAGCTGAAGATGGTCTCGGTGATGGTGGCCCCGCCCAGGACCCCGGGGATGGCCAGGCCCACCAGGGTGACGATGGGAATCAGGGCGTTGCGGAGGGCGTGCTTGTAGAGCACCACCCGCTCGGCCAAGCCCTTGGCCCGGGCGGTGCGGATGTAGTCCTGGGAAAGCACCTCCAGCAAGGAAGCCCGCATGAACCGGGTCCACTCCGCCATCTGCAAGGAGGAAAGGGCGATGACCGGCAGGATGAGGTGCCAGGCCCATTGCCCCAGGAAGTACCAAAAGCTTATCGCCCCCGAGCGCACATCCTCCCAGAGCACCCCGGGCACCCCCCCGGTGGGGAAACGGGGGAAGCCCGGGATGTGGTCGGGTAACCAGATGGCGAAGAGGTAAAGGAGCAGGATGCCCAGGAAGAAGACAGGCATGGAAAACCCCACGAAGGAGAAAAAGGTGATGACGTAATCCGCCAGGGAGTACTGGCGCACGGCGGAGAAGATGCCCACGGGGATGGCCACCAGGAGGGCCAGGGTCAGGGCCAAGCCCGAGAGGAGGAGGGTCTTGGGCAGGCGCTGGACGAAGATGTACTCCGCCGCAGGGATGCCGTAGGTACGGCTATAACCGAGGTCCCCCCGCACCGCCCGGGAAAGCCACTTGAAGTAGCGGATGTGGATGGGCTGGTCCAGGCCGTAGGCCCGCTTCAAGGCCTCAAACTGCTCGGCGGTGATGCGGGGATTCTGCCGCTTGAGCTCCTCCAAGGGATCCCCCGGCTGCAGGGCCAGAAGCGCATAGATGACCACGCTGGCCGCCAGGAGCAGGGGGACCATCTGCAAAAGCCTGCGCACCGTGTAGGCAAACACCCTTTTACCTCCCGTTTATGCCATTAAAAAGCCCGCTGGGAAACCCCAGCGGGCCCCACTATACCACCCGGGCTAGCGGATGGAAAGCGCGTACTTCGCCTGGTCCCACTTCTTCACGGCGCCGCGGCTTTCCCAGCCGATCTCCCAGGCGTTCCAGCCGGGGTGACCGTAGCCGCCCGCGTAAGCGCTGGCCACGTAGTTGACCAGGCCCTTGCGCACCACGTAGGGGTTGGCCCGGAAGTAGAGGGGCAGGGCGGGCAGCTCCTCGGCCCAGATCTCCTGGGCCCTCCAGAAGAGCTGCTTCCGCCTGGCCTCGTCAAACTCCAGGACACCCTGGCTCGTCAGGCGGTCAAACTCGTCGTTGCGCCAGCCGCCGATGTTCTGGCCCTGGTAGTTGTTCTCCTTGGTGGGGACCTGGATGGTGCCGGTGTTCAGGTTCTTGTACTGGAAGAGGGAGCCGTCCTCGCGCAGGTTGGACACCCAGGCGAACTCAAACAGCCCCGTCCACTTGCACTCGCTCGCCCTCTGGATGAACTCGTCGGCGAAGACCACGGCGGAGGGGGCGTTGTTGATCTTCACCGCGATGCCGATCTTCTTCAGGTCCTCGGCGAAGAACTGCTGCGTGCGCTCCCGGATGGCGTTGCCCGCGGTGGTGACGAACTCAATCTCAAAGCGCACGGTGCGGCCACCCACGGTGCGCTGAAGGATGCCGTCCGGCCCCTTCCTCCAGCCCATCTCCGCCAAGAGCGCCTCCGCCTTCTTCAGGTCAAACTCGTACTTCCGCACATTGGGGTTGAAGAGGGGGTTGACGGGGGCGATCCAGGTGTGGGCCACGGGCTGGAGGCCGTCAAAGAAGGCCTTTACCAGCCCTTCCCGGTTCAGGGCGTGCAGGATGGCCTGGCGGGTGCGCACATCGTCCAGGCCTAGGTCCTTCACCTGCTGGCAGTTAGAGAACTTGTTGATGTCAATGTGCTCCCAGATGGCCCCGGGCACGAACCAGATGTCAAAGCGGCCGGGGGCGCGGGAAGTGAGCTGCCTGGAGCGGGCCTGGTCAAAGGTGAGGGAAACGCTGGAGGTGGCGTCAATCCCCCCGCCGATCACCGCCACCAGGAGGGAGTTGGTGTTCTGGATGAAGCGGTAGACCACCTTCTGCACGTACTTGCTCTCCCCGCCCTCGGGCTTGATGGGGAAGTTGGGGTTCCGCTCCATCTCAATGGAGTTCCCCGGCACCCAGCGCTTGAGCTTGAAGGCCCCGGAGTAGACCATGGTGCCCTTGTTGAGCTCCGCCGGGGTGGCGAACTTGAGGAAGAAGTTGCGGTAGAGCTCGTTGAGGCGCTGGGCGTCCTTGTCGGGGTCCAGGTTGCGGGCCGCGGCCTTCACCTTCTCCCACTCGGGGCCCATCACGTGCTTGGGAGCGTAGCCGATGGGGGAGCCGTAGGTGTCGTAGTAGTAGGCGGGCTCAAAGATCACGGTGAAGTTGCGGGCGTCCTTCACCTGGAGCTGCACGCGCTCCCAGTAGTCGGGGTTCAGGACGGGCATGCCCTTGGCCTTGCCCACCTCGTAGTAGAAGGCCACGTCCTCGGTGGTGATGGGGCGGCCGTCGGACCAGCGGGCGTCTGGGCGGATGGTGAGGTCCATCTCCAGGCGCTTCTTGCCGCCGCCGATGTCCCGGACCCGCAGGCGCCCGTTCTGCTGGGTGGGCACCTCGGTGGCCAGAACGGGGAAGTTCTGGCTGTCGGCGTTGAAGCCGATCAGGGGGGCGAAGAGGTACTGCTCAATCTCGCTCTTGATGGACTGGTTGGAGATGACGCTGAGGAAGTCCCCCGCCAGCACCCGGGGCTCCTGGGAAGAGCCGATCACCAGGCTGTTGTCCTGAGGCCCCGCCAGGGCCAGGCCCAGGGCGGTTAAACCGAGTACAGCCAGCTTACCTACTTTTCTCATATGGCCTCCTTTCGTGGTTGCGGCACTATCTTAGTGGCCAAGGGTATTATAAGGCCCCTTCCCCATAGGTCAATGGGAAAACGCTAAGGGGGATGGGAAGAAGGTTAAGGGGGCCTTGACCCAGGCCCCCTCCTCCCTGCAAAGCTCAGTGGCCGCAGGTGCGGGCCTCCCCCTCCTGGTCCTTGGTGCGGAAGGAGTGGCCGCACCCGCAGGTGCTGGCGGCGTTGGGGTTGTGCACGGTGAAGCCGCCCCCCATGAGGCTCTCCACCCAGTCAATCTCCGAACCCACCAGGTAGGGCAAGGACATGGGGTCCACCACCAGGCGCACCCCGTGCATCTCCACGAAGGTGTCCCCCTCCAGTTCCCTTTCGTCCACCGCCATGCCGTACTGGAAGCCCGAGCAACCCCCGGACTTGATGTAGACGCGGATGGCTGCGTGTTCCTTGCCGTAGCGGGCCAGGATCTCCTTGGCCTTTTCCGCCGCCAGCGGGGTGATGCGGATGACCGCTTCCTGGGTTTCTACCATGCCCCAGACCTCCTTACCCCCCACCCTAGCACGGGCAGGCCGGGAAAAGGTGAAGCAGGTTCCAGGGGCTTAGGATGGGGGCATGGACCTGGTGCGCCTGCAGAAGGTTATGGGGGAGGAGAGGGTGGACGGCTGGCTCCTCCTCTCCTTTGGCCGGAGCAATCCCGTGGCCCTCGAGGCCCTGGGGCTTGCCCACCTCCACCTCACCCGCCGCTTCGCCTACCTCATCCCCCAGGAGGGGGAGCCCACCCTGCTCTGCCACGCCATAGAGGAAAGCCTCTTCCCCCCCCTGCCCGGGAGGCGGCGCACCTACCACCACTGGCAGGGGTTTTTGGCCGAGCTGGGCACGCTCCTGGAAGGAAGGCGGCGCCTGGCCCTGGAGTACGTGCCCGGGGGGCAGATCCCCTACCTCTCCCGGGTGGACGGGGGCACGGTGGACCTCCTGCGGGGCCTGGGCCTGGAACTGGTCTCCTCCTGGCCCCTCCTCCTCCTCTTCCAGACCTGGGACCAAGGGAGGCTGGCAAGCCACCGGCGGGCCGTCCAGGGCCTGGTGGCTGCCAAGGAGCGGGCCCTCGCCTACCTGCGCCAGAACCCCAAGGCCACGGAAGGGGAGGTGCAGGGGGAGATGGTCAGGGTGCTCCAGGGGCTTGGGCTGGTCTTTGACCACCCCCCCATGGTGGCCTTTGGGAAAAACGCCGCCAACCCCCACCACCAGCCCACGGAAAAGCCCCTGGAGGCGGGGGAGGTGGTCCTCCTGGACCTCTGGGCCAAGGAGCCCGGGGGCGTCTACGCCGACCTCACCTGGATGGCCGGCCTAAACCCCCCGGAGGCCGCCCACCGGGCCTTCCTGGCGGTGGTCCAGGCCCGGGACGAGGCCTTGCGCTTCGTGGCCGAGGCCTATCGGGAAGGCCGCCACCCCAAGGGGTACGAGGTGGACCGGGTGGCCCGGGGCGTGCTGGAGGCCCAGGGCTACGGGGCCCACGTGCGCCACCGCACCGGGCACAACCTGGGGGAGGAGGTGCACGGGACCGGTCCCCATCTGGACGACCTGGAGACCCACGACTTCCGCCCCCTGGTACCGGGGCTGGCCTTCACCGTGGAGCCCGGGGTCTACCTGCCGGAGTTTGGCGTGCGCACCGAGGTGGACGTCTACCTGCACCCGGAGGGCCCGGAGGTGACCACTCCCCTCCAGGAGGGCCTCACCCTCCTCTAGGCCAGAAGCCCATACCCCGGGGGCGTGCTATGCTGGGGAGCGGCATGGACCGCCCCCTCTTGATCTTTTCCGGCCAGTCCAACCGTCCCCTGGCCCAGGCCATCGCCGAGGCCCTGGGCCTCCCCCTGGGCAAAAGCTCCACGGTGCGCTTCGCCAACGACAACCTCTTCGTGCGCTTTGAGGAGAGCCTGCGGGAAGGCGATGTCTTCATCGTGCAGTCCCTCACCCCCCCGGTGCAGGACCACCTGATGGAGCTCCTCATGATGATTGACGCCGCCAAGGGGGCCAGCGCCGCCCGGGTCACCGCGGTCATCCCCTACTTCTCCTACGCCCGGAGCGACAAGAAGGACGCCCCCCGCATCTCCATCGCCGCCCGGCTCATCGCTGACCTCCTGCAGACCGCGGGGGCCGACCGGGTCCTCACCATGACCCTCCACTCCCCCCAGGTGCACGGCTTCTTCAAAATCCCCGTGGACCACCTTTCCGCCGAACCGGTGATCGCCAACCACTTCGCCACCCGGGTGGACCTGGAAAACGCCGTGGTGGTGGCCCCGGACGCCGGGGACATCAAGCGGGCCAGCGCCCTGGCCCGCAGGCTCCGCCTCCCCCTGGCCTTCATTGATAAAGAGCGGGTCTCCGACACCGAGGTGCGGGTGCGCATGCTGGTGGGGGAGGTGGCGGGCAAGACGGCCCTGATCGTGGACGACGAGATCTCCACCGCCGGGAGCCTGGTGGAGGCGGTGGAGGCCCTGCTCCAGGCGGGGGCCAAGGAGGTCTACGCCGCCGCTACCCACGGGGTCTACGTGGGCCCGGCCCTGGAGCGCATCGCCAGGAGCCCGGTCAAGGAGGTGGCCGCCACCGACACCTGCCTCCCCAAGGCCGGCCCCAAGCTCAAGACCCTCACCGTGGCCCCCCTCTTCGCCGAGGCCATCTGGCGCATCCACCGGGGGGAGTCGGTGTCCAGCCTCTTCACCTGAGGCCATGGAAGGGGTGCGCGAGGAACGGCTGGTCCTGGCGGGAGTGCCCGCCCGGGTCCGGATACCCCCCCACCCCAAGGGCCTCCTCCTGGTCCTCCACGGCCTCCAGGGGTCCAAGGAGCACATCCTCTCCCTGCTCCCCGGCTACGCGGAGGCAGGGTGGCTCCTGGTGGCCTTTGACGCCCCCCGGCACGGGGAACGGGAAGGCCCTCCCCCCTCCTCCAAGGACCCCTTCTACGTGGAACGGGTGTACCAGGTGGCCCTGGGCTTTGCCGAGGAGGCCCTGGAGGTGGCGGAGGCGGCCCAAAGGCGCTTTGGCCTTCCCCTCTTCCTGGCGGGGGGGAGCCTGGGGGCCTTCGTGGTCCACCTCCTCCTCTCCCAGGGCTTTCGCCCCCAAGCGGCCCTGGCCTTCATCGGGGCCGGCTTTCCCATGAAGCTCCCCCAGGGGCAGGAGGTGAAGGACCCCCGGGTCCTGGCCCTCTACGAGACCCCCCCGGCCCTCAAGGGGGAGGCCTACGGCCAGGTGCCCCTTTTGCACCTCCACGGCACCAAGGACCTGATCGTGCCCCTGGCCCGCATGGAGAAGACGGTGGAGGCCTTGAGGCCCCACTACGGGGAAGGGCGGCTGGCCCGCTTCGTGGAGGAGGGGGCCGGGCACCTGATCACCCCCCTGATGGCCCGGGTGGGGCGGGCCTTCCTGGAGGGCTTTTTGGAGGAGGGGGTTGGTCCTCGAGGGGCTTAGGGGATACCGGGGCTACCCCGGGGGGTTCAAGGCCTACCGAAAGGCCTTTCCCACGGTGGAGCTCTCCTGGTGGCACCGGGTGCCAGACACGAGGACCATCGCCCGCCTGAGGGCCCTGGCCCCCGAGGGCTTCCGCTTTAGCGTTTACGGGCACAAGCACCTCACCTTCCGCCCCTCCGGGGAGGAAAGGCGGACCCTAAGGAGGTTTCTCCGCCGCTTCCGCCTTTTTGGGAGCAAGCGGGGGGCGGTGCGCCTCCTAGTGCCCGAGGGAGTGGAACCCGAAGCCTTTAGGGCCTGGCTGGACCTCCTGGAGGGGGTGCTGGCCGAGGTGGGCCCGGTCCCCCTGGCCTTCCAGGCCCCCAAGCCCCTTCACCCCCTCCTCCGGGAGCGGGGCCACGTCCTGGTCAACGAGCCCGGGGGGCCTTTCCTCTACCTGGTGGACCCTGAGGCGCCCCCTGGGGAAGGGGTGGGCTTCCTCTACCGGAGGCCCCCGGAAGGCCTGGCCCCAAGCCCAGGCACAAGCTCTTCACAAGGCGCCCCTTCCGCCCTACACTCAAGGGCGGAGGTTGACCCAGATTGAAGACGGCCAGGCGCTTTTCCCCCAAGGAAGCCGAGGAAATCTACCTGGTGCCCCACTGGGGGGCAGGGTTCTTCCGGGTGGGGCGGGACGGGGAGCTGGAGGTCACCCCCTTAGGCCCCGAGGGCCCGGCGGCTTCCCTCCTGGAGATCGTGGAGGCCTTGCGGGACGAGGGGCGGCCTTTGCCCCTGGTGTTGCGCTTTCCCCAGATCCTCGAGGCCCGGGTGCGGGAGCTCAACGAGGCCTTCCTCCGGGCCATGGAGAAGTACGGGTACCAGGGGGGGTACCGGGGGGTCTACCCGGCAAAGGTGAACCAGCGCCGCCTGGTGCTGGAGACGGTGGCCCGGGCGGGCCGGCCCTACCACTATGGCCTCGAGGCCGGCAGCAAGGCGGAGCTGGCCCTCATCCTGGCGCAAAACCTCTCCCCGGAAGCCCTCATCACCACCAACGGCTTCAAGGATGACGACTTCATCCGCCTGGCCCTCACGGGGAGGAAGCTGGGGCGCAACGTGATCATCACCCTGGAAAAGTTCGCCGAGCTCTCCCGGGTGGTGCGCCTTTCCAAGGAGCTTGGGGTGCGGCCCCTGCTGGGCATCCGCTACAAGCTGAAGGCCAAAGGAGCGGGGCAGTGGGAGGCCTCGGGGGGGGAGAACGCCAAGTTTGGCCTCACCACCCCGGAGATCGTGCGGGCGGTGGA
The DNA here is from genome assembly GCF_000376265.1 of Thermus igniterrae ATCC 700962. Classification (GTDB taxonomy): domain Bacteria; phylum Deinococcota; class Deinococci; order Deinococcales; family Thermaceae; genus Thermus; species Thermus igniterrae. The sequence continues at coordinate 44,105 of NZ_AQWU01000063.1, forward strand.
GATCCTCAAGGAGGAGGGCCTCCTGGACACCCTGGTCATGGTGCACGCCCACATCGGCAGCCAGGTCACGGACATCCGCAAGATCAAGGCGGCGGTGCGGGAAGCGGCCCAGACCTACGTGCAGCTGAGGAAGCTGGGGGCGCCCCTCACCTACCTGAACCTGGGCGGGGGACTGGCGGTGGACTACGACGGCTCCAAGACCAACTTCTACGCCTCCGCCAACTACACCCTCTCCGAGTACGCCGAGGACCTGGTCTACGTGACCAAGGAGGTGGTGGAGGCCCAGAACGAGCCCCACCCCATCCTGGTCACGGAGTCGGGCCGGGCGGTGACCGCCTACCACCAGGTGCTGGTCCTGGAGGTGATTGACGTCATCACCCCCCCCGGGGAGGCCCGGCCGGAACCCCCCCCTGAGGAGGCCCACCCCCTGGTGAAGGAACTTTGGGAGAGCTGGAAGAGCCTTTCCCCCAAGAACTTCCGCGAGGTCTACCACGACGCCTTCGCCGACAAGGAGACCCTGCAGACCCTTTACGACCTGGGCCTGGTCTCCCTAAAGGACCGGGCCCTGGCGGAGGAGATCTTCTACCAGATCGCCCGGCGGGTCTACGCCATCGTCCGGGAGCTACCCTACGCCCCCGACGAGTTTGAGGACCTGGAGAAGCTCCTGGCCGACAAGCTGGTGTGCAACTTTTCCATCTTCCAAAGCCTCCCCGACGCCTGGGCCATCCACCAGCTCTTCCCCATCGTCCCCCTAAGCCGCCTCCACGAGCCCCCCACCCGCCAGGCCACCCTAGTGGACATCTCCTGCGACTCCGACGGCAAGATAGACCGCTTCATTGACCTGCACGACGTGCGCCAGACCCTGCCCGTCCACCCCATCCGCCCGGGAGAGCCCTACTACCTGGGGGTCTTCCTGGTGGGGGCCTACCAGGACGTGCTGGGGAGCAACCACAACCTCTTCGGCCAGGTGGGGGAGGCCCACGTGGTGGTGGACGAGGAGGGCTTCGCCATTGAGCGCTTCGTCCCCGGGGAGACCGCGGAAAAGGTCATTGAGAAGATGGGCTTCACCGCCCGGGAGCTTTTCCTGGGGGTGGAGCGCCTGGTGCGGCAAAGCCGCCTCTCTCCCGCGGAGAAGGGGGCCTTTTTGGAGCGGTACGCCCGGGAGCTCCAGGGGTACACCTACTTGGAGGACTGAGGCGTTAAGCCGGCGTTAAGGGACCGGGGGACAAAATACCCCCATGGCCTGGCCCAAGGTGGGGTACGCTGGGGGGGAGTTGCGCCCCACCCTGGAGCTCCTGGACCCCCTCCACCCCCTCAGGCGGCGGACCGCCCTTTGGCTCCTGCCCCTAGGGGGCCTCCTGGCCCTGGTGGCCTACGGGACCTCCCGCCAGGTGGGGCTGGACCCCGTGGACCGGGTCTTCCTGCCCCTCCTCATCCTGGGGTTCTTTGGGCTCGCCCTGGCCCTCTGGCGCCTTCCCCGATCCGCCCGCTGGGTCCTCCCCGCCGCCCACGGCCTGGTCGGCCTCTACCTCCTGGCCACCCTGGCCTACCAGCTCCTCCTCCGGCCCAACCCTCAGGGCCTCTCCCCCGCGGCCTTCTGGGTGCCCTTCGTCTACTTCAGCAGCTTCCTCTTCTTCCAGACCCGGCAGGCGGTGCGCCTGGCCCTCCTTTACCTCCTTGTCCTTTTCCTCCTCTCGGCCATGGGGGCCTTCCGCGGCCACTTCCAGGCCGCTCACCTGAACGCCCTCGCCCAGTTCTTCGGGGCCAACCTGGCCTACGTGGGCCTCCTCTACATGCTGGTCCGGATCAAGGAGGGGTACCTCGAGGCCCAGTTGGACGCCTACACCGACTTCCTCACCGGCCTAAGAAACCGGCGCTACCTGGAGCTGGTCCTGGAACGGGAGCTCTTCCGCGTGGGGCGCTACGGCCGCCCCCTCTGCCTCATGGTGCTGGACCTGGACGGGTTCAAGCACGTCAACGACACCCACGGGCACGAGGCGGGGGACCGGGTGCTGAAGGCCCTGGCCGCCTGCCTAGAGGGGCACATCCGGCAAAGCGACCGGGCGGTGCGCCTCGGGGGAGAGGAGTTCGCCATCCTGCTTCCGGAAACCGAGTTGGGCCAGGCCCTGGCCTTGGCGGAAAGGCTCCGCCAAGCAGTGGCCGCCCTGAAGGTCCCTCCCGTGGAAGCCCTTTCCGCCAGCTTCGGCCTGGTCCAGGCCACCCCCACCGACTCCCCCCTTTCCCTCCTCAAACGGGCGGACGAGGCCATGTACCGGGCCAAGCGGCGGGGGAAAAACCGGGTGGAGGTGGGCTAAAAGGCCCTGCCCGGGCCAAGGCCCGGGCAGGGGGTGGGGTCAGAGGCCTGCTTCCCGCCGCAGGGCCTCCACCCGGTCGGTCTCCTCCCAGGGGAAGCCGTGGCGGCCGAAGTGGCCGTAGGCGCTGGTGGGGGTGTAGATGGGCCTCAGGAGGTCCAGCTCCTCAATGATGGCCAGGGGCCTGGGGTCAAAGACCCGCTTGGCGATCTCGGTGAGCTTCTCGTCGGGCAGAATCCCGGTGCCGAAGGTCTCCACCCGCAGGGAGACCGGCCGGGCCTTGCCGATGGCGTAGGCCAGTTCCACCATAGCCCGCCGGGCCAGGCCCGCCGCCACCAGGTTCTTGGCCATGTAGCGGGCGTAGTAGCTGGCGGAGCGGTCCACCTTGGTGGGGTCCTTGCCGCTGAAGGCCCCACCCCCGTGGGGCACCGCCCCCCCGTAGGTGTCCACGATGATCTTCCGGCCGGTGAGCCCGGTGTCCGCATGGGGCCCGCCCAGGATGAAGCGGCCCGAGGGGTTGATGAGGTACTCCGTCTCCCCCTCCTTGAGGTACTCCGGGGGAATGGCCTGGCGCACCACCTCGCGGATCAGGTCCTCCCGGAGCTGCTCCTGCTCCACCTCGGGGGAGTGCTGGGCGGAGACCACCACGGTCTTCACGTATAGGGGCTTATCCCCCTCGTAGACCACGGTGACCTGGGCCTTGCCGTCGGGGCGCAGGTAGGGCAGGAGCCCGGTCTTGCGCACCTCCGCCAGGCGCATGGTGAGGCGGTGGGCCAGGGTGATGGGGAGGGGCATGAGCTCGGGGGTCTCGTCGGTGGCGTAGCCGAACATGAGGCCCTGGTCCCCGGCGCCCGTGCGGTCCAGGGGGTCGGTGGACTTCAGCACCCGCCACTCGTAGGCCAGGTTCACCCCGCCGGCGATGTCTGGGGACTGCTCGTCAATGGCGGTGAGGACGGCGCAGGTGTCGGCGTCAAAGCCGTACTTGGCCCGGGTGTAGCCCACCTCCCGCACCGTCTTGCGCACCAGGCCCGGGATGTCCACATACCCCTCGGTGGTGATCTCACCCGCCACAAACACCAGACCGGTGGTGACCAGGGTCTCCGCCGCCACCCGGGCCTTCTTGTCCTGGGCGATGAGGGCGTCCAGGATGGCGTCGGAGATCCGGTCCGCCAGCTTGTCGGGGTGTCCTTCCGTGACCGATTCGGACGTGACCAGCCGCAACTTGCGCACCTCCTTCAGGACCCGCCCCCTCCGGGGCAACCCTGATAGTATAGCACCCCCCCTCCGCCGTCCAGGTATGATGGCCGGCCGTGAAGGAGCCTGGAAGGCCCATCGGCGTCTTTGACTCGGGGGTGGGAGGGCTCACCGTGCTCCAAGCCCTCAAGGAGGCCCTGCCCCGGGAGGACTTCCTCTACTTCGGGGACACCGCCCGGGTACCCTACGGGGGCAAGCCCCTGGCCATGGTGCGGCGCTTCGCCTGGGAAATCTCGGGCTTTCTCCTGCGGCAGGGGGTGAAGGCCATCGTGGTGGCCTGCAACACCGCCAGCTCCGCCGCCCTGCCCGACCTGGCCGAGGACCTCTCGGTGCCCGTGTTTGGCGTGCTGGAGCCCGCGGCCCGGGTGGCCCGCGCCCACGGCAAGGTGGGGCTCATCGGCACCCAGGCCACGGTGGAAAGCCGGGCCTACGAGCGCTACGTGCCCCTGGCCTGGGCCAAGGCCTGTCCCCTCTTCGTCCCCCTGGTGGAGGAGGGGCTTTGGGACGACCCCGTGGCCCTCCTGGTGGCCCGCCACTACCTGGAGGAAGCCCCCAAGGACCTCGAGGCCCTCATCCTGGGATGCACCCACTACCCCTTCCTGAAGGGCACCCTGCGGAAGGTGCTCCCCGGGGTGCGGCTCATCGACTCCGCCGAGGCCACGGCCAAGGAGGTGGCCGAGGCCCTGGCCCGGGAGGGGCTTCTGAACCCCCACGGCAGGGGGGAGGTGGTGCACTACGTCACCGGCGACCCGGAAAGCTACAAGAACCTGGCCGAGCGCCTGGGGGTGCGGGTGGAGGTCCTCAAGCGGGTGAGCCTGGAAGAGCTCTAGCGGGCGTGGTAGAACGGGGCATGGTCAAAAAGCCCCTCATAGACCAGCTCCACCACGAGGACGCCTGGCGGCTTTTCCGCATCCTGGCGGAGTTCGTGGAGGGGTTTGAGGCCTTAGGGGAAATAGGGGTGCCCTTGGTCTCCGTCTTCGGCTCCGCCCGCTTTGGGGAGGAGCATCCGGCCTACGCCCTGGGCTACCGCCTAGGCAAGGCCCTGGCGGAAGCGGGCTTCGGGGTGGTAACGGGGGGCGGGGGCGGGGTGATGGAGGCGGTGAACCGCGGGGCCTACGAGGCGGGAGGGGTAAGCGTGGGCCTCAACATAGAGCTCCCCCACGAGCAAAAGCCCAACCCCTACCAGACCCACGCCCTTTCCCTGCGCTACTTCTTCGTGCGCAAGGTGCTCTTCGTGCGCTACGCCGTGGGCTTCGTCTTCCTCCCCGGGGGTCTGGGCACCCTGGACGAGCTTTCGGAGGTGCTGGTCCTCATCCAGACGGCCAAGGTCCATCCCTTCCCCGTCTTCGCCCTGGACCGGGCCTACTGGCGGGGGCTCCTCTCCTGGCTGGAGTTCCTGGTGGAGAGGGGGGCCATAGACCCCGAGGACCTTAAGCTCCTCACCCCCCTGGACGCGCCAGAGGAAGTGGTGGAAAGGCTAAAAAGGGTATCATGAGGGAGATGCGCGTGGTCTTGGCCACCTCTAACCCCGGCAAGGTGCGGGAGCTCCAAGCCGGCCTCGCCCCCTTGGGCTGGACCCTCCTTTCCCTGGCGGACTTCCCCTTGCGCATGCCCAAGGAGGAGGGGGCCACCTTCCTGGACAACGCCCTCTTAAAGGCCGCCCACGTGGCCAGGGCCACCGGGCTTCCCGCCCTGGCGGACGACTCGGGCCTGGTGGTGCCCGCCCTCGGGGGGGAGCCCGGGGTCTACTCCGCCCGCTACGGGGGCCGGGAGACCGACCGGGAGCGGAACGTCTACCTGCTGGAAAGGATGCGCCACCTCAAAGGGGAGGAGCGGAAGGCGCGCTTCGTGGCCGTGCTGGTCCTGGCCTATCCCGATGGGCACGCCGAGGCCTACGAGGGAAGCGTGGAGGGGGTCATCCTCGAGGCCCCCCGGGGGGAAGGGGGGTTTGGCTACGACCCCCTCTTCTTCGTCCCCGAGGCGGGCAAGACCTTCGCCGAGATGAGCCTGGAGGAGAAGGCCCAGTACTCCCACCGGGGCAGGGCCCTGAAGGCCCTCCTGGAGGCCTACCGGGAAGGCCCCCCGCCCCGGGAGGTCTCCAAGCTGGAATGAACCTCCTCTCCCCCCACATCGCCCTCTACCGCCTCTACGACCTGGCGGACGAGATTGACCTCTCTCGCCTGGCCACCCCCCGCCTGCGCCTCTCCCGCCCCCGGCTGGGGGCGGTGCGCTTCCAAAACCCCCCGGCGGAGATTGAGCTTGGGGTGCGGAGCGTGGAGGGGATATCCGGCCTCCTCACCGCCCGCCTTTACGAGTTCGGCGTGGTCTCCCTCTCCTTGCGCATCCACCTGGGGGAGCGGGTCCCCTGGGAAGCCTTCCTGGAAAAGGCCCTCCGCCTTCCCGAGCTCCCCTTCTGGGAGGGCTTTTTCCTGGCGGAACTGGCTGCCTTGGAACCCTATTTGCAAGGCGCCCTCCTGCGCCCGGAGGAGAAGCGCCTCTCCGAGGAGTTCACCGTCTACCACGCCCTGGGCCTGGAGGGGGAGAAGGCCCACGCCCCCTCGGTGGACCTCACCCCCCTCTGGATGGGGGCCAAGGAGGATTTCGCCCCCGAGGTGCGGCGGGAGATGGAGCGCTACCGCTACAGCTATTCCACCGAGGACCTGGCCCTTCTGGGCTTTGACCGGGTGCTCATCCTGGACTCCGAGGGCATCTGGGACGTGGCCGACCTGGTGGAGTTCGTCCACGCCCAGCTCCTGGAGCTTTCCTACTACGACCGGGTCCTCACGGAGGAACTGGAGGCGGTGCCCGAGGTGCTGAAGCCCCGGGGGCTTTGGGGGTATGGGCGGCTCCAGCGCTTAAGGCGCCGCCTCATGGCCCGCCACGCGGAGATCGCCGACGTGCGGGCCCGCATGGAAGGGGCCTTGCGCATCACCGAGGACCTCTTCTACGCCAAGATCTACCGGGCGGCCCTGGAGCTTTACGGGGCCCACGAGCTGGAGCGGGGAGTGGAGGAAAAGCTTAGGGTCCTCGAGGCCACCTACGAGATGGTCACGGAGGAGGTGGCCCACCTGCGCACCCAGGCGGTGGAGGTGGCCATCCTGGCCCTCATCGCCTTTGAGGTGGTGCGGGCCCTCCACTGACCCAGGGACTTGTGCCCCGGCCCAACGTGGTATGCTCAAGGGGCAGGGCGCAGGGTTAAAATCCATAGCGGAAACGCTACCATGCGCCCGGAGGTGGGATATGAGAAAAGCGTTGGCGGTGCTGGCCCTCGGGCTTTCCCTGGCCTTGGCCCAGGGAAAGATCACGGTTTGGACCCACTTCGGCGGCCCGGAGCTGGAGTGGCTCAAGAAGCAGGCCCAGGCCTTTGAGCGCACCTCCGGCACCAAGGTGGAGGTGGTGGAGGTCCCCTTCGGGGACATCAAGCAGAAGTTCATCCTGGGCGCTCCCCAGGGACAGGCGGCGGACCTGGTGGTGAGCATCCCCCACGACTGGCTGGGGGAGATGGCCCAAGCCGGGGTGCTGGAGCCCATGGGCAAGTACGTGACCCAGGGCTACCTGGCCGACCTCCAGGACGTGGCCATTGACGCCTTCACCTTCGGGGGCAAGCTCTTCGGCCTCCCCGCCTTCGCGGAAAGCGTGGCCCTCATCTACAACAAGAAGTACGTGAAGGAGGCCCCCAAGACCTGGGAGGAGTTCCTGGCCCTGGCCCGGCAGCACACCACCGGCTCCACCTTCGGCTTCCTCTACAACATCGGCGACCCCTACTTCAACTTCGGCTTCTTCAAGGCCTTCGGGGCGGAAAACGTCTTCCCCAAGGACGCCAAGGGCAACCTGGACCCCTCCCGGCTCCTCCTGAGCGGCGAGGCGGCGGAAAGGGCCCTCACCTTCATCCGCGACCTGCGCTTCCGCTACAACTTGGTGCCTGAGGGCGTGGACTACGGGGTGGCCGACGGGGCCTTCAAGGACGGGGCCCTGGCCATGATCATCAACGGCCCCTGGGCCCTTGGGGACTACAAGAAGGCCAAGATTGACTTCGGCATCGCCCCCTTCCCCACCCCGCCGGGGGCCCGGGCGCCCTGGGGTCCCTTCCTGGGGGTGCAGGGGGTGGTGGTGAACGCCTACTCCAAGAACAAGACCGCCGCGGTGAACTTCGCCAAGACCCTCATCACCGGCAAGAACCTGGTCTCCTTCAACCAGGCGGGGGGCCGCATCCCCGTGTCCAAGAGCGCGGCCAAGACCCTGGAGAAGGACCCGGTGGTAGCCGGCTTCTCCCGGGTCTTCGCCCTGGGCACCCCCATGCCCAACATCCCCGAGATGGGCAAGGTCTGGGGCCCCTGGGCCAACGCCATCAACCTGGCCATCCAGCGGCCCGACTCCAACATCAAGAAGATCGTGGAGGACATGGTGGCCGAGATCCGCAAGGGGATCGGCCGCTAGGGACCATGCCTGCCCCCCACGGGACTTCCCTACCCCGTGGGGGGTCTATCTTTAGGACATGAGACACCCTCCTGGCCTCAAAGGCTTTCTCCTGGCCCTTGCCCTGCTCCTGGGCCTGGTCCTCCTGGCCGCCGGGGTGGGCCTCTTGGGGTTTTTCACCCTCGAGGCCTACGTGGCCCTTCCGGGGTGGACCATCCTGGTCCTGGCCCTTTTGGTCCTGGTGCCGGGAGCGGTGGCGGTAGGGCGGCTTTTCCCCTGGCTTTCCGACTGGTACTACTTCCTCCCCGCCCTGGCCTTCCTCCTGGTCTTCACCCTCTACCCCATCGGCCTCACCGTCTACCTGGCCTTCACCGACTATTCGGGGGCCAGAAACGGCTTCCCCGACCGCTCCACGGAAACCCGGGTGGTGGGGCAGGAAGGGGCCAGGCTCCGCCTGGAAGAGCCGGTCAAGGAGGCCCTGCGGTGCGACCCCTGTGTGGGGGAGCCGGTGGAGGTTTACGCGGAGGGGCATCGGATGCGGGCCCGCATCCTGGAGGCGGAGGGGGAGACCCTCCTCCTGGACCGCACCCCTCCCTTTGCCGCGGGGTTTGTGGCCAAGGTGAACGCCTTCCGCTTCGTGGGGCTCAAGAACTTCGCCTTCATCCTCTCCCAGGCCAGCCAGGCCCTTCTGCCCGTCTTCGCCTGGAACGTGGTCTTCGCCGGTAGCACCGTGCTCCTCAACGCCCTTTTGGGCCTGGTGCTGGGCCTGGTGCTGAACAACCGCGCCCTCAAGCTCAGGAACTTCTACCGCACGGTGCTCATCGTCTCCTGGGCCCTGCCGGGGGTCATCACCGTGCAGGTCTGGGTGGCCCTCCTCAACTACAACTTCGGGGCCATCAACCGCCTTTTGGGGGTGCTGGGGGTCTACCCCATCCCCTGGCTCAACGACCCCGACTGGGCCAAGGTGGCCATCCTCCTGGTGAACCTGTGGCTGGGCTTCCCCTACATGATGACCGCCACCCTGGGGGCGCTTTCCACCATCCCCGATGAGCTCTACGAGGCGGCCAAGGTGGACGGGGCCACCCCCTGGCAGGCCCTTTGGGGCATCACCCTGCCCCTTTTGGAGAAGCCCATGGTGCCCATCCTCCTCTCCTCCTTCGCCTTCAACTTCAACAACTTCTACATCATCTACCTGCTCACCGGGGGCGGCCCGGCCCAGGAGGGGCGGCTGGCCACGGCCCAGGCCACGGACATCCTCATCTCCTGGGCCTACAAGACGGCCTTCAGCGCCGAGGGGCAGTCGGCCTACGGCCTGGGGGCGGCCATCAGCCTCCTCATCTTCGCCATCACCGTGGCCATCAGCCTGGTGAACTTCCGGGCCACGGGGGCCCTGAGGGAGGTGCGGTAGATGCGGCGGCTTTTTTACCTCCTCCTGGGCGGCCTGGTCCTCTACGGGGCCTACTGGTTCGCCGCCCACCGGCTTTTTGACGAGGGGTCCTACCGCAAGCAGGTGGCCTTCGGCAGCGTGTTCGTGCCCTACGGTTGGGCCTACGCCCTGGGCTTCCTCCTGGGGCTTGTGCTCCTCCTGCTACTCTATAGCCTCCTACACACCGCGGTGGCCAACCGCCTCCAGGGGCGGAGGCGGAGCCCCTGGCCCCTCTTCCTCCAGGGGCTCACCCACCTCTTCCTCTGGGTGCTCATCCTTCTGGTCTACTACCCCGTGGTCCAGGTGGTGGCCGCCAGCTTTGACCCCACCAACAACCTCTTCAGCTTCCGCCGCCCCGAAACGGGGTTCCTGCTCCTGGACGCCAAGGTCATCCCCTACCTGCCCAGGCCCTCCCTGGAGAACTACGCCGCCTTGGTCCAGGGGGTGGTCCTCTACCCCTACCAGGTGGGCCTCCTCCTCCTGGCGGGGCTGGCCCTTGTGGGGGTGGCCCTGATTGGCCTCCTGCGCCGCCTCCTGCCCGAGGAGGATTGGATGGACCTGTGGCAGGGGAGGCTCCTCCTCCTCCTGACCCTGGCCGTCTTCGCCCTGGCCCTCCTCCTTTCCCCCAGGCAGTTCACCGGCCAGGGCACGGAGGCCAAGTTCCTCCTCTGGGTGCGGAACACCTTCCTCATCTCCGGGCTCACGGGCCTCCTGGCGGTCCTCCTCACGGCCACCGCCGGCTACGCCTTCGCCCGCTTCCGCCACCTGCCGGGGCGCTACCCCATGCTCCTCTTCTTCATCTTCGTGCAGATGTTCCCGGGCTTTTTGGCCCTGGTGGCCATCTACTACCTCCTGTCCCGGCTGGACCTCCTGAACACCTTCACGGGGTTGGTCCTGGCCTACTCCGGGGGCATCATCAGCTTCGGCACCTGGGTGTACAAGGGCTACCTGGAGAGCATCAGCCCGAGCCTCGAGGAGGCGGCCATGGTGGACGGGGCCACCAAGTGGCAGGTCTTCACCAAGATCCTCCTGCCCCTTTCCGCCCCCATGTTCGTCTTCATCTTCCTCCTGCAGTTCGTGGGCACCTACTCGGAGTTCGTGCTGGCCAACCTGGTGCTCACCGGGGTGGAGAGCTGGAACGTGGGGGTGGGGCTTAGGAGCTTCACCACCGGCCAGTTCCAGACCAAGTGGGGCATCTTCGCCGCGGCCAGCGTGCTGGGCTCCCTGCCCATCCTCTTCCTCTTCTACGGCTTCCAGCAGTACTTCGTGTCCGGCTACACCGCGGGGGCGGTGAAGGAGTGAACCACCACGACCTGGAACACGTCCATCCTCCCCTTCCCCAGCTGGGGGAGGAGGTGGAGCTTTTCCTGGAGACCCCGGCCAGGGAAGGGCTTCTCCTCTACGAGAAGGATGGGGAGCTTCACAAAAAACCCCTGGAGCGGGCCCAAGGGGGCCTGAGGGTGCGGGTGGCGGTGCATGCAAGCCCCTTCCGCTACCTCTTCCGCCTGCCCCAGGGCTTTTTGGGGAGCCACGGCCTGGAGAAGACCCTGCCCCGCTACGACCGCTTCTTCCACCTCCTGGCGGGGCCCTTGCCTCCCGCCTGGGCCCTGGGGGCGGTCTACTACCAGATCTTCCCCGACCGCTTCCGCCAAGGCCGGCCGGAGCTGGCCCCCAAGGAGGGGGCGTGGCGCCTCCTGGGGCGGCCCATCCGCAGGAAGGCCTGGCACGAACCCCCGGGGCCCGAGGGGGCCTGGGAGTTCTACGGGGGGGACCTCTATGGGGTGCTGGAGGCCCTGCCCCACCTGGAGGCCCTGGGGGTGGAGGTCCTCTACCTTACCCCCATCTTCCAAAGCCCCTCCAGCCACCGCTACGACACCGAGGACTACCTGCGGGTGGACCCCCACCTGGGGGGCGAGGAGGCCCTGGCGGCCCTTTACCGGGCCCTCGAGGCCCGGGGGATGCGGCTCATCCTGGACGGGGTCTTCAACCACGTGGGGGCCACCCACCCCTGGTTCCAGAGGGCCCTTAAAGACCCCCAAAGCCCCGAGCGGGGGATGTTCACCTTTTACCCCGAGGGCACCTACGCCAGCTTCTGGGGGGTAAAGTCCATGCCCAAGCTGGACTACGCCTCCCCCCTCACCCAGGAGCGCTTCGTGTGGGGCAAGGAGGCCCCCATCCGCCACTGGATGGGCTACGCCCACGGCTGGCGGCTGGACGTGGCCCACTCCCTGGGGGAAGGGGGCACCAACCGCAAAAACGCCCGCTGGCTGCGGGCCCTGGCCCGGGCGGCCAAGGAGGCGAGACCGGACGCCCTGGTCATCGGCGAGCTCTCCTACGACACCATCCCCACCCTGCGGGCCCACACCCTGGACGGGGCCATGCACTATGCCGGCTTCGCCCACCCGGTGATGGAATGGCTCTCCGGGCAGGACGTGCACGGGGAAAGGGTTTCCGTGGAGGCCCAGGCCGCCTGGGCGGCGCTTTGGGACCACTACCAGGCCCTGCCCCTGCAGGTGCGCCACGCCATGTACACCCTCCTCTCCTCCCACGACATCCCCCGGGCCCTGTGGCGGCTTGGCGGGGACGTGGAGCGCTTCAAGCTGGCCTACGCCCTCCTCTTCGCCTTTCCCGGAAGCCCCGCCATCTACTACGGGGACGAGATCGGCCTTTCCCAGCCCAATCCCCCCACGGAGTGGCGGGGGGACCCCTACTGCCGCGCCCCCTTCCCCTGGGACGAGGGGGCTTGGAACCGGGAGGTGCTGGCCTTCCTGAAGCGGCTTGTGCGGCTCAAGAAAACCCATCCCGCCCTGCGCCTGGGAGGGCTTTTGCCCCTGGAGGCGCCCCCGGGAGTCCTGGCCTTCCGCCGGCGCCACGGGGGAAAGGAGGTTTGGGCCTACTTCGCCCCCCAGGGGGTGCGCCTTAGGCTCCCCCGGGGGGTGGACCTCCTTTCGGGGGAGGAGGTCTTTGGGGAGGTGGAGGTCCACCACCTCCTCTTCCAGCCCTTAGACTAGGGAGGATGCGGCGCAAGGGGTCTGTGGACGGGGTACGGGGAAAATCCCCTAAAGCCCTCCTTCAAAGAGCCCTGGACCTTGCCAAGGAGGGCTGGGAGCGCCTTTCCCCAGAGGAGCGGCAACAGCTTCTTTTCCTCCTCCTCTCCCTCCTGCCCTGGGGAAGGCTGGGCCGGCTTGGGCGCCTTTTGGGAAGGGCCGAGGTTCTCTGGACCCTCCTGCGGCTTCTTAAGCGTTAGGGTATAGTAGGGTTTTGTGCGCGACGTCCTCGAGGTCCTGGAGTTTCCCCGGATCCGCGCCCTCCTGGCGGAAAAGGCCCAGACCTCCCTGGGCACCGAGCAGGCCCTAGGCCTCCGTCCCCTCTCCCGGGAGGAGGCGGAAAGGCGCCACCAGCTCACCCAGGAGGCCCTGGCCTACCCCTACACCCTTCCCCCCGCGGGGGAGCTCCGCGAGGCCTACCGGCGGGCCCGGGCCGGGGCCAGGCTCTCGGGGCCCGAGCTCCTCAAGGCGGCCTCGGCCCTCCGGGAGGCCATGGACCTCAAGGCGGAACTCCTCCCCCTGCAAAACGCCCTCAGCGGGGTGGCGGAGGGCATTGGGGACCACCGGGCCTTCCTCCTGCGGGTGGACAAGGCCCTGGACGAGGAGGGGGGGGTGCGGGACGAGGCCAGCCCCAGGCTGGCCCAGATCCGCCGGGAACTCAGGCCCTTGCGCCAGCAAATCCTGGACCGCCTCTATGCCCTCATGGACCGCCACCGGGAGGCCATCCAGGACCGCTTCGTCACCCTCAGGCGGGACCGCTACTGCATCCCCGTGCGGGCGGGGATGGGCCAGAAGGTACCGGGCCTCCTCCTGGACGAGTCCGAGTCCGGGGCCACCCTCTTCATTGAGCCCCTTTCCGTGGTGAAGCTCAACAACCGCCTCCAGGCCCTGCGCCTGCAGGAGGAGGAGGAGGTGAACCGCATCCTGCGGGAACTTTCTGAGCGCCTGGCGGAGGACGAGGGGGTGCCGGGCACCCTCGAGGCCCTGGCCCTTTTGGACCTGGTCCAGGCCCAGGCCGCCTTGGCCCGGGAGCTGGGGCTGAGCCGGCCCCGCTTCGGGGAGCGGTACCAGCTGGAGGAGGCCTTCCACCCCCTCATCCAAAACCCGGTGAGGAACTCCTTCACCCTGGACGAGACCACCCGCCTCATCCTCATCTCCGGGCCCAACATGGGGGGGAAGACCGCCCTCCTGAAAACCCTGGGCCTGGCGGTGCTCATGGCCCAGTCGGGCCTCTTCGTGGCGGCCAAGAGGGCCCTTTTGGCCTGGCCCGACCGCGTCTTCGCCGACATCGGGGACGAGCAGTCCCTGCAGGAGAGCCTCTCCACCTTCGCCGGCCACCTGCGGCGGCTCAAGGAGATGCTGGAGGGGGCCACGGAGAGGAGCCTGGTCCTCATTGACGAGCTGGGAAGCGGCACCGACCCCGAGGAGGGGGCCGCCCTCTCCCAGGCCATACTGGAGGCCCTCCTCCAGCGGGGGGTTAAAGGGATGGTCACCACCCACCTCTCCCCCCTGAAGGCCTTTGCCCAGGGGCGGGAGGGCATCCTGAACGCCTCCATGCGCTTTGACCTGGAGGGCCTGCGCCCCACCTACGAGCTGGTCCTGGGGGTGCCGGGGCGGAGCTACGCCCTGGCCATCGCCCGCAGGCTCTCCCTCCCCGAGGGGATTTTGGCCCGGGCAGAGGCCCTCCTGCCCGAGGGGAGCAGGTTGGAAGGCCTCCTGGAGAGGCTGGAGGGGCAAAGGCTGGAGCTGGAGAGGGAAAGGCGGCGCCTGCAGGAGGAGCTCGCCCGGGCGGAGGCCCTCCGGCGGCAGCTGGAGGAGCGGGAGGCCCGCTACGCCGAGGAGCGGGCGGAAAGGATGCGGGCCCTGGAGGAGGAGGTGCGGCAACAACTCCTCAAGGTGGAGGCCGAGCTCAAGGCCCTGAAGGAGAAGGCCCGGACCGAGGGCAAGCGGGACGCCCTCCGCGAGCTCATGGCCCTGCGGGAGCGCTACGCCAAAAAGGCCCCGCCCCCGCCCCCCCCGCCGGGCCTGGCCCCCGGGCAGATGGTGGAGGTGCCCTCCCTGGGCAAGCGGGGCCGGGTGCTGGAGCTGAGGGGAGAAGAGGCCCTGGTGCAGGTGGGGCCCTTGAAGATGAGCCTGAAGGCCAAGGAGCTCAAACCCCTGCCCGAGGAGGCCGCCCCCAAGCCCCTCCTGGCCAAACCGCGGCGGGAGGTGCGGGAGGTGGACCTCCGGGGCCTCAGCGTGGAGGAGGCCCTTCTGGAGGTGGACCAGGCCCTGGCGGAGGCCCAGGCCCTGGGCCTCCCCACCCTCCGCCTCCTCCACGGCAAGGGCACGGGGGCCCTGAGGCAGGCCATCCGCGACTACCTGCGCCGGGACAAGCGGGTGGAGGGCTTTGCCGATGCCCCGCCCCACGAGGGGGGGCACGGGGTCACGGTGGTGGCCCTGCGGGGCTAGGGGGCCAGGAGGGCGCGGCCCTCGAGGGCCTCTATCCGCTCCCGGATGGCCGGGGGCAGGGGGGCGGGCCTGCCCCCCTCCAGCCACACCTGGACCGTCTTGCCCCGGGCCGCGGGCTCGCCCTGGGCGGTGAGGAGGTACTCCATGTCAAAGCTGGAGCGCCCCAGGCGCACCACCCTTACCCCCACCTCCACCCTATCCCCCAGGTGCACGGGCCGCAGGAAGTCCACCTCCGCCCGGGCCAGGATGAAGTGGCCCTTCGCCAGCCAGTCCCGCTCCAAGTGGGCGAAATAGGCCACCCGGGCCACCTCGAAGTAGCTCAGGTAGACGGCGTTGTTCACGTGCCCCAAGGCGTCCAGGTCGCGGAAGCGCACCTCTACGGGTACCACCACGGGAAAACCTTCCACGGGGGAAGAGCCTACCACACCGGGGCTGACCCGTGGGTCAGGTATAGTGGGGGCGTGGAAACCACCTGGGACCTTACCCCCCTCTTCCCCGGCCTGGAAACCCCCGAGTTCCAAAGGGCCTGGGAGGGGCTGAAGGGCCGCATCGGTCAGCTTAAGGACCTTCTGGAGCGGGAGGCCTCTTTGGGCGAGGTCCTCACCGCCCTGGACGCCATCCTGGAGGAGAGCACCCCCCTCTGGGCCTACCTCTACGCCCGCTTCAGCGCCGACACCTCCGACGAGGCCGCCTTGGCCAAGTTCTCCGAGCTGGAGATGCTCTTCCTGGACTTCCAGCGCCTAAGGCCCCGCCTCACCCGCTACCTGGCGCTCCAGGACCCCGCGGAGGCCGGCCCCTACCGCATCCTGGTGGAGGAGGCCAAGGAGGAAGCCCTCCACATGATGCCCGAGGGCGAGGAGGTGCTGGCGGCGGAGCTCAGCCTCTCGGGCCGGCAGGCCTGGGCCAAGCTCCACGAGAACCTCACCAGCCAGATCACCGCGGTGGTGGACGGGGAGGAGTTGCCCATCACCCAGGTGCGCAACCTCTACTTCCGCCCCGAAGAGGCGGTGCGCAAGAAGGCCTATGAGGCCGAGCTCCGGGCCTGGGAGCGGCACGAGGTGCCCCTGGCCTACGCCCTGAACGGGGTCAAGGGGGAGGCCGGCGTGCTGAACCGCCGCCGGGGCTACCGGGATGACCTAGAGCCCACCCTCCACCGCAACCGCATCACCCGGAGGGCCCTTGGGGCCATGCAGGAGGCGGTGCGGGAGAGCCTGCCCCTCTTCCGCCGCTACTTTGCCCTCAAGGCCAAGGCCCTGGGCAAGGAACGCCTGGACTGGTGGGACCTCTTCGCCCCCATCGGCCAGGGCCGGCCGTGGACCCTGGAGGAGGCCCGGCGCTTCATCCGGGAAAAGCTGGCCGCCTTCTCGGAAAACGCCGCCTCCGTGGCCGAGGCCGCCTTCGCCGAGCGCTGGATGGACCTCCTCCCCCGCAAGGGCAAGGTGGGCGGGGCCTACTGCATGCCCCGGGGCGGGGGAAAAAGCCTCATCCTGGCCAACTACGAGGAGAGCTTTGAGTCCCTCTCCACCCTGGCCCACGAGCTGGGGCACGCCTACCACAACTTCGCCCTGGCCCGGGTGCCCGCCGCCCTGCGCGAGGTGCCCATGACCCTGGCGGAGACCGCCAGCATCATGAACGAGACCCTGGTGGTGGAGGCCGCCCTGAAGGAGGCCTCCCCCGAGGAGGGCCTCCTCATCCTGGACGCCTACCTCCAGGGGGCGGCCCAGGTGGTGGTGGACATCCACAGCCGCTTCCTCTTCGAGTCCTGGGTCTTCCAGGGGCGGAAGGCACGGGAGCTCTCCCCCCGGGAGTTCAAGGAGCTCATGCTGAAGGCCCAGGAGGAGGCCTACGGCGAGGCCCTGGCCACCCGCCACCCCTACATGTGGGCGGTGAAGGGCCACTACTACGGCGCGGACTTCTACAACTACCCCTACACCTTCGGCCTCCTCTTCGGCCTGGCGGTCTACGGCGAGGCCAAGGAGGACCCCCACTTCGCCCAGCGCTACGAGGAGCTCCTGGCGGCCTCGGGGATGTACACCGCCAGGGAGCTGGCCCTGCGCTTCGGGTTTGACCTGGAAAGCCCCGCCTTCTGGCGCAAGGGCCTGGGGGTGCTGGCGGACAAGGTGGCCGAGCTGGAAAGGCGGCTTGCCTGACGGCCCTCTGACCCTGGGCCCTTAGGCTTAGGGAGGATGCGGCTTCTGGTCCTCTGCACCCACAACTCGGCCCGCAGCCAGATGGCCGAGGCCTGGCTCCGCCACCACGCCCAGGCCCTGGGGGTGGCCCTGGAGGTCCACTCCGCCGGCACGGAGAAGACCTTCGTCAAGGAGGAGGCGCGGCAGGTGATGGCCGAGGTGGGCCTGGACCTCTCCCACCACGTCTCCAAGACGCTTTGGGAAGTGCCCGACCCCTGGGGCTTTGACCTGGTCCTCACCCTGTGCGCCGAGGCCGAGGCGGCCTGCCCCACCTACCCCGCCCCCACCCAAAGGCGCCACGTCCCCTTCCCCGACCCCACGGGGCAGGGCCTCGAGGCCTGGCGCCAGGTGCGGGACGCCCTAGGCCGCATGAGCCGCTTCCTGGTGGAGCGCTTACGGGAGGGACAAATCCCCTCCGAGGAGGACCTGAGGCAGAGGGCGGGCCTCTAGCGCCCTACCCGTCCCCCACGTGGATGGCCGCCACCCCAAAGGTGAGGAGCTCGTAGCGCACCCTAAACCCCGCCGCCTCCATCAGGGCCTTGAGGGCCTCCGGGCTGGGGAAGGCCTCCACGCTCTCCGGCAGGTAGCGGTAGGCCCCGAAGCTCCCCGAGACCAGCCCCCCCACCAGGGGGAGGACCCGCCCGAAGTAGAGGCGGTAGACCAGGCCGAAGACCCCCCTGGGGGGCGGGGGAAACTCCAGGATCACCAGCCGCCCCCCGGGGGCCAGGACCCGGCGGAGCTCGGCCAGGGCTTTGGGGTAGTCGGCGAAGTTGCGGAAACCAAAGGCGATGGTGATGGCGTCAAAGTGGGCATGGGGAAAGGGCAGGGCCAGGGCGTCCCCTTCCTGGAAGGCCACCCTGAGGCCCAGGGCCTCGGCCTTCTTCCGGGCAATCTCCAGCATGGGCCGGGCGAAGTCCACCCCCACCACCTCGGCCTCTGGGGCCCGCCGCTTCAGCATGAGGGCCAGGTCCCCCGTGCCCGTGGCCAGGTCCAGGATGCGCCTGGGCCTCCTTTCCAGGGCCAGGGCCACCGCCCGCTTGCGCCAGCGCAGGTCGGCCCCGAAGGACAAGAGCCGGTTGAGGAGGTCGTACCGCGGGGCGATCTCCGAGAACATCCGCTGCACCTGCTTGGCCTTTTCCTCCGGCGAAAGCGCCACGAGGGGAGTCTAGCACCCTGGGGGCCCTTGGGACCAACGGGGGTAGGGTACAATCTTGGGCGTGTTGACGGACCGTAGGCGCCTGGGGGTCCTGGTCCTGGCGGGGGGCGGGATAGCCCTCCTCCTCTGGTACCTGGCGCCCTGGGCCGTACCCCACCGCCTCTTCGGGGGGGAGGGCGTCCTCCTCAACCCCTTTGGCCACCACCTGCCCGAGGGTACCCTGCCCCAGGGCTACCGGGACGGCTGGCTCTTTGCCGTCTTCTACCTCTCCTTGGCCTGGCTCCTCCTCACCCTGTTGGCCCCCTGGACTAAGGCCCCCACCAAGGCCCTCTACGCCCTGGGCCTCCTGGGGCTTGGCCTCTTCCTCTTGGGCTACGTCCTCTTCCAGCAGAGCGTGGCCCAGGTGAACGCCCCCCTGGAGCGCCCCCTCCTGAGGCGCTACAGCCTGGGCCTGGGGAGCTACGCTACCCTGGGCTATAGCCTCTACCTCCTCCTCCTGGCCCGGGTCTTCTCCCCCGGGGGGCTGGCCTTCCTGGTGCGGCGGCGGGGGGTGGTGGTGCCCCTCTTCTCCCTGCTCCTGGCCACCCTGATCGGGGGGGTGATCGTGGCCATCCTGCGGGAAAGCCCCGCCCTGCCCCAGGACCTGCGCCATGCCCTCCTCCTCAAGCTGGACCTCATCACCTACACCTACCAGCTCCTCTTCAGCCCCCTGGTGAACCCCTCGGGCTTCCTGCAAAGCCTCCTCCTGGCCACCCCCCTCATCTTCACGGGTTTGGCGGTGGCCCTGGGCTTCCGCGGAGGGCTCTTCAACATCGGGGCTCCGGGACAGCTCATCCTGGGGGCCATCGCCGCCATGCTGGTGGGGGTCTACCTGCCGGGGCCCAGGTGGCTGGTCCTGCCCCTGGCCATCCTGGCCGCCGCCCTGGCCGGGGGGCTATGGGGGGCTTTGCCGGGCTGGCTCAAAGCCCGCTTCGGGGCCCACGAGGTCATCAACACCATCATGCTGAACTACATCGCCGCCAGCCTCTTCCTCTTCCTCATCTCCGCCAACGAGTACAAGTTCTTCGGCTCCACCCTCTACCTGCCCTTCAAGTACCCGGGCTACGAGGCCCGCAGCCACGAGATCCGCCCCGAGGCCCGCATCCCCCACTGGACCGACCTGGTGGCCCCGGGGGGGGAGCTCTCCTTCGCCCTGCCCCTGGCCCTCCTCCTGGGGGTGGCGGGGTACCTCCTGGCCCGAAGGAGCCTGGGCCACCGGGTGCTCTTCGGCCTCCTGGGGGCCGGGATAGGGTACGTGGTGGGCGGGCTTCTCCCGGGACCCCAGGTGAGCTTTGGCCCGGACCTCACCTCGGTGCGCCTCAACGGGGCCTTCCTCCTGGCCCTCCTGGCCCTCCTCTTCTTCCACTTCTACGTGTTCCGCACCGTAGGGGGGTATGAGCTCAGGGCCATGGGCCTGGCCCCCAAGGCGGCGGAGTACGGGGGGGTGCTGGCGGGCAGGAAGGTGGTCCTCATCATGTTCCTGGCGGGGGCCCTGGCGGGACTGGCCGCCACCCACTACGTGCTGGGGGGCGGGATTGACGAGTACCGCCTGAAGCAGGCCCTTCCCTACTCGGTGGGCTTTGACGGCATCGCCGTGGCCCTCATGGGGCAGAACACCCCGGTGGGGGTGGGCCTGGCCGCCTGGCTTTTTGGCATCCTCCTCACGGGGGGGCTGCAGGTGAACCTGCAGCTGGGCATCAGCCGGGAGCTGGTGGCGGTGCTCCAGGCCCTGGTGGTGCTCTTCATCGCCGCGGGGGGCTTTTTGCCCCGCTACTTCACCGATCCCCTGCGGGCGGCGGAGGTGGAACTCAAGGCCGAGGCCGCCCGGCGGGGGGCCGAGGAGGCCAAGGAGGTGCGCCGATGAACCTGGACACGGCCTTCTGGACGGCCCTCTTCCTTTCCACCCTGCGCCAAACCACCCCCCTGCTCTTCACCGCCTTAGGGGGGATGTTCTCCGAGCGGAGCGGGGTGGTGAACATCGCCCTCGAGGGCATCATCCTCTTCGGAGCCCTGACGGCGGCGGTGGTGGTGGAGCGGGTGGAAAACGCCCTGGGTCCTGGGCCCCACCCCTGGCTCCCCTGGGTGGGGGTGCTTTCCGCCATGGCCGTGGGGGGGCTGGTGGCCCTGGTGCACGCCGTGGTCTCCATCCGCTACCGGGCGGACCAGATCATCAGCGCCACGGCCATCAACCTCCTGGCCCTGGGGGCCCCCAGCCTGGTCCTCACCTACTTCTACGGCAACGCCACCAACTCCAAGGAGGTGGTGAACCGCCTGCCCCTCTGGGGGCCCGAGGGCTTCGCCCTCTCCCCCCTGGTCTACCTGGCCTTCCTCCTGGTGCCCCTCTCCTGGTGGGTCCTCTTCAAAACCCCTTTTGGCCTCCGCCTCCGGGCGGTGGGGGAGCACCCCGAGGCCGCGGACACCCTGGGGGTGAACGTCCACCGGATGCGCTACATCGGGGTGCTCCTCTCCGGGGTCCTGGCGGGGATGGCGGGGGCCTACCTGGCCATCGGCTTCCTGAACCAGTTCGTCCGGGGGATGTCGGCCGGCCTGGGCTTCATCGCCCTGGCGGCCATGATCTTCGGCAAGTGGCACCCCCTGGGCATCCTGGGCTCCACCCTGCTCTTCGGCTTCGCCAGCGCCCTGGCCATCCAGCTCCAGGGCACGGAGATCCTGCCTGCGGTGCTGGTGCAGGCCTTCCCCTACGTGGTCACCGTGCTGGTGCTGGCAGGCTTCATCGGCCGTAGCCGCCCGCCGGCGGCGGTGGGCAGGCCCTACGAGAAGTAGCCCCACCGCTTCTCCAGGCGCCCCAGGCGGTGGCGGAGCCAAAGACGGCTCCCATCAACAAAGGCCAGCTCCACCCCGTCCCGCAGGAGGGCGAAGCCCTGGAGGAGGTCCGCCCCCTCCCCCCGGGCGAAGCGGGCGTGGCCGTCCGCCCGCAGGTACAAGAAGCCTGCCTCCAGCCAGACCTGGGCCTCGGTGCCCTGGCGGTTCCGCACCAGGCGCCGCACCCTCCCGGCGAAGGCCTCGGCCTGGGTCATGGGACACCCGCCTCAGGCCAGCTCCTCCTTGCCCACCTCCAGGGTCTTGCCGTCCTCCAGGAGGAGCTCCACCGTCCCCTTGAGGGGGTTGAGCTTGTGCACTTTGCCGCAGACCCCCTCGCGGGTACAGGCCCGGGCGTTTTTGCGGGGCAGCTCGGCCAGAAGCTCCTGGTAGACGGGGTGCTCGTAGACCAGGCAGCAGAGGAGCCGGCCGCAGGGACCGGAGATCTTCTCGGGGTTCAGGGGGAGTTGCTGGTCCCGGGCCAGCTTGATGGAGACCTGGGCGAACCCCTGGAGCCAGGTGGAGCAACAGGACTCCATGCCGCAGGCCCCCAGGGTCCCCAGGTACTGGGCCTCCTCCCGGGGGCCCTCGGCCAAAAACTCCACCCGGGCCTGGAAGCGCTCGGCCAGCTCGTGGGTGAAGCGGCGGAGGTTCACTCGCTCCTGGGCGGCGTAGTGGACGGAGAGGTGGCGGCCATCCAGGGTGAAGTCGCACCCTAAGACCTTGGCCTCCACCCCCTCCTCCCGCAGACGGGCCCGGAGGTAGAAGAGGGCCTCCTCCGCCCGCACCCGGAGCCTGGCCGCCCGGTCCAGGTCCTCCTTGCTGGCCAGGCGCACCACCTCCCCGGCCTCCGGGGCCTTCTTGGGGGGGGTGCGCACCTTGCCCACCTCCAGGCCGCGGCTGGTGCGCACCACCACGTAGGCGTCCAGGGGCGGGGGCTCCCCCTGGAAGCGGAAGTAGCGGAGGACGGGGGTGCGGAAGCGGACGCCCACGGTCATGTTTCTAAGTCTAAGGCGAGCCGGGCCAGGACCAGGTCGGGGCTCACATACCCCTCCAGGGCCTCCCGGGCGGCCTCGAGGGCCAAAAGGGCCCGAGGACGCGAGGGCAAAAGGGCGTGCAGGGCGAAAAACCCCTCTTCCTCACCCAGAAGCTCCTTGAGGAGGGCCAGACGTTTAAGGGGCGGGGCTCCTAAGGCGGCCCGCGCCTTCTCCATGCGGGACCGAAAGGCCTCGGGATCGGCCAGGGCCCGAAGGAGACGGCCCGGGGCCCCGGCGGCGTAGGCCAGGAGCTCGGGGTCCTGGGTCAGGGACTTTAGCGCCTCCTCGGACACCGGGCCGAAGGGCACCTCCAGGGCCCGGCTGGCCAGGGTGGGGAGGAGGGTATCGCGGCTGGGGGCGATGAGGACGATGCGCCCGTAGGAAGGAGGCTCCTCCAGGAGCTTCAAAAGGGCGTTGGCCGCAGCCTCGGTGAGGAGGTGGGCGGCGTCCAGGATGGCCACCTTCACCCGCTCCCGCGGGTGGCTGGCGAACCAGTCAAAGAGGGGCTCCACCTCCTCTAGGCGCACCTCTGCCCGGCCCCGGAGGCCCCGCTCCTTGGGGCTGATCTCCAGGAGGTCGGGGTGCTCCTCCAAAGGAGGCGGGGGAAACCCCCGGTTGAGCCCCAGGGCGTACCAGCGGGCCACCGTGCGCCGGCCCACCCCCTCGGGGCCGGAGAAGAGGAGGGTGGCAGCCCCTATCCGGGGCAGGAGCCCCAGGATGGCCCCGTGGCCGATTATTCCCCCAGGGTGAGACGGGTGTAGAGCCATGGGGGAAACCCCTCCTCCGCGATGCGCTGGCCCACCCGCTCCAGGGGGTAGTCCACCCGGAAGAACTCCACCCGGTCCCCCTCCCAAAGGGCAAAGGCCGCCCCCGGGGTGCGGTCACGGGGCTGGCCCACGGAGCCGGGGTTGACCAGGGCCCGCACCGTGGGGGGCAGCCGGAGCTCCCCTCCCTGGGTGAAGCGCTGGTAGCGCACCCAGGGCCTAGGACCCGCGAGCTCCAGGAAGGCCCCCGCCAGGTGGGTGTGCCCGTGGAAGACCAAGCGGGCCTCGGTGCAGGCGAAGGCCTGCCGGGCAGGCTCCAGCTCGTCCAGGTACTCAAAGGGGTCGCAGGGGCTACCGTGGACCAAAAGCGCCCCCTCCACCTCCTTCTGCCAGGACCAGGAGGCGAGAAACTCCAGGTGCTCCTCCGAAAGCCGCTCCCGCTGCCAGGCCAGGATCTCCATGACCGGCCCCTCCAGGGGAAGGCGGTCTAGGGCCAAAAGCCAGGCGTCGTGGTTGCCCAGGACGCACTCCGCCCCCACCTCAAGGAGCCAGTCCAGCACCCGGTCCCCATCGGGGTAGTAGCCCACGGCATCCCCCAGGAAGAGGACCTGGTCAAAGGGGGGCGCGGTCTGGAGAACGGCCTCCAGGGCGGGCCAGTTCCCGTGGATGTCCGAGAGGACCAGGTGGCGCACAGGGCTTAGGATACCATGAGAGCATGGCCGCTTCCCTCCTAGAGAGGCTTTCCCTGGACCTCGAGGTCCTCTCGGAGCACCTCCGGGCGGGCATGGACCCCTTTGGCACCCTGCTTTGCTACCTGGAAGGGGCTAGGGGTGGGGGCACCACCCTCCTCCACGCCCCCTACGAGGAGGCCCTTCCCGTGCTCAAGGCCCTCAACGGCCTCTCCTTCCGGGGGCGCATCCTCCTGGCCCTGGACCCCTCCCCCCTCTCCGCCACGGCGGAGGGAATCCCCCTTTCCGGCCCCACCCGGGCCCCCCTGGAGCACCTCCTGGACCAGGTGCGCCCACAAAGGCTCCTCCTGGCCTTTCCCGGGGCAGGGCTGGGCCGGGCCTTCCCCGGGGGCAAGGAGACCGAGGGAGGCTGGCGGCCCCTGGAGGCGGAGGGAGAGCCCCTGGCCCTGGAGGTGGAGGCCCCCACAGGCCTCACCTACCGGGAGGTGCGGGCCTACGCTCCCTGGGAGAGCCCACCCCTGCCCCTGGACCTCCCCCAGGGGGAAGGCCCCTACCTGGGGGAGGTGGGGCGGCGGCGGGGGATTCCCACCTACGGGGTGGGGCTTGTAGACTTGAGGTCAAGCCTGGAGGCCATCCTGCGCCTCGGGTGAGGAGGGGAGAATATGGTCTACATTGCCCTGTTCGCCTTGGGAGCGGCCCTGGTCACCCTGCTCTTCTACCTCATCCTGAACCCGCGGGTGCTCACCACCGAGGGGGAGACCTTTGACCTGCGCTTCGTCTTCTTCATGCTGATCCTGATCATCCTCTCGGCGGCCACCGTGGCCCTCATGCTCATGCTGGGCCGGATGTACCACCTGATCTAGGCTTCCTTGAGGAAATCTTCCGGGGCAAGCTCACCCCGGAGGTACTTTAGGTCCTTCTCCAAAAGGTTCCGGGTGGCCTCGAGGACCGGGCGGAAGTCCGGGGGAAACTCCCGCTCCAGATGGGCCATGCAGAGGAGCAGGCCCTCCACCATGGCCCGCTCCTGCTCCCGGCGGCGCTTCCCCCCGCGCAGGGCGCTGCGGGCCAGGTGGGCAAGCCGCCCTACCACGCACACCCGGGGCTCCCCACCCACCCCGGCGCAGGGCAGGCCCTCCGCCCCCCCGCAGGCGGCGTAGGCCTGGGGGTAAAGGGGGGCAAGCTCCGGGTGGCCCAGAAGGGCCGGCCCCAGGGGCCCCGCGTGCACCGCGGCCAGGTGCAGGTAGAGGGCGTGGCGGGCACGGCGGACCTCCACCTCCATACCCCCATCCTAGGGGGGGTTCCCCAGGACAAATGCCCCCTACAGGCGGAAGGGCGTCCTCAGCCCGGCCAGGGCGATGGCCCGGGCCTCCTCCGGGGCCCAGGAGAGGGCCAGAACCCCCCGGTAGGCCCTAAGGGCCCGCGCCCTCTCCCCCGCCAGGTCCAGGAGCTGGCCGAAGCGAGCCAGGACATACCCCGGCAGGTATCCAGGATGCTGAAAGTCCATGCGGAAGACCTCCTCCATGAGGGCCAAGGCCTCCCGCCACTCCCCCGCGGCCAGGTAGACCTGGGCGGCCAGGTAGAGGGCCTCGGGGCTGCCGATGGCGAAAAGCCCCTCCAGTAAACCCGCCCAATCGTCCCCCTCCTGAAGTTGCCAGGCCCGGTCCATGAGGGCCCGCGCCCGCTCGGCCTCCGTGGGGGTGTGGGCCTTGGGCAGAGCCTGGGGGAAACGCTCGGCCAGGAAGGGGTAGTCCAGGAGGTCGGCCACCACGGCTCCCTCCCGGCCTTCCAGGAGGGAGGCCACCTGGGCCATGCGCCGGGCGCGGAAGCCCGTGGCCGGGCCCTCGCCAAAGGCCTGGGCGAAGCCCTGGTAGACCCCCTTAAGCCGGGCCAAAAACCCCTCCGAGCCCAGGACCTCGGGGCTTAGGGGGGTCCTGAGCAGGTCCAGCAGGGCCTGGTCAAAGGCCTGCATCCGCTCCAGGTGGGGCTCCCCCCTAGGGTGCTGGGCCAGGGCCTGGCGGAAGGCCTCGGCCTCCCCCTTCAGGTGGGCCTCCCGGTCCAGGGCCACCACCTCCACCCCCCGCGCCTCGGCCCAGGGGAGGAGATGGAAGAGGAGGGGATCCTCCTCCCGCCAAAGCCCCTCCCTCAGGCCCTCCTCCGAGTGGGAGGCCAGGTAGAGGACCTCGGGACGGGCCTCCTCCAAAAGGGCCAGGACCGTGGTGGCGTTGTAGCGTGGATGCAGGATGTGGAAGGGGCCAAGGGAAGGCAGTAAGAGCATCCTCACCATCTTAGAGGCTGTCGTAAAAGTCCTCCACGGCCAGCTACGCGGCCCTAGCCAGCCGCTTCACCAACAAGCGTAGCATGCCCAGATACACCCAGGCCTCGCTCACCCGAGGGTTAGCTTCGTAGTCCTTGGCAAGCCGCCG
>NZ_AQWU01000064.1 GCF_000376265.1 Thermus igniterrae ATCC 700962
ACGGGGGCTGAAGGCGGTGGCCCTGCAAGTGGAAGCTTGGGTGATGGCCTGGAGCGTGGTGGCCCAGCTTCTTGGGCAGGCGGGTCTGCCCATCACCCGGGNGTTGCGGGCGGTGGCGTGAGGTGAGTACGCAGGTGAATATCCGAAAAGGGGGCATATCCATAAAGAGAAAACCGGGGTGAGGCCCACACTCCGCCCCTGGCCAGAGCGCCTGGTGTACAATGGCCCCAGGTGATATGGACAGACCTCCCAGTCGGTGGCTCTTCCTCCTTCCCTTCGGTTCCCTAGCCCTGGCCCAGACCCAAGCCCCAAGCCCTGGGGACCTTTTTCTTTTGGTCCTTCTCCTGGGGCTTTCCGCCTTTTTCTCCGCCAGCGAGACCGCCTTCACCACCCTCTACCCCTGGAAGGTGCGGGAGCTTTCCGAGACCCGTGGGGGGCCCTTCCGCCTTCTGGCCAAGGACATCACCCGCTTCCTCACCACCATCCTGGTGGGCAACAACCTGGTGAACATCGCCGCCACCGCCCTGGTCACCGATCTGGCCACCCGGGCCTTCGGCTCCGTGGGGGTGGGGCTGGCCACCGGGGTCATGACCTTTTTGGTCCTCTTCTTTGGCGAGATCACCCCCAAGTCCCTGGCGGTCCACCACGCGGAGGGGCTGGCCCGGGTGGCTGCCTGGCCCATCTACCTCTTCTCCGTCCTTCTCTACCCCGTGGGCCGCTTTTTCAGCCTGGTCTCGGGCTTCCTCCTGCGGCTCCTAGGCCTGGAGCCCCGGAACACCCCCCTGGTCTCAGAGCACGAGCTCAAGCTCATCCTGGCGGGGGCGGAGGAGTCGGGGACCATTGAGGCCCAGGAGGAGGAGATGATCCACTCCATCCTGGAGCTGGAGGAGACCCCGGTGCGGGAGATCATGACCCCCCGGGTGGAGATGGTGGCCATCGAGGCGGGGGCCAGCCTGGAGGACCTCCTCCACCTCTTCCGCGAGCACCGCTACAGCCGGGTGCCCGTCTACCGGGAGAGCGTGGACCACATCGTGGGCATCGCCTACGCCAAGGACCTCCTGGACTACTACTGCGAGGAGGACCTTAGGGGCCGGACGGTGGCCTCCATCGCCCACCCCCCCTACTTCGTCCCCGAGAACATGGACGCCTGGTCCCTCCTGCGGGAGCTTCGCCGCCGAAAGGTGCACATGGCCATCGTGGTGGACGAGTTCGGGGGCACCGCCGGCTTGGTCACCCTGGAGGACGTGATGGAGGAGATCGTGGGGGAGATCTACGATGAGACCGACGAGCCCGAGGACGCCCCCATACGCCACCTGCCCGACGGTACCCTTTCCATCCAAGCCCAGACCCCCGTGGACGAGGTCTCCGAGGCCCTGGGGGTGGAGTTGCCCGAGGGGGAGTACGACACCCTTTCCGGCTTCCTCTACGAACGGTTTGGCCGCATCCCGGGGGTGGGGGAGAGCGTGGAGTGGCAGGGGTTCCGCTTCGTGGTGGAAAGCGCGGACCAGCGCCGCATAGAGCGGGTGCGGGTGGAGCGGCTGGTGGAGCATGGAGAGGATTAGGGAGCTCTTAAAGGCCCACGTGCCCCGGGCCTACGCCCCCTATTCGGGCTTCCCCGTGGTGGCCCTGGTAGAGGCGGAAGGGGAGGCCTTTTTGGGGGTGAACGTGGAGAACGCGGCCTTCCCCCTCTCCCAGTGCGCGGAGCGCAACGCGGTGGCCGCCATGGTCCTGGCGGGTAAGCGTCGCATTGACCGGGTGCATGTCTATAGCCCCAAGGGCCCCATTCCCCCCTGCGGGGGGTGCCGCCAGGTGCTCTTTGAGTTCGGCCATCCCGAGACCGAGGTGGTCCTCCACGGGCCCGAGGGGCATGTGGTGCGCACCCTGGGGGAGCTTTTGCCCCTGGGGTTCCGCCTCTAAGGGGAGGCCTGGGCCAGCCACTCCAGGGCCTTGAGGAAGTAGGGGTCCTGCGCGGGGGTGCAGCGGTCCTGCAACTCAAGGCCAGCCCGGAGGTGGAGGCGGGCCACGGGGTGGCCTGCCACCTCTACCCGCCTAGAGGGGGAGCTCCAGGGAGAAGCGGGTGAAGCCGGGGACCTCCAGGGTGAGCTCCAGCCGTCCCCCTCCCCGTTCCAGCCCCGGGCGGAGGCCCACCACCTGGAGCCGGGCCTCCCCCCGGGCGGGGAGGTCGGCCCGCACCGAGAGGCGCTGGCCCAGGAAGAGGAGGCTCCCCTCGGCCTTCAAGGGGATGGGGTTGGGGTTTTCCAGGTAGAGGTTCACCCCGGCCCGGCGCACCCTAAGGGGTTCCAGGGGCAGGGCCACCCGGGTACGGAAGAAGGTGAGTTCCTGCCCCAGGGTGCGCCCCTCGAGGGCCACCAGGACCCCTTCCCGGGAGAGGAGGGCCTGGACGGTGGCCAGGGCCGCCTGGGGGGTGAGGCGGACGAGGAGGGCTTCCTCCTGGCGCCCCGGAGCCAGGGTGAGGTCCAGGGGGACCACCACCTCCCCCACCCGTAGCCGGGCCCCCAGGGCCGCCAGGGGAAGAGGGAAAGGGTTAGGGTTTTGCAACTCCACCCGCAGGGCCAGGAGGAGGGCAGGGCCCGGGCTCAGCTCCAGCCCCCGCACCTCCGCCCCCAGGAGCCGGGCCTCGGGAGGGAGGGGCCTGGGGGCGCAGGCGCTGAGGAGGACGAGGAGAAGGAGAAGCCTCAGAGGAGCCATCCCTCCTCCCTAAGGCTTTCCAGGACCGGCAGGAAGCTTCCCCAAAGGGGGCTTTCCTGGGGGTAGGGGGGCCTGGGGTAGCCCGCGGGCAGGCCCAGGTGGCGCAGGGCCTGCTTCAGAAGGGGCACCCCCCCGCGGGAGAGCAGGTCCCCCAAGGGGAAAAGCCGCTTCTGGAGCTCCATGGCCTCGGCCATTCTTCCGGCCCGGAAGTGCTCCAGGAGGGCCCGGTAGGCCCGGGGGGCCAGGTTGGCCGCCGCCAGAATCCCCCCCTCTGCCCTCAAGGCCAAGGCCCCGAGGAAGGTGGGGGCGTGGCCGGTGAAGACGCGGAAGCCCTTCAGGCGGGCCTGGTAGAAGGCCAGGCGGTGGAGGTCCCCGCTGGAGTCCTTGATGCCCAGGATGTTGGGGTGCTCGGCCAGGGCTTCCACCGCACTGAGGGGCAGGTCCACCCGGGTGTTCTGGGGCACGTGGTAGAGGAAAAGGGGCGTGCCCTCCGCCAGGGCCTGGTAGTAGCGGAGAAGCCCCTCCCCAAGGCTCCCGTGGTAGTAGCGGGGGGGCGTGGCCAGGAGGGCCATGGCCCCCGCCGCCCGGGCCTCCTGGAGCGCCCCTTCCGCCTGGGGCAGGGTCTCCTCCATGAGGCCCACCAGGAAGGGTTTGGTTGGGGCCAGGGCCCGGAGCCCCTGGGCCCGCTCCTCGGGGGTCAGGTGGACCCCTTCCCCGTTGGAGCCATAGACGAGAAGCCCGTCCACCAGGGGTTCCAGGGCCTGGGCCAGCTCCCGGAAGGCCCCGGGGTCCAGGCGGCCTTGCCGGTCAAAGGGGGTGGGGATGGGGGGCAGGATCATGCCGTCCTCCTCAGGCTCCAGACTACCCCGAGGAGGTGCAGGCCGTAGGCCAGGAGGAGGAGGGAGGGCCCCCGGTCCTGGAGGAGGTTCAGGAGGCCGTAGGCGGCCAGGAGGAGAAGGGCCAGGCCAACCCCCCCGGCGAAGCCCAGGCTCCCCGGCACCAGGAGCCGCACCCCCAGGGCCCAGGCGGGGGGGATGGCCCCCTTGCGCCGGGGCAGGAGGAAGGTCAGGAGGTGGTAGAGGAGGAGAAGGAGAAGCCCCAGGAAGACCCAGGGCTTGGCCCCGTCCGGGAGGGGAGTGGGTAGGTCCAGGAAGGTGCGCAAGGGGTCCTCCAGGAAGTGCCCGAGCTCCACCTGGAGGAGGGCCAGGTAGAGGGTGCGCTGGCTCGGTCCTGGCTCCCGCGCCCCCCAGGGGTCTTGGCCCAGGCCGAGGGTGCTTCGGATGGGCCCCTCGAGGGGTGCCTTCCCGTAGGCCTCCTTCAGGGAGGCCTCATCCCCCCGTAGGGCCAGGGCAAAGGGCCAGGAGGCCTCCTGGAGGAGGACCTTGGCCTCCTTGGGGGCCTGGGGCAGGAGGGCGTAGCCCAGGAGGGCCCTGGTCCCCGGGGTGGGGGGGAGGGTGCGGAGCCAGTCCAGGGCCGCCTGGGTGCGCAGGCTACCCCGGTCCAAAGGGGGAGCGAGGAGGCGGGAGCGCACCTGGGCATCCAGCCCATAGAGGAGGAATCCCGACCCCAGGGCCAGGAGGAGCAAAAGGGCCAGGAGGCGCTCCCCCAGGCTGGCGTAGGCCAGGTGGAGGTGCCTGAGGCGCAGGAGAGGATGGCGCCAGAACCCCCCCAGATACCCCCCGAGGGCCCGCAGGTCCCGAAGCTGGGCAGGCAGGTAGAAGGCGAAGAGGTAGAGGAAGAGGCCCAGGTAGGCCAGGCCCAGGGTCCAGAGGACGGGGGGGAGGAAGGAGAGGTCGGGGGGGAGCCAGGTGCGGAGCACCTTCTCCGCCTCCCGGAAGCGGAGGGCCCGAGCGGGGTGGCCCTGGGCCTCGAGGAACTCGGCGGTTTCCCGGAAAAAGACCAGAGAGTCTGGGAAAAGCGGGGTGTAGCGCAGGAGGGCTTCGGCCAGCAGGAAGGCCTGTTCCGGGTCCTGGGTGCGCAGGGCCCGGGAGACCTCGGCCATGCGGCGCACCCCGGTTAGGCCGAAGAAGAGCTCCGGCCGGTGGTGCCGGGCCAGGAGGTCCTGGCCGTAGGCCTCCAGGTCCTCTAGGGTCAAGGAGGCGGGGTCCTGGGTCCAGTAGGCGAAGTAGGGCCAGGGCTTGGGGGGAGTGAGGGCCTCGAGGAGGGGCCTGAGGGCCTCCAGATCTTTTTCGCTCCCCTCAAAGGGCACCAGGGGAAAGGGGATGGAAAGCACCCGTTCCCCCTCCAGAAGGGCCTCCGGGCCGGGCCTGAGGGCCAGCACGCGGGCTGGGGCGAAGTGGAAGCGTACCCCCGGGGCCTTTAGGCTGGCCTCCACCACCAGAAGCCCCTGGGCCAGGTAAACCTTCTCCCCCTGGACCAGGGGGCCCAGCCAGGCCCCTGGGGGCAGGGGGAGGAGACCCCAGGGGAGCCTTACCCCCTCGGGGGTGAGCTCAGGGGCGGCGGCGGGCAGAACGCTAACCCGCCCCTCCAGGGGACCCCCGGGCAGGGAGAGCTGGACGCGGTACTCCCCGGGGGCCTTGGGGACCAGCTCCAGGCGGAAGGCTCCCCCCTGCACGGCCACCTCCTGGGACTGGACCCCTTCGGGCCCCTCCACCCGCAGGGGAAAGCGCCCTTGGGGAAGGTCCTTGCCTTGGAGGAGGAGGGGCTCGCCCACCTGGATCCGTTCTGGAAGGATGAGGGTTTGGCCCAGGGCCACGAGGCCCAGAAAGGCCAGCGCCGGGAGGACGCGCATGGCGTTATTCTACAGGCATGGGTCTACTGGACATGATCGGGCCGGTGATGGTGGGACCCTCCTCCAGCCACACCGCCGGGGCCTGCCGGCTGGCGCTTCTGGCCCGCTACCTTCTGGGGGAGAAGCCCAAGCGGGTGGAGTTCGGCCTGCACGGCTCCTTTGCCAAGACCGGCAAGGGGCACGGCACCCACCTGGCCCTGGCCGCGGGCGTCCTAGGCCTGAGGCCCGAGGACGAGCGCCTCAAGGAAAGCCTGGCCTTGGCGGAACGGGAGGGGGTGGAGGTGGTCTTCAAGGAGGTGGAGCTGGGGGACGTCCACCCCAACACCGTGCGCATGGTGCTGGAGGGGGAGAAGGAGCGGCTTACCGTGACGGGAAGCTCCTTGGGCGGCGGCCTGGTGCGCATCTTTGACCTGGAGGGGTTTGAGGTGCGCATCACCGGGGCCATGCCCACCCTGGTGATCCGCAACGTGGACACCCCAGGGGTGGTGGCCCGGGTGGCCCGCATCCTGGCGGACGACGAGGTGAACATCGCCCACCTCACCGTGAGCCGCAAGAAGCGGGGCGGGGAGGCCATGATGAGCCTGGAAATGGATCGTCCCCTTTCCGAGCCCCCCCTGAGGTACCTGGAGTACCTCTCCTACATCCTCTGGGTGCGGCAGATTCCCCCCGTCATGGACTAGGGGGACCCAGTTCCAGCCGCAGGCGGGCCCCGCCCAGTTGCCCGGGGGGGGCTAGGAGCCGCCCCCCATGGGCCTCGGCTACCCGGGCCGCGGTATAGAGGCCAAGCCCGAAGCTTCCCCGGTGCCCCGTCCCCTGGCGGAAGGGCTGGACCAGGGCCTCCAGGGGCAGGGGAAGCCCGGGGCCATCGTCTTCCACCTCCAGGGCCCCGGGCTCCACCCGTACCCGGACCTGGGTCCGGGCGTGGCGCAGGGCGTTCTCCAGGAGGTTGGCCAGGGCCCGCTCCACCAAAAGGCGCTCCCCCCGGCCCAGGCCGGCCCCTTCCAGCCCAAGCCGCAGCCCCCTGGCCGCTGCCGTTTCCCGGTAGCGCAGGAGGAGGTCCTCCGCTAGGGCCCTCAGGTTCAGGGTCTCCCCTTGGGGCGGGCGGGTCTCCGTGCGGGAGAGGGCCAGGAGGTTCTCCACCAGCCGATAGCCCCGCTCCAGCTCCTCCTTGAGCTGGTGGAGGAGGGCTACCCGCTTTTCCCGCCCCAGGTCGTCGGCCTTCTCCAGGTAGGCCAGGGCGCGGATGGCGGAGAGGAGGGGGGTCTTGAGGTCGTGGGCCAAGGTGGCGTAGAAGGCTTCCCGGGCCTCCAAAAGTCCCTTGAGGCGCTCCAGGAGTTCGGTGAAGCGGCGGCGGAGAAGGGCCACCTCCTCCGGGGGGGTTCCCCGGCTGGGGGGAAGGCGGAGCTCGCTCACCGGCCCCTCCCGCAAGGAGAGGTAGGCCAGGGCCCGGGTGAGTTCCTCCAAGGGTCTCAGGAGGCCCCGGGCCAGGAAGTACCCCACCAGAGCGGAGACCAGGGCCAGGAAGAGGAGCCAGAGGAGGAGGGGTAGCCAGGGCCCCTCCCCCATGAGGCCAAGGGTGAGGGCCAGGACCAGGTTGGGCAAAAAGGCCAAGAGGGCGATGACCAGGGCCAGCCTTGCCCTAAGGCTCATCCCGTCCCGCCGAGAGCACCGCCAGGAAGGCCTCTTGGGGCACTTCCACCTTGCCGATGGCCTTGAGCCGCTTCTTGCCCTCCTTCTGCTTCTCCAGGAGCTTCTTCTTGCGGGTGACGTCCCCGCCGTAGCACTTGGCCAGCACGTCCTTGCGCAGGGCCTTCACCGTGGCCCGGGCGATGATCTTGCCCCCGATGGCCGCCTGGATGGGCACCTCAAAGAGCTGGCGGGGGATCACCTCGGCCAGCTTGTCCACGATGGCCCGGGCCATGGCGTAGGCCTTCTCCCGGTGGGCGATGAAGGTGAGGGCGTCCACGGGTTCCCCGTGCACCAGGACGTTCACCTTCACCAGGTCCCCGGGCTGGTAGCCCATCTGCTCGTAATCCATGGAGGCGTAGCCCCGGGAGAGGCTTTTTAGGCGGTCGTGGAAGTCGTAGAGGATTTCGGCGAAGGGGGCCTCGTAGACCAGCTCCACCCGCTTCTGGGAGCCCGGCAGGTAGTTCATGCTCACCAGGCGGCCGCGCTTCTCCTGCACCAGCTGCATGATGGCGCCCACGTACTCCTCAGGGGTGAAGATGGTGAGCTTCACGTAGGGTTCCAGGACCTCTTCTATCTTGGTGGGGTCGGGGAGGTCGGCGGGGTTGTGGATCTCCAGTTCCTCTCCCCCCTTGAGGCGCACCCGGTAGACCACGCTAGGGGCGGTGGCGATGAGGGAGAGGCCGAACTCCCGCTCCAGCCTCTCCTGCACGATCTCCGCGTGCAGAAGTCCCAGGAAGCCGCAGCGGAAGCCGAAGCCCAAGGCGGTGGAGGTTTCGGGCTCAAAGGAGAGGGCGGCATCGTTGAGCTTGAGCTTTTCCAGGGCGTCCCGGAGCTTGCCGTAGTCCCCCGATTCCACCGGGTAAAGCCCGGCGAAGACCACGGGCTTGGCGGGGCGGAAGCCGGGGTAGGGGGCGTCGGTGGGGCGGTGGGCGTGGGTGATGGTGTCCCCCACCTGCACGTCGTGGATGTCGCGGATGGCGGCCACCAGCCACCCCACCTCCCCGGCGGTGAGGGCCTCGGTGGGCACCAGGCCCTGAGGGGTGAAGACCCCCACCTTGTCCACGGTGAACTCCTTCCCCGTGGACCAGATGCGGATGCGGTCCCCGGGGCGTACCTGCCCCGCGAAGAGCCGGAGGTAGGGGATCACCCCCTGGTAGGCGTCGTAGAGGGAGTCAAAGATGAGGGCCTTGAGGGGGGCCTCGGGGTCCCCCTGGGGTGGGGGGATGCGCTGGACGATGGCCTCCAGGATTTCCTCCACCCCTTCCCCCGTCTTCCCTGAGGCGAAGATGGCCTCGTCGGCCGGCAGGCCCAAGACCTCCTCCACCTCCAGGGCCACCTCCAGGGGCCGGGCGTTGGGGAGGTCAATCTTGTTGATGACGGGAATGATGGTGTGCTGGTGCTCCAGGGCCAGGTAGAAGTTAGCGATGGTCTGGGCCTCCACCCCCTGGGTGGCGTCCACCACCAGCAAGACCCCCTCCACCGCCGCCAGGGCCCGGGAGACCTCGTAGGTGAAGTCCACGTGCCCGGGGGTGTCAATGAGGTGGAAGGTGTAGGTCTGTCCGTCCTTGGCCCGGTAGTTCACCCGCACGGCGCTGGCCTTGATGGTGATGCCCCGCTCCCGTTCCAGTTCCAAGGAGTCCAGGAACTGCTCCCGCATCTCCCGCTCGCTCACCGCATGGGTCATCTGCAGGATACGGTCGGCCAGCGTGGACTTGCCGTGGTCCACGTGGGCGATGATGGAGAAGTTGCGGATGCGGCGCTGGTCCATCCCTCCCATCCTCAGGGGTTCGGGGGGCAAAGTCAAGCCGGCCGCGGCCCATGGGCCAGGATAGGGCTTGTCTCCCCTGCGGGAGATTCGGCCCACCCTGCTTGGCCCGTGTCTGAGTGGCTTGCCCTCTGGCCTTGGACTGGGTAAACTTTGCCCTGGAGGTTCCCCTTGAGCCTAGAGGCCATTCAGGACCTGGCCCGGCGTTTTGCCCGCGAGCGGGTGCTCCCTGAGGCGGCCCGCTGGGACCGCGAGGCCCGCTTCCCCTGGCCCCTTTTCCAAGAAGCCGCGGCCATAGGGTTTCCCGTGCTGGTGGCCCCGGAGGCCCTGGGTGGGGCGGGGCTTGGCCCCGAGGCCCTGGCGGTGGTGGCGGAGGAGCTGGCCTACGCCTGCCCCGGCATAGCGGCCGCCCTCCTCCTCAACAACCTGGTGGCCGATGCCCTTTTACTCTCGGAAAGCCCCTATGCCCGGGCCTTCGTGCCCAGGCTGCGGCGGGAGGTGGCCTCCTACGCCCTCACCGAACCCCAAGCGGGTTCGGACGTGGCCGCTTTGCGTACCCGGGCGGAGCGGGTGCCGGGAGGGTACCGGCTCTTTGGCCGCAAGACCTGGATCAGCCACGCCCCGGAGGCGGGCTTCTTCCTGGTCTTCGCCCGGGTGGGGGAGGGGCGGGAGGGCATCGCTGCCTTTTTGCTGGAGCGGGGCGAGGGGGTGGAGGTGGGCCCGCCCCTGCCCAAGATGGGCCAGAAGGCTTCTCCCGCGGCGGAGGTGGCCCTGGAGGGGGCCTTTGTCCCCGAGGAGGGCCTGGTGGCCCGGGAGGGCTTCCGGCTGGCCATGCGGGTCTTCAACCGCTCGCGGCCCATGGTGGCCGCCTTGGCCGTGGGCCTCCTGGCCCGCGCCCTGGAGGAGGCCCTGGCCTACGCCTCCTTGCGGGAGGCCTTCGGCAAGCCTCTCCTGGAGCACCAGGGGGTGGGCTTCAAGCTGGCGGAGATGGCCATAGACCTCGAGGCCGCCCGGCTACTCACCCAGAAGGCGGCCCGCTTGGCGGAGGAGGGAGAGAACGCCCTGGAGGCTGCCATGGCCAAGGCCTTCGCCGCCGACGCCGCCGTGCGGGGGGTTTCCGAGGCCCTCCAGGTCTTCGGGGGCAACGGCTACAGCGAGGACTACCCCATGGCCAAGCTCTACCGGGACGCCAAGGTGCTCCAGATTTACGAGGGCACCTCGGAGATCCAGAGGCTCATCGTGTTGCGGGAGCTTGTGAGGAGGCGGGGATGAGGGAGGCGGTGATCCTGGAGGCGGTGCGCACCCCCATCGGCAAGCGGAACGGGGCCTTGAGGGCGTGGCGGCCCGATGCCCTCTACGCTCGGGTGCTGGACGCCCTTTTGGAGCGAAGCGGCCTGGACCCGGCCCTCATCGGGGATGTGGTCACGGGTTGCGTCACCCAGGCCGGGGAGCAGGGGGCCAACCTGGGGCGGCTTGCCGTCCTCCTCTCCCGGCTGCCCAAGGAGGTGCCCGCGGTGACCCTGAACCGCATGTGCGGCTCCTCCCAGCAGGCGGTCCACTTCGCCGCCCAGGCCATCGCCGCTGGGGACCTGGACTTCGCCATAGCCGGGGGGGTGGAGAGCATGACCCGGGCCCCCATGTTCTCGGACATCGGGGGCGGGTTCCACACCCTGAACCCGGCCCTCTTTCAGCGCTACGAGCTGGTCCATCAGGGGGAGAGTGCCGAGCGCATCGCTGAGCGCTACGGCTTCTCCCGGGAGGAGCTGGACCAGTGGGGCTACCTCTCCCACAAGCGGGCGGCCCGGGCCACGGAGGAAGGGCGCTTCGCCGCCCAGATGCTCCCCCTGGAGGGCCTGGACCCGGAGGGGAGGCCCTTCCTCCTGCAAAGGGACGAGGGGGTTCGCCCCGATGTGGACTACGAGCGGATGCTTTCCCTGAAGCCCGTCTTCCGGGAGCACGGGGTCATCACCGCGGGCAACGCCAGCCAGGTCTCCGATGGGGCCGCGGCCCTGCTTCTTGGGGAGCGGGCCAAGGCGGAAGCCCTCGGCCTCCGCCCCCGGGCCCGCTTCCTGGCCCGGGTGGTGGTGGCGGGAGACCCCACCCTGCAGCTTCTGGAGGTCATCCCCGCCACCCGCAAGGCCCTGGAGCGGGCCCGGCTTTCCCTAAAGGACATAGACGTCATGGAGATCAACGAGGCCTTTGCCAGCGTGGTCCTGGCCTTTTTGCGGGAGTTTTCCCCGGACCCCGAGCGGGTGAACCCCAACGGCGGGGCCATCGCCCACGGCCACCCCCTGGGGGCTACGGGGGCCATCCTCATGACCAAGCTCCTCCACGAGCTGGAGCGCACGGGAGGGGAGTTCGGCCTGCAGGTGATGTGCATCGGCCACGGGCAGGCCACGGCCACCATCATCCAGAGGATTTAGGAGGGAAGGGATGGAGCGGAGTGCCTTGGTGACGGGTGGGGCCTCGGGCCTCGGGCGGGCGGCGGCTTTGGCCCTGCGGGACAGGGGCTACCAAGTGGTGGTCCTGGACCTCAGGCGGGGGGAAGACCCGGGCCTTACCTACGTGGAGGGCAGCGTGACCCAGGAGGGGGACGTGGCCCGGGCGGTGGCAGCGGCCGAGGCCCCCCTCTTTGCCGTGGTGAACGCCGCAGGAATCGGTCTGGCCAGAAAGGTGCTGGGCCGGGAGGGGCCCCACGACCTCGAGGCCTTCCGCCAGGTGGTGGAGGTGAACCTGGTGGGCACCTTCAACGTCCTCCGCCTGGCCGCCTGGCGGATGCGGGAAAACCCCCCGGACGCCGAGGGAGGGCGGGGGGTGGTGGTGAACACCGCCAGCGTGGCCGCCTACGAGGGGCAGATCGGCCAGGCGGCCTACGCGGCCAGCAAGGGGGGCGTGGTGGCCCTCACCCTGCCCGCCGCCCGGGAGCTGGCCGAGTGGGGCATCCGGGTGGTCACCATCGCCCCGGGCCTCTTTGACACCCCCCTCCTCCAGGGCCTCCCCGAGAAGGCCAAGGCCTCCTTGGCCGAGCAGGTGCCCTTCCCCAGGCGCCTGGGCCGCCCGGAGGAGTATGCCCTTCTGGTCCTCCACATCCTGGAGAACCCCATGCTGAATGGGGAGGTGATCCGCCTGGATGGCGCCCTCCGCATGGCCCCCCGGTAGGGTCCTGGACCTCACCCGGCTCCTGCCCGGGCCCCTGGCGGGAAAGCTCCTCGCCGACCTGGGCTTTCCCGTCCTGAAGGTGGAGCCCCCGGGAGGGGACCCCCTCCTGGCCCTGGCCCCCGAGGCCTACCGCTTTCTGAACGGGGCCAAGGAGGTCCTCACCCTGGACCTCAAGGAGGCGCAGGGAAGGGCGCGGCTTTTGGCCCTGGTCCAGGAGGCGGCCATCCTCCTGGAGTCCAACCGCCCCGGGGTGATGGAGCGGCTGGGCCTGGGGCCGGAGGTCCTCCTCAGGGCCAACCCCCGCCTGGTCTATGCCCGCCTCCGGGGCTATCCCCACCGCGCCGACCCCGGCCACGACC
The DNA here is from genome assembly GCF_000376265.1 of Thermus igniterrae ATCC 700962. Classification (GTDB taxonomy): domain Bacteria; phylum Deinococcota; class Deinococci; order Deinococcales; family Thermaceae; genus Thermus; species Thermus igniterrae. The sequence goes on from NZ_AQWU01000064.1 coordinate 12,434, forward strand.
TCACCTACCTGGCGGAGGCCGGCCTCCTCTCCCGCTTCCCCTGGCGGGCCTTCCAGTTCGCCGACCTGGCCGGGGCCTACGCCCTGGCCCTCACGGCCATGAAGGGCCTGTGGCTTGGGGGAGGGGTTTTTGAGGTGGCCCTCTCCGAGGCTGTCCGGCAGGTGGCCTATCCCCCCCTGCCCTTTTTGGACGGTTCCGTCCTCTGCTATGGGGTCTACCCCGCCCGGGAGGGGGAGGTGGCTCTGGCGGCCCTGGAGCCCCATCTCTGGGCCCGCTTCTGCCAAAGGGCAGGCCTTCCCCACCTGGAGGGGGCGGCCTTCACCCCCGCCCGGCCCGAGAACCCTGCCTACCGGGCCCTTTTGGAGCTCTGGGCCCAGCGCACGGCCCGGGAGTGGGAGGCCTGGGCCGAGGCCGAGGGGGTGCCCCTGCGGGCGGTGCGGGGCTAGCGGGCCGTCCAGCCCAGGTCTATGGGGAAGACCGCCCCGGTGATGGCCCCGGCCCTGTCGGAGGCCAGGAAGAGGGCCAGCTCGGCCACCTCCTCGGGGGCGATGAGGCGCTTGATGGCCGCCTGGGCCAGGAAGACCTTCTCCACCACCTCGCCTTCCGGGATGCCCAGGGTGCGGGCCTGGTCCTGGATCTGCCCCTCCACCAGGGGGGTGCGCACGTAGGCGGGGGCGATGGCGTTCACCGTGACGCCGAAGGGACCGGCCTCGAGGGCCACGGTCTTGGTGAGGCCCAAAAGCCCGTGCTTGGCTGAGATGTAGGCGCTTTTGTAGGGGCTGGCCACCAGGCCGTGGACGCTGGCCATGTTGATGATCCTCCCCCAGCCCCTCCGCTTCATCCCGGGGAGCAGGGCCTGGATGAGCTGGAAGGGGGCGGTGAGCATCACCTGGAGCATGCGCTGCCAGGTCTCCAGGGGAAAGTCCTCCACGGGGTCAATGTGCTGGAACCCGGCGTTGTTGACCAGGATGTCCACCCCCTCGGCCGCTGCCCTTTGCCCCAGGGCCGCCACCGCCTCGGGTTCAGAGAGGTCTGCCTGGAGGGGGACACCCCCGAGTTCTGCCGCCAGGGGGCCTATGTCCTTCACGTCGTGCACCAGCACCCTGGCTCCTTCCCGGGAAAAGGCCCGGGCGATGGCCAGCCCGATGCCGCTTCCTGCCCCGGTGATGAGGGCGGTTTTTCCCGAAAGCGTGCCCATATTTCCCTCCCGGCCAGTCTACAGGCTCAAGTAAGCCTCCCGCACCCTGGGGTCCTGGCGCAGGGCTTGGGAAGGGCCCTCCAGCACGATGCGCCCGTGCTCCATCACGTAGGCCCGTTCCGCCACCTCCAGGGATAGGGCCACGTTCTGCTCCACCAGCAGGACTCCCACCCCCTCCTCGGCCACCGCCCTCAGGGCCAGGAGGACCTCCTCGGCCAGCCGGGGCGAGAGGCCCAAGGAGGGCTCGTCCACCAGGAGGATCCGGGGAAAGCCCATGAGGGCCCGCCCGATGGCCAGCATCTGTTGCTCGCCCCCGGAGAGCGTGCCGGCCAGTTGCCTGCGCCGCTCGGCCAGGCGGGGGAAGAGCCCGTAGACCCGCTCAAATCCCTCCTTCTCCCGCCCGGGGGCCAGGAAGGCCGCTCCCAGGCGCAGGTTCTCCTCCACGCTCATCAGGGGGAAAAGCTGCCGCCCCTCGGGCACGTGTCCCAGGCCCAGGCGGGCCCGCCTGGCGGGGGAGAGGCCCCTCAGGTCCACCTCCCCAAGCCGCACCCTTCCCCGCCAGGGGCGCAGGAGGCCGGAGAGGGTGCGGAGCAGGGTGGTCTTGCCCGCCCCGTTGGCCCCCAGGAGGGCCACCCGCTCCCCCTCCGCCACCCTTAGGTCCACGCCGAAGAGGACCTGGGCCTTGCCGTAGCCGGTTTCTAGGGCCTCCACCACGAGCCTCATGCCCCCCTCCCCAGGTAGGCCTCCCGTACCCGCTCCTCCCGGGCCACCTTTTCGTAGGGGCCCTCGGCGATCACCTCCCCGTGGTCCAGGACCACCACCCGGTCCGCCAAGGCCCTGACCACGGGCATCAGGTGTTCAATGAAGAGCACCGAGACCCCGCTATCCCGGATGCGGCGCACCAGGGCCACCGCTTCCTCGGCCTCCTTGGGGCGGAGGCCGGCCATGACCTCGTCCAGGAGGAGCACCCGGGGCCGGGTGGCCAGGGCCCGGGCCAGCTCCAGGCGCTTGTCCTCCAAGAGGGTGAGCTCCCCCGCGGGGGCCTCGGCCCGGGCCTCGAGGCCGGTGAGGGCCAGCACCTCCTCCACCCAGGCCTCGGCCGCCTTTTTGGAAGTCCCTGGCTTGCCGAAGAGGGCCCCCACCAGGAGGTTTTCCCGCACCGAAAGCTCGGGCAGGGGCTGGACGATCTGGAAGGCCCGGCCCAGCCCCAGGTGGGTGCGGGCCTCGGGGGAGAGGCGGGTGATGGGCCGGCCCAGAAGCCGCACCTCCCCGCCATCCGGGCGCAGGAGGCCTGAGATCACGTTCAGAAGGGTGCTCTTGCCGGCCCCATTGGGGCCGATCACCGCCAGGATCTCCCCCTCCTCCAGGTGCAGGCTCACCTCCTTTAGGGCCAGAAGGCCCAGAAAGCGCTTGCTCACCCCTTGCACCTCCAGGACCCTAGCCACGCCGCCCTCCCAAGAGGCCGAGGAGGCCTCGAGGCAAAAAGAGGATGGCCAGGATGAGGAGGGCGCCGTAGACCACCAGATACCCCTCCTGGATCCAAAGCCTCAGGGCCTGCTCCAGCCCCACCAGGACCACCCCCCCAAGGAGGGGCCCCAGGGTGGAGTAAAGCCCGCCGAAGATGGGAATCACCAGGGCCTCCACCGCCCGCCCCAGGCTGAAGGCCTCGTAGGGGTTCAGGAAAAGGGCCTTCATGGCGTACACCCCGCCGGCGAGCCCCGCCACCAGGCTCCCCAGGAGGAGGGAGAGGAGCTTGACCCGCACCACCCGCACCCCCAGGACCCGGGCCACGGCCTCGGACTGCCTTGTGGCCGCCTGGGCCAGGCGGAAGGAGCTCCGCTCGGCCCACAGGCTCAGGGCCACCGCCAGGAGCAAGACGGCGAAGGCCAGGTAGTAGCTGGCCAGGGGCCAGCCTCCCCCAAAAGGCGGGGGCACGGGCAGGCCGATGGGCCCCCCGGTGAAGGGGAGCTTGAGGGCCATGGTGCGGAGCACCTCGCTGAAGGCCAGGCTGGCGATGGCGAAGTAGAGGCCATGGAGCCTCAGGGTCACCGAGCCCAGAAGGAGGGCTCCGGCCCCGGCCAGCAGGCTCCCCAGGAGGAGGGCGGGCAGGGTGCCCAGGTGGGGCACCATGAGCCCTGCCCCGTAGGCCCCTAGGCCGAAGAAGGCCCCGTGGGCCAAGGAGAGCTGGCCGGTGCGGGCCACCAGGTCCCAGGAGAGGGCCAAGGCGGTGAAGAGGAGGATGAAAAGCCCCACGTCCAGGAGGAAGGCGCCCCAGGCCCCCAGGGGCAGGAAGGGCAGAAGGGCAAAGAGGAGGAGCAGGCCCAGGATGCCCCTCATGCCCCCCTCCAGGCCCGGCCCACCAGGGCCAGGAAGAGCACCAGGAAGAAGACCGCCTCCACCAGACCCCCGCCTCCGGGGAGGTAGGTGCTCACCAGGGCCTCGGCCAGGGCCAGGACCAAGGCCGCAGGTACCACCCCCTTGAGGTTGCCTAGGCCTGCCAGGGCCACGATGGCGAAGGACTTGAGGGTGAAGAGGAAGCCCACGCTGGGGCTGGCGTAGAGCATCACCGAGAGCATCACCCCTGCCACCCCGGCCAGGGCGGCCGCCAGGCCGAAGGCCAGGAGGTAAACCCCTTCAGCCTCAATCCCCAGAAGCCCCGGGGCCAGGCGGTTTTGCGCCACGGCCCGCACCGCCAGGCCCAGGCGGCTTCGGGTGAGGAAAAGTTGCAGGGAAAGAAGGAGGGCTAAGGAGAGGAGGAAGGCCCCCAGGGGCACCGCCCCCAGAAAGAAGGGCCCCAGGGCCAGGGTGGCCGCCTGGTAGGGCGGGGCCACCACCCGGGTGTCGGCGCCGAAGAGGAGGAGGGCCAGGTTCTGCAACAGGATGGAGAGGCCGAAGGTGAGGAGCATCTGGTTGAGCTCCGGGGCCTTCAGCACCGGGCGGATGAGCCCCCAGTAGGTGAGGGCCCCCACCAAGAAGGCAGCAAGAAAGGCCAGCCCTAGGGCGAAGAGGGGGTCCAGACCCCGGAAGGCGAAGAGGAGGTAGGAGAGGAAGGCCCCCAGCATCAGGAACTCCCCGTGGGCGAAGTTCACGATGCCCACCACCCCCAAGGAGAGGGCTAGGCCGGTGGCCACCAGGGCGTAGACCCCGGCCATGAGCAGGCCGTTAAGGAGGGTCTGCAGGAGGAGCTCCATGGCCCTATCGCCTTACCGCAGGTAGTACTCCCCGGGGTAGCGGAGGGGGCGTGCCGCCTTGTCCTTGGGGAAGACCGGACGGCGGCTGCCCTCCAGGTACTGGAACTGGAACCAGATCTCCGGGCCGAATCCCTGGTACTTGGTCCTGCCCGTGTCCGAGGGCTTAAAGGCCAGGGGGCCGAAGGGGGTGTTCATCCGGAGGCCGGCCAGGGCCTCGGCGATGCGGTTTTTGTCCGCACTCCCCGCCCTTTCCAACGCCAAGGCCAGGCTCTTCACGATGGTGTAGCCCATGGGGGCCATGTACTCCTCGGTGAGCTCCCCGTACTTCTTGCGGTAAGCGTCCACGAAGCGGCGGGACTCCGCGTTGGGCACCGTGGGCAACCAGGCGGTCATGCCCGCCACGTCGTTGGAAAGCGGGTTTTTCTCAAAGCCGATGGGCCAGGAGGGGGGAGCCCCGTAGATGAGCTTGGGCCTGAGGCCCACCTGCCGGGTCTGGGTGGCGATGGGCAGGGCGTCCACGTCGTAGCCGATCCAGTAGAGGATGTCGGGGGCGAAGGCCCGGAAGCGGGTGAGGATGGGGGTGAACTGGCCGCTTCCCGCCTTGTAGGGCTCGGCCTGCACCTGGTAGCCCAGGCGCTCTAGCTGTTGCTTGTAGACCCCGATGCCCGCGGAGCCGAAAGGCCCGTCCTCGTAGAGGATGGCCACCTTTTTGGCCCCGTGGTCCTTGGCCAGGGATTGGAAGAACTGCAAGGCGGCGGCCACGTTGTGGTAGTCCCAGGGGTGGTAGTGGAAGAAGAGGGGGTAGCCCTCAAAGGCCTGCTCCACCACAGAGCTGGCGGCCCCGATGCAGAGGAAGAGGGGGCCGTACTGCTTCACCGGGCCGGAGAGGGCGAAGGTCACCCCGCTGGCCAGGCCCCCAATGACCAGGTCCACCCGGTCCACGGTCATGAGCTTGGTGAAGGCGGGCACGGCCTTGGCCGGGTCGGTGCCGTCGTCCACCACGACGAGCTCCAGGCGCACCCTGCCCTGGGCGTTCACCTCGTCTGCCGCCAGCTGGATGCCGTTCAAGGCGGCCTTGCCCGCCACCGCCGAGGCCCCGGAAAGGGGCAGGATGACCCCCACCTTGAGGGGGGTCTGGGCCAAGGCCAGGCCCAGGGCGAAAACCAAGAGTCCGAGTGCTTTTCTCATGGGCTACCTCCTTCATTCCCTAAGGGCTTGGCGCCCTCGGGTTCCTCGTAGAGCACCACCGCTTCTCCCTCAATCACCCTTTCCCCCCGCTGGTTCTCGCAGAAGGTGTCCAGGGTGAGGATGCATCCTCCCTTTTCCCGCTCCCGCACCGCCTTCACCACCGCGGTGGCGGTGATGGTGTCCCCCAGGTAGGTGGGCTTTAGGAAGCGCAGGGTCTGGGAGAGGTAGATGGCCCCGGTGCCAGGGAGCCTTGTGCCGATCACCGTGGAGATGAGGCCGGCCACCAGGATGCCCTGGGCGATGCGGCGACCAAAGCGGCTCCTTTGCGCGTAGGCCTCGTCCACGTGGAGGGGGTTAGTGTCCCCCACTGCCCCCACGAAGAGGGCCACGTGGGCCTCGGAGAGGGTCTGGGTGTAGCTGGCCCTGTCCCCCACCTGGAACCTCATGGGCGCACCTCCTTGAGGAAGCCCTCCAAGATTTCCCGGAAGAGGCCGGGGTTTTCCAGGTTCAGGGAATGCCCCACCCCCTCCACGGCCAGGAACCGGCCCCGGGGGAAGAAGGCCGCCGTGGCCTCGGCCATGGCCCTGGAAATGAGGGGGTCCAGGGTGCCGTAGACCACCAGGACCGGCCCGGGGAAGGGCCGGGCCCGCCAGGCGGCCAGGGCCCGGGCGTTGCCCTGGAAGTGGCCGGGGTGCATGCCCTGGGCCTTGGCCACCAGCTCAGGAAACCAGGGAGGCCTGCGGGTGGGGGCCATGGCGGCCAGGGCCTGGGCCAGGGCCTCGCGGTTTTCCCGGTAGCTTTCCAGGATGGGGTAGTAGGCCTCGGGGGTGGGGAAGCCCGTGGGGGGGGCGGGATTGAGGAGGAGGAGGCCCGGGGTCCTTTCCGTGGCCGCCTCCATGGCCACCGCGCCCCCCAGGGAGTGGCCCACCAGAAGGGCTTCCTCCGCTCCCAGGGCCTTAAGGAAGTCCCTCAGGGCCTGGGCGTAGGCGGGGATGGAGGGGGTGAAGCCCTGGGGGGCCGGGCTTTCCCCGAACCCGGGAAGGTCAGGGGCCAGGAGGCGTACCCCTTCCGGGGGGCTTTCCAGGACTTCCCGCCACCACTCCTTGCAGGCGAAGTTGCCGTGGATCAGGACCACTGGGGTTCCGCTTCCCGCTTCCAGATGGCTAAGCATACACCTCCTCCAAAAAACTTCTTACCGCCCGGGTGAAGGCCAGGGGGTCTTCCAGGGGGGCGGCGTGCCCCGTGGGCAGGGCCTGGAGCCTGGCCCCAAGGGCCTCGGCCAGGGCCTGGGCGTAGGGCCTGGGAAAGAGGAGGTCCTCCTCCCCGTAGAGGACCAGGGCCGGGAGGCGGAGGGCTTTCAGGCGGGGGCGCAGGTCCTCTAGCCCCAGGAACCCCAGGAGGAGCCCTTCTTGGGCCCTTTCTGTGGGGGCCTGGGAGGCCAGGGACTGAAGGCCCTCGGGGGCCAGGAGCTCGGGGTGGGCGTTGAGGAAGCCTGCCCCATACACCCAGGGCAGGGCTACCCGGAGCCGCAAAGGGGTGCCCCCGGTCTTTAGGGCATGAAGCCAGCTTTCCGCCTTGGCCCTCAGGGCGGCGTCCAGGTAGGGGGTGGTGCAGGCCAGGGCCAGGGCCCGCACCCGCCTGGGGGCCAGTAGGGCCAGGTTTAAGGCCACCACCCCGCCGTTGGAAAGCCCCACCAAGGCGGCCTCCTCCCAGCCCAGCCCCTCCAGGAGCCCCAGGAGGTCCTGGGCGTGGACCTCGGGGGTGTAGGCCCCTTCGGGGGCCTCGCTCTCCCCCTGCCCGCGCATGTCGTAGCGGAGGAGGGTGTAGCCCCCAAGGTGGGGCACCACCGGGTCCCAGCTTTCCAGGCGCTGGAAAAGGCCGTTGAGGAGGACCACCCGCGGGCCCTCTCCCTCCACCTTGTACCTAAGCCTGGCCATATCTCTCCTCCCAAAGCCGCTTCAGGGCCTCCTTCTGCACCTTGCCGGGGCCGGTTTTGGGGAGTTCCTCCAGGAGGATGAGGTACTTGGGCACCTTGTACCCCGCCAGCTTTCCCTTCAGGAAGGTGCGGAGGGCCTCGAGGTCCAAGGGTGTCCTCAGGGCCACAAAGGCCGCCCCCACCTCGCCCCATTTGGGGTCCGGCACCCCCACCACCGCCGCCTCCCGCACCGCGGGGTGGTCGTAGAGGGCCCGCTCCACCTCCACCGGGTAGACGTTCTCCCCCCCGGAGATGAACATTTCCTTGCGCCGGCCCGCAATGTAGTACCGCCCCCCCTCGTCCCGGTAGGCCAGGTCCCCAGTTCTGAGCCAAAGCCTTTCCCCGTCAAAGGCGAAGACCTTTTCGTTCTCCTCCGGGCGGCGGAAGTACCCCAGCATCACCACGCTCCCCGAAAGCCAGAGCTCCCCCGCCTCCCCCACCCCCGCTTCCCGGCCGTCCTCCCGCACCAGGCGGGCCCAGAGGTGGGGCATGGGCCGGCCCACGCTTTCGGGGTGGGCCTCGGCTTCCTCCACCTCAAAGGTGAAGCAGTTCACCCCGCACTCCGTGAGCCCGTACCCCTGCTTGAAGCGTACCCCCTTGGCCCGGAAGGCCTCCCGCACCGGGGCGGGGCAGGGGGCTCCCCCGGAGATGGCGAAGCGCACGGAGGAGAGGTCGGCCTCCCCAAACCCCGGGGTCTCCAGGAGCATCTGGTACATGGTGGGCACCAGGAAGAGGACCGTGGGCCGGTGGGCCTCTAGGAGGGCCAGGTACTCCTCGGGGCGGAAGCGCTCCATGAGCACCACCTCTCCCCCCAGGTAGAGGAGGGGGGTGGCCAGGGCGTTGAGGGCCGCGTGGAACATGGGGGTGGCCAGGATGTAGCGGTCCTCCCGGGAAAGCCCCCAGGCGAAGGCGGTGTTCACCGCGTTGAGGAGGAGCTGGCGGTAGGGGATCAGGGCCCCCTTGGGCAGGCCCGTGGTGCCTCCGGTGAAGAGGAGGAGGGCAGGGTCTTCCAGCCCCACCCGGACCTCCTCCGGGGCCTCTTCCCCCTCCAGGAGGGCCTCGAGGGGAAGGGCCTCTGGGTCCAGGGCCTTGGCGGCCTCGGCGAAGCCCTCGCCGTAGAGGAGCACCTTGGGTTCGCTGTAGGCGTGGAGGGCCTTGAGCTCCGTGAGGCTTAAGCGGTGGTTGAAGGGGGTGAGGATGTGGCCGAGGAGGGGCCCGGCGAAGAGGAGGTCCAGGTAGGCGGGGTGGTTCCAGGAAAGGAGGCCCACCCGGTCGCCCTTTCCCACCCCCAGGGCCTGCAAAAACCCCGCCGCCTTCCTGGCCCGCCGGTAGAGCTCGGCGTAGGTGAGCCAGCCATCCCGGAACCACACGGCCCGCCTTTCGGGGTGGTACCGGGCCAGGCGGCCCAGCCAGTTGGCCTCAAGCACAAAGCCCTCCTTCCAGGCGGAGCACCGCCGCCCCGTAGAAGTACCCCACCCCCGCGGCCGCCAGGCCCACCAGGCTCCCCTCCCGCAGGAGCCCCCTTTCCCAGGCCAGCTTCAGGGAGAGGATGGGGTCCAGCTGCCCCAGGTGGCCGAAGCGCTCCAGGTAGAAGGACTGCTCCTCCCCGAGGCCAAGCCCCTCCAGCACCGCCCGGTGGGCGGAGCGCTTCATGTGCAAAAGGGCCAGGTAGTCCAGGTCCGCCTGGGTGTAGCCCGCCTCGGCCAGGGCCTCCCGCACCACCTCCAGGAAGCTTGGGATGGAGGTGGCGTCCAGCCTCCGCTTCATCCCCTCAGGGTCCTCCACCCTGAGGCGGTACTCTCCCAGGGTTTCCGGGGTGAGTGGCCGCCGCGTCCCCCCCACGGGCACCTTGACGGCCAAGGCCAGGAGGGGGTCCATGCGGTGGGCCAGCCCCAGAAGCCTGAGGCCCGGCCCTTCCCGGGTGAGGACCAGGGCCCCCCCTCCCGCGGCCAGGTCGTATAGGAAGCGGGTGTGGGGGTCCTGGTAGTCCACCAGATCCCCGTTGCGGTAGCCCCCCGCCACCAGGACCACCCTCACCTCCTTCCGGGTGGCGAAAAGCCCCCGGGCCACCTCCAGGGCCCCCATGAGGGAGGCACACTTCTGGTTGAGGTCCAACCCCTTGGCCTCCCAGGCCCCCACAGCCCGGGCCAGGTAGGGGGCGGTGGCCCAGACCGGGTAGTCCTTGTGCTCCTCCACCATGGAGAGCACCCAGTCCACCGCCCCGCCCTCCAGGCCCGCCGCCGCCAGGGCCCTTTGGGCGGCCCAGGCGGCCATGGCTGCGGGGTGGTCCTCCGGGCCGGGGATGGGCTTTTCCAGAATGCCCAGTTTCTCCCGCACCACCTCAGGGGGCAGGCCGGACCGGTGGGCGATCTCCTCGGCCCCCATCCGCCCCTCTGGCAGGTACACGCCCAGGCTCCGCACGAACATCTGTCCTCAGGGTAGGGAAGGGGCGTTACACGCCCGTTACACGCTGCTCCCGGCCCCCTTTGGGGCAGAATGAAGGCGTGCCCTATCCGGTGCCCCCCTCGAGGCTCCTCCCTCCCCGCACGGCCAAGGAGGTGCGGCGGTTCCGCCCCATCCGCCTGGTGGAGGCGGCCTTCCAGGGAAGCCCTGGGGTGGTCCTGGCCGCGGGGGCGGGGTACGGCAAGACCAGCCTGGCCTCGGAGTTCCCCGGGGTGTACGTGGCCCTGGCCGAAGAGGCCAAGGACCCGGCGGTCCTCCTCTGGCACCTTCTGGCCGCCTACGGGGAGCGGGCCCCCTTGGAGGAGGTGGCGGCCCTTCTGGAGGGAGGGGCCTGGCCCCGGGCCCTGGAGGCCCTTCTGGCGGCCTTGGAGCCCTTGGGGCCCCACTTCCTGGTCCTGGACGAGGCTCACCGGGCGGAAAGCCCCGAGGCCCTGCGCCTCCTGCGGGGCCTGGGCCAGCTTCCCGGCCTGAAGCTTCTGGTCCTCTCCCGCAAGGCGGCCCCCTTCGCCTTTTTCCGGGTGCTGGCCGAGCGGGAGCTGGCCTTTGACCCCGAGGAGGCCTGCGGTCTGGCCAAGGCCCTGGCCCCCGAGCTCCCCGCCTTTGAGGTGGAGCGGGCCCATTCCCTGGTAGGGGGCTGGCCTTTGGGCCTCAGGGTGGTCCTCCTGGCCATGCGCCGGGGGCTTAGGCCCGAGGTGGCCCTGGAAAGCGCCGAGGGGCTTCTTTCCTACCTGGCCTACGGCCTGCCCCCAGAGGTGCTCCGGGAGGCGGCCCGCCTGGCCCTTCTGGGGGAGGTGCCCAAGGCTGAGGCCCAGGGCCTCCTCCCCTATGCCCAGGACCTCCTCCTGGAGGAGCGGGAGGGGCGTCTGGCCTTCCACCCCCTGGTGCGGAGCGCCCTAAAAGGCCTTCTGCCCGAGGCGGAGGCCCGGGCCCTCCTTGCCCAAGCGGCTGAGGCAGCCTTGGCCCAGGGGGAGGGGGTGCGGGCGGCGGAGTTCCTGCTGGAGGCGGGCCGGCTCGGCCATGCCGCGGACCTCCTCCTGCGGGAGGGGTTTGCCTGGCTGGAGCGGGGGCTCACCTACACCGTGCTCCGCCTCCTGAGCCACCTCCCCCTCCCCCTGCGGCAGGGGCGCAGGGGCCTCCTCCTCCTCGAGGCCGAAGCCCTGCGCCAGGCCGGGCGCTACCCCGAGGCGGAGGCTGCCTACCAGGAGGCCCTAAGGGCTGGGGAGGAGCGGGCTTATTTGGGCCTGGTCCGCCTCTTTCTGGACTCGGTGGAGCCCGCCCGGGCCCGGCCCTACCTGGAGGAGGCCCTAAGGCGTTTTCCCGAGGAGGCCAGGCCCCTTCTGGCGGAGAACCTGCTCAACGAGGGCCGGGTGGCGGAGGCTGAGGCCCTGGGGATGGGCGGGGCCCGGCTCCTTCTGCGCCAGGGAAAGCCGGAGGCCGCCCTGGCTCTCCTGCGCCAGGCCAGGGACCCGGGCCTCCACCGCCCGCCCCAGAACCACCGGGAGGGGAGCCTGCTTCGGGCCCTCCTGGAGTGCGTGGCTGGGGACGCCAGGGAGGGGCTGGCCTTTGCTGAGCGGGGCCGGCGGGAGGCCGAGGTGCTGGGAAGTCCCTTCGGGGTGGCCCTGGCCGAGGCCCGGCGGGGGCACGCCCTCCTGGCCCTGGGGCGCCTGGCGGAGGCGGAGGCCGCCTACCGGGCGGCCATGGACCTGGCGGAGGGGGGGCCGGCCCGGCTCAAGGTGGAGGCCCTGGCGGGCTTGGCCGCCTTGGGTGAGGAGGGGGCTTACGGGGAGATGGTGCGGCTTTGCCGGGCCTCGGGGGACCTCTGGGTGGAGGGGTTCTTGACCCTGATGGTGGCCTTAGCCCGGCTCCGGCAGGGGGAGGCCTTTCCCCTGCCGGCACTTCCCCTGCTGGACCCCTTCCTCGGGGCCTTGGCCGGGGCCTATCCCTTCCGGGAAGGGTGGGAGGGGCTTTTGGAGCGCTACCCCTTCCTGGCCAAACCCACCCTCTTTGCCCCTCCCCTGCCCCGGGTGCGCCGGGCCCTCTGGCGGCTTGGGCGGCTGGCCCTGCCCTACCACCCCGGGGTGCGGGTGGAGGTCCTGGCCCTGGGGGGGTTCCAAGTACGGGTGGAGGGCAGGCCGGTGCGCTTCCGGCGGGAAAAGGCCCGGCTCCTCCTGGCCTTGTTGAGCACTCAGGCCTGGGACAGAGAGGCGCTGGAGGAGGCCCTGGGGGTATCCCCTGGGGAGTTTCGCGTGCTCTGGTGGGAGGTGGTGGGCGCCCTGGAGCCCGGCCGGCCCAAGGGGGCCCCGCCCTACTTCCTCCGCACCCGGCCCTACGGGCTTCACCTCGAGGCCCCCGAGCTCTACCTGGACCTCCTGGACTCCCAGGCCCCCCCGGCCCTGCCCTTCCAGGGCCTGGACCATCCCTTTTTGGAGGACTGGGGCCGGGCCTGGGCCGAGGCCAGGCGCCGGGCCCTCCTGCAAAGCCCCAACCCCGGGGACTGGCTCCAGGCCCTGCGCCTGGACCCCCTGGACGAGGAGGCCCTTGCCCGCCTCCGGGCTACTCCCCTCTACCCCGAGGCCTCCCGCCTTCACCAGGAGGCCCTGGAGGAGTTGGGCCTCTAGCCCCTCACTCCCAAGGCCCGGCCGCCGCCTCCTGAAGGAGGACGAGGGTGGGCTGGCAGGCGGGGGGCCTAGTCTCCAGGGCCCGGGCCAGGGCCTCCCCTTGGCCAAAGGCCAGGCTGGGGATCAGGTAGAAGGCGAGGCTTTTCACCCCTTCCCAGGCCTCCTGGGCCAGGCCTGGGTCTGGGGACTGGCAGGCCTCCTGCACCAGGCTTTGCAGGCGCTCCAGGGTGGCCAGGGGGTCCCGGGGCCAGAGGTCCAGGCCAAGCCCTGCCTCCAGGGCGAAGAGGAGGTCCATGGCCGCCTCCTTGGCCTCATCGGGATGGCGGAAGATGGAGGGTGGAGCCGAGGCGGGGTAGAGGGCCCGGAGGGCGGCCAGGTTCTCCGCCACCCTTTCCTGCACCGGGGAAGGCAGATGGGGCCTAAGTTCCTCCAGATGGATCTGGAGGTGCCAGAGGAGGAAGAACCCCAGGCGGTAGGCCTCCTTATTGAGGAGGAAGCCCTGCCGGTAGCCCTCGGCTACCCCCAGGGCCATCTGGACCAGCAGGCCCGCCTTTAGGCCCGGGGTGGGGTTGGGCACCAACTGGGCCTGGGCCCGGCTCAGGAGAGGCGAGGCCCTCTGGGCCAGGGCCCGCAGGCCTTCCGGTTCCTCCTCGCTTAGGCGCTTGGCCTCGGCCAGGAGGGCGGCCACCTGGGAGAGGAGCTCGGGATGCGCCCCCAGGCTTCCCGCCCAGAGGGCATGGGCCTGGAAGAGGTGGGCGAGGGTGCCTTCCGTGGGGGCTTCGGCCAGGGCCTCGAGGCCCGCCCTTAGCCACTCCCCGGCCCAGAGGAGCCGCACCTCCCGCGCCAGGAGGAGGGGCTCCCCCAGGGCCCAGGGGCCCAAAAGAACGCCCAGCGCCAGGAGGCGGCAAGGCCAGCCGGCCATGTTCTCCTCCGAATCCTTCCCTGAGGATAGGGCCGGGTCCCGTCCCCGATTGTGGATTGGGAAAGCATGCCCCCCGCGGCCGGCCGCGGGGGGTTTGGGGGAGGCTTTAAGCCGCCTTCTTGGCCTGCTGCTGGCGCAGGTTCTTCCAGAAGACCACCAGGGCGCTCACCACGTAGATGGAGCTGTAGGTCCCCACGAAGATCCCCACGAAGATGGCTAGGGAGAAGTCCCGGAGGACGCTTCCTCCCAGGAAGAGGAGGGCGATGATGGGCAGGAGGGTGGTGAGGCTGGTCATCACCGTGCGGGAGAGGGTCTGGTTGATGGAGCGGTTCACGAGCTCTCGGTAGGGAACGCCCCTTAGAAGCTTCTGATTCTCGCGGATACGGTCGGAGACCACGATGGAGTCGTTGATGGAGTACCCCACGATGGTGAGGAGGGCGGCGATGGTGGGGATGGAGAACTCCAGGCCCAAAAGGCTGTACATCCCCGCCACGATGGCCACGTCGTGGGCCACGGCGATCACGCTGGCCACCCCGAAGGTCCAGTCAAAGCGGAAGGCCACGTAGATGAGGATGAGGCCGAGGCCCACCAGCACCGCCATCACCGCATCGCGGCGGAGCTCCGAGCCGATGGCGGGCCCCACGGTCTCGGAGGTGAGCACGGTGGCCTTCAGCTCCGCGCCGAAAAGCCTTTCCAGCTCCAGGCGCTTCTCATCGGGCAGGGGAGGGAGTTTCAGGGAGAACTCCTTGTGCTCCGCGGTGGGGGCCTGCACCTCGGTGATCACCGCCTCCTTGGCGGGGAAGCCTTTGGCCTCCAGGAAGCGCCTCAGGGTGTCCACCCCCACCTCAGGGGGGGTGCGCAGGGTGTAGGCGGTGCCCCCGGTGAAGTCAATGGCGTAGTTGAACCCCTTGGTGAAGACCACCCCCGCGGCCGCCACCGCCAGGAGCAGGGTGGCCATGGTGATGTAGCGGGCCGGGCCCATGAAGTTGAACCGGGGGTCCACCAGCCACATGGGGGGGCGGATCTCCCCGCGGTCCGCCAGGCGCTCCAGGAGGTAGCGGCTGAAGACCAGGTTGGAGAAGACGCTGGCCACCACCCCGATGGCCAGGATCACGGCAAAGCCCCGCACCGGCCCGGTGGCGTACTGGTAAAGGGCCGCCGCCGCCAGGAGGTGGGCGATGTTCACGTCCAGGATGGTGAGGGTGGAGTGCTTGAACCCCTCGGGGATGGCCTGGCGGAAGCGCTTGCCTGCCCGTAGCTCCTCCTTGATGCGCTCAAAGGAGAGCACGTTGCCGTCCACCGCCGCCCCCAGGGTGAGGACCAAGCCGGCGATGCCCGGCAGGGTGAGGGTGGCCCCCAGGCCGGAGAGGAGGCCCAGGATGAGGGCCGAGGTGTAGATGAGGCCCAGGGAGGCTACCAGTCCTAGACTCGGCCCGTAGTAGGCGAAGATGAGGAGGAAGATGGCCAGGGTGCCGATGAGGGCGGAGCGGATCCCCGCCTGGATGGCGTCTTGGCCTAGGGTGGGGCCGATGGCCCGGATCTCCGCCACCTTGAGGGGCACGGGCAGGGCCCCGGAGCGCAGGACCAGGGCGATCTCGCTGGCCTCCTCGAGGCCGGAAAGCCCCTCAATCACCGCCTGCCCCCCGGTGATGGCCTGGCGGATTACGGGGGCGGTGTAGACCTTGCCGTCCAGGACGATGGCCAGTTGCTTGCCCACGTTGGCCCGGGTGACCTCCTCAAACTTCTTGGCCCCCTCGGGGGTGAAGGTGAGGGCCACCTGGGGGCGGCCGAACTGGTCAAACACCGCCCGGGCGTCGGCCAGGTCCGCCCCCGTGAGGAGGGGGGGGCCCAGGTCCTCGGGCTTGATCAGATCCTTTTCCAGGTCTTCCCGTTTGAGGCGCGGGTTTTCCCGCAGAGCCTGGTTGATCTGGGCCACGGTGGTCCCGGTGGCCCCTTCCTTCAGGATGCGGAACTCCAGCACCGCCCGCTGGCCGATGAGCTTCAGGGCCCGGTCCTGGTCGGCCTGGGAGAGGCCGGGCAGTTCCACCACGATGCGCTTTTGCCCCTGGATCTGGATGAGGGGTTCGGCCACCCCCAGGGCGTTGATGCGGTTTTCCAACACCGTGCGGGCCTTTTCCAGGTCGTCGGGGGTGGGATTTTCCACGTCCGCTTCCAGGACAATCCGCAGGCCCCCCTTGAGGTCCAGGCCCAGCTTCACTTTGGGCTCCTGGGGGGCCCAGGGCTTCCAGACGAAGAGGAGGGCTAGGAGGAAGAGACCAAGCAGAAAGAGGCCTTGGATAAGCTTTCGGTTCATGGGTGTTCCTCGCAAAAGGGTCGGGTTGCCTTAGGCCGGGGAAGCCCTCTTGCCCCTCTCCCCAGCCCCTTCCCGCAGGCTGGGGAGGCGGGGGGTAGGTTAGCCCCCCTCCAGCTGCAGGCGCCGGTAGAGGAGGTAGAGGGTGGGGGAGGGAGGGGGCGGGGGAAGGGCCAGGGCTGGCCCTTCTCCCAAGGGCCGGGGCAGGGCGCGGGGGGGCTTGGGGGAGGTGGCGAGGAGGGAGGGGAGGCTTCCCCCGCTCCGCTCCTCCTTCAGGGCCAAAACCCCGCCCTTGGCGGCGAGGCCCGCCTGGGCCTCCTCCCTGGGGGCGGGCAGGGCCACGCCCTGGAGGAGGAGGGCCAGGCTGGCCCATAGGGGGAGAAGCCTGCCCCAGCGCACCCTACCCCCTAAGCGGGCACCTCCACCATCTGGAAGGCCTCTATGATGTCCCCTTCCTGGAAGTCGTCAAAGCCCTCGAGGCCAATCCCACACTCGTACCCCTGGGCCACCTCCCGCACGTCCTCCTTGAAGCGCTTGAGGCTGGCGAACTTGCCCTTCCAGACCTCCTGGCCCTTGCGCAGGACCCGCACCTCCGCGTTCCGGGGAATGCGGCCCTGGGTGACCATGCACCCCGCCACCTGTTTACCCGTGGGCAGGCGGAAGATGGCCCGCACCTCGGCCCGGCCCAGGACCTCCTCCTTGTACTGGGGCTCCTTCTGCCCCTTGACCATGGCCCGCACCTCGTCAATGAGGTCGTAGATGATGCGGAAGGTCTTGAGCAGGACCCCCTTCTGCTCCGCGGCCTTCTTCACGGAGCCCGCCGGGTTGACGCCGAAGGCCAAAATGGCCGCCCCCGCCGTCTGGGCCAGGAGGACGTCCGACTCCGTGGGGGCTCCCACCTGGGCCAGGAGGACGTTGATCTGCACCTCCTCCGTGCTCTCCCTGGCCAGGATGTGCTGGATGGCCTCCAAGGAGCCCTGGGTGTCCGCCCGCAGGATCAGGTTCACCTCCTTGCGGCCCTCCTCCTGCAAGGCCCGCAGGAGGTCGGCCATGGTCCTGGGGCGGCGCTCGGCCTCCTTCTCTTCCCGGGCCTTGCGTTCCTCCTTGCGTTCCTCGGTGATCTCCTTGGCGGCCTCCAGGTCCGGCACCCACTCCACCACATCCCCCGCGTGGGGGAGTTCCTGGAAGCCCAGGACCTGCACGGCGCTTCCCGGGCCCGCCTCCTTGCGCTGGTTGCCGTCGGCGTCCATCATGGCCCGGATGCGGCCAAAAACCTCCCCGGCCACCACGTGGTCCCCCACCCGGAAGGTCCCCTCCTGGACCAGCATGTTGGCGATGATGCCCGCCTGCTTGTCCAGCTTGGACTCCAGCACCACCCCCCGGGGCTCGGCGTTGGGGTCGGCCCGGTAGTCCTCCAGCTCGGCGATGAGGAGGATCATCTCCAGGAGGTCCTGCACCCCCATGCCGGTCTTGGCGCTGATGGGGACGATGATGGCGTCGCCGCCGTACTCCTCGGGCACGAAGCCCCGCTCCATGAGCTGCCGCTTCACCCGCTCGGGGTCTGCCTGGGGGAGGTCCATCTTGTTCAGGGCAAAGATGATCTTGGCCCCGGCGGCCTTGGCGTGGGCGATGGCCTCCTCGGTCTGGGGCATGATGCCGTCGTCGGCGGCGATGACGATGATGGCGATGTCCGCCACCCTGGCCCCCCGCTGCCGGATGGTGGTGAAGGCCTCGTGCCCCGGGGTGTCTATGAAGACCACCGTGCCCTGGGGCGTCTTCACCTCAAAGGCCCCCACGTGCTGGGTGATGCCCCCGGCTTCCTTCTCGGCGATGCGGCTTTTGCGCAGGTAGTCCAGGAGGGTGGTCTTCCCGTGGTCCACGTGGCCCATGATCACCACCACGGGGGGGCGCTTGGGAAGGGCCTTGCGGCGCTCCTCCTCCGCCTGCTTGGCCGCCAGGCCCCGCTGTTCCTTCACCAGTTCCCGCACCGCCTCCGCATCCTCCTCGGAGAGGGTGGAGGCGTGGGACTTGTAGGCCACCCCCATCTGGGAAAGGAGCTCCAAAAGCTCCTCGTTTTCCATGCCCAGCTCTTTAGCCAGCTGGTAAATGCGAATTTTGCCCATCCTTACCTCCCAACTGCGCCGCCAGGAGCTCGGAAAGGGCCTTGGCCCGGCCCCCGGCGAAGCGCCTCAGCTTTTTCTCCGTCCAGCACTCCGGAGTGTCGGGGCAGACGTAGGCCCCCCGCCCCGGGAGCTTGCCCGTGGAATCTATGCGGAACC
Source organism: Thermus igniterrae ATCC 700962 (assembly GCF_000376265.1). Taxonomy (GTDB): domain Bacteria; phylum Deinococcota; class Deinococci; order Deinococcales; family Thermaceae; genus Thermus; species Thermus igniterrae. The sequence continues at coordinate 30,579 of NZ_AQWU01000064.1, forward strand.
CCTCTGGGGTGAGCAGGATGCGCAGGAGTTCCCCCTTGGGCCGCCTCCGGCGGCAGGCCACGCACATGCGTAGGGGTACGTGGGGCATCACTCGGAGAGATCCCGGAAGAGCCGCTCAAACTCCTCTTTCTTGGACCGGCTTGGGGCCTCGGCCTCCTCCTGGGCCGCCCGGCGGATGGCCTCGTCCAGGTCGGAGATCTCCGCCTCCTCAAAGTGGATGTCGTAGCCGGTGAGCTTGGAGGCCAGGCGCACGTTCTGCCCCCCGGTGCCGATGGCCAGGGAGTGCTGGTCCTTGGTCACCTTCACCCGGGCCTTCTTGGCCTCACCGTCCAGCTCTATGGAGCCCACCTGGGCGGGGGAGAGGGCGTTGCGGATGAACTCCTTGGGGTCTTTGGACCAGAGGATGATGTCCACCTTCTCCCGGCCCAACTCGGCGGAGACCGCCTGGATGCGCTGCCCCTTGTGCCCGATGCAGGCCCCGATGGGGTCCACGTTGGGGTTGTGGCTGGTCACCGCCACCTTGCTCCGGCGCCCGGGCTCGCGGGCGATGGCCTTGATCTCCACAATCCCTTCGGCGATCTCCGGGACCTCCTGCTTGAGGAGGTGCTCCAGGAGCTTCTCGTGGGCCCGGCTCACGATCAGGGAGGGCCCCTTGGCGGAGCGGTCCACCTTCTTCAGGTAGATCTTGAGGCGCTGCCCCGGGTAGTAGCGCTCCGTGGGGATCTGCTCGCTCTTGGGCAGGTAGGCCTCCCCCCGGCCCAGCTCCACGAAGACGTTGCCCCGGTTGTCCACCCGGGTCACCACCCCGGTGAGCACCTGGCCTTCCTTGTCCTTGTACTCGTTGTAGATGCGGTTGCGCTCCGATTCCTTGAGGCGTTGGGTGAGGATCTGGCGCAGGTCCTGGATGGCCATGCGGGAGAGGCCCTCGGGGTCAATGGGGAACTCCATCTCGTCCCCCACCTGGACCTCGGGGTCGTACTGCAGGGCGTCGGAAAGGGCGATGTCCTTGTCGGGGTCCTCCACCTTCTCCACCACCCGCCGGACCTCCACCATCTCTATCCGCCCGGTCTGGGGGTCAATGTAGACGTCCACCTCGGGGCCTTTGCCCGCGTCTATCTCCTCTTTTTTGTACCCCTTCTGCCGCTTGATGTAGGCCTTGCGCAGGGCCTCCTTGAAGGCCTCGAGGACCTCATCGGTGCTCACCCCCCGCTCCAAGGCCAGCTGCTGCATGGCGTCAATGAACTCCCGGTTCATGCTCCTAACCTCCTACCTGGGCTCCTCGGGCCACTCGGCGAGGTGGGCGCGGAAGGTGCCGATCTTGAGGCGCTTCTCCTCCAGGTTCACCTGGAAGACCACCTCCTCCCCCTCCACGCGCAGAATGCGGCCGGTGAACCCGCCGGGGCCCGGCACCTTGGCCTTGAGGCCCTGGAAGCGTTCAAAGTGGCGGCGGGTAAAGAGGGGGCGTTTGGGTCCGGGGGATTCCACCAGGAGGCGGTAGCTCCCGGGGATAGGGTCCTCCCGGTCCAGCGCCGCCTCAATGTGGCGGCTTGCCTGCTCCAGGTCGGCCACGCTGATGGGCCGCTCGTCCTTGCGCTCCAGCCGCACCAAGACCTCCCCGGGGGTTTCCCGGACCTCCAGGACCTCGAGGCCCAAAGGCTCCACCGCTTCCTCCACCAGCCGCCAAAGGTCCACCGGCACCTCCTCACCTCCCTTCACAAAGGAAGGGTGGGCTTACACCCACCCCCCTCCCTTGGGAGCACTGGGCTCAGTTTACACCCAAGGGCCTCTTGACCACAACCCCTTTAGCCTGCTACACTCAAGTCTGCCGGTCCGAACCCGGTCTTCACATGGGGGTGAACGGTCTCGACGGGGGTCACCGAGGGCAAGGCGGCGCGCCGAGGTGCGGGTGGCCTCGTAAAAACCCGCAAAAGAATAAAGGCCAACAAGCCTGCTTACGCCCTCGCGGCTTAATGCCCGCGACCTCGCCTGGAAGCCCTGCCGGGGGCTCGCCAGCGCGGGGACACCAAACCCGGCTAGCCGAGGGCAAGGCTCCGTAGCCTGAGGCGAAGTTAAGCGGAGCTAGCCCCTGGCCGCCCGTCCGCGGGCCAAGCCAGGGGGACACCCGAAACGCGGACTACGCGCGTAGAAGCCCGCCGTAGGGACCTTCGGACGGGGGTTCAACTCCCCCCACCTCCACCAAAAGGGGCGCCCAAGGGGCGCCCCAAACCCTTTGTGGGGAGGGCCGGACATTTTTCCCCTCGGGACCTGCTAAAGTGAGCATGGTGCCATCTGGCACCTCCTTCGGGGCGGGGTGGAAGTCCCCACCGGCGGTGAAAGCCCGCGAAGCCCCTTTGGGGCCCGACCCGGTGGAACTCCGGGGCCGACGGTGAAAGTCCGGATGGGAGAAGGAGGGCCTTTGCGAGCGCTGGACGAACGGTTTCTTCGTAGAGCCCTGCAACTGGCGGAAAGGGCCCGCGGCCACACCCACCCCAACCCCCTGGTGGGGGCGGTGCTGGTGAAGGAGGGGCGCATCCTGGGGGAGGGGTACCACCCCAAGGCGGGGGAGCCCCACGCGGAGGTCTTCGCCCTGAGGGTGGCGGGGGAGGCGGCCCGGGGGGCCACGGCCTACGTCTCTCTGGAGCCCTGCAACCACTTTGGCCGCACCCCCCCGTGTTCCCTGGCCCTCCTGGAGGCCGGGGTGGCCCGGGTGGTGGTGGCGGCCCGGGACCCCAATCCCCTGGCCCAGGGGGGGCTGGAGCGGCTTAAGGCGACAGGGGTGGCGGTGGAGGCCGGCCTTCTGGAAGCGGAGGCCAGGGCGCAGAACGAAGTCTTCTTCACGGTCCAGAGGAAGGGGCTTCCCTTCGTCCTCCTCAAGGCCGCCCTCACCTTAGACGGCAAGGTGGCGGCCCCCTCGGGGGATGCCCGCTGGGTGAGCGCTGAGGAAAGCCGCCGGGTGGCCCAGGCTTACCGGCAGTGGCTACCCGCGGTGATGGTGGGGGTGGGCACGGTGCTCCAGGACGACCCTGCCCTCACCGTGCGGGAGCCCGACTTCCGCCCTTTCCCCCTCATGCTGGAACCCCCGCCCCTCCGGGACCCGGTGAAGGTGGTCCTGGATACCGAGGCCAAAACCCCTCCCACCGCCCGCCTCTTCCAACCCGGTCCCCGGGGGGAGGCGGCCCGGGTTCTGGTCCTGGTGGGGCGCGGGGCTCCCAAGGAGCGGATCAAGGCCCTCGAGGCCGCCTCCGCCCGGGTGGTGGAGCTTCCCCGGGAGGGGGGGCGGGTGAGCCTGGAGGCCGCCTTGGCCTTCCTCCTGGAGGAGGGGCTGGACGGGGTCCTCCTGGAGGGGGGGCCCAGGCTGGCCGGGGCCTTCTGGGAGCAGGGTCTGGTGGACAAGCTGGCCCTCTTCCTGGCCCCCAAGCTCCTGGGGGAGGGGAGGGGGCTTTTGGAGGGCGTTGCCCTGGAGCGCATGGCCGAGGCCAAAAGGCTCCGCCTGGTGCGGCGGGAGTGGCTGGGGGACGACCTTTGGCTGGAGGCCTATCCGGAGGTGTGAGTGTTCACGGGACTCATTGAGGAAACCGGCGAGATCCTAAAGGTGGAGGAAGGCCCCTTCCTCAGGGTGCGGATTGCCGCCCAAGAGGTTCTTTCCGACCTGAAGGTGGGGGACTCGGTGGCGGTGGACGGGGTCTGCCTCACCGCGGTGGCCGTGGACGGGGAGGGGTTCTGGGTGGAGCTGGCCCAGGAAACCCTGCGCCGCACCGCCCCCACCTGGCGGGTGGGGCACCGGCCCAACCTGGAACGGGCCCTCAGGGTGGGGGACCGCCTGGGGGGGCACTTCGTCACCGGACACGTGGACGGGGTGGCGGAGCTGGTGGCCATCCAGGAGGCCCCGGGGGCCAGGGACTACCACTTCCGGCCTCCCAGGGCGCTGGCCCGGTACATCGCGGAGAAGGGAAGCGTGGCCCTCAACGGGGTCTCCCTCACCGTGGCCCGACTTTCGGGGGAGGTCTTCTTCGTCACCCTCATCCCCCACACCCTCAAGGTGACCAACCTGGGAAACCTGCGGGTGGGGGACGGGGTGAACCTGGAGGTGGACCTCATCGCCCGCTACCTGGAAAGGCTCATGCGGGGGGAGTGATGCCAGAACTGGCCGACGTCAAGGAACTTTTGCAGGAGCTTCGCCAGGGCCGCCCGGTGATCCTGGTGGACGACGAGGACCGGGAGAACGAGGGCGACCTCATCATGGCCGCGGAGCACGTCACCCCGGAGTGGGTGAACTTCATGCTCAAGGAGTGCCGGGGGCTCCTCTGCGTGGCCCTGCCCGAGGAGCGGGCTAGGGCCCTGGACCTGCCCCTCATGGTGGAGCGGAACCAGGACCCCCAGGGCACCCGCTTCACCGTGAGCGTGGACGCTAAGGGCACCACCACCGGGATTTCCGCCTACGAGCGGGCGGCCACCATCCGACTTTTGGCCGACCCCGAGGCGGGGCCCCAGGACTTCCGCCGTCCCGGACACATCTTCCCCCTGGTGGCCCGGCCCGGGGGGGTGTTGCGCCGGGCGGGCCACACCGAGGCCACCGTGGACCTCCTGCGCCTGGCCGGCCTCACCCCGGTGGGAAGCCTCATTGAGATACTCAAGGAGGACGGCACCATGGCCCGCCTGCCCGACCTCCTGGAGTTTGCCGCAAGGCACGGGCTCAAGGTGGGCACCATCGCCGACCTCATCCGCTACCGCCTGGAGAAGGGGGACCGGTACGTGCGGCGGGAGGCGGAGGCCCTTCTGCCCACCCGCTTTGGGGAGTTCCGCATCCTGGCCTACCGGGACACCCTCACCGGGGAGGAGCACGCGGCCTTGGTCATGGGCACCTGGGCGCCGGAGGAGCCCGTTTTGGTGCGCATGCACTCCGAGTGCCTCACCGGGGACGCCCTCCATTCCCTGCGGTGCGACTGCGGGTTCCAGCGGGACCTGGCCCTGGAGCGCATCGCCCAGGAGGGGAAGGGGGTCTTGGTCTACCTGCGGCAGGAGGGGCGGGGGATTGGCCTGGCCAACAAGATCCGCGCCTACGCCCTGCAGGACCAGGGGCTGGACACGGTGGAGGCCAACCTGGCCCTGGGCTTTCCCGCCGACCTCCGGGACTACGGGGTGGGGGCCCAGATCCTCTACGACCTGGGGGTGCGCAAGATGCGTCTCCTCACCAACAACCCCCGCAAGGTCAAGGCGCTTTCCGGCTTCGGCATAGAGATCGTGGAGCGCCTCCCCTTGCGGGCCGGGGACAACCCCTACAACGAGCGCTACCTCCAGGCCAAGAAGGAGAAGCTGGGCCACTGGATGGACTGAGGCCCTCCCGTAGCATGGGGGTATGCCCAGGGTCCTCCGGGGGGCGGTCCTCTTCCTGCTCCTCCTGGCCTTTCTGGACCCCAGGTGGCCCCTCTCGGGCCGGGTGGTCTACCTCCTGGACTTTTCCCCTTCGGCCCGGGAGGGGGTCTTCGCCCTGGCGGAGCGCCTGCCCCGGGGGGCCCTTTACCTGGCCTTCGCCGAGCGGGTGGTGCCTCTTCCTTCCCCCACGGCCCGCCGCCTGGACCTGGGGAAAAAGACGGACCTAAAGGCAGCCTTCGCCGCGGCGGAAGCCCTCAGGCCAAGCCGGGTGGTCCTGGTCTCCGATGGGCTTTTTCCCCCCCTGGCGCCTCCTTTTCCCCTGGACGCCCTTTACGTGCCCCCCAAGCCCCACGTGGAGGTCCACCTGGTGCCGCCCCCCTACCCCCTCTATGGGGAGACCGTGGGGGTAGGGGTGGTCCTCGAGGCCCCGGTGGCCACGGAGGCCCGGCTGCGCGTAGAAGGCCCCTCGGGGGTCCTGGAGCGCACCCTGCGGGTGGAGGGGCGGCGGAGCCTGGTCTATACCCTTTCCCTCACCGAGGCGGTAACGGTGCGGGCGGTGGCCGAGGGGTCCTGGGGGAGGAGCGAGGCGGAGGCCCAGGTGGCCCCCGCGGACCGGGGGAAGGCCCTGGTCCTTGGGGACCCGGCCCTGGCCCGCTACCTGGAGGCCCAGGGCTTCCAGGTCTCGGAAGGGCCCTTTCGCCTTCCCCTGGAGGCTGACCTGGTGGCGGTGGGCCTGGGGGTTTTGGACCTGCCGGAAGGGGCCCCGGAGGCCCTGCGAGACTTCCTGCGCCAGGGAGGTGGCCTCCTCTTCACCGCTACCCCCAAAGGCCTCTTCTTCGGGGGCTGGGACCGGGCTCTGCCCGAGGAGCTCCCCCTGAAGCCCTTGGGCCGCAAGGGGGCGGCTTTGGTCCTGGTGCTGGACGTCTCGGGGAGCATGGAGGGGGAGAAGCTCTCCATGGCCCTGGCGGGGGCCCTGGAGCTGGTGCGCTCCGCCGCCCCCGAGGACTATCTGGGGGTGGTCCTTTTCTCCTCCAGCCCCCGGCTCCTCTTTCCCCCCAGGCCCATGACCGCCCAGGCCAAGAAGGAGGCGGAAAGCCTCCTCCTTTCCGTGCGGGCGGGGGGCGGGACGGTGCTTGGGGGAGCTTTTCGGGAGGCGGTGCGGCTTCTGGAGGGGGTGCCGGTGGAGCGGAAGGGGGTCTTGGTCCTCACGGACGGCCTCATCTCCGACCCCAAGGAACCCATCCTGGCCCTGGCCGGGGCCTCGGGCCTCGAGGTGAGCGCCATGGCCCTGGGGCCGGACGCCGACCGGGCCTTCCTGGAGGAGCTGGCCCGCCGGGGCGGGGGGCGGTTCTACCAGGCGGCCACCCCCCGGGAGTTGCCCCGCCTCTTCTTGCGGGAGGGGCAGGAGGTCTTCCAGGGGGAGAGGTTGGAGGGTCGTTTTCCCCTCGAGGCCACCCCCCACCCCCTGACGGAGGGCTTTGCTTTCCCGCCCGTGAGCGTCCTCCTTCCCGCCCGGGCCGAGCCCTGGGCGGAGGTCCTCCTCAGGAGCGGGAAAAGGGCGGTGCTGGCGGTGGGGGAGCGGGGGGAGGGGCGGGTGGCCGCCCTGGCCACCGACCTCAGCCGTTCCTGGCGGGACTGGGAGGGAGCGGCACCCCTTTTGGGTGGGCTCGCCCGGTACCTCATGGGGGCCAGGCGGGGCCTGGCCCTCCAGGCCTACCCCGAGGGGGAGGGGGTGCGGGTGGTGGCCCTGGGGCTTCTGGAGCGCCCCCTCCTCCTGGTGGGGGGGCAGGAGGTGGCCCTGGTGCCCACGGGGCCCCTGCGCCACGAGGCCTGGGTGGCGGGGGAGGGGGTGCTCCTGGACGGCAAGCGCCGCCTCCCCTTGCGCCTCCCCTTGCCGGGGGAGTGGAGCCCCCGGGATGGGCGGGAGGTTCTCCGGGCCATGGCCGAGGCCAGCGGGGGGCGGCTTCTGGCCCCGGAGGACCTCCCCGTGCGGGCCTCTGCCGCCTTGCCCCTGCGGCCCTACCTCCTGGGGCTGGCCCTTGGGCTCTTCCTCCTGGAACGCCTCCTCGAGGCCAGGGTAAGCCGGGCCACCTTGGGGTAGGGCCATCCCTGCTAGCTTGGGCCCTGAGGGGGAAAAGTATGGAACGCCGGGTGTTTCTTAAAGGCGCGGGCTTGTTCTTGATGGCCGGCCTGGCCTCCGGCCAGGCCCCGGGCCGTAGCCCCCGCGGGGTCAATGGGGGCGGGTTCTACCGCTTCCAGGTGGGGGGGATTACCGCCTTTGTCCTCTCCGACGGGCAGTCGGCCCCCGGGCCCCTTTTGCCCAACTGGGGGGCCAACCCTGAGCTCCAGGAGGCCTTCCGCCGCACCCTGGAGGCGCACTTTCTCAACCCCGAGGCCACCCGCAACAACTTCAATCCCCTCCTTCTGGACACTGGCCCAGCCCGCCTCCTGGTGGACACGGGGCGGGGGGTGGCCTCAGGGGGAAGGCTTCTGGAGCACCTGGCCCTGGCGGGGTATGCCCCGGAGGAGATCACCCACGTCTTCCTCACCCACGGCCACCCCGACCACATCGGCGGCCTGGTGGACGGGGAGGGAAGGCCGGTCTTCCCCCGGGCGGAGCTCCTCATGGGGGAGGTGGACCTGGACTACTGGCTGAAAAACCCCTCGGCCGCCGTGACCCGGGCCCTGGTGCCCTTTAGGGAAAGGATTCGCCCCGTCAGGGACGGGGAGGAGGTGCTCCCCGGGGTCAGGGCGGTGGCCTCCTACGGCCACACCCCGGGGCACATGAGCCTCGAGGTCCTCTCCCAGGGCCGGCGGCTTTTCGTGTTCGGGGATGCTGCCGGCCACTACCTCCTCTCCCTGCGCTTTCCCCAGGCCTACCTGGGCTTTGACATGGACCGGGAGCAGGTGGTGCGCACCCGAGCGCGTCTTTTTGCGAAGGTGGCGGAGGAGCGGAGCCTCATCACCGCCTATCACTTCCCCTGGCCGAGCCTGGGCTACATTCGCCGGGCGGGGGAGGGGTACGAGTTCCTCCCCGCCTTCTTTGAGTTTTAGGGCGTGTGCAAAAATCACAAGGGGAGGGTGGCGGGTGATCTTAGCATGGAGCCATGCTCCGCTGGGATGACGAGCTGGACCGGAGGATCCAGCAGGAAAGGGCCTGGCGCGAGGAGATAACGCGTCCCCTGAGGGAGCAGGTGGACCGGCTGGCCCTGGAGAACGCCCGGCTAGGCTACTACCTGCAGACCGCCCAAGAGCGGCTCAAGGCCCTTCAGGCCGAGCGCGATGCCCTGGCCGCGGGCGCCCTTTTCCCCCAGAAGGACCTGGAGGAGGTGCGGAAGGTGCTGGAGGAGGCCTGGCTGGAACTGGCCCTCATGGCTTCCCCGGTGGCGGAGGGCCTAGCCCGCCTCATCCAGCGCCTGGAGCGCTTCTGGGCTGACCGAAGCCCTCCGTGATCTGCACCAGCACGGCTTCCCCCCGCACCGTGAGCGCCCCTTCCGCGTAGAGCTCCGTCTCCACCACCACCTTTTTGCCCTTTACCTCCCGGGCCCGGCCCACCAGGTAGAGCTCAGGCCCCAGGGGGGTGGGCCTCAGGTAGTCCACCTTGAGGCTGGCGGTAACGAAGCGCAAGGGGTTTTCCTCCAGGTTTACCCCCTCGGCCGCCGCCTTGGCAGCGGCGGCCGAGGCGGTGGAGTGGCAGTCCACCAAGGAGGCCAGAAGCCCCCCGTAGACGAAGCCGGGGATGGCGGTGTGGTGGGGGCTTGGGGTGAAGCGGGTCTCGGCCAGCTGGCGCTCGGGGTTCCAGTAGGTCTTGAGGTGCAGGCCGTGGGCGTTCAGGTAGCCGCAGCCGTAGCAGTGGGCCCACTCCGGGGGGTAGTGGAGCTGGATGGCCTTCATGGCTTCAGGCCAGCCCCTGGGCGCGCCAGCGCTCCGGCACCGCCCGCCGCAGGAAGTCCACGATCTCCTGGGTGCTGGTGCCTGGTCCAAAGACCGCTGCCACCCCCAGTTCTTTGAGCCGGGGCACGTCCTCGTCGGGGATGATGCCCCCGCCGAAGAGGAGGATGTCCTCCGCCCCTTGGGCCTCGAGGAGCCGCTTCACCTCGCGGAAGTAGTGCATGTGGGCCCCGGAGAGGATGGAAAGCCCGATGGCGTCCACATCCTCCTGGATGGCCGCGGACACGATCATCTCGGGGGTCTGGCGTAGCCCGGTGTAAATCACCTCCATCCCCGCATCCCGCAGGGCCCGGGCCACCACCTTGGCCCCCCGGTCGTGCCCGTCCAGGCCCGGCTTGGCGATCAGCACCCGTATGCGCCTGTCCATGTGGGGCATTCTACCCTCCTACACGTAAGCGGGCTCCTGGTAGGTGCCGTAGACCTCCCGCAGCACGTCCATCATCTCCCCCAGGGTGCAGTAGGCCAGGGCGCACTCCACGAAGTGGGGCATGGTGTTCTGCCCCTCCACCGCCGCTTGGCGAAGGCCGGCCAGGGCCTCCTCCACCCGCTTGGGGTCCCGCTCCCGCCGCACCCGGGCCAGGCGCTCCGCCTGGACCCGCTCCACCTCGGGGTCCACCAGCTGGATGGGCACCTTGAGGGGGATCTCGTCGGTGAAGGCGTTCACCCCCACGATGATGCGCTCCTTGCGTTCCACCTCCTGCTGGTAGCGGTAGCTGGCCTCGGCCAGCTCCCGCAGGAAGTACCCCTCCTCAATGGCCCGCACCACCCCGCCCATGCGGCGGATCTCCTCAATGATGGCCATGGCCTGGCGTTCCATCTCGTCGGTGAGCCACTCCACGTAGTAACTGCCCGCCAGGGGGTCAATGGTGTGGGTGACGCCGGTCTCGTAGGCGATGATCTGCTGGGTGCGCAGGGCGATGGTGGCCGACTCCTCCGTGGGCAGGGCCAGGGCCTCGTCGTAGGCATCGGTGTGCAGGCTGTTGGTGCCTCCCAGGACGGCGGCCAGGGCCTGGATGGCCACCCGGGCGATGTTGTTGAGGGGTTGCTGGGCGGTGAGGGAGACCCCGGCGGTCTGGGCGTGGGTGCGGAGCATCCAGCTCTGGGGGTTCTTGGCCCCGTAGCGGTGGCGCATCTCCTTGGCCCAGATGCGCCGGGCCGCGCGGAACTTGGCGATTTCCTCAAAGAAGTCGTTGTGCACGTCAAAGAAGAAGCTGATGCGGGGGGCGAACTCGTCTATGTCCAGGCCCCGCTTGAGGGCGGCCTCCACGTACTCAAACCCGTCCGCCAGGGTCCAGGCCAGCTCCTGCACCGCGGTGGAGCCCGCCTCGCGGATGTGGTAGCCGGAGACGGAGATGAAGTTCCACTTGGGCACGTTCCTGGGCCCCCACTCAAAGGTGTCGATGACCAGCTTCACGCTGGGCTCAGGGGGGAAGATGAACTCCTTCTGGGCGATGAACTCCTTGAGGATGTCGTTCTGGATGGTTCCACCCAGCTTCTTCCAGTCGTAGCCCCGCTTCTTGGCTACCGCCAGGTACATGGCCCAGATGGCGTTGGCCGGGCTGTTGATGGTCATGGAGGTGGTGACCTCTTCCAGGTTGATGCCGTCGAAGAGGACCTCCATGTCCGCCAGGCTGCTTACGGCCACCCCGCACTTTCCCACTTCTCCCTTGGAAAGGGGGTGGTCGGAGTCGTAGCCCATGAGGGTGGGGAGGTCAAAGGCCACGGAGAGCCCGGTCTGACCCGCTTTGAGGAGCTTCTTGAAGCGCTCGTTGGTCTGCTCGGCGGTGCCGAAGCCAGCGAACATGCGCATGGTCCAGAGCTTGGACCGGTACATGGAGCCGTAAACCCCCCGGGTGTAGGGGTACTCCCCGGGGTAGCCCCGCTTCTCCTCGTACTCCGGGTCCAGGACCCCGATATCCTCCGGGGTATAGAGGGGTTCGGGGGCGATGTCCGAAAGGGTACGGTGGGCAATGGGCCTTTCGGGCATCTTCTCCAGGCTCTTCTGGTAGGTCTCCCTGAGCCAGTCGTGCTTCTTGCGCATGGGCCCTCCCTTTGGCTACAGTTTACGCTTTTATGCGCTTTGGGAAAAGAGCGTCATGCACCCCCGCCAGGCGGGGGTGCAGGCACAGGGGGGGCTAGGCCCCCAGCTCCTTGCGTTCCCTCTCGGGTTCCACGTGGATGGTGACCACCAGGCCGGGGAACTCCTTTTCCAGGGCCCGCTCCAGCTCGTCGCAAAGCTGGTGAGCCTCCTCCACCGTGGTCCTTCCCGGCACCACCAGGTGGAACTCCAAGAAGGCCCGGGGGCCGGCCCGGCGGGTCTTGAGGTCGTGGACCTCCAGGGCCCTTCCCGCAAGGCGGCTGGTGATGACCGCCTGGATGCGGGCCACCTCCTCAGGGGAAAGCCCTTCATCCATGAGCCCCCCCACGGAGTGGCGTACCAGGCGGAAGCCCATGAGGAGGATGTTGCCCGCCACCAGGAGGGCCAAAAGGGGGTCCAGCACCCAAAGTCCTGTGAGCCAGGCGAGGCCTATCCCCAGGAGGACCCCCATGGAGGTGAGTACGTCGGAGAGCACGTGGTAGCCGTCGGCGGTGAGGGCGGGGGAGCGCAGGCGCCGTCCCTGCCGGATCAGGTGGTAGGCCAGGAGGCCATTCAGGCCGGAGGCCAGAAGGCTCACGGAAAGCCCGGGGCCCAGGCCTTCCAGGGGGGTGGGCTGGAGGAGGCGGGGAAGGGCCTCTTTGGCGATGAGGAGGGCCGCCAGCACCACCAAGACCCCCTCCAGCACCGCGGAGAAGTACTCCGCCTTGGTGTGGCCGAAGGGGTGGGTGGCGTCGGGGGGGCGCTGGGCGAAGCGGATGGCGAAGAGGGCCATGAGGGCCGCGGCCACGTTCACCGTGGACTCCAGGGCATCGGAAAGCAGGGCCACCGAGCCCGTGAGGAGGTAGGCCAGGACCTTAAGCCCCAGGACCAGGAGGGCCACCAGGAAGCTGAGCCGGGCTGCTTGTTCTGCCACCTAAACCTCTTCCTCCGCTAGCTCCCGTTTGGGCTTCAGGAGCGGGAAGAGGAGCACATCCCGCAGGGAGGGCTGGTCGGTGAGGATCATGGCCAGGCGGTCCAGGCCCAGGCCCAGGCCGGCCGCGGGAGGCATGCCGTACTCCAGGGCCAGCAGGAAGTCCTCGTCGGGCTCCGGGGCTTCCTCGTCTCCCTCCTTACGCCTTCTGGCCTGTTCCAGGAAGCGCTCCCGCTGGTCCAGGGGGTCGTTGAGCTCGGAGTAGGCGGGGGCGAGTTCCATGCCGCCCGCGTACAGGTCCCAGCGCTCCGTGAGCCCAGGCTTCTCCCGGTGGCGCTTGGCCAGGGGGCTGATGGCCAGGGGGAAGTCAAAGACGAAGGTGGGGTCCTGAAGCTCAGGCTCCACGTAGATGCCAAAGAGCTTGTCCAGGAGCTTGTAGCTGGGTACCCCGGAAAGCTCGGGGTGGTGGGCGTCCGCCCAGATGCGAAGCCTTTCCAAGTCCAGGGGGTCAAAGGGCAGGCCCGCCTTCTCCTTTAGGGCCTCCACGAAGGAGATGCGCTTAAAAGGAGGGGCGAAGTTCAGGGTCCTTCCCTGGTAGGGCACCTGGTAGGAGCCGAAGAGGTGGTGGACCAACCCCGAGAGGAGCTCTTCCACCAGCTGGGCCATGTCCTGGTAGTCCGCGTAGGCCCAGTAGGCCTCCAGCATGGTGAACTCGGGGTTGTGGTTGTGGTCTATCCCCTCGTTGCGGAAGTTGCGCCCAATCTCAAAGACCTTCTCAAAGCCGCCCACCAGGAGCCGCTTCAGGTAGAGCTCCAGGGAGATGCGCAGGAAGAACTCGTGGTCCAGGGCCTTGTGGTAGGTCTTGAAGGGCCTGGCCTCTGCGCCCCCCGTGGTGGCCTGGAGGATGGGGGTCTCCACTTCCAAAAACCCCTTTTCCTCAAAGAAGCGGCGGATGTAGCGCACCATGGCGCTGCGCCGCCGGAAGACCTCCCGCACCTCGGGGTTGACGATCAGGTCCAGGTAGCGCTGGCGGTAGCGTACCTCCTTTTCCCGCAGGCCATGCCACTTGTCGGGCAGGGGGTGGAGGCTTTTCACCAGGGGGGTCCAGGAGAGGACCTTTACCGTGACCTCCCCGGTCTTGGTGGTGAAGAGGGTGCCCTCCACCCCCAGGATGTCCCCCACGTCCAGCTTCTTCAGGAGCTCGTACTGGGGGGTGAGGTCCCGCTGGAAGTAGACCTGGATCCGGCCGCTTTCGTCCAGGAGGTGGGCGAAGGTGACCTTGCCCATGCGCCTTATGGCCACCACCCGTCCGGCCACTCCCACCCTTTCGGGCCACTCGGTCTCCGGGGGGGCTCCCACCTTATCCTTTAAGAGGTCGGCCGCGTTTGCCGTCTTGGGGAAGCGGTAGGGATAGGGGGCAAACCCGGCCTCCACCAGGGCTTCCAGGTTCAGCAGGCGTTGCCGTGTCTGTTCGTTCATCTTGGGACTTCCCGGGTTCAGCCGTGGACCGCCACCACCCGGAACTCCTTCTTGCCCCTGGGGGTGTCCAGGGAGAGCACGTCCCCCACCCGGTGGCCCAGGAGGGCCTTGCCCATGGGGGAGGCGTCGGAGATCTTCATGGGCACTTCCAGGACGCTGGCCTCGGCGGGGGAGACCACCTGCACCGTGAGGTGCTCCCCGGTTACGGGGTCCTCCAGCTCCACCACCGAGCCCAGCCCGATCACCTCGGTAGCGGCCTCCTCCAGGATTACCGCCCGGGAGAGGACGTCCTCCAGGCTGTCAATGCGGGCCTCAATGCGGGCCTTTTCCTGCTTGGCCGCCTCCAGCCCGGAGTCGTCGTAGTCGTCGGAGGACTCCATGAGTTCCTGCAGGATCTGGGTGGCCTGTTGCAGCCTCTCCCGCTCCTGCATGAGCTGCTGCATGAGCCGCTCGTAGCCGGCTTTGGTCAGTTTTACCTCGCGCGCCATAGCTCACCTCGTAAGTCATGGAGGCCGGCCAAAGCCGACCTCCTTGGCCCAAGGGCCCCCTTCTCAGGAGAGTATACCCCGAAGGAGGATTTCCCTCAAACGCTCGGGCTCCGCGTGGCTGGCGCAGCTTCCCGTGTCCAGGCAGAGGACCAGGTAGCGCAGGTGGGTCTCCCGCCCGCCCACGGGGTGGCGGAAGAAGCCCAGGGCGCTTCCCGAGAGGTGGCGGCGGCAGGCCTCGCACACCTGGGGGCTGCCGGTGGTCCCGGGCAGGGGCTCCAGGGTGAGGCGGAGCTCGGGGGGGCCCTTTTCCAGGATCACCACCCGGTCCAGCTCGTCCCGGTAGTAGAGGATCTCCCCGAGGGGGAGGAGGTCTGGGGGAGTGCCTGGAAAGAGCTCCAGGATCAGCTCCCGCTCTTCGTGGTCCATGCCCCTAGCTTAGCCCAAGCCGGGCCAGAAGGGGGGGGAGGAAGAGGTAGAGGCCCACCAAGAAGGCCACCAGGCTGGCCAATAGCACCGCGGCCGCCGCGGTGTCCTTGGCCCGCTTGGCCAGGGGGTGGTAGACGGGGCTGGCCAGGTCGGTGAGGGCCTCGAGGGCCGTGTTCAGGAGCTCCAGGGAGAGGACCAGGCCTAGGAGGAGGAGGACCGGGACCAGGCCCACCCCAAGCCAGAAGGCCAGGAGGAGGGCCAGGAGGCCCAGGTAGACCTCTATGCGGAAGTTGCGCTGCACCTGCCAGGCATACCGCACCCCCTCCCAGGCGTAGGCGAAGGAGCGCACCACGCCCTTTACAGGGTGAGGATCCTCTCTTGGACGCGGCGGAACCCTTCCCAATCCTCCTCCTTCTGGTGGTCGTGGCCCAGGAGGTGCCAAAGGCCGTGGGCGGCCAGCACCAGCACCTCCTCCTGAAGGTCCACCCCCCGCGCTTCCGCCTGTTTCCTGGCGGTGTCCAGGCTGATCCAGATGTCCCCCAGGTGGGGGGGGATGAAGGGGTCCCCGGGCTCGTAGTGGGGGAAGGAGAGGACGTCCGTGGCCTCATCCTCTCCCCACCATTCCCGCTTCAGGGCGCGCATGCGGCGGTCTCCTGTGAGGATCACCGTCACCCCCTTGTCCCCCACCCCCAGCTCCGCCATAAGGGCCCCCAGGGCCCGGCGTAGCCGGGGCACCAGACCCCTGGGGGGGCGCTTGTTAACCGCGATCGCCACCGCGCTCGGCTTCCTCATAGGCCTTGATGATGCGGGCCACCAGGGGATGGCGCACCACATCGGACTCCTTGAAGTAGATGAAGGCGATCCCCTCAATCCCCTTGAGGATGCGGGTGGCCTCAATGAGGCCTGATTTCTGGTGCTTGGGCAGGTCAATCTGGGTCACGTCCCCGGTGATGACCATCTTGGAGGAGAAGCCCATGCGGGTGAGGAACATCTTCATCTGCTCCGGGGTGGTGTTCTGGGCCTCGTCCAGGATGATGAAGGCATCGTTGAGGGTGTTGTGGGTGAGGATGAAGTCCTCTGTCACGTAGAGGCCATCGGGGCTAGCCACCGTGATGCACACCGCTTCCGCTTCCCCGGTGGGCTCAACGGCCTCCACGAAACGCATGGGATGTATTCCCCCGGCTTGGGCGTAGATCGCCGCCTTCCGTGCCAAGCGGAAGGGGGAAAGGCCTGGGGGCAGGCGGATGTCCAGGACGTGGCTTTCGGCCGGGTGGAGCGCAGTCTGTCCCCGGGCCACGCCTGGGTGCAGGCGGTGTTGCGGCCGCACCCGGTGGTGCACCACGCCGCCCAGGGAACGGACCAGGAAGGCCACGTCCTGGGCTAGGCGGGGGGAGGAGGTGGAGAACTGGACCCGCGCCCTCCGCCCCGGCTGGACGTGAACGCTGCCGTCCGCGTCCAGAAGCCCTTGGAGCACGGCCAACCGCACCTCCCATGCGTTCCAGAGGTAGGCTTCCGGCACGAAGCGCTCCCTGGAGCGTGTTCCCCAGAGGCCTAAGGCCCGGAGGGCGGTACTTACCGGATTGCGGTTTTCCCCTCCCTTCAGGGTCAAGGTGGGGTCCGCGCCCCCCTTGGGGACCACCTTCACCCCCTGAAGCCGGGCGGCGAGGGCTTCTTTCAGCTCGGGGTCGCCGGTGCAGAGGGTCGGCGTGGTGCCATCCGTAAGGCACCCATCCCCCAGGAGGAGTCCCAAAGCGTAGGGGTCCAAGGGGACGGGGCGCCGCGGGAACTCCACGGGGGCCTGGAGCAGGGGGATTTCGTAGCGGTGCTGGTGGAGGTTATCCCGCATCTCCTCGGTGGTGACCAGGCGAGGAGGGCGCTTTCGCCTCCGGTCCCAGGGGGTGAGGACGGCCCAAAGGTGGTCGGCCGTGGCCCTCGTCTCCACGCCATCGCTAAAGCGGACCCGGTAGATGGGCTTGACCCCTTGGGGGTGGACGGCCACCACCATCACCGGTACGCCATAGGCGCCCACCACCCAGTCCCCCGGCTTAAGCCTCCCCATGGGGCGGAAGCCTTCGGGGGTGAGCACCGGCGTGTCCACGGGCTGGGCCCTGCCCCGCATGAAGGCCAAAGGCGCCACCTCAATGATTCCCGACTGCAGGTACTGCTCAAAGCGCTCGGCGTCAATCATGTCAAAGAGGGCATCGTAGAGGGGGCGCAGGTAGGGGTCCACCTTGGCCTGGATGTCCCCCGGCAAAAAGCCCAGCTTTTCTCCAGCCTCCACCGCCGGCCGCGTGAGGACGATGCGCTTCACCCGGCGGGCCCGCAGGTGGCTCACGGCCATGGCCACCGCCAGGTAGGTCTTGCCCGTGCCCGCCGGTCCCACCCCGAAGGTGATGTCGTGGGTGGCGATGGCCTCCACGTAGCGCCGCTGCCCCGGGGTCTTGGGCCGCAGGCGCCCGGGCAGGGCCAGCTCCGTCTCCGGGGTGGTGGCCTGGTAGAGCCCTTCCCCCTGGAGGGCCAGGCCCACCGCCTGTTCCAGGGTGGGCTCGTCCAGCTCCGCCCCCTGCCGCAGGAGGGCCAGGAGGTCCCGCACCACCCTTTCCGCCACCCCCACGGCCTCGGGGTCTCCGGAGAGCTCCACCTGGTCCCCCCGCACCACCAGCTTGAGGCGCTCGGGGAAGGCCTCCCGCAAGAGGGCGCGGAGCTTTTTTAGGTTTTTGTCCGCCTGGCCCAAAAAGGCCAGGGTCTCCTCGGGCTTCAGGGGGATTACCAGCCTCTGGGCTTCTTCAGGATTTCGTGCCATATCACCCCTTTCAGGAGGCTTTCCCGGTCCGTAGTGATAAGCCTTTTCCTGGGTTTTTTCTGTGCAGTTTCCTCAGGGGCCGCCTCCCGGAAGCGCACCTCCAGGGGGGTGCGCTCAGGGCTTGGGGCCCTTTCCAGGCTCTCTCCTTCCCGCTGGGGTTCCCGGGAAGGTGGGGGAGGGACTGCGGGCCTAGGTCTGGGCTTGGGCTTGGCCTTGGGTTTGGGGCGGGGAAGGGGCTCGGGGGCGGGAAGCTCCTCGGGGAAGCCCGGGGGGGTGGGTGGCGCCCCCCGGCGGCCTAGTCCCTGCAGGGCGGGTAGGATGACGAAGAAGAGGAGGAAGAGGAGGCCTATGAGGTCGTCCAGGCTCATTCCTCACCCTCGGGCTTGGCGGCCCGGCTGATGGACTCCCGCATGTCGGTGTCCGCCTCAATGTTCTTCAGGCGGTAGTAGTCCATGACCCCCAGGTTCCCCTCCCGCAGGGCCTCGGCCAGGGCCAGGGGCACCTGGGCCTGGGCCTCCACCAGCTTGGCCCGCATGGCCTCCACCAGGGCCCGGTTCTCCTGCTCCGCGGCCACGGCCATGGCCCGCCGCTCCTCGGCCTTGGCCTGGGCGATCTTCTTGTCGGCCTCCGCCTGGTCTATTTGCAGCTGGGCGCCGATGTTCTTGCCCACGTCCACGTCGGCGATGTCCACGGAGAGGATCTCAAAGGCCGTGCCGGCGTCCAGGCCCTTTTCCAGCACGGTCTTGGAGATGCGGTCAGGGTTTTCCAGGACCTCCTTGTGGGAGTTAGCCGAGCCGATGGTGGTCACGATGCCCTCTCCTACCCGGGCGATGATGGTCTCCTCCCCGGCCCCGCCCACCAGCCGGTCAATGTTGGCCCGCACCGTGACCCGGGCGGTGGCCAGAAGCTGGATGCCGTCCTTGGCCACCGCGGCCACCATGGGGGTCTGGATCACCTTGGGGTTCACCGAGACCCGCACCGCCTCCAGCACGTCCCGGCCCGCCAGGTCAATGGCCGCGGCGCGGTCAAAGGTGAGCTTGATGCCCGCCTTGTCCGCGGCGATCAGGGCGTCCACCACCCGGTCCACGTTGCCCCCCGCCAGGTAGTGGGCCTCGAGGCGGTCCAGCCGCACGTCCAGCCCCGCCTTGGTGGCCTTGATCAGGGGGTAGATGATCTTGGCTGGGGGCACGCGCCTGAGGCGCATGGCCACCAGGGTGAGGAGGGGTACCCTGACCCCCGCGGCCCAGGCGGAAATCCAAAGCCCCACCGGGATGAAGCTGAAGAAGAGGAAGACGAAGATGAGCACCAAAAGGGCCAAAAAGAGCACGCCGAGTCCTTCCATATCACTCCTCCAACGCTTCTACCAAGACCGTGGGTCCCCGTATCTCCACCACCCGCACCGTGGTGCCCTTGGGGATGAAGCCGCGGTGGGCCACCACGTCCACCCGTTTACCTCCGAAGCGGGCCACGCCTCCGGGGCGGAGGTCGGTGATGGCGGTGCCCAACGAACCCACCTCCACCTCCTGGGGCCCCGCGTGCTCGGAGATGGCGCTTTCCAGCACCAGGGCCCGGGCGGGCCGGGTCCTGGGGAGGAAGCGGAACACGAAGAGGAGGCCCAGGCCCAGGGCGATCACGGCGATGGCGATCACCAAAAGGGCGTTTTCCCCAAAGGTGAAGTATACCGAGGCCAGGATGGCCCCCACCCCCAGGGCCCCGGCGATGCCGAAGCCGGGGAAGAGGAAGGCCTCGGCCAGGAGCAGGGCCACCCCCAGGAAGAAGAGGAGGAGCTCGAAGGCCCCAGAAAGCCCCGCCAACCACCCCCCGGCGAAGTAGAGGGCCAAAAAGACAAGGCCCAGGGCCCCCATCACCCCAAACCCCGGGGTGAAGAGCTCCAGGAGGAGGAGAAGAAGCCCTAAGGCCAGGAGGAGGCCGGCCACGGTGGAGCTGGTGAGGAAGCGGGCCACCTGGACCCGGGGGCCGGGCTCCAGCCGCTCGGTCTCCAGGCTGAACCCCGCCTGGCGCAGGGCCTCGGGCAGGTTGCCCGCGCGAAAGTCGGCCACCTTGAGCTCCACCGCCTTTTCCGCGGAGAGGGTAAGGGGTTCTCCCTTGGCGCTGAGGCCGGGCACCTCTATGGCGGGGTCCACCATGGCTTCGGCAAGCTCCACGGGCCGCCCCCGGGCCTCGGCCACCGCCCGGAACTTCCCCTTGAGGGCGGAGATCACCTTCTGGTCGGCGGCCTGGGGTTGTTGCAGGGGCAGGGCCACCACCGGCAGGGCGGCCCCGATCTCCGAGCCCGGCAGCATGGCGATCTGGCGGCAGGAGAGGGCGATGAGGGCCCCGGCGGAGAAGGCGTTTTGCACCACCGCCAGGGTGGGCAGGGGGGTCTGGAGGATGCGGTCGGAGATGCGGATGGCCGCGTCCACCCGCCCCCCGGGGGTGTCTATGAGGAAGACTACCCCCGCCGCCCCTTCCCGCTCGGCGCGGTCCAGGGCCTGCTCCACGAAGACCGCCAGGGCCGGGTCAATCTCTCCCTGGATGGGGATGAGGTAGGTCTTCCCCAGGGCCAGGGGGAGGAGGAACACCAGGGCAAGGAGCCTTTTCACCGTCCTCATTCTATAGGGCCCGGGCGGGCAAGTGGGGCCGGGGCCACGGTATCTTGGAAGGGATGCTGCGCCTTGCCGTTTTGGGCCATCCCGTGGCCCACTCCCTTTCCCCAGCCATGCACCGCCACGCCCTTCAGGGCCTAGGCCTTCCCGGCACTTACGAGGCCCTGGATACCCCCCTCGAGGCCCTGCCCGCCCGCCTGGCGGAGGTGCGCCGGGGCTACCGGGGGGTCAACCTGACCATCCCCCTCAAGGAGGCCGCCCTGCCCCTTCTGGACTGGGCCTCCCCCGAGGCCCGGGCCATAGGGGCGGTGAACACCGTGCTCCAGGTGGAGGGGCGCCTTTTCGGATTCAACACCGACGCCCCGGGCTTCCTGGCGGCCCTGAGGGCGGGGGGGTTTCCCCTGCAGGGCCCGGCCCTGGTCCTGGGGGCGGGAGGGGCCGGGCGGGCGGTGGCCTGGGCCCTGAAGGAGGCGGGCCTGGAGGTCTGGGTCTGGAACCGCACCCCGGAGAGGGCCGAGGCCCTGGCCCGGGAGTTCGGCCTCCGGGCCGTACCCCTGGCGTGGGCCAAGGAGGCCAGGCTCCTGGTGAACGCCACCAGCGTGGGCCTGAAGGACCCGGAGGCCACCCCTTTGCCGCCGGAGCTTTTCCCGGAGGAGGGGGCGGCGGTAGACCTGGTCTACCAGCCCCTTTGGACCCGTTTTTTGCAGGAGGCCCAGGCCAGGGGGCTTGCCGTGCAGACGGGGCTTCCCATGCTGGCCTGGCAGGGGGCCCTGGCCTTCCAGATCTGGACCGGCCTCCTGCCCGAGGCCAGGGGCATGGAGGAGGCCGCCGCGCGGGCCTTGGGGGAGGGGTAGGTGCAGACCCTGGCCGGCTTCGCCGAGCACCAGGTGATCATCCAGCGGAGCCGCTTCCTGGCCAAGGCCGCTCCCGCCGCCTCGGAGGAGGAGGCCTTGGCCTTCTTGGCCGCCCACCGGGAGCCCCAGGCCACCCACAACGCCTATGCCTACAGGATAGGCCCCCTTTACCGCTTTTCCGACGATGGGGAACCCGCGGGCACCGCGGGCAGGCCCATCCTGCACGCCATAGAGGCAGCGGGGTTGGACCGGGTGGTGGTGCTGGTGGTGCGCTACTTCGGCGGGGTCAAGCTGGGGGCTGGGGGGCTGGTGCGGGCCTACGGGGGGGTGGCGGCCGAGGCCTTGCGGCGGGCTCCCAAGGCCCCTCTGCTGGACTGGGTGGAGGTGGCCTTCCGCGTCCCCTTCCCCGAGGTGGGCCGGGTCCACGGCCTCCTGCGCGCCCGGCACCTGGAGGCGGAGGAGGCCTACCTGCCCGAGGGGGTGCGCTTTGCCCTCAGGCTTCCCCAGGGGGAGAAGGAGGCCCTGCTGAAGGCCCTTTCCGACCTTACCCGGGGGCGGCTTTGGGTGGAGGGCTGATTTAGCATGGATGGCGATGCTTCCCCTCTTTGAGCCCAAAGGCCGCGTGCTCCTGGTGGACGGCCACCACCTGGCCTACCGCACCTTCTTTGCCCTCAAGGGCCTTACCACCAGCCGCGGCGAACCCGTTCAGGCGGTCTACGGCTTCGCCAAAAGCCTCCTCAAGGCCCTGAAGGAGGACGGGGACGTGGTGGTGGTGGTCTTTGACGCCAAGGCCCCCTCCTTCCGCCACGAGGCCTACGAGGCCTACAAGGCGGGCCGGGCCCCCACCCCGGAGGACTTTCCCCGGCAGCTGGCCCTCATCAAGGAGTTGGTGGACCTCCTGGGCCTTGTGCGGCTGGAGGTGCCCGGCTTTGAGGCGGACGACGTGCTGGCCACCCTGGCCAAGCGGGCGGAAAAGGAGGGGTACGAGGTGCGCATCCTCACTGCCGACCGCGACCTCTACCAGCTCCTTTCGGAGCGCATCGCCATCCTCCACCCTGAGGGGTACCTGATCACCCCGGCGTGGCTTTACGAGAAGTACGGCCTGCGCCCGGAGCAGTGGGTGGACTACCGGGCCCTGGCGGGGGACCCCTCGGACAACATCCCCGGGGTGAAGGGCATCGGGGAGAAGACCGCCCAGAGGCTCATCCGCGAGTGGGGGAGCCTGGAAAACCTCTTCCAGCACCTGGACCAGGTGAAGCCCTCCTTGCGGGAGAAGCTCCAGGCGGGCATGGAGGCCCTGGCCCTTTCCCGGAAGCTTTCCCAGGTGCACACTGACCTGCCCCTGGAGGTGGACTTCGGGAGGCGCCGCACACCCAACCTGGAGGGTCTGCGGGCTTTTTTGGAGCGGTTGGAGTTTGGAAGCCTCCTCCACGAGTTCGGCCTCCTGGAGGGGCCGAAGGCGGCAGAGGAGGCCCCCTGGCCCCCTCCGGAAGGGGCTTTTTTGGGCTTTTCCTTTTCCCGTCCCGAGCCCATGTGGGCCGAGCTTCTGGCCCTGGCGGGGGCGTGGGAGGGGCGCCTCCATCGGGCACAAGACCCCCTTAGGGGCCTGAGGGACCTTAAGGGGGTGCGGGGAATCCTGGCCAAGGACCTGGCGGTTTTGGCCCTGCGGGAGGGCCTGGACCTCTTCCCAGAGGACGACCCCATGCTCCTGGCCTACCTTCTGGACCCCTCCAACACCACCCCTGAGGGGGTGGCCCGGCGTTACGGGGGGGAGTGGACGGAGGATGCGGGGGAGAGGGCCCTCCTGGCCGAGCGCCTCTTCCAGACCCTAAAGGAGCGCCTTAAGGGAGAAGAACGCCTGCTTTGGCTTTACGAGGAGGTGGAGAAGCCGCTTTCCCGGGTGTTGGCCCGGATGGAGGCCACGGGGGTCCGGCTGGACGTGGCCTACCTCCAGGCTCTCTCCCTGGAGGTGGAGGCGGAGGTGCGCCAGCTGGAGGAGGAGGTCTTCCGCCTGGCCGGCCACCCCTTCAACCTCAACTCCCGCGACCAGCTGGAGCGGGTGCTCTTTGACGAGCTGGGCCTGCCTGCCATCGGCAAGACGGAGAAGACGGGGAAACGCTCCACCAGCGCTGCCGTGCTGGAGGCCCTGCGAGAGGCCCACCCCATCGTGGACCGCATCCTGCAGTACCGGGAGCTCACCAAGCTCAAGAACACCTACATAGACCCCCTGCCCGCCCTGGTCCACCCCAAGACCGGCCGGCTCCACACCCGCTTCAACCAGACGGCCACCGCCACGGGCAGGCTTTCGAGCTCCGACCCTAACCTGCAGAACATCCCCGTGCGCACCCCCCTGGGCCAGCGCATCCGCCGAGCCTTCGTGGCCGAGGAGGGCTGGGTGCTGGTGGTCTTGGACTACAGCCAGATTGAGCTTCGGGTCCTGGCCCACCTCTCCGGGGACGAGAACCTGATCCGGGTCTTTCAGGAGGGGAGGGACATCCACACCCAGACCGCCAGCTGGATGTTCGGCGTTTCCCCCGAAGGGGTAGACCCTCTGATGCGCCGGGCGGCCAAGACCATCAACTTCGGGGTGCTCTACGGCATGTCCGCCCACCGCCTCTCCGGGGAGCTTTCCATCCCCTACGAGGAGGCGGTGGCCTTCATTGAGCGCTACTTCCAGAGCTACCCCAAGGTGCGGGCCTGGATTGAGGGGACCCTCGAGGAGGGCCGCCGGCGGGGGTACGTGGAGACCCTCTTCGGCCGCCGGCGCTATGTGCCCGACCTCAACGCCCGGGTGAAGAGCGTGCGCGAGGCGGCGGAGCGCATGGCCTTCAACATGCCGGTCCAGGGCACCGCCGCCGACCTCATGAAGCTGGCCATGGTGCGGCTTTTCCCCCGGCTTCAGGAGCTGGGGGCGAGGATGCTTTTGCAGGTGCACGACGAGCTGGTCCTCGAGGCCCCCAAGGACCGGGCGGAGAGGGTAGCCGCTTTGGCCAAGGAGGTCATGGAGGGGGTCTGGCCCCTGCGGGTGCCCCTGGAGGTGGAGGTGGGCCTGGGGGAGGACTGGCTCTCCGCCAAGGAGTAGGGGGGTCCTGGGCCGGGTATAGTGGGCGGGATGAGGCGCTACTTCGGCACCGACGGCGTGCGGGGGGAGGCGGGCAAGCCCCCCCTGACCCCGGAGTTCGTGTTGCGGCTGGGCCAGGCGGCGGGGGCCTACTTCGCCCGCCAGGGAGCGCGGCCGGTGGTCCTCCTGGCCAAGGACACCCGGGAGTCCTCGGACCTCCTGGAGGCGGCCCTGGCCGCGGGGCTCATGAGCCAGGGGGTCCGGGTGGAGCACCTGGGGGTGCTGCCCACCCCCGGGGTGGCTTACCTCACCCGGCGCCTTGGGGCCACCGCCGGGGCCATGATCTCCGCCAGCCACAACCCCTACCAGGACAACGGCATCAAGTTCTTTGGGCCCTCGGGGGAGAAGCTTCCCGACGAGGCCGAGGCGGAGATAGAGGCCCTTCTGGAGGAGGCCCACCCCACCCGGGCCATCGGCACCGTGGGGGACTTCCGCGAGGCGGAGCGCATGTACCTGGACTTCCTCCTGGCCCATGCCCCCGACCTTACGGGGCTCCGCCTGGGGCTGGACCTGGCCCACGGGGCCACCTACCGCCTGGGGCCCAAGCTCTTTCAGCGGGCGGGGGCGGAGGTCATGGCCTTCTTCAACACCCCCGATGGCCGCAACATCAACCGGGGATGCGGCTCCACGCATCCTGAGGCCCTGGCCCGCTTCGTGGTGGAGCTGGGGCTGGACCTGGGCCTGGCCTTTGACGGGGATGGGGACCGGGTGCAGTTCATTGACCGCAAGGGGCGGCTTTTCCACGGGGACCACATCCTCTACCTGACGGCCTTGGCCTTCGGGGAGGAGGGGGTGGTGGGCACGGTGATGAGCAACATGGGCCTCGAGGTGGCCCTACGGGAGCGGGGCCTGGCCTTCCACCGCGCCCCTGTGGGGGACCGGTACGTGCTGGAAAGGCTCAAGGAGACGGGGCTCTCCCTGGGCGGGGAGCCCTCGGGGCACGTGATCTTCCTCCGCCACCACACCACCGGAGACGGCCTCCTCACCGCCCTCCTCACCCTCAAGGCCCTGAAGGCCATGGGGGGGGACCTGGCCGACTGGTACGAGGCCCTGCCCCTGTACCCCCAGGTGCTCCTGGGGGTGAGGGTTTCGGACAAGGCCCGGGTCATGAACCACCCTCGCCTGCAGGAGGCCATCCGGGAGGCGGAAAGGACCCTGGCCGGCAGGGGCCGCCTGAACGTCCGCCCCTCGGGCACCGAGCCCCTCATCCGGGTGATGGTGGAGGCCAAGGAGGGGGCGGAGGAGATGGCCAGGGAGCTTGCCGCCCTGGTGGCCGCCTTGGACCGGGAGTAGGCTGGGTGCCGTGAGCTACGGGAAGGCCCACCTGGAGGAGAGGCTCAAGCGGGCCCTGGCGGAGGCCATCCAGAGCCTCGAGGACCCCCGGCTCTTCCTCCTCACCGTGGGGGCGGTGCGCCTTTCCCCTGACGGGCGGGTGCTTTCGGTGTACGTGGAGGCCTTTCAGGAGGAGGAGAAGGCCCTTAAGGCCTTGGCCCAGGCGGAGGGCCGGCTCATGGCCGCCCTGGCCCGCCGGGTGCGCATGCGCCACCTGCCCAGGCTGGAGTTCCTGCCATGGAGACCCTGACCCGCATCAAGGTGCGCTACGCGGAGACCGACCAGATGGGGGTGGTGCACCACTCCGTCTACGCCGTCTACCTGGAGGCGGCCCGGGTGGACTTCCTGGAAAGGGCGGGCCTACCCTACGCCCACATAGAGGCCCGGGGCATCGCTTTTCCCGTGGTGGAGCTTTCCCTGGTCTTCCGCGCCCCGGCCCGCTTCGGGGAGGAGATCGCCGTGCGCACCCGCCTGGCGGAGCTTTCCTCCCGCGCCCTCCTCTTCCGCTACCGGGTGGAGCGGGAGGGCGCCCTCCTGGCCGAGGGCTTTACCCGCCATCTCTGCCAGGTGGGGGGGCGGGCGGCGCGCATTCCGGAGGACCTCCACCGAGCCTTGAGCGTGCTACACTTAGGGTAGCATTGTGGGCATGAGCCTTGACCCCTTCGCCCTCTTTGAGCGGCACATCAACCCTGGCCTCGCTGGCCTCCTGCGCTTTACCGGCCTGGACCGAGTGGAGTCCCACGCGGAAGGCCCGTACGTCTGGGACACCACGGGCAAGCGCTACCTGGACTTTTTGGGCCTCTATGGCACCCTCAACCTGGGCCACCGCCACCCCAAGGTGGTGGAGGCGGTGAGACAGCAGCTGGAGCGCATGCCCATGTCCGTGCGGGTCCTGGTCTCCGAGCCCACGGCCAGGCTGGCGGCCAGGCTGGCGGAGATCACCCCTCCGGGGCTGGAGATGGTCTTCTTCGGCAACTCCGGGGCCGAGGCGGTGGAGGCGGCCATCAAGCTGGCCCGGGCCTACACCGGCAAGCCCGGCATCATCACCACCGAGGGGGGGTTCCACGGCAAGACCATGGGGGCGCTTTCCCTCACCCCCAGGCCCCAGTACCAGGACCCCGCCAGGCCCCTCCTCCCGGGGATCAAGGTGGTGCCCTATGGGGACCTGGAGGCCCTGGAAGCGGCCATAGACGGGGATACCGCCGCGGTGATTGTGGAGCCCATCCAGGGAGAGGGGGGCATCCGGGTGCCTCCCGAAGGGTACCTGCGGGGGGTGCGGGAGCTCACCCAAAGGCGGGGCGTGCTCATGATCGCCGACGAGGTGCAGACGGGCCTGGGGCGCACGGGCCGGCTCTTCGGGGTGGACTGGGAGGGGGTGGCTCCCGACCTCATGACCCTGGCCAAGGCCCTGGGGGGCGGGGTCATGCCCATCGGGGCCTGCGTGGGGCGGCGGGAGGTCTTTGAGGTCTTCAAGCACAACCCCCTCTACCACTCCTCCACCTTCGGCGGGAACCCCCTGGCGGCGGCGGCGGCCCTGGCGGCCATTGAGGTCACCCTGGAGGAGGACCTGCCCGGGCGGGCCCTGGAGGTGGGCGGCTACCTGATGGAGGGGCTTAAGGCCCTTAAGGACCGCTACCCCCACCTCATAGAGGACGTGCGGGGGCGGGGCCTCATGCTGGGGGTGGAGTTCGCCGACGCCGACATCGGGGCCCTGGTGGTGGCGGAGCTGGCCGAGCGGGGGGTGATCACCGCCTTCGGCCTCAACAACCCCAAGGTGGTGCGCCTCGAGCCCCCCCTCATCATCGGCGAGGAACACGTGGACGAGGCCCTTACGGCCTTCTCCCAGAGCCTGGCGGCCACGGAGAAGGCTTTGGAGGGCCTCCTGGGATAGAATGCAGGAAACTCTACTGGAGTTTTTCAAGAAAACCGGCAGGCCCCACCGCCTGGAGGAGATCCTGAGGCGGTTTGGGCTGGAGAAGCGGGAGGCCAAGGCCTACCTGCGGGCCTTGGTGCAGGAGGGCCTTCTGGAGAAAAAGGGGAGCCAGTACTTCCTCCCCAACAAGGTCCAGGGGCCCATCAGCCTGCACCGGGACGGGTATGGCTTTGTGCGCCTTGCCGAGAAGGACCTCTTCATCCCCCCAGGCCACACCGGCGGGGCCTGGCCCGAGGACCTGGTGGAGGCCCGGGTCATGCCCCCGGGACGGGACGGTAGGCCCTGGGGGGTGGTGGAGCGCATCCTGAAGCGGGCCCGGGACCGGGTGGTGGGGACTTTGGACTTCCGCCGGGGCTATGCGGTGCTGGTCCCCGACGAACCCCTCCTTCCCGAGCTTCGGCTGCTTCCCGAGGGCCTCCACGGCCTCAAGCGGGGAAGCCGCATCCTGGTGCGGGTCCACTACGCCAAGCGCCCCTACGGGGAGTTCCTGGAGTACCTGGGGGAAGGAGAGGCCCCCGAGACGGAGACCGAGGCGGTGATCGCCAAGTACGGCCTGCGGGCGGAGTTCCCCGAGGAGGTCCTCAAGGAGGCCCAGGCCATCCCCTTGGAAATCCCCGAGGCCGAGCTCAGGCGGCGGCAGGACTTCCGTGCCCTGAGGGTCTTCACCATTGACGGGGTGGACGCCAAGGACTTTGACGACGCCATCCACATTGAGCGCCTGCCCAAAGGCTACCGCCTGGGGGTGCATATCGCCGATGTCTCCCACTACGTCAAGGAGGGAAGCCTTCTGGACCAGGAGGCCTTTTTGCGGGGGACCAGCGTCTACCTACCGGGGCGGGTGCTTCCCATGCTCCCTGAAAGGCTTTCCAACGGGGTCTGTTCCTTGAAGCCGGGGGAGGACCGCCTCACCCTTTCCGTCCTCTTTGAGCTCACGGAGGACCTGGAGGTGAAGCGGGTCCGCTTCGTGGAGGGGGTCATCCGTAGCGTGGCCCGCACCACCTACACCGAGGTGGAGGCCTTCGCCGAGGGGTATGGCCTGCCCGAGGAGCACGCCTTCTTGGCGGAGGACCTGCGCCTCCTCCTGGACCTCACCGAGCGCATGCGGAAGAAACGCCTGGAAGCGGGTTCCCTGGACTTCAGCTTCCCCGAGGTGAAGGTGGAGGTGGAGGAGGGGGTGCTCCACCTGGTGCCCCAGGAGGAGCCCCGGGCCCGGAGCCTCATCGAGGAGCTCATGCTCCTGGCCAACCAGGCGGTGGCGGAGTACCTGGTGAAAAAGGGCCTTCCCGGGCTTTTCCGGGTGCACGAGGAGCCCCTGGAGGAGGCCTACCAGAAGCTCCGCCAGGCCCTGGCCCGCCTGGGCTACGCCCTTCCCGAGAAGCTTTCCCCCAAGGCCCTGCAGAGGGTCCTCCTGGAGGCCAAGGGCCGCCCCGAGGAGCCGGTGGTGGCCAACCTGGTCCTGCGCTCCTTGCGCCTGGCCCGGTACGCCGCGGAGAACCTGGGCCACTTCGGCCTGGCCATGGAGCACTACCTGCACTTCACCAGCCCCATCCGCCGCTACCCCGACCTGGTGGTCCACCGGGTGCTGAAGGCCGTTTTGCGGCGCACGCTTACGGAAAGCCGCAAGGCCCGCTGGCTCTCCGCCTTTCCCGCCATGGCCGAGCACGCCTCAGAGATGGAGCGGAAGGCGGAGGCGGCTGAGAGGGAGCTCACCAAGTACTACATGGCCCGCTGGGCCGAGCTCCACGTGGGTGAGCGCTTCCTGGGCAAGGTGACGGGGGTGGCCAGTTTTGGGGCCTTCGTCATGCTGAAAAACGGGGTGGAAGGCCTGGTGCGCCTCGAGGCCCTGGGCCCTTACACCTACAGCGAGGAGGCCATGGCCCTCCTTGGTCCCAAGGGGAAGCGCATCCGGTTGGGGGATGAGATGGAGGTGGTGATCGCCGCCGCCAACCCCCGGCTCCGCCAGGTGGACCTGGTGCCCTACGTGGAAGAAACTCCCGAAAAGCGGGGAGTGGAAAAGAAGGAGAAGGAGGAAGCCATGCGCAAAGTGGTGGGACCGCCCAAGGAGAGGCACCGTGACGACCGACCCGAGCGGGCTACGGTGCACAGCGTTTACTTCGGAGAATGGCAGCCCAAGGAGGCAAGGCCCGAGGGGCACCGCCCCGTCAAGACCCGGGCCAAGCGTCGCCGGCGGCGCTAGAGGACCAGGGTTCCCGCCCCCACCGCGCTTAAGGTGGGGGCCTCGAGGTCCAGGCGGTAGCTGAGCACCACCCCTTCCCGGCCCTCCAGCAGGGGGGCCAGGGTGGCCACCACCTCCACGGCGTCCACGCGGGTGGGGTTGGCCCCCAGGTGGGCCAAGGCGGCCTGGGGCCGCCCTTGGGCCAGCCGCTCCAGGAAGCCCTGGTCCCGCCGCCGGGCCTCCTCCGCTAGAGGCCGGGCCAGGGGCGGGTCCCCGAAGCGCGGGCCCACGTGGGAGAGGTCCACGGCTAGGACCAGAAGGCCGGGGTAGTCCCGGAGCACCATCCCCAAGGCCTGGCCCAGCTCGGGGCTCCGTTGCCCCACCAGGAGAGGGAGGACCCTGGCCCGGGGGAAGGCGCCTTTCAGGAAGAACAGGGGAAGCTCCAGGCTGTGCTCCTCCCGGAAGGCCAGGGGGGTGTTGAAGAGCTCAAAGGGGAGGAGGGCGTCCAGGGCCTGGAGGGCGGGAAGGTCGGGCTCTGCCGGGCCGAAGGGGGTGTGGAAGGGTACGGGGAGGGCCGCGGCCCTTTCCTTCAGGGGGCGGTGGGCCACCCCCACCAGGTAGACCCGCTCGGGTTCCGGAGTCTTTTCCAGGACGGCCAGGGTGGCCCCGTAGGCTTCGGGCACGCGGGAGGGCTCCAGATGGGGCATGAGGAGGACCTCGCCTCCCTTGGCCTCCCCGGGGAAGCTCCCCCGGAAGGCCTCGAGGAAGGCCCGGGCCTCCTTCTCCCCCTCGGGGTAGGAGAGGCCCGCCAGGCGCATGGGGCGCTCCCGCTTCAGCCGGGCTTCTTCCTCCCTTAGCCGGGCCTCCACCCTTTCGCTGAGGAGGAGGCCTGCCTCCTCTAGGGCCTTTGCCAGCTCCTCCAGCTCCTTCCTGGGCAAAAGCACCCCGTGGGCCTTGAAGACTTCCTCCTGCACCTCCTCCAGGGTGCGCCCCTCCAGGAGGGAGAGGAGGAAAAGCCCTCCCTCGGTGAGGACCAGGGGTTTGGGGAAGACCCCGTAGGGGTCCTGGAGGAGGAAACCCCCCTCCACTCGGGTGATCTGCGGCTCACGGAGCCGAAGCCTGCCTTCCATTCCCCCTCCAATATAGGAGAAAGGCCCGGGCTTCCTCCGGGGTCTTCACCCGGCCTTCCGCTTGGGCCTCGAGGAGGGCGGAAAGGGCCTGGCCCACCTGGGGGCCTGGCCTTAACCCCAGAAGGGCCATCACCTCCTCCCCCGAGAGGAGGGGGCGCTTGGGCAGGGGTTCGGCCAGGGCCTTCTGGGTGGCCTCCAGAAGCTTCCAGGCCTCCCCTTCTACCCCTGAGGTGGCCAGCCGGTCCGCGGCCATGAGGTAGGGGAGGGCGGGAAGGAGGTCCTGGCGCCGGAAGTAGAAGCGGCGGAGGGCCTTCTCCCCTTCCGGGGGGCGGTCCATGTGGCGGCGGATCAATTGGACTGCCTTCTCCACCGTCTCCTTGGGAAAGTGCAACCAGAGGAGGGCGGCCTTGGCCACCTCCGCCCCCACCTCCGCATGCCCCAGGAAGCGGTAGCGCCCCAACTCCGGGTCAAAGCGGCGGGTAAGGGGCTTGCCCACGTCGTGGTAGAGGGCGGCCAGGCGGGCTTCCAGGGGGGCTTGGGGCCAGAGCCACTGGAGGTGGAAGAGCACGGAAAGGGTGTGCCGCCAGGCGCAGAGGTGGTGGACCCCCCCCTGTTCCAGCCCCACCAGGGGGAGGAGCTCCGGGAGGTAGACCCCAAGGAGCCCCGCCCTTTCCAGAAGGTGAAGGCCAAAAGCGGCCCGGGGGCTGAGGAGGAGCCGGCCCAGTTCCTCCCGCACCCGCTCCCTGGCGGGCAGGGCCTCGGGGTGGGCCCGGAGGAAGGCGGCGTGGCGGGCCAGGGCCTGGCGGGTACCTTGGGGGAGGCCTAGGCCTAGGGTGGTGGCCAGGCGCACCCCCCGGAGGCTCCGCAGGGAGTCTTGGTAGAGGTTCTCCTCCGACACCAGGCTCAGCAGGCGACGCCTTAGGTCCTGCTCCACCCCCGGCAGGCCAAACACCGCCCCCTTGCGCCACACCAGGGCGTTGAGGCGGTAGTCCCGCCGCCGGAGGTCCGCCTCCAGGCTTCCCTCCAGGGGGGCAAAGTCCAGGGTGCGCCCCCCCACCACCAGGCGGTACTGGCCCCTGGCCGCGTCCAGGGGAAAGAGGGTGCCCCCAAGCCTCCCTTGGGCTTCCTCCGCTGCCCGTAAGGGGTCCTCTGCGGCGAAGTCCAGGTCCAGGGGCCTCCGCCCCAAAAGGAGGTCCCGCACCGCTCCCCCCACGGGGAAGGCCCCTTTGGGGGTATAAAAGGGGAAGTCGCGATGGGCGAGGAGGCGAAGCACCCCATCATTATCGGCATCACCGGGAACATCGGCAGCGGCAAAAGCACCGTGGCCCGCCTGTTGCGCGCCTGGGGCTACCCCGTCTTGGACCTGGACGCCCTGGCGGCCCAGGCCCGGGAAAACAAGAAGGCTGAGCTCAAGGAGCGCTTTCCCGAGGCCTTCCGGGGGGAGGAGCTGGACCGGCGGGCCCTGGGCCAGCTGGTCTTTGGCGACCCCGAGCGGCTTCGCGTCCTCGAGGCCCTGATCCACCCCGAGGTGAGGCGGCTTCTGGAGGAGGCCCTGGCCCGTCTGGAGGGCGCCCCCCTGGTCTTCCTGGAAATCCCCCTCCTCTTTGAGAAAGGGTGGGAGGGCCGTCTGGACGCCACCTTGCTGGTGGCGGCCCCCCTGGAGGTGCGGCTTGAGCGGGTGCGGGCCCGTTCGGGGCTGAGCCCGGAGGAGGTCCTGGCCCGGGAACGGGCCCAGATGCCCGAGGAGGAGAAGCGCCGGCGGGCCACCTGGACCCTGGAGAATCGGGGGAGCCTGGAGGAGCTGGAGGCGGCCCTGCGGGGGGTGCTGGACCAGATCCGCTCCCGCTTTGGGCTATCCTGAGGCCATGCGCGTGGTCCTGATCTCGGGGGCAAGCCGGGGCATCGGGGAGGCCATCGCCCGCCTCCTCCACGCCCGGGGCTTTGGCGTGGGCCTCCTGGCCCGGGACGGGGAGCGGCTTAAGGCCCTGGCCCAGGAGCTGGGGGAGAGGGCGCTTCCCCTGCCCGGGGACGTGCGCCGCCTGGAGGACTGGGAACGGGCCGTGCGGACCCTGGAGGAGGCCTTTGGCCGCCTTGACGCCCTGGTCAACAACGCCGGCATCGGGGTGATGAGGCCTTTGGAGGAGCTTGGGGAGGAAGAGTTCCGCCAGGTGCTGGAGGTGAACCTGGTGGGGCCTTTTTTGGGCTTAAAGGCGGCCCTTCCCGCCCTCCTGGCCTCCCGGGGGGTGGTGGTGAACATCGGCAGCCTGGCGGGCAAAAACCCCTTCAAGGGGGGCGCCGCCTACAACGCCAGCAAGTTCGGCCTCCTGGGCCTCATGGGGGCGGCCATGCTGGAGCTCAGGGAGAAGGGGGTGCGGGTGGTGAACGTTCTGCCGGGCTCGGTGGACACCGGCTTTGCCGGGAACACCCCGGGGGCCTCCTGGAAACTTTCCCCGGAGGACGTGGCCCGGGCGGTCCTCTTCACCCTGGAGATGCCCGAGGGGGCCTTGGTGAGCGAGATAGAGCTCAGGCCCACCCGCACCGGCTAAGCTTGGGGTATGCGCCTGCCCAAGAGGCTACAAGAAGCCTTGGACCTCATCCGCTCCCTGCCCAAGGAGCTCAAGACCCAGGTGCTCCTGGACTACGCCAAGCGGGTGCCCCCCCCGCCCCAAGGGGTGGAGCTGGAGCGGGTCCACGAGTGCCAGACCCCCTTCTTCCTGCGGGCGGAGGTGGCGGAAGGACGCGTGCGCCTGCACTTCATGGTCCCCGATGAGGCCCCCACGGTGAAGGCCTTCGCCGGCCTGCTCAAGGAGGGGCTGGAGGGA
Source organism: Thermus igniterrae ATCC 700962 (assembly GCF_000376265.1). Lineage (GTDB taxonomy): Bacteria > Deinococcota > Deinococci > Deinococcales > Thermaceae > Thermus > Thermus igniterrae. Next base: position 64,081 of record NZ_AQWU01000064.1, read on the forward strand.
GAGCCTCCGGAGGCCGTCCTGGCGGTGCCCCCCACCTTCTACCAGGGGGCGGGGCTGGAGGAGCTTCTCACCCCCTTGCGCCTGAGGGGCCTCGAGGCTGCCCTCCTCCGCCTCCAGGCCCAGGTACGCCAAGCCCTCTAGCCATGGCCCTGGCCTTCCTGCTGGGTTACTTCCTGGGAAGTCTGCCCATCGCCTTCTGGTTCGGCGCCCTGAGGGGGAGGAACCTCCTTAAGGAGGGCTCGGGGAACCCCGGGGCCCTGAACGCTTACCGGGTCCTGGGGCCCATTCCCGGCCTCATGGTCCTCTTCCTGGACGTGTTCAAGGGGGTTTTGGCCGTGGCCTCGGGGGAAGGCCTGGCTGGGAACCCCCTGGGGGGGCTGGTGGGCGGGGTGGGGGCGGTCTGGGGGCATGCCTTCTCCCCCTGGCTCCTCCTCCAGGGGGGTAAGGCCCTGGCCCCGGGGATAGGGGTGCTCCTGGCGGTGGGCCCCAAGCTCCTCCTCTTGGCCCTCCTTCTTTTTGCCCTCCTCTACGCCTTCTCCCGCCGGCCCTACCGCGCGGCTCTGGCCACGGCCCTGGCCCTCCCCCTCCTGGCCGCGGCCACGGGCCACACCCTGCCCCATCTCCTCTTTGGCCTGGGCGTGGGGCTTCCCGTGGCCCTCCGCCACCTCAAGGACTGGGACCGTCAGTAGGGGAGGGGCCAGGTGCGGAAGTAGTTCCGGATCCGCCCCCAAAGCCCCACCAGGCCCAGGGGCTCCAGGATCAGGAAGACCAGGATCAAAAGGCCGAAGGCCACGTTGCGCCAGGCGGCCAGGGTGGCGGCGTACTGGGGGCCCAAGGCCCCCACGAAGCTATTCAGCACCTCGGGGATGAGAAGGACGAAGAAGGCACCGAGCACCGCCCCCAGGACCGTCCCCGCCCCGCCCACGATCACCATGGCCAGGTACTGGATGCTCACGGAAAGGGGGAAGTACTCCGGGGTCACCGCCTTGTAGAGCTGGGCCAGAAGCCCTCCCGCCACCCCCGCGTAAAAGGCGGAGAGGGCGAAGGCGAAGAGCTTCACCCGCACCAGGTCCACCCCCGCTACCCGGGCCGAAAGGTCGTTGTCCCGCACGGCCATGAAGGCCCGCCCCGCCCGGGTGGCGAGGAGGCGCTTGCCGTAGAAGAAAAGGGGCAGGGCGAAGAGGAGGACCAGGTACCAAAGCCGCTCTGGGGTGTCCAGGGGGAGGCCCAGGAGCTCCGCCGGGGGCAGGGTGCGTCCCCGGATGCCCCCCGTTACCGCCTCCCAGTTTTTGAAGGCGTAGTCGGCCAGAAACTGGAAGGCCAGGGTGGCGATGGCCAGATATACCCCCTTGATGCGCAAGGAGGGAAGGCCCAGCACCAGGCCCAGAAGGGCGGCGATCCCGCCCCCCAGGAGGATGCCCAAGGGGGCCAGGGGACCCGTGAGGTGGCTGGCGGCGTAGGCCCCCACCCCCATGAAGGCGGCGTGCCCCAAGGAGATCTGCCCTGCCCCCCCCACCAGCAGGTGGAGCCCCAGGGCGGAGAGGGCGCCGATGGCCACCAGGGTGGCCACGTACATGGGGTAGGGGCCCAGGAGGAGGGGGAGGAGGAGAAGCAGGGCCAGGAAGACCCCCAGGGCCAGCCGGCCCAGGGGGGTGCTGGCGTAGGCCTCGTCCTCCCCGTAGGTCTCCCGCACGGCCCGGGCGTAGCGGTGGCTGAAGGCGTCGGTGAGGCGCTTGGCAAGGGGGTACACGCTAGACCTCCTGCACCTCCAAGGTGGCCTGGAGCCGCCCTTCCCCCTCCAGGTAGCGGATGGGCAGGACCACCTCCACCTGGCCTCCCTCCCCGTAGAGGGCCTGGATCACGGGCCCGTAGCGGTTTTCCACCACCTGACGGCGCACCTTGCGGGTGCGGGTGATCTCCTCGTCGTCGGGGTGGAGTTCCTTGGGCAGGAGGGTAAACCGGCGGATCTTGAGCTTTTCCGGAAGGGTCTGGTTCACCATGCGGATCTCCTCGGCAATCAGGGCCCGGACCTCGGGGCGCTCCGTGAGGGAGAGGTAGGTGGTGAAGGGGATGCCCCGGCGCCTGGCCCAGTTCTGCACGTTTTCCGGGTCCAGCTCTATGAGGGCGCTGACGAAGGGCTTGCCGTGCCCAAGGACCACGGCCTCGCGGATGTAGGGGGAGTATTTGAGGCGGTTCTCCAGGAACTGGGGGGCGAAGCGGGTGCCGTCTTCCAGGGCCCCCACCTCCTTCACCCGGCCCAGGATTACCAGGTGGCCCCGCTCGTCAAAGAAGCCTGCGTCCCCGGTGCGGAAGTAGCCGTCTGGGGTGAAGCTTTCCGCCGTGGCCTTCTCCTGGCGGAAGTAGCCCTGGAAGACCTGGGGCCCCTTGACCAGGATTTCCCCCTCCTCGCTGAGGCGCACCTCGGTGCCGGGGAGGGGCGGGCCCACGGTCTCTGGGGGGGCATCCCCGGTGGCGTGGGCGGTGGTGGCGGCGGCGGTCTCCGACTGGCCGTAGACCTGGCGGATGTCCAGGCCCAGGGCGCGGAAGAAGGTGAAGACCTCCGGGCCCAGGGGGGCCCCCCCGGTGACGGCGATGCGGCAGGCGGCCAGGCCCAGCCGGGCCCTTAAGGGCCGGGCGATGAGGGGGTAGAAGAGGGCCCGCTTGAGGTTGAGCCAGGGTCCCACCCGCTCTCCCCGGAACTCCCGGCTGGCCCCCTCCAGAAGCGCCCCCATCCCCACCCGGTAGAAGAAGGCCTTGAGGAGGTCGGCGTCCGCCATGCGGCTTTGGATGAGGCTGGCCATGTCCTCCCAGAGCCTGGGGGGTGCCAGGAAGAAGTCGGGCTGCACCTCCTTGAGGTCCTCCCTCAGGGTGGTGGGGTCCTCGGGGAAGTGCACGGTGGAGCCCTCCACCAGGCTCTGCACCACGGTGAGCATCTGCTCCCCAATCCAGGGGAGGGGCAGGTAGCTGAAGACCCAGGCCCCCTTCTGGAAGCCCAGGGCCCGGCCCACGGCCTCGTGTCCCGCCAGGAGGTTGGCGTGGGAGAGCATGGCCAGCTTGCTCCGCCCCGTGGTCCCCGAGGTGGGGGCAAGGAGGGCGGTCTCCTGGGGGTGGCGCCGCTTCAGGGCCTCCTCCCCCACCCTGGGGTCCCCCAGGGCCTGGCTGTAGCGGCGCACCTTGCCATGGAAGTGGCGGCTCATGCCCGCCTCCTCCCAGACCAGGACAAAGTCCACCAGGTGGAGGTGGGGGTAGACCTTGTCCAGCTGCTCCTCGTCGGAGACCACGATGCCCCGAGCCCCGGTGAACTCCAGGAAGTGGCCCACCTCCTCGGGCATGGCGTCCGCGTAGATGCCCATGGGCAGGGCCCCGAGGACCTGCGCGGCCAGCTCCGCCTCCACCCACTCGGGGGCGTTGTGGCCCAGGATGGCCAGCACCTCCCCTTCCTTGAGGCCCAGGGCGGCCAGGCCTCCCGCCAGGCTCAGGACCCGGTCCAGGAGGTCCTGCCAGGAGGTCTTCTGCCACACGCCCAGGCGCTTCACCCGCAGGGCGGGGGCCTTGGGGCGCTCCTTTGCGTGCCGATAAAGGTGTGCCAGCAGGGTTCCTTCCATCTCGCCTCACGCCTGACCCAGGTAGGCCTCCACCACCTTAGGGTCCTTGCGCACCCCTTCGGGGGGGCCGTAGTAGAGCACCTCGCCGTAGGAAAGGACCAGGACCCGGTCGGAGAGCTCCAGCACCGCCCGGAGGTCGTGCTCCACCCAGAGGAGGGTGATGCCCCACTCCTCCCGGGCGTCCAGCAGGAAGCGGGCCAGGTCCTGTTTCTCCTCCAGGGCCAGCCCGGCCATGGGCTCGTCCAGGAGGAGGAGCTTAGGCCGGCCCGCCAGGGCCCGGGCTACTTCCACCCGCTTCTGCAACCCGTAGGGGAGCATGCCCGCTGGGGCGTGGCGGAAGGGGGAGAGGTGGAGGTAGTCCAGGACCTCCTCCGCCCAGGCCCTGAGCTGCCCCTCCCTTTGGGCCCGGGGCAGGGCCAGGGGATAGGTGGGGAGGGCAAGCTCCGCCCCCAGCTTGACGTTTTCCAGAACGCTCATGCCCCGGAAGATCTCCAGGCCCTGGAAGGTGCGGCCCAGGCCCATGCGGGCCCTTTCCTGGGGGCTTTTTCCCCTTAGGTTTTCCCCCAGGAAGAAGACCTCCCCCTTTTCAGGCTCGTAGACCCCGGAGAGGACGTTTAAGAGGGTGGTCTTTCCCGCCCCGTTGGGCCCGATTACCGCGAAGAACTCCCCCGGTTGCACCTGGAAGCTCACCCCGGTGAGGGCCTTGACGCCCTTGAAGGCGAGGTGCAGGTCCTTGGCCTCGAGGATGGCGCCCATCTTTTCCCCCTTACACCCACCGCTTGCGGCGGCGGTAGCGCTTGGCCTGACGGAAGCCCACCTCTTCCTTGCCCAGGTAGAACTCCATCACGTCCTGGTCCTCCCGGGCCGCCTTGGCGTCGCCCTCAAAGACCACCCGGCCCCGCTCCAGCACATAGACGCGGTCCACGATGGACAGGGCCGCCCGGGCGTTTTGCTCCACCAGGAGAAGGCTCAGGCCCTTTTCCCGGCGTAGGGCATCCAGGGTGCGCATGAGCTCCTCCACCAGCTTGGGCGCCAAGCCCAAGGAGGGCTCGTCCACCACCAGCACCCGGGGCCGGGTGAGGAGGGCCATGCCCAGGAGGAGCATCTGCTGTTCCCCCCCCGAGAGGTAGCCCGCCTGCTCGTGCCGGCGCTCGTAGAGCCTGGGAAAGCGGGCGAAGACCTCCTCCATGCCCGCTTTGAGCTCCTGGGGCAAGAGGCGGTGGCCCGCGGCCACCAGGTTCTCCACCGGGGTCAGGTAGCGGAAGAGGGGGCGGCCCTCGAGGACCGCGGTGAGCCCCAGGCGGGAGATGCGCACGGGGTCCAGATGGGTGGCCTCTTGGCCCATGAGGCGCACGTGCCCGTCCAGCACCCGCCCCTCAAACTTGGGCAGAAGCCCGGCCACCGCCCGCACCAAGGAGCTCTTCCCCGCCCCGTTGGGACCCAGGAGGGCCACCGCCTCCCCGTCCCCAAGCTCCAAGGAGACCCCGTCCAGGGCCAGGATCACCCCCCGGTAGACCACCTTGAGGTTCTCCACGGAAAGCATCACACCCTCTCAATCTGGCGTTCACCCAGGAGGCCGTAGGGCCTAACCAGGAGGACCAGGAGGACCACCACGAAGGGCAGGGCCTCGGTGAAGCCGGGCAGGACGGGTTCCAGGTACCGCTGGGAAAGCGCCTCCAAGGCCCCCAGCAAAAACCCCGCCAAAAGGGCCCCGCCCACGGAGTCCAGTCCCCCCAGGATGGCCACGGGGAAGACCTTGAGGCCGAAAAAGACCAGGTTGTGGCCCACGCCGCTGGCCACGGCCAGGAGGGCCCCGGCCAGGGTAGCCAGGAGGGCGGAGACCCCCCAGACCCCGGCCAGGATGCGGGCGGTGGGGATGCCCAGGGCCAAAGCAGCCACCTCCCGCTCGGAGATGGCCCGCACCAGGATGCCGTAGCGGCTTCGGCGCAGGAGCCAGAGGAGGCCAAGCCCCAGGGGCAGGGCCAGGAGGAGGTTCCAGACGGCCCTCGAGGACACGAACACCTCCCCGGCCTGGAAGCCCAGGTTGGGCAGGCTCCCCGAGAGGTACTTGAGGTCGGGGCCCCAGATGAGCTGTACCGCCCCGTCCAGGGCCGCGGCCAGGCCGATGGTGGCCATGATCACCGCCACCACGTTCCGCCCCAAAAGGGGGCGCACGAAGCCCCGCTCCACCAGGACCCCGAAGAGAAAGGCCAGGGGGATGGCGGCCAGGATGGCCGCGGGCAGGGGGAGGAAGAGGGCGAAGGTGTACGTGAGGTAGGCCCCCACCAGGAGGAACTCCCCGATGGCAAAGTTCACCACGCTGGTGGCCCGGTAGACCAGGACAAAGCCCAGGGCCAGGAGGCCGTAGAGGGCCCCGTTGGCTAGGCCGCCGATCAGGTAGGGTAGGAAGTCCGCCATGGGTCTTTAGGTTCCCCTGGCCGGGGCAGGCCCGGCCAGGGAGAGGCCCGGTCTAGGCCAGCTTGATCCAGTCGGTGATGGCGTTGAAGCGCCCGTCCCTGACGCTGGCCCGATAAAGCTTGGTGTAGGGTAGGCGGTGGTTCACGAACTCGTAGCTCCGCTGGAGGCCGAGGCCGTTGTAGTCCCCCAGTTTCTCCAGGTACTCCACCACCCCCGCCCGGGTGAGCTTGCCTGCCGCCGCCGCCCGGCGCATGGCCTCCGCCAAGCCCAGGACCACCGCCAGGCTGCCCATGTAGTAGGTGGGCCGGTAGGAGGTGTCCCGCCCCTTGCGCTGGCGGAACTTGCGCATCTCGTCCACCGCGGGCACCAGGCTGTCGTACCAGTAGGCGTTGTGGTAGGTGACGGTGAAGCCCTCCGCCGCCGGCCCGGCCCGCTGGATGAGGGCCAGCTCTGCGGAGTAATAGGTGCCCATGAACTGGGCTTGCAGGCCCTGCTCCCGGGCGGCGCGCACGATCAGGGGCTCCACCGATAGGGCGTAGCCCTGGAGGATGACGAAGTCGGGGTTAGCCCGCCTGAGGTTCAGCACCACCGGGGTGGCGTCGGTGAAGGCGGGCGGGGTCACCTCCTCGTGCACCACCTCCATGCCCAGGGCTTTGGCCCGCTCCTTGGCGTAGGGGATGGGGTCGCGGCCGAACTCGGTGTTGGAGTAGACCAGGGCAATCTTGGCCCGGCCCCTCTGCAGGCGCACCTGGCGCAGGAGGGCTTCCACCATGTCGTTATAGGTGGGGCCGAAGACGAAGATGGTGGGGTAGGTCTTGGGGTCCGCCAGCTCGTTGGCGAAGCTGGTGGCGGAGTAGGGAAGCCCGATGCGCGCGATCTCCGGGGCCAGGGCCTTGGAGAGGCCAGTGGAGTCCCCGTAGACGAAAAGGAGCTCGTCCGCCCTTTCACGGGAAATCACCCGGTTGAAGGCGGCCGTCCCCCGGGCCACGTCGTAGCCGGTGTCCTCCACGATAAGCTCCAGCCTTCGCCCGCCGATACCCCCCAGGACCTCGTTCACATAGTCCACCCCGTCCACGAAGCCCTCCCGGCCCGCGTTCCCGGCAAAGGCGAAGGGCCCGGTGAGGGGGAGAAGGGTGGCGAGCTTCACCGGCCTGGCCTGTGCGGTGGCGAAGTAGGGCATGCCCAAGGCCGTCACCGCACCCACACCCAACTTCCGCAAAAACTCCCTGCGCTTCATCGCTTGCCTCCTTCCTTTGACTTGGGCCAAAGATAACACGGCGCCCGGGGTTCGGCAAGAGGCAGACTTGACCGTTATACCGCATAGAGCCCCAGGAACCTGAGGGCGGAGAGGGGATGGAAGGAGAAGGTCTCCAGGGCCGCCTTCTTCTTCCGCACCCCCCTGCGGTACAGCAGGGACACCAGAAAGGCCCGGAGGACCGCCAAGACTTGCGCCCCCACGCCCCGCACCTGGCAGGCGTCCTCATGGAGGAGGACGTCCCGTACCCAAAAGGACCGGTTCTCCACCTCCCACCGGGAAAGGAGAAGCTCCCCAAGCCGCCTCGCGTCCGCCTCCTCGGCTCCC
>NZ_AQWU01000065.1 GCF_000376265.1 Thermus igniterrae ATCC 700962
AGCAGTTAGGAATCTTCCGCAATGGACGGAAGTCTGACGGAGCGACGCCGCTTGGAGGAGGAAGCCCTTCGGGGTGTAAACTCCTGAACTGGGGACGAAAGCCCTGATGAGGGGGATGACGGTACCCAGGTAATAGCNCCGGCCAACTCCGTGCCAGCAGCCGCGGTAATACGGAGGGNGCGAGCGTTACCCGGATTTACTGGGCGTAAAGGGCGTGTAGGCGGTCTGGGGCGTCCCATGTGAAAGACCACGGCTCAACCGTGGGGGAGCGTGGGATACGCTCAGGCTAGACGGCGGGAGGGGGTGGTGGAATTCCCGGAGTAGCGGTGAAATGCGCAGATACCGGGAGGAACGCCGATGGCGAAGGCAGCCACCTGGCTCGTTCGTGACGCTGAGGCGCGAAAGCGTGGGGAGCAAACCGGATTAGATACCCGGGTAGTCCACGCCCTAAACGATGCGCGCTAGGTCTCTGGGGTTTCTGGGGGCCGAAGCCAACGCGTTAAGCGCGCCGCCTGGGGAGTACGGCCGCAAGGCTGAAACTCAAAGGAATTGACGGGGGCCCGCACAAGCGGTGGAGCATGTGGTTTAATTCGAAGCAACGCGAAGAACCTTACCAGGCCTTGACATGCTAGGGAACCTGGGTGAAAGCCTGGGGTGCCCGCGAGGGAGCCCTAGCACAGGTGCTGCATGGCCGTCGTCAGCTCGTGTCGTGAGATGTTGGGTTAAGTCCCGCAACGAGCGCAACCCCTGCCGTTAGTTGCCAGCGGGTGAGGCCGGGCACTCTAACGGGACTGCCTGCGAAAGCAGGAGGAAGGCGGGGACGACGTCTGGTCATCATGGCCCTTACGGCCTGGGCGACACACGTGCTACAATGCCCACTACAGAGCGCTGCGACCCGGTGACGGGGAGCGAATCGCGGAAAGGTGGGCGTAGTTCGGATTGGGGTCTGCAACCCGACCCCATGAAGCCGGAATCGCTAGTAATCGCGGATCAGCCATGCCGCGGTGAATACGTTCCCGGGCCTTGTACACACCGCCCGTCACGCCATGGGAGCGGGTTCTACCCGAAGTCGCCGGGAGCCTTAGGGCAGGCGCCGAGGGTAGGGCTCGTGACTGGGGCGAAGTCGTAACAAGGTAGCTGTACCGGAAGGTGCGGCTGGATCACCTCCTTTCTAAGGAGTCAAAAACCCCTGCGCTCCCCTTTTTAAGGTCCTTTGGGGGCGCCTTCGGGCGCCCTTTTTTATTGCCAGGGGGTGAGCCGGCCAGGGTGCGGAGGAAGCGGCAGGTCCGGACGGCGAGGAAGCGGGTGGTCTCCGCGGGGGGAGTGGTCCTCCGTGGCCCTCTGCCTGAGGTGCTGGTGGTCTCCCTCAAGGGGGGACGGGTGGTGACCCTGCCCAAGGGCCAGGTGGAGTCCGGGGAGCGCTACGCGGAAACAGCGGTGCGGGAGGTGCGGGAGGAGACCGGGGTGGAGGCGGCGGTGCTTTCCCCCTTGGGCAAGGTGCGCTACTACTTCACCGTTCGGGACGGGGAGGAGCCGGTTACGGTCAGCAAGGAGGTCCACTACTTCCTCATGGCCTACCGGGGCGGGGAGCCCAGGCCCCAGCTTTCCGAGGTGGAGGCCGCCTTCTTCCTCCCGGTCAAGGAGGCTTTGGAGCGGCTTTCGTACCCCAACGAGCGGGAGATGCTCCGCAAGGCCCTGGTCCGCTGGCGTCCCCCGGGGGGGAGCCAGGACCCGGGCGCCTAGCCCCGGTTCAATCCCGGAGGAGGCGCAGGGCGGCCTCCTCCGGGGAAAGCTCCCCCCGGGCCACCTGGGCGATCAGGACCTGCCCCTCCTGGGTGCGCCGGCGCCCCCACTCCTGGATGACGCTTTCCACCTCAAAGCGGGCCCGCTCCAGGCGGTGGGCCTCCAGGAGGCCGTGGGCCAGGAGATGCCGGTGATGGGCCTCGAGGCCCTCAAAGAGGGCCTCCACCCCCTCCCCGGTGGCGGCCACCGTGGGGAAGATGGGGGGGCGCCAGCCCCCGGGTCGGGGAGGGGAGAGCTCCAGGGCGCTTTTTAACTCCTGGATGATCCTTTCCCCACCCGGAAGGTCAAACTTGTTCACGGCGAAGAGGTCGGCGATCTCCATGACCCCGGCCTTGAAGGCCTGGACGGCATCCCCTGCCGCCGGGGTGAGGACGAGGAGGGTGGTGTCCGCCACCCGGGCAATGTCCACCTCGCTCTGGCCCACCCCCACGGTCTCCACGAAGATGCGGTCAAAGCCGAAGGCCTCCAGGAGGCTTAGGGCGGCCACCGTGGCCCCGGCCAGACCCCCCAGGGCCCCCCGGGAGGCCATGGAGCGGATGAAGACCCCGGGGTCCTGGTGGTGGCGCATCATGCGGATGCGGTCCCCCAGGATGGCCCCCCCGGTGAAGGGGCTGCTGGGGTCCACGGCCAGGACCCCCACCCGCTCCCCCCGTTTGCGGGCCTCGAGGATGAGCCGGTCGGTGAGGGTGCTCTTGCCCGCCCCCGGGCTTCCCGTGATCCCCACCACCTTGGCCTGGCCCTGGCCCCTAAGGCGCTTGAGGAGTTCCTGGCCCAGGGGGTGGCCCGACTCCACCAGGGTGAGGGCCCGGGCCAGGGCCCGCACGTCCCCTGCCCGGAAGCGGTGGAGGAGCTCGGCCGCCTGGCTTGCCTGCGCTTCCGTCATGCCGCCATTCTACGCTTTTTTGCCAAAGGGCATTATTCCGCCAGGGCGATGCAGGCTACCTCCACCCGCACCCCTCGGGGCAGGGCCTTCACCGCCACCGTGGCCCGGGCCGGGTAGGGGGGCTGGAAGTAGCGGGCGTAGATCTCGTTGAAGGCGGGAAAGTCCTCCATGTCCGCCAGGAAGCAGGTGGTCTGGACCACCTTGGCCAGACTGGAGCCCGCGGCCTCCAGGATGGCCTTGAGGTTCTCCATCACCCGCTCGGTCTGGGCACGGATGTCCCCCTCCACCAGCGTGCCCTCAGGGGTTAAGGGAATCTGCCCGGAGACGAAGAGGAGCCCTTGGGCCCGCACCGCCTGGGAATAGGGGCCGATGGCCTGGGGGGCTTTGGGGGTGCGCACCGCTTCCATGGCCCTCATCCTACGCCAAAGCGGTAAAGCCGCCCGTGGAGGTTGACCACCAGCACCTCCTGGGGCAGGGGCAGGGGGGGGACCTGCACCGCCCCTAGGCCTGTGGCCTCAAAGGCCACCTGGCCCCGGCGGTCCACCGCCAGGAAGCGGCCTTCCTCCGTGGCCAGGTAGACATGCCCTCCGGCGTAGGAGAGTCCTGCGGTTACCCGGCCCACCTCCAGGCTCCACACTTCCTCCCCCGTGGCCTGGTCCAGGGCCCTGAGGATCCCGTCCCAGGCGGCCACGTAGACCCTTTCCTCGTCCAGGGCCATTCCGCCCCAGGCCTCCCCTTCCAGGGCCACGTTCCACAGGGTCTCCCGGCTCAGGGGGTCAAAGGCGTAGACCTCCCCCTCCCAGGTGGGGATGAAGAGGAGCCCCTTGTGGGCGGCCACCGGGGCGTGGATGGGGCCCGTCTTTACCTTGTAGCGCAGGGCTCCCGTGCCCGGGTCCAGGGCGTAGAGCCAGCCGTCCTCCGACCCCAGGAGGAGGAGGCCCCGGTAGAAGGTGGGGGTGGCCGAGAGGTGCCCCCCGGCCTGGAAGCGGAAGAGGAGGCGGTCCTTCTCGTAGGCGTAGAGGGCCCCGTCCCGGCTGGCCACGTAGACCCTTGGCCCCAGCACCAGGGGGGCGGCGGTGATCTCCGCCCCCGTCTCCGCGCTCCACTCCAGGAGGTGCCCGCGCAGGCGCCGTACCTTCCCGTCCCAGCACCCCACGTACACCCCGCCCCTCACCACCGGGGGGGCGGTGACCTCCTCAGGCAGGGTCTCCCGGCGCACCTCCCCCGTGAGGAGGTCCACCTCCACCAAGCCCCGCCCCACGCCCAGGTAGACCCGGCCCCCGGCGAAGGCCATCTCCCCCGGCCAGGGGGCATCGCCCCCCAGGTCCAGCCGGCCCTTGAGGGTGAGCCGCCGGGGGTCGGGGGCATAGGGGTAGTGGCCGCTGCGGCTGGCCCCCGCCCGCGGGGTGGCCAGGCGCAGGGCCTGGAAGTCCTGGAGGACGCTTTTGAAGAGGCTAGGGTGGGAGGGCCGCTCCTCGGGGTGCTTGGCCAGGAGGGCTAAGACCGCTTCCCCCACCCCCTTGGGCACGGCGGGGTTCAGGGCCTCCGGGGGCTTGGGGGGTTCGTAGACGTGCTGGAAGAGCACGGCCTGGTCGTTCTCCCCTTCAAAGGGGGGCTTGCCGGTCAGGGTGCGGTAGAGGACCGCCCCCAGGCTGTAGAGGTCGGCCTTGGGGGTGAGGGGCAGGCCCTTGGCCTGCTCGGGGGCCATGTAGGCGGGGGTGCCCAGGGTGTAGCCGGTGCGGGTGAGGTGGCGGCTTTCCTGCAGGAGGTAGGCCAGGCCGAAGTCCATTACCTTGGGGTGGCCCTCCCGGGTGAGGAGGATGTTCTTGGGGGTAAGGTCCCGGTGGAGGATGCCCTGGGCGTGGAGGTGGGCCAGGGCCTCCATCACCTGGGCCGCGGCCTCCAGGATGCGGTCCCCCTCGGGGCCTTCCTCAAAGGGGCCCAGGCGGTCAAAGGTGCCCCCCTCCACCAGCTCCATGACGAAGTAGGGCCGGCCCTCCTCCTCCCCCAGGTCCAGCACCTGGACGATACCCGGGTGGAAGAGGCGGGAAAGGGCCCGCACCTCCAGGAAAAACCGCTCCCTTTCCGGGGGCAGGGCCCGGGGGTGGAGGAGCTTCACCGCCACCCTGCGCCCAAGCCGCTCGTCCACCGCTCGGTAGACCTCAGCCATGCCCCCGGAGCCCAGGGGGGCCTCGAGGCGGTACCGCCCGGCCAGGACCACGCCGGTCATTCTATTCTTCCGGCTCCAGTTGCTTCAGGAGTTCGGCCAGGTCCTTCTTCCCCTCCTGCAACTCCTGCACAATCTTGGCGATGGCCAGGCGCACCACCTCCGACTTGGAGACCAGCCGCTCGGGGCTGGAGAGCTCGTAGGCCGCCCGGGTGAGGAGGGCGTCCTGCTCCTCGGAGATGACCACCTGCAGCCGCTTCTTCTCCTTCTTGGGCATACCGCTCCTTGGGGATCAGTGTAGCAAAGGGCGCATGGCCTTGACAATGTGAACCAGCCTGTATATCCTCACCTTGAGTAAGGTGTGTATGATGCTCACGGATACGGGGCGGCGCATTCTGCGGATTGAAGGGGGTACGCCCCTTTCCGGCGAGCTCCGGGTTTACCCGGCCAAGAACGCCGCCCTGCCCATCCTGGCGGCCAGCCTCCTCACCGCCGAGCCCATCACCCTCCTCGAGGTTCCCCGGCTTCGGGACGTGGAGGTGATGCTGGAGCTTCTGGCCCACCTGGGCACCCGCTACCAGTGGGAGGGACGCACCCTCCACCTCCACACCCCGGAGATCCGGAGCACCCATGCCCCCTACGAGCTGGTGGGGCAGATGCGGGCCAGCTTCATCGTCTGGGGGGCCCTGCTGGCCCGGGTGGGGGAGGGGCGGATCTCCCTGCCCGGGGGGTGCGCCTTCGGGGCCCGCCCCGTGGACCAGCACGTGAAGGCCCTTAAGGCCCTGGGGGCCGAGGTGGTGGAGGAGGAGGGGAGCTTTTACGCCCGCCGGGTCCGCCCCCTTTCCGGGCGGGTGGTCTTTGACCTACCCACCGTGGGGGGAACGGAGCAGGCCATGCTGGCCGTGGCCTTGGGGGGCGAGGCCACCTTGGTCCAGGCGGCCATGGAGCCTGAGGTGGAGGACCTCGGCCGCTTCTTGGCCATGCTGGGGGTGGAGGTGCGGGGCCTGGGTAGCGCCATCCTCCACGTGCGGGGGGCGAGGCGCCTGGGGGGCGGCACCTACCGCATCATCCCTGACCGGATTGAAGCGGGCACCTACCTCTTGGCGGCCGCTGCCACCCGGGGCTCCCTCACCCTCACCGGGGTCCGCCCCGACCACCTGGACGCCCTCTTGGACAAGCTTCACCAGGCGGGGCACCGCCTGGAGGTGGGGGCCGACTGGGTGCGCCTGGCGGCCACCCCCCAGCCCCAGCCCTTCCATGTGGAGGCCCGGGAATACCCCGGCTTCCCCACGGACCTCCAGCCCATCGTCACCGCCTACCTGGCCACGGTGCCCGGTCAGAGCGCCATCGTGGACCGGGTCTACCCCGACCGCTTCACCCACGTGGGGGAGCTGGCCCGCATGGGGGCAGAGCTCTACCTGCGGGACCGCACCCTCCTGGTGAACGGCAAGCGCCTGCACGGGGCCCAGGTGAAGGCCCTGGACATCCGCGCGGGCGGAGGGCTGGTGGTGGCCGCCCTGGCCGCGGAAGGGGTCTCGGAGATCGAAGGGGTGTACTTCCTGGAACGGGGCTACGAGGACCTCGAGGCCCGCCTCCAGGCCCTTGGGGCCCGGGTGGGCCTGGAAGAGGCGTCCTTGGCCCTGGCGGCGGATTAGCCGAAGAGGCGCAGGGCCTCGGGGAAGCGGAAGACGAGGCGGTTACGGTCCAGCTCGGGGCTGTAGGCGCTTTCCACGTACCCTGCCAGGCGGAGGGCCTCCAGCACCTCCCGGGCCACAGCCCGGTCCCCCTCCAGGCGAGCCGCAAGGAAGAGGACCGCTTCCTCCTCTTCATCCCCCTCTCCCACGAACTCCCGGTACTCCTGGTCCAGGGCCCGCATTAGGCCCCGCAGGTCCAGGGGTTTGGAGGTGAAGACCCAGCGGTTTTGCGCTCCCGGCAGGAAATGGGCGTAGCCCTGCGCCTCCAGGGCCTCGGCGAGCCGCACGGCCTCGGGATGGCCGTAGCCCCTTTGCATGAGGAGGGTGACCAGTTCCTCGCGTTCCCCCACCAGCCCCTGGGGGTGCTGCACGCGGAGCTCGTGGGCCAGGTCCTTCAGGTCCATACGCCACCTCCTTAACTATCATAAAATCTGCTTCCATCCATGTCAAATGGCCTTGAGACATCGGTGAAGGCCCGCTATACTGGGAAAGGTATGGACCTGGACCTGCTCGTGAAGCGCCTGGACAGCCTCCGGGGGTATCTTTGACATCCCCGGTAAGGAAGCCCGTTTAGCCGAACTGGAAAAGCGCTTGGAAGACCCCGCCCTCTGGCAGAACCCCGAGGAGGCCCGCAGGGTGAGCCAGGAGGCGGCCCGCCTAAGGCGGAGCGTGGACACCTTCCGCTCCCTGGAGGGGGACCTCCAGGGCCTCCTGGAGCTTTGGCAGGAGTTCCCTGCCGAGGAACGCGAGGCCCTTAGGCCCGAGCTGGAGGAGGCCAGCCGGCGGCTGGAGGACCTCTACCACGAGACCCTCCTCTCCTTCCCCCACGCGGAGAAGAACGCCATCCTCACCATCCAGCCCGGGGCCGGGGGCACGGAGGCCTGCGACTGGGCGGAGATGCTCTTGCGCATGTACACCCGCTTCGCCGAGCGCCAGGGCTTCCAGGTGGAGGTGGTGGACCTGACCCCTGGAGCCGAGGCGGGGATTGACTACGCCCAGGTGATCGTCCGGGGGGAGAACGCCTATGGCCTCCTTTCCCCGGAGGCCGGGGTGCACCGCCTGGTGCGCCCCTCCCCCTTTGACGCCTCCGGCCGCCGCCACACCTCCTTCGCCGGGGTGGAGGTGATGCCCGAGGTGGACGACACCGTGGAGGTGGTGATCCGCCCCGAGGAGCTCCGCATTGACGTCTTCCGCTCCCAGGGGCACGGGGGCCAGGGGGTGAACACCACGGACAGCGCGGTGCGCATCGTCCACCTGCCCACGGGCATCACCGTTACCTGCCAGACCACCCGCAGCCAGATCAAGAACAAGGAGCTGGCCATGAAGGTGCTCCGCTCCCGGCTTTACGAGCTGGAGTGGCGGAAGAAGCAGGAGGAGCTCCGCAAGCTCCGGGGCGAGGTGCGGCCCATTGAGTGGGGAAGCCAGATCCGCAGCTACGTGCTGGACAAGCAGTATGTGAAGGACCACCGCACGGGCCTCATGCGCTTTGACCCCCAGAACGTCCTGGACGGGGACCTCCTGGACCTCATCTGGGCCGGCCTGGAGTGGAAAGCGGGCCGCCGGCAGGCGATGGAGGAGGTGGAGGCCGACTAGGCCTTGCCCAGGGCCCGGCGGAGAAGCCCCCTTAGGGCCTCCTCCTCCTCCGGGCCCAGGTTCTTCAAGGCGAAGGCCACCGGCCACATCTCCCCCTGGTCCAGGCGGGCCTGGTCGGTGAAGCCGAAGGTGGCGTAGCGGGTCTTGAACTTGTGGGCGGGCTGGAGGAAGCAGAGGACCTGGCCCTCCCGGGCATAGGCCGGCATGCCGTACCAGAGCCGGGGGGTGAGCTCCGGGGCCTCCTGGCGGATAAGGGCGTGGAGGCCAAGGGCCAGGGCACGCTCCGGCTCGGGCCACCCCGCCACCTGGTCCAGCACCGCCTTTTCCCCCTGGGCCTCCTTCTCCTCCTGGATGCGGGCCTTCAGGGCCTTCCGCTCCTCGGGGGTTAGGCCCTTCCTTCCCATCAGTAGACGTCCTCGGGGGCCTTGTAGACCTCCCCGGTCAGCCAGTAGATGACCCGTTCGGCCACGTTTTCCAGGTGGTCCCCCAGGCGTTCGTAGCTCCGGGCCACCCGCATCAGGGTCAGGGCCTTGGTGAGGGTGCGGGCGTCCTCCATCATGTAGGTGATGAGCTCCCGGGTGATCTCCTCGTAGAGGCCGTCCACCTGGTCGTCCAGCTCCAGCACCCTGCGGGCCAGGCTGGCGTCCCGCTCGGCCACGGCCTTGGCCAGGACGTCCATCATCTCCAGAAGCTTCTTGCCCATCTCGGGCAGGGTGACGTAGCGCTTCAGGGGGGGTTCCTTGCTGAGCAAAAGGGCGTCCTCCGCCACGTGCATGGCGTAGTCCCCCGCCCGCTCCAGGTCGGTGAGGGCCTTGATGACGGTGAAGATGAGGCGGAGGTCGGAGGCCACCGGCTGGTGGCGGGCGATGAGGGTGATGGCCTGGTTTTCAATCTTCAGCTCCAGGGCGTCCACCTCTTTGTCGGTGGCGATGACCCCTTCCGCCTTGGCCCCATTGGCCTCCACCAGGGCTTCTGTGGCCTCCTGGGTCATCTGCCGCACCAGGGAGAGCATCCTCAGGCTTTCCTCCACCAGCTCGTTCAGGGCTTTGTCCAGGGCTTCGCGCATGCTGCCTCCTTGCTCTAGTGTAGGGGAAGGAGGACGCCAAAGACGTTTTCCCCCCCTTCCCGGCGGGCGTAGGCCTCCCCCCCCTGGCCGCGGGCCAGGCGGCGGACCAGGTAGAGGCCAAGCCCCTGCCCCGTGCCCCCCTGGAAGCCGCGGTGGCGGGGGAGGAAGAGGCGCTCGTAGTCGGGGAGCGCCTCCCCGTGGTCGCGCACCTCCAGGTGGAGGAACCCCCCCTCCTGGCGGGAGACCAGGCGGATGGGGTCCTGGCCGTACTTGAGGGCGTTGTCCAGGAGGTTGAGGAGGATCTGGAAAAGGGCCTCGGGGTTGGCCAAGACGGTGTGGGGGAGTTCTACGTGCACCTGGCGCCCCGCCAGGCGTTCCTCCAGAAGCCGGGCCAGGCGGGGCCAGAGCTCGGCCAGGACCACGGGCCGCTTGGGGCCGGGTTCGCTGAAGGAGAGGTCCCGCACCAGGCGGATGAGGCGGGCCACCTCCCCCTTGAGGAGGTCCAGGACCTCCTTTTCCTGGGGTGTCCGGGGGGTGAGGGCCTCCAGCAGGGGGCCCATGCCCGCCAGGGGGGTGCGGAGCTCGTGGGCCAGGACCTGGGTGGCCTCCTCCAGGGCCTGGAGGCGCTTTTGCCCCTCGGTCTCGTCCAGGAGGTAGAGCCGCCCGGGCAGGGCCCTGGCCCGGAGGAGGCGCCCCCTGACCTCCAGGAGCCGCTCCCCCCCGTGGAGGGCCAAGGCCTCGAGGCGGTGGTCCCGCAGGGCCAGGAGGAGGGGGCGGCCCACCACCTTCTCCCGGGCCACCTCCAGGAGTTCCGCCGCCCTTCGGTTCAGGTAGAGCACGTGGCGGTCCTGGTGGAGCAAAAACCCCTCCAGGGCCTCCTCCCAGGCCTCGGCCAGGAGCTCCCTCACCCTTCCCCCCGGAAGCGGTAGCCCAGGCCCCGGACCGTTTCCAGGAAGCGCGGGGCCCTGGGGTCCTCGCCCAGCTTCTCCCGTAGCTGGAGGATGTGCTGGTCCACGGTCCTGGGGGTGCCCAGGTAGTCCTGGCCCCACACCGCCTCCAGAAGGGCCTCCCGGGAGTAGACCCGGCCGGGCCGCTGGGCCAGGAAGGCCAGAAGCTCAAACTCCCGCCGGGTGAGGGGGAGGGGCCGGCCCTCCAGGCTGGCCTCCATGCGCTCCAGGTCCAGGAGGAGGGGGCCTCTTTTGAGGAGCTTGCGCCGGCCCGTGCGGCGCAGGAGGGCCTCGAGGCGGGCCAGGAGTTCCTCGGTGGCGAAGGGCTTCACCAGGTAGTCGTCCGCCCCCTCCCGCAGGCCCTCCACCCGGTCCCGCACCTCGGCCCGGGCGGTGAGCATGAGCACCGGCAGGTCGGGGTAGGGTCCCTGGCGCATGCGCTCCAGGAGCCGGATGCCGGGCTCGTCGGGGAGCATCCAGTCCAGCAGCACCGCCTCCGCCTCCTTTAGGAGGGGCCAGGCGGCCTCGGCCGTGGGGGCCTCGAGGACCCGGTGCCCGGCCCGTTCCAGGGCCAGGCGCACCCCCAGGCGTACCGCGGGTTCGTCCTCCACCAGGAGCACCGTGGCCACGCCCTAAGTCTAGCCCCGCCCGTGTCAGGGGAAGGTCAAGGCCCTTGCTTGACAGGCCTCGCCGCCCCGTGCTACCCTTCGTAAGGCCGGGGGCGGCTAGCTCAGCGGAAGAGCGCTCGCCTCACACGCGAGAGGTCGTAGGTTCAAGTCCTACGCCGCCCACCACAAAGGGCAAAACCCCGGGTAGGCGCCCGGGGTTTTCTTTTTGCCCCCGGGGGGTTTCCTTGGCACCAGAATGCCCCTTTCCCCCTGGACCGAAGACCCCGGGACCGTATACCCTGGGGAACATGTACGAGGGGAAGATCCTCTACGAGGGCCTCACCTTTGACGACGTGCTCCTCCTACCTGGGTACTCCGAGGTGCTGCCCCGGGAAGTTTCCGTGAGGACCAGGCTCACCAAAAGGCTTTGGCTCAACATCCCCATCCTCTCCGCGGCCATGGACACCGTGACCGAGGCGGAGATGGCCATCGCCATGGCCCGGGAGGGGGGGCTTGGGGTCATCCACAAGAACCTGAGCGTGGAGGCCCAGGCGGCCATGGTGCGCCGG
The DNA here is from genome assembly GCF_000376265.1 of Thermus igniterrae ATCC 700962. Classification (GTDB taxonomy): domain Bacteria; phylum Deinococcota; class Deinococci; order Deinococcales; family Thermaceae; genus Thermus; species Thermus igniterrae. Next base: position 11,331 of record NZ_AQWU01000065.1, read on the forward strand.
GTGAAGCGCTCCGAGGCGGGCATGGTCCAAGACCCCGTCACCCTGCCCCCCACGGCCACCCTGGAGGACGCCGAGCGCCTCCTGCGGGAGTACCGCATCGGGGGGCTTCCGGTGGTGGACCTCTACGGGCGGCTTCTGGGCCTGGTCACCAACCGCGACCTGCGCTTTGAGCGGGACCTGAGGCGGCCCGTCACCGAGGTCATGACCCCCCGGGAGCGCCTCATCACCGCTCCCCCGGGCACCACCTTAGAGGAGGCGGAGGAGATCCTGAGGCGGCACAAGGTGGAGAAGCTCCCCCTGGTGGACGAGGAGGGGCGGCTTCGCGGGCTTCTCACCCTGAAGGACATCGTGAAGCGCAAGCAGTACCCCAACGCGGCCAAGGACGCCATGGGCCGGCTTCTGGTGGGGGCGGCGGTGGGGGCCAGCAAGGACCTCCCCGAGCGGGCCGAGGCCCTGGTGGAAGCGGGGGTGGACGTTTTGGTGCTGGACTCGGCCCACGGCCATTCCAAGGGGATCCTCGAGGCCCTCTCCTACCTCAAGGAGCGCTTCGGGGACAGGGTGGAGGTCATCGCCGGGAACGTGGCCACCCGGGAGGGGGCCAGGGCCCTGGCCGAGCGCGGGGCGGACGCGGTGAAGGTGGGCATTGGCCCCGGCTCCATCTGCACCACCCGGGTGGTGACCGGGGTGGGGGTGCCCCAGATCTCCGCCATCCTCGAGGCCGTGGCCGGGGTGGCCGGCCTGGACGTGCCCATCATCGCCGACGGGGGTATCAAGTACACGGGGGATGTGGCCAAGGCCCTGGCCGCCGGGGCCCACACGGTGATGCTGGGGAGCATGCTGGCGGGCACGGATGAAGCCCCGGGGGAGGAGGTCCTCAAGGACGGGCGCCGCTACAAGCTCTACCGGGGGATGGGCTCCCTGGGGGCCATGAAGCAGGGCTCGGCCGACCGCTACTTCCAGGACCCGGGCCGGGGCGGCGAGACCGAGGCCAAGAAGCTGGTGCCCGAGGGCATAGAGGGCATGGTGCCCTACAAGGGCCCGGTGGCCGACGTCCTCTACCAGATTGTGGGAGGCCTGCGGAGCGCCATGGGCTACGTGGGGGCCCCCGACATTGAGACCTTCCGCCAGAAGGCCCGCTTCGTGCGCATGACCATGGCCGGCCTCATTGAAAGCCACCCCCACGACGTGGTAGTCATCAAGGAGGCCCCCAACTACTCCCGTTAGGAGGCGTCCCCGAAGAGCTTTTCAAAGGCCTCCGCGCCTCCTTTTTTGCGGGCCAGGCGGTAGGTGCCCTCCTTCTCCTCCAGCCTTCCCTCCTGCACCAGGGCCTTTAGGGTGTCCTCCAGCTCCTTTTTGGCGAAGGGCTCCCCCTCCTCGTCCAGGTAGCGCTGGATCTCCTTGAGGCTGGCGAAGCGGAGGGCCTCCACGGCCTTAAGCACCCAGGCCTTGCGGTCCATGGCACCATCCTACCCGCTGGGGCGTGGCAAGCTCTCCTTGTGGACCCCTACCGGGAGTATCAGGACTACGTGGTGGCCTCGAGGCTCCTGGTGGCCCTGGGGCTTTCCCGAGAGATCCTCTCCCTGGGCCAGTACGCCCGCCTGCGCCTCAAGCGGCTGGAGCTCGCCCGCCGGGTGGCCCGGGAAGGGGCATGGCAGGCCCTGGAGAGCCTGGACCAGCGCCTGCGCTACGGTTTCTGGACCAACCCCCTGCGGCTCAGGGACTTCCTCAAGCGGGCCAAGGACGCCCCCTACCTGGCCTCCCCCCTGGCCTTTGAGGCCCTCCTCTTCCCCGAGGAGCGGGCCCGCCTGCGGTATCCCGGGCAGGCGGGGGAGTACTACCTGGGCTGGTTGCGCCTCCCCCAGCTCCTCATGGATCCCCAGGCCTTTGAGGAGGCCCTTAGGGAACAGGAACGGCGCGGGGAGGCCCTGCCGCTTTTTCTGGATGTTTTTCATAAAAACCCTGAGGGATAAGTGCCTTCTTTCCCAAGCGCCTTGACCCTCCCGGGAGGGGCGTGTATAATCCGGGGAACGACGCGCATATCTTTGCCTACACCCGAACCCCTTGCCCAAGAAGGAGCCCCAAGATGACCTGGAAGGAAGCCTACCCGGATATCCCCCTAGGCCAGGACGCCTGTGGCATCATCGCCATGGCGGAGAAGAGCGGCAAGCCCTCCCACCGCATCGTGCGGCGTACCCTGGAGAGCCTCTACCGCATGGCCCACCGAGCGGGGGCCATCCGGGGAGAGGGCGATGGCACGGGCATCCAGACCGACATCCCCCGGGAGCTTTGGGCCCACTTTCTGGAGGCGGCGGGCCTCGAGCCCGAGCTGGCCTTCAACCCCCGCTTCTTCGTGGGCCACTTCTTCCTGCCCAAAAGCGCGGAGGACCGGGTGGAGGAGTTTTACGCCCTCCTCAAGCAGGAGGGCCAGGCCCTGGGGGTAAGGCCGGTCCTCTTCCGCCGGGGCGAGGTGGTGAACGAGGTCTTGGGCCCGGTGGGGCGGCGCACCGAGCCCCTTTTCCTCCAGGTGGCGGGGCTTTCCCCGGATGGGGATGGGCCCCTCTGGGAGCTTGGCCTCAGGCTGGAGGCCCAGTTCCCCGTCCACGTGGTCTCCCTCTCCACCTACAGCGTGGTCTACAAGGTGCGGGGGGCGGCAGAGCTTTTGAAGCGCTACTACCCCGAGCTCTCCCGCCCGGAGTTCAAGAGCACCATCGCCCTGGGGCACAACCGCTACTCCACCAACACCCTCTCCACCTTTGAGCAGGTGCAGCCCTTTGGCCTTCTGGGCCACAACGGGGAGATCAACACCATTGAGCGCCTGCGGCGGGAGCTGGACTACCTGGGCATCCCCCGCACCGGGGGGTCGGACTCCCAGGACCTCAACCGCATGCTGGAGGGGCTCATCTACCGCTACGGCCTCACCCTGCCCGAGGCCATGGACCTGGTCTTCCCCCCCATCCTGGGGGAGATCAAGGGCCTGCCCCCCGAGCTTCAGGACCTCTACATGGCCCTGCGCCAGCGCTTTGGCCCCCTGGCCCAGGGGCCTGCGGCCATCGTGAGCCGCCACCGGGACGAGGCCGTCTTCGCCACCGACGCCATGGGCCTGCGCCCCCTCTGGCAGTTTGAGACCCCCTACGAGATCGTCTTCTCCTCCGAGCGGGGGGTGTTCAGCGCCGAGGAGTTTGTGAGCGAGCCCAAGCCCCTGGCCCCGGGGGAGAAGGTCTACTTGCGCCTGACCCCGGAAGGGGCCAAGGTCCTGCCCTTTGACCGCCACCAGCGCCTGGTGCTGGAGCGCCTGGCCGCCCGCACCCCGGTGGAGGGGTACCGGGTGCACCTGGCGGGGCCCCTTCGCCAGGCCCCGCCCCCCGTGGCCGGGGGGAGCGAGGCCCAGGTGGAGGAGCGCCCCGCCCCGCCCCCCCTGGGTCTGGAGCGGGCCTACGGCTGGGACCGCTGGGACGCCGCCTACCTGGAGGCCCTGGCCAAGACCGGCAACGAGCCCATCGGCTCCCTGGGCTACGACGGCCCCCTGGCGGCCCTGAACCCGGAGAAGCCCAACCTGGCGGAGTTCTTCAAGGAGACGGTGGCGGTGGTGACCAACCCCGCCATTGACCGGGAGCGGGAGATTGAGCACTTCTCCACCCGCACCCTCCTGGGCCGCCGCCCCTTGCCCGACGGCCGGGGCGGGGGCAGGGTGGAGGAGCTCCTCCTGCCCATCGTGCTGGAGACGGACCCGGGGCTGGCGGAGGCCTTTGGCACCCTGACCCTGGAGGAGGTGAGGGCCCGCTTCCGCACCCACACCCTGGTGCCCCAGTTCACGGTGGAAGAGGGGCTTTTGGCAGGGCTCAAGCGCCTGGAGGCCGAGGCGGTGCGGGCGGTGGCCGAGGGGGCGGAGGTCCTCATCCTCTCCGACCGCGAGGCCTTCCAGGGGGGCATCTGGATTGACATCGGCCTGGCGGTGGCCGCGGTGAACCGGGCCCTCCTGCAAAAGGACGCCGAGGGGGTGGCCCTCAGGCGGCGCACCTCCTTACTGGTCCACTCTGGGGGGGTGCGCAACCTCCACGATGTGGCCTTCCTCCTGGGCCTGGGGGCGGAGGCGGTGGCCCCCTGGCTTCTGGAGGAGAAGGCCCGGGCCCTGGAGGGGAGGAAGGGGGTGGCCAACGCCCTCGAGGCCCTGCGCAAGGGCCTGGAGAAGGTCATCTCCACCATGGGCATCCACGAGCTCAGGGGCTACGGGCGCATCTTCAGCGCCATCGGCCTCAAGCCCGAGCTGGCCGAATACTTCGGCACCCGCAACTTCCTGGGCTCCGAGGCGGCGGGCTACGGCTTCTTGGAGCTGGAGCGCACCCTCCTGGAGCGGGAGGGCTTTTTGAGGGCGGAAAAGGTCCTGCCCGCCAAGGACTTCCGCTTCAACCCCAGGATTTACAAGGCGGCCCAGGAGGTGGCCAGCGGCCAGGCCCCCTACAGTCACTTCCAGGAGAAGGTGCGCTCCCTGGAGCGGGAAAGCCCGGTGGCGGCCCGGCAGCTTTTGGAGGTGCGCTTCCCCGAACGGAGCGAGGTGGCCCCCGAGGAGGTGGACCTCTCCGTGGGCGGCCACTCCCTGCCCTTCCTCATCAGCGCCATGAGCTTCGGCTCCCAGGGGGAGGCCTCCTTCCGCGCCTATGTGGAGGCGGCCAGGCGCCTCAACATGCTCTGCGTGAACGGAGAGGGCGGGGAGATCCCCGACCTCCTGGGCAAGTACACCCACTGGCGGGGCCAGCAGGTGGCCTCGGGCCGCTTCGGCGTCCACGCCTACATGCTCAACGCCGCCAGCGTCATTGAGATCAAGATCGGCCAGGGGGCCAAGCCCGGGGAGGGAGGGCACCTGCCGGGGAAGAAGGTGAGCCCCAAGGTGGCCGCCGCCCGCAACGCCGTCCCCGGGGTGGACCTCATCAGCCCCTCCAACAACCACGACCTCTACTCCATTGAGGACCTGGCCCAGCTCATTGAGGAGCTGAAGACGGTGAACCCCAAGGCCCTGGTCTCGGTGAAGGTGCCGGTCATTCCGGGGATCGGCACCATCGCCGTGGGCATCGCCAAGGCCGGGGCCGACGTCATCACCCTTTCGGGCTTTGAGGGGGGCACGGGAGCGGCCAGGCTCCACGCCCTCAAGTACGCGGGCCTGCCCGTGGAGATCGGGGTGCGCCGGGCCCACCGGGCCCTGGTGCGGGCGGGCCTGCGGGATAGGGTGGAGCTCTGGGCCGACGGGGGCCTCAAGACCGCCTACGATGTGCTGCGCATGGTCCTCCTGGGGGCCGACCGGGTGGGCATGGCCACCATGGCCATGGTGGCCATCGGCTGCACCATCTGCCGCGGTTGCCAGCTGGACACCTGCCACGTGGGCATCACCACCCAGATTGAGACGGTGGAGGAGGCCCTGGCCCACGGCCTCAAGCGCTTCGTCCCCCAGGACCTGGAGCGGGCGGTGGAGCACCTCACCCGCTTCTTTGAGGCCAAGGCCGAGGCCCTGCGGGAGCTGGTGGCCGCGTTGGGGGCCCGCTCCTTGCGGGAGCTCAGGGGCCGTGCGGACCTCCTCTACCAGCGGGACCACCTGGAGGAACTGGACCTCAGCTACTTCTTCCAGCCCGTGGAGGAGCCCGAGTGGCTCAAGGATACCTCGGCCCACGTGCTCAGGAAGCCCCTGAACCAGCTCACCCGCACCATCACCGAGGTGGTCATGGGGGCCTACGCCGAGGGCGGGCGGAGGCTGGTCTTCCAGGAGGGGCCGGTGAACTCCACCGACCGGGCCCTGGGGGCCCACCTGGCGGGGGAGATTGCCCGGAGGCGGCTTTACGGCAAGGGCTTTGATGCGGAGGTGGAGCTCCGCTTTGACGCGGGGAGCATCGCCGGCAACGGCCTTGCCGCCTTCAACGTGGACGGGATGCGGGTGGTGGTGGAGGGCGGGGCCCAGGACGGGGTGGCCAAGAGCGCCTTCGGCGGCCTGGTGGCGGTGCTCAAGGGCAAGAACCCCTACGGGGCCTACGTGGACGGCTCCGTGGGCAAGAGCTTCGCCTACGGGGCCATCGGCGGCCTCCTCATCGTGGAGGGCATGGCGGACAGCCGCTTCTGCATCCGGCTTTCCGGGGCCGACGTGATCCTGGGCGGGGAGCCCGACCGGCCCCTGCGGGACGACCTGGGCAACCTGGCGGCCCGGGCCCAGGCCAAGGGCTTCGCCTTTGAGTACATGACCCGGGGCCGGGCCCTGGTCCTGGGGGACCCCGGGCCCTGGATCTGCTCCGGTATGACCGGGGGGCGGGTCTACCTGCGCCACTGGCCGGAGATGGGCCTCACCGAGGAGGCCATGCGGCGCCGCCTGGCCAAGGGGGCCAAGGTGGCCGTGCGCCCCCTGGACCGGAGGGGGGTGGAGGACGTGCGGGAGCTCCTTTCCGCCTACCTGCGGGTCCTTAAGGAGGCCAAGCGGGAGGAGAAGGCCAGGCGCCTCGAGGCCCTCCTGGAGGACCCCGCCCTTCACTTCCGCATGGTGGAACCCGTGAACCAGCAGGTGGAGCAGGGGGTGAGCACGGAGTAGCCATCCCCTGGACGCCCCCGGGGTTTGGCGGTACATTTGTCCCGTGGACCCCGGGGACCTCCTTGCCCTCTTGAAGCGCCGCACCGGCTTCACCGAGGCCCATGCCGCCCTCCTCAAGGAGCTGGGCCAGGTCATGACCCCCATCGCCCCCGAGGTGGCCCTGGCCTTCTACGACTACCTGGGCCGGGACCCGGAGCTGGCGGAGATCCTCCACGCGGTGCCCGGCAGGGTGGAGCGCCTCTACGGCACCTTTGCCCGCTGGTATGCGGGGCTTTTCTCCGGGGTGTACGACCGGGTCTACGCCGAGGGGCGGCGGCGCATCGGGCTGGTGCACGCCCGGCTGGGCATCGGCCCCAGGGCCATGGTTCCCGCCATGGGCATCGTGCAGGAACTCTCCCTGGAGCACATGCGCACCGCCCTGCGGGGCCCCGAGGTCTTCAGCGCGGTGGAGGCCTTTGAAAAGGTGCTTGCCATAGAGCTTGGGCTCATTGAGGAGAGCTACCTCGAGGCCCTCTCCCTGGGGCTTTCTCTGGGGCATAAGGACCTGCGGCGGGCGCTTTCCGAGGGGGCGGCGGCCCTCCTCGCCGGCTCCTAGGGCTCGCGGGCCAGGTCGTTGAAGCGCACGTGGGCGGCGTGGAACTGGAGCTCCACCGTGCCCGTGGGGCCGTTGCGCTGCTTGCCCACGATGATCTCCGCCACCCCCGCCTTTTCCGAGTGGGGGTTGTAGTACTCGTCCCGGTAGATGAACATCACCAGGTCCGCGTCCTGCTCTATGGAGTTGTGCACGATGATGTTGTTGGCCACGAAGTTGTGGGGACCGGGAACCGTGAGGTCAAAGACCTCCTCCTCCCCGGCCGCCTCAATGGAGACCACCTTGTCCCAGTAGATGTCGCTCGTGGCCACGTGTTCTAGGGCCTGGCAGTCCAGGGCCTTGGCCACCTGGAGGGCACGTTCACGACCGAGGTTCTGCCGGAAGAGGGTTGCCCCCGAGTAGGCGGTGCCTATGGCCCGGTACAGTTCCCGGTGGGAAAGGCCTGAGACGGCCAGGCCAGCCCGGGCCAGGGGCAACCATGCCTCGCGGGGAATCACGTCCCGGTTGGTGTTCTCTGGGTGAGCTTCCAGGTAAGCCTCCACTTGGGCCAAAACCTGGCGCCTGCGGCTCCCTACGGCGCCAATCTCGCGAACAAAACGCAGCAGGTCGGAGCGGCCGCTGACGATGACGTGGAACTGGTCGCGCCCCTTGCCCTTTTGCGGAAGGCGTTTGATCCGGGAGTTGATGCCCAGGTACAGCAAAAGGGTCTGCACGTCCAAGGCCAGTTGCTGGCTACTGGTGGCGAAATAGACCCGGGGGTAGGAGGCACCGCCTTGCTGTAGGTGGACGCAACCATCTGTGGACCAAAGATGCCGTAGAAAGCGGGCGATGGCGGGGGCGGGTTGGGTAAACACCCTTTCAGGAACCCGTTTCTCATGGGAGCGCAGACCCCATATACCCAGGGCCTCGAGCCATGCCGCTACCGGATTGCGCCTACCCGGCCCAAGCCTTTCCCTAGCGCTCAGGTAGACCTGGAACCAACCTCGCTCGGGCTTGATCCTGGGGGTGATGGCCTCACCGAACACCGCTTGGGCCAAGCTGACCACGGTTTGCGCCAGGTCAGGCTCCCGGGTGGTGTACTGCAGGGCGTGGCGGGGCAGGAGGCAACCGTCCCCGATCAGGTGGCCCAACAGGGCCAGCTCTTCTTCCCCGAGCGTCTGCTGCTGCGAGGGGATTAGTTTCCGCGGCAGGGCCAGGTAGTCGCCTACGGTGAGCTCGTCCAGCCGCTTCCAACCCCGTGCGGTGAGGAATTTGTGGTTGGCCGTTGCCCGAATGTGGCGTCCTAGCCTGGTGGTGAGGGCGAAGACGGGTTTTACGCCGGTGGAGAAGGCCCGGCTTACCCGAGCCAGCACCAGCTTCTGGGTGGCCTCGTCGAGGGCCAGCACCTCAAAGCCGCTTTTTCCCACCAGGTTGCGGATGGGCTGCCGGGAGCCATCCCCCAGCTGCACCAGGGTGTCCCCGGTAAGGCAGCCCGATTCCCTCAGGTCCGAGAGCATGGGCCGCTTGTTGGGCCTGGCCTCCACCGCCCGCGAAAGCTGGCTTAGGGCAATGACGGGGATGGAGAGCTCTCGGGCCAGGGCCTTAAGACCTCGAGAGATAGCGGCGATCTCCTGCTGGCGGTTCTCCCCCTGCTTGCCTGCCCCGGGGCCGGACATTAGCTGTAGGTAGTCTATAATAATCAGGCCCACCGCGTGCTGGCTCCTCAGGCGGCGGGCCCGGGCCCTGAGCTCCATCAGGGTGAGGTCCGGGGTGTCGTCAATGTAGATGGGGGCCTCGGACAGGCGGCTGGCCACGTCCACCAGCCGGGAGAAGTCCCGGTCGGTGAGCTGGCCCAGGCGGACCCGGTTCATGTCTATGCGGGCCTCGGAGCACATCATCCGCAGGGTGAGCTGGGCCGCGGGCATCTCCAGGGAGTAGATGCCCACCCCCACCCCCTCCTTCAGGGCCGCGTGCTGGGCGATGGTGAGGGCGAAGGCGGTCTTACCCATGGCGGGCCGGGCGGCGATGATGTTCAGGGAGCCGGGGGCCAGGGTGCCGATGAGCCCGTCCAGCTCCTTGAAGCCCGTGCGCACCCCGGCCACCTCCCCCTTGTTCTGGAAGAGGGCCTCGATGTGCTCAAAGGTCTCGTGGACCAGCTCCCGCATGGCCCGGGCCTCGGTCTCCGTCTGGGTGAGGGCCACCTCCAGGATGCGCTTGCCGGCGCTGTCCAGGATCTCGTCCAGGCTTCCCGCCTCCTCATAGGCCAGACGCATGGCCTCGCCCGCGGCCTGGATGAGCCGCCTCAGGGTCCACTTCTCCGCCACGATGCGGGCGTAGTGCTCGGCGTAGGCGGCGGTGGGCGTGGCCTCGGAGAGCTGCACCAGGTAGCTCACCCCTCCCACCCCCTCCAGCTCCCCGCGGCGGGAGAGCTCCTCCGAGAGGGTGACCAGGTCCACAGGCTTGCCCTGGGCCCGGAGGTTCTGCATGGCGCCGTAGATCTTGCGGTGGGCCTCGGCGTAGAAGGCCTCGGGGGAGGGGAGGAGGCCTTCCAGTTCATCCAGGATGTCGGAGTCCAGGAGGATGGCCCCGAGCACGCTCTGCTCGGCCTCGAGGCTGTGGGGGGGAATACGCCCTTCCGGATAGCCCATAAGCTTTACCAGGCTACGCCCCTCCCCGGGGGGTGCGCTAGGGGGCTTCCGGCGCGGTAAGGATTGGCCTCTTGTGCGCCTCTCAGGAAGCCGGGGTAGGGTGGGGGCGTGGGGCTTTTCCGCATGGGGTGCCTGGGGCTTTTTCTCCTCCTCTCCGCCTGCCGGGCAGGGGGGCTTCCCGAGCCCTTCGCCACCCTGGAGGGGGGCAGGGTGGAGGCGGTGCGCCAGGTGGCCCTCTCCGGGGAGGGGTATGCCCGCATGCTGGCGGGCTGGTTCTTGGTGGACCAGGAGGAGGTGCCCCTGGCGGAGCGGGCGGAGTACGCCTGGCGCTACGCCCTCTTCCTGGAAGGGGTGCGGGCCTTTGAGCCGGGTTGGGAGGCCAGGGAGGCCTGGCGCCGGGCGGCCCCCCTCTTGGAGGCTGTCCAAGACCCCCGGGCCTTTTCCGCCTGGCAAAGGCTCCTCCCGGAGCCGGAGGCGGTGGCGGCCCTGAGGCGGCTTCGGGAAGGGGAAAGGCTCTGGGAGGCCCTCTTCCGGGGCCAGGCCTACGGGGCTCTTCTGGAGGCCCTCCCTCCGGGGGCACGCCCCGACCTGCGGGCCCAGGCCCTCTACCGCCTGGGGTGGTACCGGGAGGCCCTTCCCTTCTACCAGGCCTGGGCCGGGGAGGACCCCCGGGGGTATTTGGGCCTGGGGTATGCCCTCTGGCGCCTGGGGCGGCGGGAGGAGGCCCTGGCCGCCTTGGCCCGCTACCCCCACCCGGAAAGCCGCTACGCCCAGGGGAGGCTCCTGGAGGAGATGGGCCGGGTCCTGGAAGCGGTGGCCGCCTACCGCGGGAGCACCCCCGAGGGGCTTTGGCGGGCCACGGCCCTTCTGGAAAGGCAGGGCCTAAAGCGGGAGGCCCTGGACCTTTACCTGGAGCTTGCCCAGGGGGAAAGCCCCTACGCCGACGACGCCGCCCTGCGGGCCTACCTCCTGGCGGGGGACCTGGGCCTGGAGGCGAAGCGGGTGGAGGCCTGGGTCCGGCTCCAGGGGGGGCTTGGCCTCCTGGTGGGTAAGGCTCCCGAGCCGCCCTCGCCCCCGCCCGCGGCCCCCCTTCCCCTCGAGGCCCCCCTGGCGGAGGCCCTGGCCCGGGGGGGGAAGGAGGTCTGGGCCCGGGGGGTGGTGCGCTACGCCCTCTGGCAACACCCCCAGGACTGGCCTGCCCTGGTGCCCCTTCTCTACGCCCTGGGGGCCTACCGGGAAGGCATCCGCGCCGCCTGGCCCAGCGCCCTGGCCTACCCCCGGGCCTACCGGGCCTGGGTGGAGGGGTACGCCCAGCGGGAGGGCCTGGACCCCCACCTCCTCTTCGCCCTCCTCCACGTGGAAAGCCGCTTTGACCCCCGGGCGGTGAGCCCCACGGGGGCCCTGGGCCTGGGCCAGTTCCTCCGGAGCACCTGGGCGGACGTGGCCCGCATGCTGGGGGAACCCCCCGCCGACCCCTTTGACCCCGAGGCCAGCATCCGCTATGCCGCCCGCTACCTGCGCTGGCTCCTGGAGCGCTGCCGGGCCTTGGGCCTGGAGGGGGTGGAGGCGCTGGCCTGCGCCCTCACCGCCTACAACGGCGGTATCGGCTACACCACCCGGGGCATGGCCCGCGAGGGGGGGCTTTACCCCTTCCTGCGCTTCCAGGAAAGGGACGAACCCCGGGAGTACCTGGCCAAGGTGCTCTCCGCCTACGCCGCCTACCGGGCTACTCCCCCTTAGCCGCCCGCAGACCCCGTTCGGTCCAGGCGATGAGGGGCTTCAGGGCGAAGGGGGCGAAGAGGGTGGTGAAGACCACCATGAAGAGGACGATGGCGTACTCCTCCTCGTTCACCGCCCCCGCGGCCAGGCCTAGGGCGGCCACGATCAGCCCCACCTCCCCCCGGGGGGCCATGCCCACCCCCACGGTGAGGGCGGAGCGCACCCCCTGGGTCAGGGACCCCAGGAAGCCCCCCACCACCTTGCCCAGGATGGCGATGACCGTGACCACGCTTCCCGCCACCAGGGTGGCCGGGGAGAGGAGGGCGGCCAGTTCCAGCCGCACCCCCACCATGGCGAAGAAGATGGGGGCCAAAAAGCCCTCTATGGCGAAGATGGGCTCCTCCAGGCGGTACTTCTCCCGCACCTCGGAAAGGAGCATCCCCCCCAAAAAGGCCCCCACGATGGGGGCGAGGCCGATGGAAGCGGCCAGGGCGGCCATGCCCACCCCCAGGGCCAGGGCGAAGCCCACGGGGCTGCCCACGGGGAGCCTCTCCAGGGGGAGCCGGGCGAAGAGGGGGGAGAGGGCCACCGCCAGGCCCACGAAGGCTATGGAGAGGAGGATGAGCTCCAGGATGGCCCCGGTTTCCACCTGGCCCGTCTTGGCCACCCCGTTGACCACCGCCAAGACGATGAGGCCCAGGACGTCGTCAATGACCGCCGCCCCCAGGATGATGCGGGCGTAGGGGCGGGAGAGGACGCCGAGCTCCTGGAGCACCCGGGCGGTGATGCCCACGCTGGTGGCCACCAAGGCGGTGCCCAGGAAGAGGGAGGGCAGGGTGGCGAAGCCTATTTGTACGCCAAAGAGGTAGCCTCCCACGAAGGGGAAGGCCACCCCCAGCACCGCCACCAGGAAGGCCTCCTTGCCCACGGCCAGGATGTCCCGAAGCCTAGTCTCCAGGCCCACCATGAAGAGGAGAAAGATGGCCCCGAGCTCGGCCAGAAACTCCAGAATCTCCCCCTCGTGCACCAGCCCCAGGAGGGCGGGCCCCACCAGGATGCCCGAGAGCACCTCCCCGATCACCACCGGCTGGTTCAGCCTCCGGAAGAGGAAGGCCATCACCTGGGCCGCCAGGAGGAGGTAGAAGACCTCCAGGATGTGCCCGGCTCCGTGCATCAGCCCCTCCGCAGGATGAGCTTGAGGAAGTCGCTACGGGTGAGGATGCCCACCACCCGGTTGTGCTCGTCCACCACCGGCAGGTGCCGGACCTCGCTGGAGAGGAGGACCTCCAGGGCCTTCCCCACGGGGTCCTCGGGGTGGACCCGGGGGATGTCCGTGCGCATCACCGCCTTCACTGGGGTCTTCTGGTAGCGGCGGTAGATGCTTTCCAGGAAGTTCCCGTCCACCCACTCCCCAAAAAGCTGGAGGGCCTCCACGTCGGAGAAGGGCACGTTCTCGGGGCGGGGCAGGAGCTCCTCCACCTGCAAAAGCCCCAGGAGGTGCCCTTCCCGGTCCACCACGGGAAGGCTGCCGTAGCGCTTGTCCAGGATGCGCTGGGCGGCCTCCTCGAGGGTGGCCTCGGGCCCGATGGTGTCGGGGTCCTTGGTCATCAGCTCGGCTACCCTCATGGGCAAGAGTCTACCAGCGCCGCCAGCGGGGGGCAAAGCGGCGGGCCAGCAGGACCCCGAAGAGGAACCCGCCCAGGTGGGCCCACCAGGCCACCCCGGGCAGGCCCAGAAGCCCCTGGAGGAGCTGGAGGAAGGCCCAGTAGCCCAGGTAGAAGCCCGCGGGGAAGGTGACGAAGAAGGGGAAGACGAAGAAGACCAGGGAGACCACGTAGGCCCGGGGGAAGAGGGCGTAGTAGGCCCCCAAGACCGCGGAGACCGCCCCGCTGGCCCCAATCATGGGGACCTGGCTCCCCGGGGCGGAAAGCCCCTGGGCCACGGCGGCGGCCACCCCGCCCAGGAGGTAGAAGAGGAGGAAGCGCCCGTGCCCCATGCGGTCCTCCACGTTGTCCCCGAAGACCCAGAGGAACCACATGTTGGAGAGAATGTGGAAAAGCCCTCCGTGGAGGAACATGCTGGAGAGGAGGCGGTACCCCTCCCCCAGGGGGTCCTGGAAGAAGAGGGCGGGGACAAAGCCATAGGCCGCCACCACCGCCTCGGGGCCCGCGGCCAGCTCCCAGAGGAAGGCCAGGGCGTTCAGGAGCACCAGCCCCTTCACCACCAGGGCCGGGCGGCGGGCGTGGTTCAGGTCGTAGAGGGGGAACACCTAGCCCCTCCGGGGTTCCTGGCGGTAGGGGAGGGGTACGTACTGCACGCTGGGCTTGCCTCCCTGGGCCTGGGGGTAGAGGTCCATGAGCTCGTAGACCTCCAGGGGCATCTCCGTGCTCACCGGTAGCCCCAGGGCCCGGGCCTGGGCCACGTCAATGGGGTAGTCGTGGGTCCAGGTGCCCTGGGAGAGCAGGGTGGCCACCTCCTCCGCCTTCTCCTCGGGCATGCGCTTCAGGAGGAGGTTTTTCACCGTGGCCTTCACCTGCTTCAGGGCCTTCTCGGCCATATCCGCCAGGATCAGGGTCTGGTCGTCCACCTCGGAGAGGGGCTTTTTCTCCAATACCTTCAGGATGCTGGCCGCCGGGTACTGGCCCAGCTGGGGGTCCACGGGGCCCAGCACCGCGTTCTCGTCCATGACGATCTCGTCCGCGGCCAGGGCGATCAGGGTGCCCCCGGACATGGCGTAGTGGGGCACGAAGACCGTGACCTTGGCCGGGTGGCGCAGCAGGGCCTCGGCGATCTGCTCCGCCGCCAGGACCAGCCCTCCTGGGGTGTGGAGGACCAGGTCAATGGGCATGTTTTTGTCCGTGAGGCGGATGGCCCTGAGCACCTGCTCGGAGTCGTCAATGTTGATGAAGCGGCTGATGGGGATGCCCAGGAAGCTCACCGCCTCCTGGCGGTGGATGAGGGTGATGACCCGGCTTTTCCGCTTGCGCTCCAGCTCGGCGATCTTGCGGGCCCGGGCCCCCAGGAGCATCTGCTGTTGCAGGTAAGGGGTGAGGGCGGAGAGGATGAAGAAGAGCCAGAAAAGTTGGAAGAAGATCTCCATATCGGACCTCCTTCCCCAAAATACAATGTCAGCCCCTCGGGCTCGCTCCTGCGGCTTTGCCTCGAGGTTTGGGGAAAAGGCCCCAAAGGTTTGGTGCCTGGTGGATGAGGAGGGCCCCCAGGGGGATGGAAAGCAGGACCAGGAGGACGGCCACCTGGCTCACCAGGGGGTAGCCCTGCGCCAGGGCCAGGGTCCCCAGCACCAGGTTGAACTCTCCCCGGGGCACCAGGTAGAAGGCGCTGTAGAGCCGGCGCTTGGGGGAAAGCCCCGCCCGGGCACTGCCCAGATGGTTCAGGGGGAGCTTGAGGAGGAGGCCGAGAAGGGTTAGGCCCACCCCCAGGGGGGTGAGGTCCTGCAGGAGGGGAAGGGCCTCGGCCCCCACCACCAGGAAGAAGAGGGCCACCCCCAGGTCCCGGACAGGACCGAAGAGGCTTTCCAGGCGTTCGCGCAGGCCCAAGGCGGCGGCCACCACCCCGGCCAGGAAGGCCCCCACCCCCTCGGAGGCGCCCACGGCGTGGAAGAGGAGGGCGGTGCCTGCGGTGAAGGCCGCGCCCAGGAGGAGGACCAGTTCGTCGGAAAGCGTCTCCACGAAGCGTACCAGGACAGGACCCAGGAAGCGGGCGAAGAGCAGGTAGAGGAGGGCCAGGCCCAACCCGCCCAAAAGCCCCCAGGCCCCCTCCCCCCCGAGGAGGGCCAGGAGGAGGGCCACCACCAGGTCCTCCAGGACCAGGATGCCCAGGACCACCTCGCTTTCGGGGTTGGCCGCCCGGCGCAGGTCAACGATGAGCTTGACGATGACCGCGCTGGAGCTGGCGTAGATCACGCCCGCCAGCAGGGCGGCGCCCCGCCAGTCCAACCCCGCCAGGAGGCCGAGGCCAAAGCCCAGGGGGAGGGCCAGGGCGTCGTAGCCTCCTGCCCGCAGGGCCTTGCCCGAGACCTCCCTTAGGCGGTCGGGTCCGAACTCCAGGCCCACGGAGAAGAGAAGGAGGAGAAGGCCCAAGGAGGGAAGGGGTTCCAGCTCCTCCACGGGGAGCCTTTGCCCCACCAGGAGCCCAATGAGCAGGTAGATGGGAAGGGGAGGGAAACCCAGGCGGTGCACCAGGGCCGACCCCAGGGCCAGAAGCCCCGCGGCCAGGGTGAAGGCCTCCACCGAGGGGTGCATCATAGGCTCCGTTTCAGGGCCTCCACCGCTTCGCGGGTACCGGCCACCACCAGGGTGTCTCCCACCTCCAGGACCGTATCCGGGGCGGGATGAGGGATCAGGGGGGCCCCGGGCCGGTCCACCGCCAGGAGGTGGGCCCCTTCCGGCAGGGAGAGGCTTTCCACCCGCTTTCCCACCAGGGGCGAGCCCGGGAGGACCCGGAGCCACTCAATCACCTTCTGCCCCAGCTTGCTCTGGGTGTCCCCCACCGCCTCGGGGTGGAAAAGGACGCCGGCCAGGATGGCCCCAAGCTCCCGGGCCTCCTCGTCCGTGAGGTCCAGGGCGGCGGTGGGTTCTTCTGCCGGTCCTTCAAAGTACTGGAGTTCCCGCTTGCCGGAGTGGTGGACCACGATGACCAGCCGGTCCCCGCTGCTCACCGTGATGGTGAACTTGCGCCCCACCCCGGGTAGGACGGCTTCCTCTACCCTCATCCTTGCCTCCTTGGGGAAAACTGCACCGCCAGGGTGCGCCCAGCCACCAGGGCCAGGATGCCCAGGGTCCAGAGGAAGAGGTCCAGGCCGTTTATCTTTTCGGCGAAGAGCAGGAGGAGGAGTTCCCGCAGGGCGAGGGCCACCCCGATTTCCAGGAGGACCTCGAGGCGCACCCGCTCCAGTTCAAAGTACTCCACGAAGACCCGCACCAGCTCCAGGACGATCACCAGGCTGAGGACGTTGGTGATGAGTTCCTTCAGCCCCAGGCGTACCGTGGGCTCGGTGAGGGTGAGGCCAAGCTCCGAGAAGGTGCGCCCCACCCCCACGAAGAGGCCCAAAAGGAGGGCCACCACCACCAGGTTGAAGACCAGGCGGGTGGCCCGGCGGTAGAGGGAGAGGAGGACGTCTTGGCCCATGCTAGAGGAGTAGGCGGAAGATCCGCTCTGCCCGCTCGTGGTGGGCGGGTTCGGGGTTCTTTAGGGCGGGGTCCAGTTCCTTAAGCACCTTGGCGTAGGCCACCACCAGGGCGCCCGCCAGCTCGGGCAGGAGGGCCCGCACCTCCTCGGCCATCTCCAGGTCCAGGGGAGGGAGGGCGGCCATGCTTTCCAGCACCGGGGTAAGCGCCAGCCGGGTGTCCAGCCGGCGGAAGGCCTGGAGGCTTTCCTGGAGGCCCCTGGTGAGGGGCAGATCCGGCTCAGAGATGATGTCCCGCCCGTTGTACTTAGCGTTCCGCTCCGCCACCACCAGAAGGTCGTAGAGCCTGTCCCGGAGGAAATCGGAGAGGCGTTTCAGGTCGTTCTTGTCCACGTCCAGGCTGGCCGCCTGGCGGAAGAGCCTTTCAAACTCCGCCACCTGCATCAGCATGCGCGCTCACCTCCTACAAGGAGCTTTGGACCGGGGTTAGCCTTCCTGCACCGGAATGCGCACCGGGGGCTCAGGGGGGCGCTTCTCCCGGGGAATCCTCACCTCCAGCACCCCCTTGGCCAGGCGGGCGGAGATGCCCTCCTTCTTGGCGTCCTTGGGCAGGAGGTAGGCGCGGTAGACCCGGCCGTAGACGATCTCCGAGAGGTGCTTGGTGCGCTTTTCCTCCCGCTTCTCCCCTTCAATCACCAGCTGGTCCCCCTCCAGGCGCACCTCCAAGGCTTCGGGGGAGAGCCCCGGGACCTCCACCCGCAAGAGGTAGTGGTCCTCGTGCTCGGAGAGCTCCGAGAGGGGTTCCAGCACCTCCACGTCCTTGAAGGCCTTTTCCAGGGCTTCCTCAAAGGCCTTGCGCACCCGGTTGCGCCCAAAGGGCCAAAGCTTCTCCAACATGCTTCACCTCCTCAACCCAGGTAGGGCCTGAGCCGCTCCTCCAGCACCCGCTTGGGGCTTGCCCCCACCCAGGTGGCCACGGGGTTTCCCCGCTGGAAGAGGACCAGGGTGGGGATGCTCCTCACCCCGTATTGGGCCGCCAGGGAGGGGTTTTGGTCGGTGTTCACCTTCACCACCTTGAGCCTGCCCGCGTACTCCTGGGCCAGGGCCTCGAGGACCGGGGCTACCATGCGGCAGGGACCGCACCAGGGGGCCCAGAAGTCCACCAGCACCAGAGGCGCCCCCGCCACCTCCCGGGCAAACCCCTTTTCGTCCGCCTCCACCACCCAGGGCAGGGGGGCCTTGCAGGCCCCGCAGACAGGGACCTGCCCGGGCGGGGGTTCGCCGAGCCGGTTTTTGGCCCCACACCGGGGGCAGACCACGGTCTCCGCCATGCTCCTAAGGGAGCCCCTGCGCCGGGCCAACCCGGCGCAGGGGGTTTAGCGCACGTTCCCCGTCTCCAGCTTCCTGGCCCGGAGGTCTAGGAGGCTATACTCCCCTTCCGAGAGGTCCCCCGGCACCACCACCCAGCTTGCCCCCAGGGTCTCGTGCTTCTGCCCCTTCCCCGCCACCAGGACCAGGAGGGGGTTGTGGGTCTTGATGAGGTGGGCCACCTCGTGGGAGCCCGCCTCCCCCAGGCCCTTGTGGTGGGGCATGGTGTGGAAGAGGAAGATCTTGGGGTAGTCCTTAAGGTCCCAGAGGGCCTTCAGGTGGTACTCCGCCACCCAGGCGGGGTAGCGCAGGGCCTCCTCCTCCTCGGGCTCGCCCTCGTCGGTGATCTCGCCTCCCACCCCCGCCACCAGATAGGGCCCTTTCCAGAAGGTGAAGGTCTCGTGGACGTTGCGCATCTCGGGCCGCACCAGCTCAATGTTGGCCGCCTCCCGCAGGTACTCCCAGATGGGAGCGTCCTGGGGCCCGGGGATGTAGGCGGTGGGCAGGTGGGCCTCGGAGAGGATGCGGAAGAAGGCGGCGTAGTCCCGGCTCTTGGCCGTCTTGGGCATGAGGTTGCCGATGAGGGCGATGGCGTCTGCTCCCGTGTCGGGGGCCACCTTCACCAGCCGCTCCAGGGCCTCGAGGTCCCCCATGGGGTTGGAGGTGGCCAGGATGTACCGCACCGTGCGCCGCATACCTCACCTCCTATTCCACCTTCACCTGGATGCGCTTGGGCTTGGTCTCCTCCGCCCTGGGTACCAGAAGGTGCAAGACCCCGTGGCGGAAGCGGGCTTCCACCCGGGAGAGGTCAAAGGTGCTGGGCACGTTGAAGCTCCGGGCGAAGGTGCCGTAGGGGCCTTCCAGGCGGTGGTAGGCCGCTCCCTCCTGCTTTTCAAAGGGACGCTCGGCCTTCAGGGAGAGCACCCCTTCCTCCGCCACCACCTCCACCTTCTCCGGGTCCACCCCGGGGAGGTAGACCAGGAGGTGGAGCCCCTTCTCGTCCTCCAGGACGTCCACCGGGGGCGCGTAGACCCTGGGCCCCTGCTGGGGGGTGCCAAAGGCACGCGCCAGCCTTTCCTGCAACTCCTCCAGCTCCTTAAAGGGGTCAAACCGGATCATGCCACACCTCCTTACCACCTCAAGAGCGCGGCCATGCCTCCGCGCTCAAGAAGCCGTGCTTCCGCTTCGCCCCGGACAAACTCCACCTTGGCCGCGTAGCCCGCGCTCAACTCTGGCAGGACCAGGGCCAGGGGCTTGGCCTCGGGGGTTTCACAGGTGGCCAGGGCCCTCGCCTCCTCGGCGAAGTAGAGCTCGCCGCAGGCGTAGACCCGTTGCTCCAGGTGCCAGGGGAGCACCCAAAGCTCCACCCGTCCCTCCTGGACCCTTTCCAGCACCTCGGGGCCGAAGACCGCCTTAGGGTAGGCCTCCTCCAGCCGCTTGAGGAGCTCCACCTCTCCCCGGCGCTCGGCCTCCTCCAGGACGGGCTCCAGCCGCTTCAGCACCTCCCCCGGCGTGGCCCCCGGGTGGGGCAGGGAAGGGAGGAGGGCCGCTACCCTCTCCTTCAGGCGCCGGGGCAGGTAGCCCAGGAAGAGCTTGGTGTGCTCCTCCGGGCCCATGAGCACCAGCCGGGTGAAGCCGCGGGCCTCCCAGAGTTTTTCCAGCTCATGGGCCAGGGTCTTGTAGAAGCGCTCCTCCCAGGCGGCCAGGCGCTTGGCGAAGAGGTCCTGCCCCGCCCCGCCCCGGGAGATGCCTGCCAGGTTGAAGCGGCGTCCGGGGGCGTCCAGGCTGAGGCGGCGCCAGGCGTCGGTGTCCAGGGCCAGGAAGGCGTCGGAAACCTCCTCTATTTCGCCCAGGAAGACCTCAAAGACCCGCCAGCGCTCCTGGTCCAGGTAGACCACCCCGTAGCGCTCGTACTCGTCCAGGGCGTAGGCCAGGGGGAGGAGGAAGGGTTCGCCGTAGTGGGCCAGGACGCCGTCCGTGAGGAGCCGGTTGGCCTTTTCCTCCAGGAAGGTGGTCTTCAGGGTGCTCACCAGGGGAAGCTCCACCTGGAGGAGGAGGGTCTCAAAGAGGCCCTTTCCCGCAAAGAAGACCGCGGTCTTGGCCTGGAGGACTTGGTTCTTGAGCACCTCCAGCACCCTTTCCTGCAGGTCCTCGGGCACCCCCAGGGCCTTCATGGCGTCCTTGGCCCGCAGGGCGTAGGCCCGGCCGGCGTTTTCCGGCTTGGCCGGGTTCACGTCCAGGTAGAGGGAGAGAAGGGGTTCTTGCGTGGTCCCTAGCGCTTCCCGAATCCGCCGAAATTCTTCCCTGGAGATCATAGGTTACCTCCTATAAGCGTCACCACCTTGCGCACCGCCTCCTGGTTCAGCCGTTCCTCCTGCCCAAGCCGGGTGAAAAGGGCCTCGAGGTCGGGGTCGGGCAGGCTGCTCTCCAGGTAGTAGGCCCGGTCAAACCCCTCCTCGGAGAGGAGGCGGAGCATGGCCTCCCACCCCGCCTCCTCCGCCTTGGGGGTGGGGGGAAGGGGAGCCTTGAGGCGGCGCAGGGCCTCGGCCAGGGCCTCGGCGTGGGCCCGCTCCCTGGCGGCCACCTCCTGGAGCAGGGCCTTGAGGTGGGGATAGGGAACCCCCTCCGCCGCCCTTTCCGCCCGCAGGGCGTCCAGGAGCTCGTCCTGGTAGGCCTTTTGCAGAACTTCCCTCACATCCATCTCCGCCTCCTTTAGGCCTCTATGCGCTCCAGGGTCCGGAAGATAAGGCCCATGGGCCCGGCTTCCACCACCACCCGGTCCCCCTCCTTCACCTCCCCGGCCAGGATCTTCTTGGCCAGGGGGGTCTCCAGCTCCCGCCCGATTACCCGCTTCAGGGGACGGGCCCCGAAGACGGGGTCGTAGCCCCTTTCCGCCAGGTAGTCCTTGGCCGCCTCGGTGAGCTCCAGGGTGATGCGCTTCTCCGCCAGGCGGGCCCGCAGGTTGCCCAGCTGAATCTCCACAATCTGGCGGATCTGCTCCCGGGAGAGGGGCCGGAAGACCACGATCTCGTCCAGGCGGTTCAGGAACTCGGGGCGGAAGTGCCGCTGAAGCACCCCGAACACCTCCTCCCGGATCTGCTCGTAGGGCTTACCCTTTTGGATGCTTTCCAGGATGAGCGGGCTTCCCAGGTTGGAGGTGAGGATGATGACGGTGTTGCGGAAGTCCACGGTGCGCCCGTGGGAGTCGGTGAGGCGGCCGTCGTCCAGGATTTGCAGGAGGATGTTGAAGACGTCGGGGTGGGCCTTCTCAATCTCGTCAAAGAGGATGACGGTGTAGGGGCGCCGCCGCACCGCCTCGGTGAGCTGGCCTCCCTCCTCGTAGCCCACGTACCCGGGCGGGGCCCCAATGAGCCGGGAGACCGCGTGCTTCTCCATGTACTCCGTCATGTCAATGCGCACCATGGCCTCCTCGGTGTCAAAGAGGGTGGCGGCCAGGGTTTTGGCCAGCTCCGTCTTGCCCACCCCCGTGGGCCCCAGGAAGAGGAAGCTCCCGATGGGACGGTTCGGGTCCTTGAGGCCGGCCCGGGCCCGCCTTATGGCGTCGGCCACCGCGGTGATGGCCTCGTCTTGGCCCACCACCCGCCGGTGGAGCTCCTCCTCCAGGCGCAAGAGCTTCTCCCTTTCGCCTTCCAGGAGCTTGGCCACGGGGATGCCGGTCCAACGGGAGACGATCTCGGCGATGTCCTCCTCGGTGACCTCGAGGCGCACGAAGCGGGCCTCCCGCAACCTTTCGGAAAGGGACGCCACCTCCGCCTCCAGCTTGGGAAGCTCCCCGTAGCGGAGCTCGGCCGCCCGGTTCAGGTCGTACTGGCGCTCGGCCAGCTCAATCTGCCGCCGCACCTCGTCCAGGCGTTGCTGGGCCTCCCGAAGCTTGCCCAGCACCTCCTTTTCCCGCTCCCACTCGGCCCTGAGCCTCCCGATTTCCTCGGTGAGGCTGGCGATTTCCGCCTCAATGGCCTTCAAGCGCTCCAGGGAGTCGGGGTCTTTTTCCTTCTTCAGGGCTTCCCGCTCAATCTCCAACTGGAGCTTTTTGCGCTCCAGGGCATCAATCTCCTCCGGGGCGCTTTCCAGGGCCATGCGCAGGCGGGCCGCCGCCTCGTCCACCAGGTCAATGGCCTTGTCGGGGAGGCGCCTTTCCGTGATGTAGCGGTGGGAGAGCACCGCCGCCGCCACCAGGGCGGGGTCGGCGATGCGCACCCCGTGGTGGACCTCGTACTTCTCCTTGATGCCCCGCAGGATGGAGATGGTGTCCTCCACGCTGGGCTCGTCCACGTACACGGGCTGGAAGCGCCGTTCCAGGGCGGGGTCCTTCTCAATCTCCCGGTACTCGTCCAGGGTGGTGGCGCCAATCAGCCGCAGCTCCCCGCGGGCCAAGGCGGGCTTCAGCATGTTGCCGGCGTCCACGGCGCCTTCCGCCTTGCCCGCCCCCACCACGGTGTGGAGCTCGTCAATGAAGAGGATGATTTCCCCCTGGCTCTGCACCACCTCCTGGATTACCGCCTTCAGGCGCTCCTCAAACTCGCCCCGGTACTTGGCCCCCGCCAGGAGGGAGCCCATCTGCAGGGAGATGATGCGCTTGCCCTTGAGGCCCTCGGGCACGTCCCCCTTGACGATGCGCTGGGCCAGCCCCTCCACGATGGCGGTCTTGCCCACCCCCGGCTCCCCGATGAGCACCGGGTTGTTCTTGGTGCGCCGGAGGAGAATCTGGACCACCCGCCTTATCTCCTCGTCGCGGCCGATTACTGGGTCCAGCTTCCCCGCCGCGGCCAGGGCGGTGAGGTCAATGCCGTACTGCTCCAGGGCGTTGTAGGTGCTTTCCGCGTGTTCCGTCTGCACGTTTTTCCCTCCTCTCAGCTCCCAAAGGGCTTTTTTCAGGAGTTCCAGGCCGGGAAGCCCCGGGGTGGTCTCCGCCAGGGCCAGGACCAGGGTGTCCAGGGCCACGAAGCGGTCCTTGAGCTCCGCCATCAGGGCCTCGGCCCGGGCGAAGACCCCGGAAAGCCGCTGGGTAAGGTACTGGCCGCCCTCGGCCCCCTCCACCTTCGGCAGGCGGGCCAGCTCCTGGGCCTGGAGTTCTTTCAGGCGCTTGGGGTCTGCCCCCGCCTTTTCCAGAAGGCGCCAGGCCACGCCCGTGGGGTCCTTGAGGAGCACCGTCCAGAGGTGGGCCACGTCTATGGCCTGGTGCTTCATCTGCCGGGCCAGGACCTGGGCCTGGGCCAAGGCTTCCCGGGCGGCTTGTGTCCAGCGTTCCAGGTTCATGCCCCTTTACCTCCAGCTATTTAAAGCATATCACTTGATATAAGTCTTGTCAACTTGAGTGAGAAGAGGACGCGAAATAGGGGGTCCAGGAAGCCGGTTGCGAAGGGGGGAAGGAGAAGGGCTTCCTTAAGCATACCCCCGAAGTTCTGGAGATGCACCGGATATGCGCCTACTGCCCTTGCCTTCGCTGCCTTTCCTTGCTTTAGCATTTGATAGCTACTTCCACTGTCGGAACTTGACCGACGGAATGAGCGCTTTTTCCGCTATACAAAAGCGAAGCGATTTGCAGAAGGGCATTTGAAGAATAGATTTTGACTGAGTCCAAGCTTCCAGTAAGGTGCTATAATGCAGATGTCCGAAGCCTCGGGCGGGGAGCTTGACAAGGGGTTTTTGCCTTGGGCAAGGGGAATATGCGCTTTTCCCCTCTCATCGTATGGCCCGCATGGCCGTGAGCATGGGCCTAAACCCCGCAAAATGCCCTCTATACGCCATATGCATATTCCAGACTTCATCTTTCTCACAAACCCCCCCCTCTGAGAACCCCGTCCAGGACGGTGTGGAGGAGGGGGTAGAGTTGCAAAAGCCTTAGCCCCGTAAGGGGATTGCTACCCGAACCGGAGGGACCAGGATCCTCACCCACAGCCCGTTGCAAAAGCCTTAGCCCCGTAAGGGGATTGCTACTCTACATAGACTTCCCACCCGTCAGTAGTCTGGACGATGGTGGTTGCAAAAGCCTTAGCCCCGTAAGGGGATTGCTACTCAAGGGCAACAGGCGCACCCCAAACTGCCTGAACACCAAAGCCGCAAAAGCTTATCCCCAACAAACGGTTCGGTGGCCCAGCAATCTGCCCACGGCCCTGCATGGGGTGTGGCGGAGGCAAGGGAAGATAGCCGGACGGAACGCCCGGGCTTTCCGTCCTGCAAAAGGCCCGACCCCCTGAGGGGGGTCGGGGGAGCGGTTTTTGGGGGATGGGCTAGCGTCCTTCCAGGATTTCTACCACCAGGGCGGCCCCGATCAGGTTGGCCCCCAGGTCCCGCCGGATGCGCTCGGCCCTGGCCATGCGCCGGACGTCCTCCTCGCGGAAGTACCAGGCGCCTTCCACCTCCAGGGGTTCCACGAAGCCGATTTCCACGTAGGCCCTCACGGCCCCCAGGGAGAGCCCGTAGGCGGCCACGGTCTCCATGGAAACCCAACCACTACGCACGAGCATGGTGCACCTCCGCCAGCCGCTTCCAGAGGGCCTCCTCCTCGGGGGTGAGGCGTTCGGGGATGACCACCCGCACCTCCAGGTAGAGGTCGCCCCGGCCGTGGGGCCCGGGGAAGCCCTTTCCCCGCAGGCGCAACTTCCGCCCGGCCTGGGTTTTGGGAGGAATGGTGACCTCCACGGGGCCCTCCAGGGTGGGGGCCCGCACCTTTCCCCCCACCACGGCGATGGGCGCGGGGACGTCCAGGGTGGCGTGGAGGTCGGTGCCCTCGAGGCGGAAGACGGGGTGGGGCAGGAGCCGCACGGAAAGGAGAAGGTCCCCCGGCGGTTCCCCGGGGTTCCCCATGCCGGGGACCCGGATCACCGCGCCCTCCTGGACCCCGGGGGGGATGCGCACGGTGATGCGCCTGCCGTTTACCTCCAGGTTCTTCTCCCCGCCGTGGAAGGCCTCCTCGAGGCTCAGGGGAAGCTCGGCCCTAAGGTCCCGGCCCCTCCTGGGCCTGGTCCGCCGGCCCCCAAAAAGCCCGCCCCCGAAGAGCTCCTGGAAGAAGTCGGAGAAGTCCTCTACCTCAAAGCCCCCGAAGTCGTAGCCGCCTGGGGGTGGGGGCGGGGGCGGGGTGGTGGTGCCGTAGGTATCGTAGATTTTGCGCTTCTCCGGGTCGGAGAGGACGGCGTAGGCCTCGTTGATCTCCTTGAAGCGCTCCTCCGCCCCGGGGCTTTTGTTGACGTCGGGATGGTACTGGCGGGCCAGGCGCTTGTAGGCCCGCTTGATCTCCTCCTGCGTGGCGTTTCTGGGGACCCCCAGGATGGCGTAGTAGTCCTTCATGGCCTACTCTAAGCCCGCCTCTTCCAGGCTCTTCTCCTCGCCCACGGCCACCCGGGCGGGGCGCACCAGGGCCTCCCCCAGGCGGAAGCCCCGCTGGAAGACCCGGGCCACCTTGCCGGG
Source organism: Thermus igniterrae ATCC 700962 (assembly GCF_000376265.1). Taxonomy (GTDB): domain Bacteria; phylum Deinococcota; class Deinococci; order Deinococcales; family Thermaceae; genus Thermus; species Thermus igniterrae. The sequence goes on from NZ_AQWU01000065.1 coordinate 36,773, forward strand.
CTCCCCCGGCAGGAGGCCGATGGCCTCGTGGTAGCGGGGGTCAAAGGCCTCGCCCTCCCCCGGCACCTCCTCCACCCCCATCCCGGCCAGGATGCGGAAAAACCCTTCCCGCACCGCCTTAACCCCCTGGAGGATGCTCTCGGGGTTGGCGTGGGCGAACTCCAGGGCGCGGTCCAGGTCGTCCAGGACGGGGAGGAGGGCCCTCAGGGCCCTCAGGACCCCTTCCCGCTCCCGAGCCTTCAGCTCCTCCTCCATGCGCTTGCGGTAGTTGTCAAAGTCGGCCAGGAGGCGGAGGTAGCGGTCCTTGAGGGCCTTCAACTCCTCCTCCGCCGCCTTGAGGCGCTCCTCCACGGCCACGGCCTCCTGGGCCATGGCCTTCAGGTCCGCCTCCACCTGGGTCTCCAGGGGCTCCTTTTCCCTCTCCATGTGCCCTCCTGTGGGGAAAGGGGGCCCCACCTGCCGGCGGGGCCCGCCGGGTCCTTACTCCGCGGGCTTGTAGTCCGCGTCAATCACGTCGTCCGGGCCCTTGCCCGCGGTGGCCGTGGTGCTCCGCTCGTAGGCCTCCACCGCCTTCAGGAGCTCCTCGGTGGCCGCCTTGAGCTCGGGGTCGGAGGCGTCCTTTTCCACCAGTTCCTTGGCCTTGCCGATGGCGGCCTCCAGCCGGGCCCTGGCCTCGGGGCTACCCTGCTTCTCGGAGAGCACCCGCTCCGCCTGGATGCGGGCCGAGTCCAGGGTGTTCTTGAGCTCGGCGTGCTCCTTGCGGCGGCGGTCCTCCTCCGCGTGGCGCTTGGCCTCCTCAATCATCCGCTGGATCTCCTCCTCGGAGAGGGTGGTGGTGTTCTGGATGGTGATGGAGGCCTCCTTGCCCGTGGACTTCTCCTTGGCGGTCACGTGGAGGATGCCGTTGGCGTCTATGTCAAAGCAGACCTCAATCTGCGGCACCCCGGCGGGCATGGGGGGGATGCCCTCGAGGCGGAAGCGGCCCAGGCTCTTGTTGTCCGCGGCCATGGGGCGCTCCCCCTGGAGCACGTGGACCTCCACCGCCGTCTGGTTGTGCTCCGCGGTGGTGAAGATCTCGCACTTGCGGGTGGGGATGGTGGTGTTCCGCGGGATGAGCACGGTCATGACCCCGCCCTTGGTCTCCACCCCCAGGGAGAGGGGAGTGACGTCCAGGAGGACCACGTCCCGCACCTCCCCCATGAGCACCCCCGCCTGGATGGCCGCCCCCATGGCCACCACCTCGTCGGGGTTCACCGAGCGGTTGGGCTCCTTGCCCAGAAGCTCCTTCACCACCCGCTGCACCGCGGGCACCCGGGTGGCCCCGCCCACCAGGATCACCTCGTCAATCTGCGCGGGGGAGAGGCCCGCGTCCTTCAGGGCCTGCTCCACCGGACCCCTGAGGCGCTTCAGGAGGGGCTCAATGAGCTCCTCAAACTTGGCCCGGGTGAGCTTCTTCTCCAGGTGCAGGGGGGTCTTGCTGGCGGGATCCAGGGCGATGAAGGGCAGGCTGATGGTGGTCTCAAAGGTGCTGGAGAGCTCAATCTTGGCCTTCTCCGCCGCCTCAATGAGGCGCTGGAGGGCCTGGCGGTCCGCTTTGAGGTCCACCCCGTACTCCCGCCGGAACTCCTCGGCCAGCCAGTTCACGATGGCGTGGTCCATGTCGGAGCCGCCCAGGTGGGTGTCCCCCGAGGTGGCCTTCACCTCAAAGACCCCCTCGCCGATCTCCAGTACGGTCACGTCAAAGGTGCCGCCCCCCAGGTCAAAGACCAGCACGGTCTCGTTGCCCTTCTTGTCCAGGCCGTAGGCCAGGGCGGCGGCGGTGGGCTCGTTGATGATGCGCAGGACCTCGAGGCCCGCAATCCGGCCGGCGTTGGCCGTGGCCTCCCGCTGGGCGTTGTTGAAGTAGGCGGGCACGGTGATTACCGCCTTGGTGATGCGCTCGCCCAGCTTCTTGGAGGCGTCCTCCACCAGCTTGCGGAGGACCATGGCGCTGATCTCCTCGGGGGTGTAGAGCTTGCCCTTCACCTCCACGCGCACGCCGCCATCAGGCCCGGGGACCACCTTGTAGGGCACCCGCTTGGCCTCCTCCTGCACCTCCTCAAAGCGGCGGCCGATGAAGCGCTTGATCTCAAAGATGGTGCCCTCGGGGTTCAGGACCGCCTGGCGCTTGGCCATGCGGCCCACCAGGGTCTCCCCGTCCCGGAAGGCCACCACGCTGGGGGTGACCCGCTCCCCCTCGGCGTTTTCCAGGACCACGGGCTTACCGCCCTCCATGATGGCGATCACGCTGTTGGTGGTGCCCAGGTCAATGCCCACTGCCTTGGCCATAGCTCACCTCTCCTCACTAAGCCTAAGCCACCCTATATGCTTAAGTCAAGAGACTTGAGCTTAGTTATATCATAGTAGCCCGAGCTACCCGGAACCCGCGCCGGGCGTGTACCCTAAGGAAAGACATGTCCCGGCTTCCCTTGAACTTCTTGGTCTTCGTGTTGGGCCTGCTCCTTTTGGCCTGGGCCTTCAGCCTGGCGGGCACCACGGGCAACCCCGGCGGGGCGGTGAACTACACCACCTTCCTGGAGGACCTGCAGGCGGGCAGGGTGAAGGAGGTGGTGGTCCGGGCCGGGGATACCCGCATCCAGGGGGTCCTCACCGACGGCTCCACCTTCACCACCTACGCCGCCAGCCCCCCGGACAACCTGACCCTCGAGGCCTGGACCAAACGGGGGGTGAGCGTGCGGGTGGAGCCCCCTCAGGGGCAAAGCCCCCTGGGCTTCCTCTGGCCCCTCCTCCTGGTGGGCCTCCTCATCGGCGCCCTCTTCTACTTCTCCCGCACGGGCCGCGCCGGCCCTTCCGACGGGGCCTTCAGCTTCACCAAGAGCCGGGCCAAGGTCCTCACCGAGGCCCCCAAGGTGACCTTCAAGGACGTGGCCGGGGCGGAGGAGGCCAAGGAGGAGCTCAAGGAAATCGTGGAGTTCCTGAAAAACCCCGCCCGCTTCCACGAGATGGGGGCCCGCATCCCCAAGGGGGTCCTCCTGGTGGGGCCCCCGGGGGTGGGCAAGACCCACATCGCCCGGGCGGTGGCCGGGGAGGCCAAGGTGCCCTTCATCACCGCCTCGGGCTCCGACTTCGTGGAGATGTTCGTGGGCGTGGGGGCGGCCAGGGTGCGGGACCTCTTTGAGACCGCCAAGCGCCACGCCCCCTGCATCGTCTTCATTGACGAGATTGACGCCGTGGGCCGCCGGCGGGGAAGCGGGGTCGGGGGCGGCAACGACGAGCGGGAGCAGACCCTGAACCAGCTCCTGGTGGAGATGGACGGCTTTGAGAAGGACTCCACCATCATCGTCATGGCCGCCACCAACCGGCCCGACGTCCTGGACCCGGCCCTCCTGCGTCCGGGCCGCTTTGACCGCCAGGTGGCCATTGACGCCCCCGACGTGAAGGGACGGGAGCAGATCCTCCGCATCCACGCCCGGGGCAAGCCCCTGGCGGAGGACGTGGACCTGGCCCTCCTGGCCAAGCGCACCCCGGGCTTCGTGGGGGCGGACCTGGAGAACCTCCTCAACGAGGCCGCCCTCCTGGCCGCCCGGGAGGGGCGGAAGAAGATCACCATGAAGGACCTGGAGGAGGCCGCGGACCGGGTGATGATGGGCCCGGCCAAGAAGAGCATGGTCCTCACCCCCCGCGACCGCCGCATCACCGCCTACCACGAGGCGGGGCACGCCCTGGCCGCCCACTTTCTGGAGCATGCCGACGGGGTGCACAAGGTGACCATCGTCCCCCGGGGGCGGGCCCTGGGCTTCATGATGCCCAGGCGGGAGGACATGCTCCACTGGAGCCGCAACCGCCTCCTGGACCAGATCGCCGTGGCCCTGGCGGGGCGGGCGGCGGAGGAGCTGGTCTTTGAGGACGTGACCACCGGGGCGGAGAACGACTTCCGCCAGGCCACGGAGCTGGCCCGGCGCATGATCACCGAGTGGGGCATGCACCCCGAGTTCGGCCCCGTGGCCTACGCCGTGCGGGAGGACACCTACCTCGGGGGGTACGACGTGCGCCAGTACTCCGAGGAAACCGCCAAGCGCATCGACGAGGCGGTGCGCCGCCTCATCGAGGAGCAGTACCAGCGGGTGAAGAATCTCCTTCAGGAGAAGCGGGAGGTGCTGGAGCGGGTGGCCGAGACCCTCCTGGAGCGGGAAACCCTCACCGCCGAGGAGTTCCAGAAGGTGGTGGAGGGCCTGCCCCTGGAGGAGGAGCGGTCCGAGGTGCGCGAGGAGAAGGAGGCCCCCCGGGTGGTGCCCAAGGCCAGGCCGGGAGGCGCCCTGGGTGGGGCCTAAATAAGCCCGGGGGGCCTGAGCCCCCCGGGGGAAGGGATAACCTACTTCTTGACCTTCTCCTTGAGGGCCTTCCCCGGCTTGAAGGCGGGGTACTGGGTGGCGGGGATCTTGATCTTCTCCTTGGTGCCGGGCTTCACGCCGGTGCGGGCCTTGCGCTTGCGCACCTCAAAGGTGCCGAAGCCGGTGAGCTGCACCTTGTTGCCCGCGGCCAGGGCCTCTTCCACCTTGGCCAGGAAGGCGTCCACCGCCGCCTTGGCGTCCTTCTTCTTGAGCCCCGCGGCCGCCGCCACCTGGTCCACCAGATCCGCTTTGGTCACCGTTTTCTTTGCTGCCATTCTTCACCTCCTTTGCCTTTTCCCTTCCGGACGGACTATATCACGCTTGGATAGCTATACGCAATACCCTGACCCATTTCTATACCCAAGTATAGTTATATGTGATAATGGAAGCATTGGCTCTAGCGGTACTGGGGGGGGAGAAGTTCCCGTACCCGGGCCTCTATCTCCCGGGTGAGGTTTTCCAGCTCCTGGTGGGAGATCCGTCCTGCCCTTGGAACGGAAATGGGTTGGCCGTAGATCACCCGGATGCCCCGGCGCAGGCGGAAGAGCTTTTTGCCCACGGGCCAGGCCTGGTCCGTGCCCACCACGGCCACGGGGACCACGGGGCTTCCCGTGCGCAGGGCGATGGCCGCCACCCCGGTTTTGAAGGGCTGGAGCCTGCCCGTGCGGCTACGGGTGCCCTCGGGGAAGATGCCGAAGGCCATGCCCCTTTCTAAGGCGCGGATGGCGCTTTTGATGGCCGAGAGGTCGCTTTGCCCCCGCTCCACGGGGATGGCGTAGAGCCGGGGCAAAAGCCAGGAGAGGAAGGGCAGGCGGAAGACGTCGGCCCGGGCCAGGAAGCTCACGGGCCTTCGCACCCCCGCGCCTATGGCGATGGGATCCAGGATGGAGAGATGGTTGGCCGCCAGGATGACCGGGCCCTCCTTGGGCACGTTTTCCCACCCTTCTACCCGGTAGCCGAAGAGGGTGTGCAGGAGAAACCGGGCCAGGTACCAGGCGGCCCGGTACACGGGGTTGGGCCGGTGTGCGTCCACGGGCCTCAGTCTAAGGCCCTGAGGGCCCGGCCCGCCTCCAGGTGGGCCAGGCGCAGGGGCTCGGGGAGGCGGTAGCGGGTGGGGAGGCTTCGCACGAAGGCCAGGGCCGCCTCGAGGCCCACCCGGTGCCCGGGGGAGACGTAGAGGGGCTTCACCCCCGTGCGGCTCCGGTAGGCGTACCCCAGGGGCCTCCCGTCAGGGGCCAGGAGGGGCACGGCGCTCCCCGCCGCCTGGGGCAGGGGCCCGGCCGGGCGGCCAAAGAGGAGGCTTTTGGCCACCCCCACGCTGGGGAGGTTCAGGTGCACCCCCAGGTGGCTGGCGATGCCCAGGCCTCGGGGATGGGCGATGCCCTGGCCGTCCACCAGGAGGGCCTCCGGGGCCTCGGGGAGGGCTCTTAGGGCCTCCAGGTAGGCGGGGGCCTCGCGGAAGGAGAGGAGGCCGGGGATGTAGGGGAAAAGGCTCTCCTCGGGCACCAGGCCCTTGCCCACGAAAAGGGGACCCCTCTCCCGGTGGTAGAGGACGGCCACCGCCACCAGGGGCCTGCCCCGCCGGTGGGAGGCGTCCAGGGCGGCCAAAAGCCTCACCCCCTCGAGGCTTCCCTCCAGAACCACCCCCTGGGCCAGCTGGCGCTGGAGGGCCAGGGCGGCCTCGAGGCTTGGGGGCTTGGGGAAGGGGGGGATTTCCACTAGCTCACTTCCCGCAGGCGCTCCAACACCTCGGGGTCGGAGGGGTCGGTCCCGTAGAGGAGGGCCAGGTAGTAGGCGGTCCAGGCCAGGCGGTACCAGAGGGCCATGGCCTGGGCCAGGCGGCTTCCCTCGGGGGCGGGCACCTCCGCCACCGCGTCCACCCGGCTTTCCAGGATCTCCTTGGCCAGCTTCACCGCTTCCCCCTCCCCCAGGAGGACGGCGGCCAGGGGGTCCCCCTGCTCGTGGCGGGCCTCCATCCCGGTGAGGAAGAACTCCAGGGCGCTGTGGGGCGGGGTCAGGGAGAGGCTTTTGCCGATGCGGGCCAGGAGGCTTTGGGCCGCTTCCTCCAGGGGCCGGAAGGCGGGGGCATAGAAGAGGGGAAGCCGCTCCAGGAGGGTGTAGGCCAGGAACTTGGCGGGGTTTGCCTCCAGGGGTACCTCCGGGGTCAGGTGGCGCCGCTCCGCCAAGAGCGCCTCGTCCACCTCCTTCAGGGCCCCTTCCTGCCCCGTGGCCAGGAGGAGGAAGCGCAGGTAGCGGTAGGGGCTTAGGGGGCTTGGGGGGAGGTAGACCTCCACCCCGGCCCGGAAGCCCACCCGCACCACCCGCGCCTTCCCCGACTCCGCCAGAAGGCCCATGGCCGCGGCCTCCCCCAGGTCATACCCTCCTTCCAGCACGAAGAGGGTCCCCTCCTCCGTCCAGTCGGGGAGGCCGGAGAGGAGGGCGGCGAAGCGCCCCTCCCCGTAGCCCAGGACCCCGTGGGGCCCGGGGTAGGCCTCGGGGGGCACGGGGCCCGTGCCCACCAGGTCCCGTAGCTCCAGGGCCAGGCCCCGGCGGTCGGCCAGATAGGTTTCCTCCCGGTCCAGGTCGCGCATACCCCTTATGCTAACCCCCATGCGGCCCTTTGCGCCCAAGCCCGTGGCGCGGATCTGGGGGGGAAGCGCCCTGGGCTTCGGCCCCGGGGTGGGGGAGGTCTGGCTGGCGGAAGAACCCCTCCTGCTGAAGCTCCTGGACCCGGCGGAGTGGCTTTCCGTGCAGGTCCACCCCCCGCACCCCTACGCCCTCCGGGTGGAGGGGAAGCCCGGCAAGTACGAGGCCTGGTACGTCCTGGCCCCCGGGGAGATCGTCTACGGCTTTGCCCGGGCGCTACCCCCTGAGGAGGTGCGCCGCCGGGCCCAGGAGGGAACCCTGGGTGAGGTGCTCCGCCGGGTGCGGGTGGAGCGGGGCCAGGTGGTCTACCTGCCCGCCGGGGTGGTGCACGCCCTGGGCCCCGGGGTGCGGGTCTACGAGGTTCAGACCCCTTCGGACCTCACCTACCGCCTCTATGACTACGGCCGCCCCCGGGAGCTCCACCTGGAGAGGGCCCTGGAGGTGGCCCGTCTCCGGCCCACCCCCCTTCCCCCCGTGCGCCCCAGGCCGGTGGCCGGGGGGGAGCTCCTCCTCAAGACCCCCCACTTCCGCCTCTACCGCTTTCCCTTACAGGGCGAGCGGCTTTTCCGGACCCAAAGGCCCCTCCTCCTCACCCTCCTGGAGGGCGAGGCGGAGGTGTGCGGGGAGAGGCGGCTTCCCCCCTTCACCTTCCTCCTGGAGCCGGGGGAGGGGCTTTGCCTGCGGGGGGAGGGCCTGTTCCTCGGGGCGAGCCCCGGGGGCTCAAAGCCCCTGCAGTAGCCCCTCCACCCGGGGGGAAGGGCGCTCCTTTAGCTCCTCCCAGAGCCGGCGGCGGTAGTCCTCCAGAAGCCGGCGCGCCCGGGCCCGCTGGCCCCGGGCCAGGCACCCCTCCACCAGGGGCAGGAGGGCCTCCTCGTCCAGGGGGTCCAGCTCCAGGAGGCGCTCCAGGAACCTTGGCTCCCTCCTTTCCAGGAAGAGGGAGCGCACCCGGTGGAAAACCTCCTCCCGCCTGCGGTCCAGGAGGGGATGGTCCAGGCCGGGGAAGAGGGGCTCTTGGTAGAGGGCCAGCGCCTGTTCTGCCTCCCCCTCCGCCAGGGCCTTCTCCAGGGCCAGGAGGTCGGCCTCCACCCGCCTAAGCCCTCCCTCCTCCAGGTAGGTGGCCACCCCCCAGGGCTCCAGGAGCTTGCGCATCCGGGCCAGCCACACGTGGAGGTTGTTGAGGGCGGCCTCCTCGGGCAGGTCGGGCCAGAGGGCGAAGGCCACTTCCTCCCGGGGCAGGCCCAGGAGGAGCAGGGCGAAGACCTCCTGGGCCTTGCCCTTAAGCTCCACCGGGCCCAAGGGGCCCTCCACCCGGAAGGTGCCCAGGACCCTCACCCGCAGGGGGGGTATCTCGGAAAGGCGCAGGCGCACGGCCTCCTTCCAGCCCGAACCCAGGACCTGGGCAAGGGGATAGGCCTGGGCCAGCTCCGGGCGCTTTTGGGGAAGCTCCTCCAGGGGGACAAGGCCAGGGAGGACCCTCACCCCCGCGTCCGTGAGGGTGAGGAGGGCCTCTAAGTCCCCCTCCTCCCGCAGGAGGCGGTAGCGCGCCGCGTGCCAGTGGAGGCGCTCCTCCCGTCCCTCGGGGTAGGGGGGGAGGAGGGCCGGGTCCTGGCGAAGCAGGGCCAGGGTGAGGCGGGGCAGGAAGCCGGAAAGGCCTTCCAGGAGGCTTGGGTCCCCCCTCAGGCCTGCCAGGAGGGACCGGCCCCGCTCCACCAGGTAGGGGTTCTCCCAAAGCTCCGCCTGGGCCACCAGGCGGGCCAGCCCCTGGGCGTCCTCCTCCAGGTGGGCCAGGAGCATGCGGGCCTCGAGGGCCGCCAGGGGGTTGCCGGGGGCCTCCGCCGCCTGCTTCAGGTAGGCCCTGGCCTTTTCCTTTTCCCCCAGGAGGAGGTGAAGCCGCCCCAGGTCCCGGAGGTGCCCGGGGAGGCTGTGGAGGGCCACCTCCGGGGAGAACCTGGCCTCCTCCATAGCGGCCACGCGCTCCAGAAGGGCCCCCTTAAGCTCAAAGCGCAGGAGGGCCAGGTTGTTTAGGGGGGCGGCCCGGAAGGGGCTTTCCGGGGGGAGGCGCCTCAGGGCCTCCTCCAGGAGGGCCAGGGCCTCCTCGGGCCTGCCTGCCTCGTAGGGCACCCGGGCGGCGTCGTTCAGGAAGCGGCCCGCCAGTTCCGGCTTCACCCGGTCCAGGAGGGCCAGGCCCCGTTCCAGGTAGGCCTGGGCCCGGAGGAGGTCTTTCCCCAGCATGGGCTCCGCCAGGTAGAAGGCCAGGTGGCCGCAGGCGATGAGGGCCACCCCCGGGTCCTCGGAGGCGGCCAGGGGCTCCAGGAGGGCCGCTCCGTCCTGCCGCCCGCACTGGAGGAGGGCCTCCCCCAGCCTGAGCCGGGCCCTGGGCCCTCCCTGGCGCAGGAGGGCCTCCCACTGGCAGAGGCGCTCCGGGGCCAGGAGGATCTGGCGGGGGGTCTCCAAGAGCTCCAGGAGTTCCCCGTGGAGCCCGGCCCCAAAGAGGGCCTCCGCCCAAAGCTCGGGGGGAAGCCTGTCCCCGGCCTCCCGCACCGCCTTTTGCACCTGGGGGAGGAGGCTACGCAGGGCCATCTCCCTCAGGAGCTGGTGGAGCTGGTAGCCCTCCGGGGTCTTGCGCAGAAGCCCCTTCTGGAAGAGGCCCTCCGTGGCCGGGGTGGCGTGGGCCTGGGGCAGGAGGGGCAGGGCGGCCAGGAGGAGCCCCTCTTGGAACTCCTCGGGGAGGAGGCTTTCCCGGAGGCCTTGGAGGAGGGCCTGGGCCTCAGGGGGCCTGCCGGTAAGGGCGGAGAGGAAGAGGGGCAGGGGCCAGCCCCCCGTGGCCCCGTGGGCCTCCCGCCACCCCGGCTGCCCGCCGAAGAGGGCCCTGGCCTCCTCGAGGGTGAAGGCCAGGTCCTGGGCCTGGAGGTGCACCAGCCTTCCCTCGGCCAGGAGCTTGGGGAGCTCAGGGTAGGGGAGGGGCTTGCGGCTGGCCAGCACCAGGAGGCAGGGCAGGGTGCGCAGGAGGGGGGAGAGCTCCTCCTCCCCGGAGAGGTCCTCCAGCACCACCAGGGTGGGCTCGGCCCGCAGGCTTTCCACCACTGCCCCCCAGGGGGCCTCCTCGGGCAGGCCCAGGGCCTTGGCCAAAAGGGCCCTGGGCTCCCCCAGGAGGGCGCTTCCCCAAAAGGACCTGAAGGGAAGGCGGGCGGCGAGCTGCCCGGCCAGCACGCTCTTGCCGAAGCCCGCGGGGGCCTCGAGCCAGATGGCAAAACCCGGCTCCTCGGGAAGCGCCGCCAAAAGCCGCTGGCGCTCCAGGTAGACCGGGCTGTGCCAGGCCAGGGCCATGCTTGGGTCCCATTCTAGCCAGGGACGCCCTTGACCGGAACCGCCTCCCGCCCCGACACTAGGGGGCATGGACCGGGCCCATCTGGACCTAGCCCCCTGCGGCCCCCTGCGGGGGTCCCTGCGGGTCCCCGGGGACAAGTCCGTGACCCACCGGGGGCTCATGCTCCTGAGCCTGGCCCAGGGGGAGGGCCGGCTCTTCTACCCCCTCAAGGCGGGGGACACCCTCTCCACCGCCCGGGCCTTCCAGGCCCTGGGGGCGGAGATCCTGGAGGAAGGCCCCCACTTCCTGGTGCGGGGCCGGGGCCTGCGCCTTCGGGAGCCCGAGGACGTCCTGGACTGCGGCAATGCCGGCACCCTCATGCGCCTCCTCCTGGGCCTCCTGGCGGGGCAGGAGGGGGTTTTTGCCGTTCTCACCGGGGATGCTTCTCTGCGCCGCAGGCCCATGGGCCGGGTGGTGGAGCCCTTAAGGCGCATGGGGGCCCAGATTGAAGGCCGGGAAGGGGGTAGGCGGGCCCCCCTGGCCGTGCGGGGGGCGCCCCTTAGGGGCATGGCCTACACCCTCCCCGTGCCCAGCGCCCAGGTGAAGAGCGCCCTCCTCCTGGCGGGCCTCTTCGCCGAGGGGACCACGGAGGTGGTGGAACCCGTGCCCACCCGGGACCACACGGAAAGGCTTTTCCGCCACTTCGGCCTGCCCCTGGAGGTGGAAGGTAACCGCATCCGTACCCGCCGCACCGAGCCCTTTCCTGCCCGGGACCTCCTTGTCCCCGGGGACTTCTCCTCGGCGGCCTTCTTCCTGGTGGCCGCCCTCCTGGTTCCGGGCTCGGAGGTGGTGGTGGAGGGGGTGGGGCTCAACCCCACCCGCACCGGCCTCCTCCGGGTGCTCCGGGAAATGGGGGCCCACCTGGAGTGGCAGGTGCTGGAGGGGGAGGCGGGGGAGCCCGTGGGCTGGGTGAGGGCCCGCCATAGCCCCTTGAAGGGGGTCTCCGTGGACCCCGCCCTCATCCCCCTTATGGTGGACGAGGTGCCCATCCTGGCGGCGGCCGCCGCCTGGGCGGAAGGGGAGACCTACATCCCCAACCTGGGCGAGCTCAGGGTCAAGGAGTCGGACCGGGTGGCGGCCATCGCCCACAACCTGCGGGCCCTGGGGGTGGAGGTGGAGGAGGGGCCGGACTGGCTCCGCATCCGGGGGGGTGGGGTGCGGCCTGGGGAGGTGGAGCCCTTCCACGACCACCGCATCGCCATGGCCTTTGCCGTGGCCGGCCTGCCCGTGGGGGTGAGGGTCTTTGAGCCCCAGTGGGCGGAGATCTCCTACCCGGGCTTCTTCCAGGACCTCAAGGGGCTATGCGCGGCATCGTGACCATTGACGGCCCCTCGGCCTCGGGGAAGACCTCCGTGGCCCGCAGGGTGGCCGAGGCCCTGGGGGTGCCCTACCTGAGTAGCGGCCTCCTCTACCGCGCCGCCGCCCGGCTGGCCCTCGAGGCGGGGGTGGACCCGGGGGAGGAAGGGGCGCTGCTGGCCCTGCTGGAAGCCCACCGGGTCCGCCTCCTTCCCGGGCAGGAGAACCGGGTCCTGGCGGACGGCCAGGACCTCACCCCCCTTCTCCACACCCCCGAGGTGGACCGCACGGTCTCCCAGGTGGCCCGCCACCCCAGGGTGCGGGCCTGGGTGAACGCAAGGCTCAAGGAGGTGCCCCCGCCCTTCGTGGCCGAGGGGCGGGACATGGGCACCGCGGTTTTCCCGGAGGCCCCCCACAAGTTCTACCTCACGGCAAGCCCCGAGGTGCGGGCCAGGCGGCGCACCCGGGAAAGGCCCCAGGACTATGAGGAGGTGCTCCGGGATCTCCTGCGCCGGGACGAGCTGGACCGGGCCCAAAGCTTCCCCGCCCCCGATGCCCTGGTGCTGGACACCAGCGAGATGGGCCTCGAGGCGGTGGTCCAGGCCATCCTGGCCCACCTTAAGGACTAGCCATGGTGCCCGGGGCCAAGGCCAGGCCGGTGCAGGAGTTTTTGAACGTCCTCCTCTTCCGCCCCCTGGCCCACCTGGTGGTCCTCCTCCTCCTGCCCACCCCGGTGCGGCCCCACCACCTGGTCCTCCTCCACACCCTCCTGGTCCTCCTGGCGGCCTGGCTCCTCTGGCAGGGGCAGGGGCTTCCCGCCGCCTTGCTCCTCCAGGTCAAGACCGTCCTGGACAACGCCGACGGCCAGCTGGCCCGCCTGCGGAAGGAGGTGACGGAGCTGGGCCGCTACCTGGACACGGAGCTGGACCTCCTGGGCAACCTCTTCCTCTTCCTGGCCCTGGGGGCCCGCACGGGGGCCTGGGAGACGGCCCTCCTGGCCTTCTTGGTCTTCACCCTGGTCCAGTCCTACGACTTCAACCTGGAGAGGCTTTACCGGGAGGCCCGGGGGGCCGTCCTCCCGGAGGACCCCCAGGACCGTGGGGAGGGGGCGCTTTGGCTCCTGCGCGCCCTCTACCGCCTCTTCTTCCTCCCCCAGGACCGGTGCATCCGCGCCCTGGAGTGCCGCCTCCAGGCCGGGCTTCGCCTGGACCCCCTGCGCTTCTGGGACGAGGCGGCCCTGGCAGGGGTGGTGAACCTGGGGCTCACCACCCAGCTCTTCTTCCTGGGGCTTTTCCTCGCCCTGGACCAGCCTAGGGCCTACCTTACCTTTGTCCTCCTCCAGGCCCTGTATCTTGGGCTCTGGTACCTATGGAGGATCGCCCGCAGTATCCCATCCCCACGGTAGGCGCCCTGGTGGAGCAGGAGGGCAGGGTGCTCCTGGTGCGCACCGCCAAGTGGCGGGGCCTATGGGGGGTGCCCGGAGGCAAGGTGGTCTGGGGGGAGGCCCTGGAGGAGGCCCTGAGGCGGGAGTTCTGGGAGGAGGTGGGGCTGGTCCTCAAGGGGGTCCGCTTCGCCCTGGTGCAGGAGGCCATCTTCAGCCAGGAGTTCCACAGGCCCACCCACATGCTCCTCTTCAACTACTTCGCCCGGGCCGAAGGGGAGGTGCGCCCCAACGAGGAGATCCTGGAGTGGGCCTGGGTCCATCCCCGGGAGGGGCTTTCCTACCCCCTAAACACCTTCACCCGGCGGCTTTTGGAACTCTACCTGGAGGCGGCATGAGGGTAGCCCTGGTGACGGGAAGCGCCAAGGGGATTGGCCGGGCCATCCTCCTGGCCCTGGCGCGGGAGGGGTTTCACGTGGCGGTGCACTACCGCACCTCCGAGGGCCTGGCCGAGGCCACCCGGCAGGAGGCCGAGGCCCTGGGGGTGAGGGCCATCAAGGTGCGGGCCGACCTCACCCAGGAGGCGGAGGTGGCCGCCTTGGTGGAGGAGGTGCGCTACCACCTGGGGGGGATTGGCGTCCTGGTGAACAACGTGGGGGACTACCTCTACAAGCCCATTGAGGAGGTGAGCCTGGAGGAGTGGCGCTGGATTCTGGACACCAACCTCACGGCCACCTTCCTCCTCACCCAGCGGGTCCTCCCCCTCATGGTGCAGGAGGGGTATGGGCGCATCGTCAACCTGGGCTACGCCGGGGCGGCCAACCTCCTGGCCCGGCCCCACATCACCCCCTACGTCATCGCCAAGACCGGGGTGATCCTCTACACCAAGGCCATCGCCAAGCGCTTCGCCCAGGCGGGCATCACCGCCAACGTGGTGGCCCCGGGGGTGGCGGAGAACTCCGTGTCCAAGCCTCTGCAGGAGATCCCCATGGCCCGGCTGGCCCTCCTGGAGGAGGTGGCCCGGGCCGTGCTCTTCTTCGTGAAGGAGCCCTACCTCACCGGGCAGGTGCTGGAGGTGGCCGGGGGGTGGAACCTCTAGCCCATCATGATGTGCTAAACTTGGGGCATGGGCCGGAACCTCACCCTGAGGCTTCCTGAGGACCTGGTGCGCCGGGCCCGGGAGGAGGCACTGCGCCAGGGGAAGAGCCTCAACGCCTTCGTGGAGGCCCTTTTGCGGGAGGCCGTGGGGGGCGAGGAGGACGAGGCGCTTGCTCGGCAGCTCTCCTGGATGCGCCGGGGTCTCTACCGGACTGGGGGCAAGCCCTTGCCCTCCCGGGAGGAGCGGCATGCCCGCGGGGCTTGAGTTTGTGGACACCAACGTCCTGGTCTACGCCTACGACCTTTCCTCGTCGGAAAAAAAGGCGCGGGCCCTTGCCCTTCTAGAGTCCCTCCTTTTGGAGCGGAGGCTGGCCCTCTCCCTACAGGTGCTTCAGGAGTTTTACGTGGTGGTCACCCGCAAGCTAGCCGAGCCCCTGGATGGGGAGACTGCCAGGCAAATCCTGGAGGACCTGGGAAAGGCCCGCCTGCACCTGCCCACCCTCGAGGATGTCCTAGCCGCATCCCTTCTCTCCGAGCGGTACGGCCTTGCCTTCTGGGATGCCATGATCCTGCAAAGCGCCAAGGCCTTAGGGGCCAAGGTGGTGTGGAGCGAAGATCTCCGCCCCGCCGCTTACGGGGGGGTGCGGGTGAAAAACCCCTTCGCGTGATACCTTAGCTACGTGGACGGCAACGCTCCCGAACCCCAGTACTGGGAAAAGCTGCGCCTGGTGGCCGAGGTCCTGCGGGCGGTGGAGGGGCCCATCTACATCGCCACCCACGTGGACCCCGATGGCGATGCCATCGGTAGTTCCCTGGGGCTTTATCGGGCCCTGAAGGCCTTGGGCAAGGACGCCCGCTGGGTGGCCGACCCCCCCCGCTTCCTGCGCTTCCTCCCCAAGGAGGAGGAGTACTCCGACCCCGTGGAGCGCCTGCCCATGGGGGCTACCCTGGTGGTCCTGGACAGCGCCGAGCCCAGCCGCGTGGTCGGGGTGCCCGTGGAGGGGTTCGTCATCAACCTGGACCACCACGGCACCAACCCCCGCTTCGGCCACCTGGCGGTGGTGGACCCCTCCAAGGCGGCCACCGCGGAGATGGTGAAGGACCTCATTGATCTCCTGGGGGTGGCCTGGACGGAGGAGATGGCCACCCCGGTTTTCACCGGCATCCTCACGGACACCGGCAACTTCCGCTTCGCCAACACCACCCCCGAGGTGTTGCGCAAGGCGGCGGAGCTTCTGGGCTACGGGGTGAAGCTGGCGGAGATCACCGACCGCCTGCAGTACCGCACCCCTCACTACTTCAAGGCCCTCGGGGGGGTGCTCTCCACCCTGCGCTTCCACTTCGGGGGCCTTTTGGTCACCGCCCACCTGCCCGAGGACCTCGAGGTCCCCGAGGAGGACTCCGACGGCTTCGTGGGGGTGATCCGCTATGCGGAAGGGGCCCTGGTGGCCGTTTACCTGCGGCGCCGGGAGGAGGGGGTGAAGGTCTCCATCCGCTCCCGGGGCGGGGTCTCCGCCCAGAACATCGCCGTGCGCCTGGGGGGCGGCGGGCACGTGCCCGCCGCCGGGGCCACCCTGAAGGGGGTGGACCTGGAACAGGCCTACGAGCGGGTCCTCGAGGCCGTGGCCGAGGAACTGCGGCGGGCTGGGTACCTCTAGGCCCCGTACTTGAGGAGCCTTCCGGCGTGGGCCAGGAGGAGGGGCATGAGCTCTACTCCTCGCAGGTGGCCCAGGCTGCCCCTAAGGGCCTCGGCCTCGGTAAAGCGCTTGGCCTCGTCCCGCCGCAGGAAGGGGGCCTTGAGGAGGAGGGGGACGGGGTGCCAGGAGTGGGCCTTGAGGGCCGCGGGGGTGGAGTGGTCACCGGTGAGGGCCAAGACCCGGGGCTCCAGGGCCAGGAGCTCGGGCAGGAGGGCGTCAAAGCGCTCAATCTCCCGCACCTTGCCCAGAAAGTCCCCGTCCTCCCCCTTGGCGTCCGTCTTCTTGAAGTGGAGGTAGAAGAGGTCAAACCGGTCCCAGTTTTCCCGCAGGGCCTTGAGCTTCCCCTGGTGGGCGTCCCCTTCCCCCTCCACGGGCAGGACCTCCATGCCCACCAGGGCGGCTAGGCCCTTGTACATGGGGTAGCTGGCGATGGCCGCGGCCCTGACCCCGAAGACCTCCCCCATTTTGGGGAAGGCGGGCTTCCGGGAGGCCCCGCGGAAGAGGGCCCCGTTCAGGCGGGGTTCGTCCCGCAGGACCTCCCGGATGCGCTCGCTCAGGAGGTTCACCACCCGGGCGGTCTTGGCGGAAGCCGCGTCCAGGGGCTGGGCCTTTAGGGGGGGAAGCCCGGTCTTCTGCGGGTCGGTGTCGCTCACCCCGTCCCCCAGTCCCTCTCCCCTCAGGACCACCAGGAAGCGGTGCTCACTTTCCGTGTAGAAGTGGACCTCCACGTCCTCAATCCGGGAGAGGGCCGCCTGGAGCCGGGCGATCACCCGCTGGTTCTCCTCCGTGCTGGGCCGGCCAGCGCGGCGGTCCAATACGAGTCCCTCGGGGCCTAGGGTGGCGAAGTTTCCCCTTAAGGCCACGTCCCCTTCCCGGAAGTCGGCCCCCAGGCCCAAGGCGCTCAGGGCCCCCCGGCCCACCACGTAGCGGAAGGGGTCGTAGCCGAAAAGGGCCAGGTGCCCGGGGCCCGAGCCGGGGGCCAGGCCCGGGTAGACGGGGGTGAGGAGGCCCAGGGCGCTTTCCTGGGCCAGGCGGTCCAGGTGGGGAGTCTTGGCCGCCTCCAGCTCCGTGGGCCCCCCGGGCTCCAGGGGCAGGCCCCCCACGCCGTCCAGAACCACCAGCAGAATCTTTCCCTCGGCCTTCTGGTGAAGCTCCTTCAGCACGGGAAAGAGGTCCATGGCCCGAGTTTACCCCGGGCCACGGGGAGTGGGGCTCTAGCGCACTGCCCGGTGGGCGTCCAGGAGGCCGTGGCCGAAGCGCTGGCGGCTTCCCACGGCCTCGGCCGTGGCCTTGAGGTGGGCCCGCACCTGGCCCGGGTTCCACTCTGGGTGCAGGGCCCGCACCAGGGCGGCCACCGCGGCCACGTGGGGGCTGGCCATGGAGGTGCCGGCATACCAGGCGTAGCCGGGGGTGGCCTCGTCCACGATGACGGTGGAGAGGATCAGGTGGTAGCGGTAGCCGGGGGGGCGCTCGCTCCGGGGACGGTAGCACCAGCTCTGGCCGCTTTCGTCCAGGCCGCAGTCCCCCCCGGGGGCGGAGAGGTCCACCGCGGCCCCGTAGTTGGCGTAGAAGGCCAGCACGTCCTGCCCGGGCAGGGCGTTCAGGGTCTCCCCCGTGGGGTAGGGGTACTGCCACAAGGGGGTGGCGGTGCCGGTGGCGGAGACGGAGACCACCGAAGGCAGGTCGGAGGGGATGTGGACCACGGGCCCGTTGGCATTTTGCGCACTGTTCCCCGCGGAGGCCACCACCAGGGTGCCCAGGCGGTTGGCGTACTTCATCACCCGGTCCCAGGCCACCATGGCGGCCACGTCCTCGCGGTTTTGCGTCTGGAGGGTGCCCCCCAGGCTCATGTTGATGACGGCGTAGCCCCGCTGGGCCGCGTCCAGGACCGCCTCAAAGATGGGGCCGTCCCAGGCCCCCACGTCGTCGTAGGTCTCGCCGGTGCTGGGGTCGGTGTAGCGGAAGCGATCAAAGACCTTGTAGGCGGCCAGGCGCACCCCGGGGGCCACCCCCACCACCCGGCCGCCGCCGAAGGCCGCGGCCACGGTGCCGGCCACGTGGGTGCCGTGGCCCTCGTAGAGCACGTTGGGGGCAGGGGTGCAGGGGTTTTCGGGGTCCAGGTGGTCAAAGTCAATCCAGAGGGCGTACTTGGGGTAGCTGGGGGTGGCGTTGGGCCCGCCCGTCTCCCGGCAGTAGTTGGTGGCAGCGAAGTGCACCACCTGCCCCTCCAGGTCCGGGTGGTTGTCCATAACCCCGGTGTCCAGGATGGCCACCGTGGCCCGGGCCTGGGCCTCGAGGGGCACCCGCTCCCAGACCTTGGGGGCCCCAATGCGCCGGAGGTTCCACTGGTACCGGTAGAGGTCGTCTATGGGGGTGGGGGTGCCGTAGGTGGCCTCCACCGGGAGGCGCTCCGTCCTGGGGAGGGCGTACCGCCTTTCCTTACCCACGGCCAGCACCTCGGGGCGCCTGGCCAGGCGGCCGGCCGCCTTGGGGTCGGCCAGGACCACCAGGGTGCCGATGGGTTCCAGGCTTTTGAGCACCCTGGCTCCCTCCCGCTCGGCCAGGGTTTGGGCTCCCGGGGGCAGGCCTTCCGCCTTGAAGACCACCAGGTAGCGCTCCTTCCCTTCCCAGCCCTGGACCGCAAGGTTGCCCAGGGGTTGCTGGGTGCAGGCGGCAAGGGCCAGGACGAGCACGGCCAGGAACACGGGCCAAATCTTGGGCATAAATCCCTCCTCTGGCAATAAGGACGCTTGGGGCGTTGCCCGTCAAGTATACCCCGGTAGCCGGTATGATGGGCAGGTATGGCGAAGGAGAAGGGCCTAACCCCTCAGAGCCAAGACTTCAGCGAGTGGTACCTCGAGCTCATCCAACGGGCGGAGCTTGCCGACTACGGGCCCGTGCGGGGCACCATCGTGGTGCGGCCCTACGGCTACGCCCTCTGGGAGAACATCCAGGGGGTATTGGACCGTATGTTCAAGGAGACCGGCCACCAGAACGCCTACTTCCCCCTCTTCATCCCCATGAGCTTCCTCAGGAAGGAGGCCGAGCACGTGGAGGGCTTCTCCCCCGAGCTGGCCGTGGTGACCCACGCCGGCGGGGAGGAGCTGGAGGAGCCTTTGGCGGTGCGCCCCACCTCGGAGACGGTGATCGGCTACATGTGGTCCCGCTGGATCAAGAGCTACCGCGACCTGCCCCAGCTCCTCAACCAGTGGGGCAACGTGGTGCGCTGGGAGCTCCGCACCCGCCCCTTCCTGCGCACCAGCGAGTTCCTGTGGCAGGAGGGGCACACCGCCCACGCCACCCGGGAGGAGGCGGAGGAGGAGGTAAGGCGGATGCTGGGCATCTACGCCCGCCTGGCCCGGGAGTACGCGGCTATTCCCGTGCTGGAGGGGATGAAGACGGAGAAGGAGAAGTTCGCCGGGGCGGTTTACACCACCACCATCGAGGCCATGATGCGGGACGGCAAGGCCCTCCAGTCGGGCACCAGCCACTACCTGGGGGAGAACTTCGCCCGGGCCTTCGACATCAAGTTCCAGGACAAGGACCTCCAGGTGAAGTACGTGCACACCACCAGCTGGGGGCTTTCCTGGCGCTTCATCGGGGCCATCATCATGACCCACGGGGACGACCAGGGCCTCATCCTGCCCCCCAGGCTTGCCCCCATCCAGGTGGTCATCGTGCCCATCTACCGGGAGGAGAGCCGGGAGCGGGTGCTGGAGGCGGCCCACGGGCTTAAGCGCGCCCTTCTCCAGGCGGGCCTCCGCGTCCACCTGGACGACCGGGACCAGCACACCCCGGGGTACAAGTTCCACGAGTGGGAGCTCAAGGGAGTGCCCTTGCGGGTGGAGCTGGGGCCCAAGGACCTCGAGGCGGGCGAAGCCGTCCTGGCCAGCCGCCTGGGGGGCAAGGAGCGCCTTTCCCTGGAGGCGCTTCCCGCCCTCCTCCCGGACAAGCTTGCCGCCTTCCACCAGGCCCTCTACCAAAGGGCCCTGGACTTCCAGAGGGCCCACACCCACAAGGTGGACACCTACGAGGCCTTCAAGGAGGCGGTGCAGGAAGGCTTCGCCCTGGCCTTCCACTGCGGGGATAAGGCCTGCGAAAAGGCCATCCAAGAGGAGACCACCGCCACCACCCGCTGCGTGCCCTTTGAGGCCGAACCCGAAGAAGGCTTTTGCGTCCGTTGCGGTAGGCCCAGCGCCTACGGCAAGCGGGTAGTCTTCGCCAAGGCGTACTAAGCTTCTCGGCGCCTTCTCCCCTCTCGCCAGTCCCGGACGGGCGGGGTGGGGGATTGCGCCTTCTTGAAAGCTTCTTGACAGGAAGGGGGGGGGGGGGCGTGGTAACCTCACCCTTGAGGGGGTTGAGCCATGCGCAAATTCCTCTTGGTGCTGATGGCCTTTGGGCTTTTGGCCTATGCCCCGGTGGGTGCTGTCGCGCAGGGGTATGCTCTAGCTCTTGGAGTTCAGGGAAAGATCCAGGGCGCTGTTAACTTTTCCTTGCTCCAGAACCTTTCTGATGAGGAACTCTTGGATATTGCCGGAGTTGGTGGACAACTTTTTGCTGACGCAGAGAGCTACATTTTCGGTGGCCTCTGGAGCGCAATAGGAGGTTGTTTGTGTTATGCTGCGAGCCAGGCCCTGGGTTTGAGTGGAGTAGGAGATTTTGCCTTTCAGCTTGCTGGGAATGTAGCTTGGAGTTCGCTTGGGACATGGCTTTGGAAGCAGGGGGAGATCAGTCCCTAGGGGTGTTATGTAATGCGTGTCCTAGATGGGTATACGAAGGGGGTGATTGTAGGTAGCCTGTTAGCTTCGGTTCTGATCTTTATTTACAACAATCTGTTTTTGGGACGTGACATTAGCTACGCTTCCTGGGAAGCCTTAAAAGTTGCCATAGCTACTTTTGGAGGAGGTTTGTTGGGTAAACTAATTTTTTCTAGGAAATTTTAGGCAGGCGTACGTACGGGTGACTTCTAGCAGGTCAGAGCCCGGATGAGCCCGGGTGCTATATAGGACAATTGGGGTGGAGCTACGAGGAGGTAGCACAGAAAGGCGCAGGTCAGAAGGTGGCTCGTGCCCCCATGGTCCCCACATTGAAACTCGTACTTCTCTTCTGGGCGTTTTTTGGCCAAGTGGAAGCCCTATCTTCATCTTCCTACCGTACCCTCCGCTACACCCACGTCGTCGGCCAGACGGACTGGTACACCTGCGGCGCGGCGGCGGTGGCCACACTGCTCACCTACTACTATGACGACCCGGCCACGGAAGGCGAGGTCCTAAAGGTGGCCGTGCGTGAGACGGAGGCCTCGGGGAAGGACCCGCGGGAGGGGCTTACCGCCCTTTCCCTGAAGCGGTACCTGGAGGGGCGGGGGTACGAGGTGAGGGCCTACAGGGTGAACCTGGAGCAGCTCGCTGACTACTTCCGCTGGGGCGGGCTTCCGGTCATCGGTCACGTCACCAAGCCCCAGCTCCACTTCCTGGTGATCGCGGGTCTCGTGGACCCGCCCGGGGGCGGCCCTGCCCAGGTGCTCCTCGCCGACTCCTCGTGGGGCCGGCGCATCGTACCCATAGAGGCCCTAGTGACGGAGAAGGGCTTCTCCGGGGTCATCCTGCTGGCCCTTCCCCGGTCGGCGGCCCAGATGGGGCGGGTAAGGGCCAACCAGGAGGCGGAGCTCTCCTGGGCGCTTTCCCGGCTTCGCCGGCTGGAGGCCCTCGGGGGGAGGTGGCCTTGAGGCTTCTGCCCCTCTTCCTGGCCTTCGCCGCCTGGGCCCTGGCCCAGGTGGACCCCTTGCGCCCGGCGGAGGAGCCCCCCCTGGGCTACCGCCTCACCCTCTCCTACGCCCCCTCTGCCCTCCAAGGGGTGGGGGCGGACGAACGGGGTCCCTACGCTTTCCTGCGGGTGGGGCACGGATTGAGCCTGTCCTTGGGTCTCAGCTACCGGGTGGCTCCAGACCTCTTCCTGGAGGGCAGGCTGGGGGGCGGCTACACCCTCTTTGGGGAGAGGCGGGACTACGGGGAGGCAGGGGAAGTCCTCTGGCGAGGGGAGGGCAGGCCTTCCCTTGGGGTGGGGCTGGCCTACCGGTTTCCCGACCTCTGGGGCCGCCCCCGGGTGCGCCTGGGGCTGGGGTACCCCTGGGCCCTGGAAGGGGAGGCCAGTGGGAGCCTCCTCAGGGATCCGGTGGTGGCCACCTGGGCCCTGGGGGTCTCCTACCCCCGGGGCGGTGTGCCTCTCCTGGGGCTGGGCTTGGGCTTATCCCTGGTGGCCAACGAGGTGTGGAGCCTAGGGCTTGGGACCTCCCTCTCCCTGCCTCTGGGGCTGGAGCCCCCCGGGGGAGCCCTCCTCCTGCGGGCGGGGTACGCCCTGGACCCCGAAGGGAAGGGAGAGGTGGGGGTGCGGGTAAGGTACGGCGACGGGGGCTTTGCCCTAGGCCTGGAACTCACGGGCCCCCTCTAGCCTCAGCGGAATAGGGCTTCCTCCAGGGGGAGGCTCACCTGGGCTTCCAGGGTTTCTCCCCGGGAGAAGAGGACCCACCGGTCCCCCGTCCGGAGGTAGCCCTCCGACCTCACGGGATAGCCCGCGCTCCCCTCCTTCCGAAGGTCCCGGTAGAGGGTCAGGGTCTCCATCCCGAGCACGGGGGAGAAGTGCCCCTCCCCCACCACCTTCCCTTCCTGTACGTAGACCTCTCCCTCGTAGGGTTTAGCCTCCAGCACTCCCTTGGGGAGACAGGCGTGGGACCGGCGCGCCACCCGGTAGGCCTCCGCCTCGCTGCCATCGGGGAGGGTCACTTTCCCCAGGGAAGCCACCTCGTCATAACCGAAGGCGGCCCCGGTGAAGCCTGTCTGCCAGGCGAAGATGAGCTCCAGGAAGAGGCGGTCGTCCAGGGGGGTTTCCCTGCCGTCCGGGAGGCGGAGGAACTGGCGCTCCCGGGTGTAGACCAGGGTGGCGGGCGCCTTCTCGCCCTCGGGGGCGATCTCCAGGCGAAGGCGGCAACCGCCGAGGTCAAGGTAGGTCCGGATCCGCAAGACCTGCGTTTCCTGGCCCTCGGGGGTGAAGTAGACTACCCGGTCCAGGCCCTGGTAGGTCTTGCCCCTCCAGTCGCCGAAGGCGGCCTTGAGGGCGGATTCCACCGCTTCCTTGGGGGACTGGGTGAGGGCCAACGGGCTGAACAAGGCCAGAATCAGGGCAAGGGATCGTTTCATGGTATGAGCTTAACATTCCTTCGTGTGCTACCTCATAGCTCCACCCCGGCCATCCTGAGAAGCACCCGGCTACGTATGAGGTTGTGAACAAGCAGGATGAGGTTCACACGGGCCACCAGCCCCCAGTAGGACCGGGCCTCTATCCGATGAAGCCCCAAAGACCGGACCATCACGCTGAAGCGGGTCTCTATCCAGTTCCTGACCCTCCCCATCCACTCTCTCCACCCCGTCTCCACCACCTTCCCTCCCCTGACCCGATAGGGCGGGGTCTTGACCCCCTGGACCCAGCGGAAGCCCCGGTCCCCCAAGACCGCGGGCAGACCGTCCAGCAGGTCCCTCCCCCAGGTCTCCCGGGCGTTGCCGGGGAGAATGGCCCAACGAAAAAAGAGGCCCCGCTCGTTCATCACCGGCATGAGAACGTAGCCCGCGAAAGCCCCCAGGGGTCCCACCCCCACGGCGGCCTCAGGAAGAGAGAGGCCGTGAATCCGGTGGCCGTGAGCCAGGGGGATGGGTTTAAGGTCCACCACCTGCAGGAGGCCTTTTCCCCCGGAGAGCCTCATGGCCAGGTGAGCCAACAGCCCCTGGGCCTTCTGAAGGACCCGGTAGAAGCGAGAGCTGCTTCCCCGAAGGGGAACATCTTGGGGTGGGGGAGGGAGGGGAAGTAGGCCTTGAGGGTGGTCTTGGCGGCCAGGTAGCCTTTGGCGAGGTCCTGGCCCTGGAGGAGCAAAAAGATGGCGAGGGTCAGGAGCTCGGCCAGGGTGGCTTTCTGGTGCTTTTGCTTTGGGGGGAGCTTGAAGCCTTGGGCCTGCAGGGCCTTCAGTTCGTCATCTACCCAGATGTAGGTAGCCACCAGAAGGGTCTCTGCGTCAAGATAGTAGGTCAGCCAAAGGCTACGTTCTGGGGGTGCTCACGATCTTGCCGCATGGCACCCCCTCTTTTTTCACACCCCGAGGGTCTAGGTCAAGTAGCACACGAAGGCATTAAGTGGGGTACCATGGGGGCACGATGCGCGTCTTGGGGCGGAGGGTCTACTGGCGCTGGTACGGGGAGGTCCTCCTGGAGGGGGGCGTGACCTTGCGCATGACCGGGGACGTGGCCAAGTGGCTGAGGCCCGGGGATAGGGTGAGGCTTCGCACCGAGTTCAAGAAGCCCGTCCTCGGCTTTGACGAGTACGCCCTCGAGGGCGCCTTCCCCCTCTGGCCCCCCTTCGCCAAGACCCTGGAGCACGTGCGGGAAAGCCCCCTGGGGGGCGAGGCCTACCGCTACCGCCTGAGGGTGCGGGAGGCCACCTACGAGGGGGATTTTGAGGCCATCGCCGAGCTGGAGCAGTTCCACTACGCCTCGGAGAAGGAGGTGGTGGCCCTTTGGGTGTGCACCCAGTGCCACAAGACGCTGTTGGCCAACGCCAAGCCTCTTTGCGACTGCGGCGGGGAGGCGAGGCTTAAGGAGATCCGAGGGTCCACTCCGGCAAGCCGCTTTCCGGTTTTGGAGCTTGTGGAGCGGCTTCCCTTTGAGCCCCGGATCCTGGGCTACCTGCGCCTGGACCCCCCTATCCCCCGGATGCACCGGAGGACCCCCGAAGGCGTGGAGCGGGACATCCGGGAAAGGATCTTCCCGAGGGACTGGTTCCACCCCACTTATGAGGGGGGCAGCGACTGGGAAAAGGCCTTGGATCGCGTCAAGACCGCCGCTGCCCGCATCGCCCGGGTGGTGGTCCACCCCGACTACCGCTCAGAGGGCTTCGGGGCGCTTCTCGTGCGCATGGCCCTGGAGTGGGCCAAGGAGCGGGGAGCCCCCGAGGGCAGGCGGGAAAAGCACCTGGTCTACACCATCGCCCAGATGGCCCGCTACCACCCCTTCTTTGAGAAGGTGGGCTTCCGCTACCTCTTTGACACCGCCTCGGGAAGGCCCGTGCTCTTCTATCCCCTCACGGAGGAGGCGGAAGGGTATTTGGAGCGCTTCCTCCGGGAAGACCCCTACGCCCAAGAGCACGGGGGGAGGCTTTTTAGGCCCCGGTTTGGCCGGGTGGAGGGGCTAAAGGGGCCCATCCGCCTGGAAGGGGTCCACAAGGGCTACCGGAGCCATCTGGAACTAAAGGGCCTCTCCCCGGAGGTGCGGGGGGCCCTCGAGGCCTTCGGGGTGAAGGCCCGGGTGGTGGAGCGGGCGGTGCTCCGGGGAGCAAGCCTGGAGATTCCTCCGGGAAACCTGGTGGTCCTGGCGGGGGCGAGCGGGGCGGGGAAGACCACCCTCCTTAGGCTCCTTTTGGGCGAGGCGCCCGATAGGGGAGAGGTGGCCTTGCCCCCGGGCAAGCGGGTGGCCTACATCCCGGGGGAAAGGGAAGTGGACCTCGGGGAGGACCCCATCCTGGAAAGCGCCTACCGCAAGCTTGGGGACGTGGGGGCGGCCGTTGAGGTTTTAAACCGCGTGGGCCTTTCCGACGCCGTGCTCTACCGGGCGAGGCCCAAGGAGCTTTCCACCGGGCAAAGGGAGCGCTTCCGTCTGGCCCTATTGCTCGCTGAGCGGCCGGACCTCCTCCTCATAGACGAGTTCGCCGCCCACCTGGACGTGCCTACGGCGAGGCGGGTGGCCCTGGGGCTGGGGAAGCTTTGCCGGGAGGCGGGGATCACTCTGGTGGTGGCCACCCACCGGCCCGAGGTCATCGCTGCCTTGGACCCGGACCTCTTGGTCTACGTGGGTTACGGGGGGCTCACCACGCTACCTCGGAGAGGTCCACGAACATGATCCGCCCCGGGCGCCTGGGGACCCAGAGGGGCTTCGTGTAGCGCTGGGGGTTCGCCAGCACCCAGGCGTAAAGGGGGGCTTCCCCGGCGTAGGCTCGGAGGAAGGCCTCCTCCGCCAGGTGCTTCTCGGGGTGTTTTAAGAGCTCTTCCACGCTAAAGGGGCCCTCCACCCCAATGAGGTCCACCTGGCCGATGAGCCTTCCCCCCGTGACGATGCCCAAGGGTCCCCGGTGGCGGGTGGAGCGCTTGCGGATTTCCCAGACCTTCTTCCCGTCCACGATGAGACTGGCGTAGGGCTCGCGGACGATGAGGCCGAGCTTGGGCCTTTCCACCTTTCCATTGTAGATTGGGGGGCGTGGCGTGCCCGAAGGAGGGGCTAGAGGAAAAGAGGAAGCGGGCGAGGGCCATCCTGGAGGCCTTAAAGGAGGCCTACCCCAAGGCCCGCACCGAGCTTAGGCACGAGACCCCTTTCCAGCTTTTGGTGGCCACGGTGCTTTCCGCCCAGGCCACGGATAGAAGCGTGAACGAGGCCACCCCGGCCCTCTTCGCCCGCTTTCCCGATGCCTTCGCCCTGGCCCAGGCGAGCCCTAATGAGGTGGAGCCCTACATCCGGAGGATCGGGCTTTACAAGACCAAGGCCAAGAACCTGGTGGCCCTGGCCCAGTGCCTGGTGGCCGAGCACGGGGGGGAGGTGCCCCGGGACAAGGCGGCCCTGATGCGCCTGCCCGGGGTGGGCTGGAAGACGGCCACCGTGGTCCTGGGGGCGGCCTTCGGCATCCCGGGGATCGCCGTGGACACCCACGTGGCCCGCGTGGCCCGCAGGCTTTGCCTCTCCCTGGCCAAAAGCCCCGAGAGGATAGGGGCCGAGCTGGAGGCCATTTTCCCCAAGGAGCGCTGGGTCTTCCTCCACCACGCCCTGGTCCTCCACGGCCGCTACGTGTGCACCGCCCGGAAGCCCAGATGCCCCGCCTGCGTCCTGGCCCCTTACTGCCCAAGCCGTCAGGAGGGCTGAGGGCCTGCAGGCCCACCAAAGGGATGGTTATGAAAAATTCCCCGCTTGCGCCCGCCTATTGCTTTGTCCTGGCCAGTCTCCTCTGGTCCTTCGGGGCCAACCTGGTCTACTTCTTTCTGAACTTTCACCTCGAGGCCCTGGGCTACGGCCGCCAGGCCATCGGCCTGGCCCAGGCCCTCCTCCTCCTGGTGGGGGTGGTCTTCGCCCTGCCCCTGGCCTACCTCATCCCCCGCCTGGGGTACCTCCGAAGCCTCCACCTGGCCTTCCTCCTGGCGGTCCTGGGGGGGCTTTTGCTGGGGCTTGGGGTCTGGGTGTTTCCCGGCCTCACCGCCTACGGCCTGGCCGGCACCCTCCTCCAGGGGGCGGCCGCCCCCCTCATGGCCCGGCTGGTGCCCCCAGAGCGGCGGGTGGCCCTCTTCAGCCTGCAGGCCGCCCTCACCACCGCCTCGGGCTTCGTCTCCACGCTTCTGGCGGGCTTCCTCTCCGAGTGGGTGGGGGCGCGCTGGGTCCTCCTCTTTTCCCTGCCCTTCTTCCTCCTGGCCGTGCCCCTGGTCTTGGGCCTGCCCGAGGGGGAGGGGAGGGCCCCCAGGCTCCGGGGGCGCTTTGGCGTCTGGCTGCGGCTCCTTCTTCCCCAGGTGGTCATCGGCTTCGGGGCGGGGCTCGTCATTCCCTTCCTCAACCTCTTCCTGAAGGAGAAGTTCGGCCTCACCTACGGCACCACCGGGGCCATCTTCGCCCTCTCCGCCCTGGCCACGGGCCTGGCCATGGCCCTGCAGCCCCTCTTGGTGGGGCGGCTGGGAAAGCTGGGGGCCATCGTCTTCGTCCAGGCCCTCTCCCTCCCCTTCCTGGCCGCTTTGGCCTGGGCCCCCTGGCTTCCCGTGGTCACCTTCGCCCTCCTGGTGCGCGGGGCCCTGATGAACGCCGCTGGCCCCGTGTACGCCGCCTTGGTCATGGACTACCTCCCCGAGGAGGAGCGTCCTGGCTTCTTCCTGGTGGAGGGTGGGCTTTGGAGCCTCCTCTTCGCCCTGGCCAGCGCCCTTTCGGGGGTGGTCCAGGAGGCCCTGGGCCTGAGGGCCTTTGACTACCTCTTTGGCCTGACCCTCCTCCTCTACGCCCTGGGCATCGCCCTATGGCCCTGGGCCTTTGGCAGGCTTAGGCACGCCTACCTGGGGTCTCAAGCCCAGGACCCGCCTGTCCTTAAGCCCTAGACTGGGGGAAGGTATGCGCACGAACCTCAGCGTGGAGGAGGCCCTGGAGCTTGTCCTGGCCGAGGCCAGGGGGGAGCTGGCCACCGAGGAGCTCCCCCTTGCCCAGGCCCTGGGCCGGGTGCTGGCCGAGGACCTCCCCTCCCTGGTGGACCACCCGGACCAGGACGACACCGCCATAGACGGCTACGCTTGCCGGCAGGTGGACGCCCTCTCCGCGGGGCCCGAGAGCCCGGTGCGCCTCAGGGTGGTGGGGGAGTCCCCGGCGGGGAGGCCTTTTCCCGGAGAGGTAGGGCCGGGGGAGGCGGTGGCCGTCTTCACCGGGGCCCCCATCCCCCGGGGGGCCGATGCCGTGGTGCGGGTGGAGGATACCCGGCGGGAGGGGGAGTACGTCCTGCTCTTCGCCCCGGCGAGCCCCAAGGACATCCGCCCCAAGGGGGACGACCTGAGGCGGGGGGAGGTGTACCTGCGGCGGGGCGACCTCCTCACCCCGGGCAGGCTGGGCCTGGCCGCGGCCATGGGCCACCCGCGGCTACGGGTCTTCCGGCGCCCCCGCGTGGGCATCCTTTCCACGGGGGACGAGGTGGTGGAGCCGGGGGAACCCCTGCCCTACGGGGGGGTTTACAACTCCAACGCCTACAGCCTCTTGGGCCTGGTCTGGGAGGCGGGGGGGGAGCCCGTGCTCTTGGGCAAGGTGCCGGACCGGCCGGAGGCCCTGCGGGAAGTCCTGGCCCAGGCGGGGCCCCTGGACCTCCTCCTCACCTCGGGGGGGGTTTCCATGGGAGCCTACGACGTGGTGCGCCAGGTGCTGGAGACCGAGGGGCAGGTGGTCTTCTGGAAGGTGAGGCAACAACCTGGGGGGCCCCTCCTCATGGCCCGGCTTGGGGACCTGCCGGTTTTGGGCCTGCCCGGGAACCCCGTGTCCAGCATGGTCACCTTCTTCCTCTATGGAAGGCCCTTTCTCTTCCGCCTCCTGGGGCGCACCGACCCCCCCTACCGCTCCCTGCGGGCCAAGGCCCTCACCCCCTTTAAGGGGGCCAGGGGGAAGAGGGTCTACCGCCGGGGGGTACTTTCCTTTGAGGGGGGGCTGGTGGTGCGCTCCACGGGGAACCAGTCCAGCGGGGTGCTGCGTTCCATGGCCTTTGGCAACGCCCTGGTGGTGCTCCCTCCCGATGGGGACGTGGGGACGGAGGAGGAGGTGGAGGTCATCCCCTTGACTTTCGTGCTCTAGTTCACTAAACTTGAAAAGTTTACGGGCGTTACCCCCCTTTTCGGGCGCGGGTGAGGCCCGGAAAGGAAACCTGAGGATGGAGTTCAAAGATTTTCCCCTGAAGCCCGAGATCAAGGAAGCCCTGGCCCGGCGGGGCATCACCGCCCCCACCCCCATCCAGGCGGCGGCCCTGCCCTTGGCCCTCGAGGGCAAGGACCTCATCGGCCAGGCCCGCACCGGCACCGGCAAGACCCTGGCCTTCGCCCTGCCCATCGCCGAGCGGCTGGAGGCGAGGGGGGAGCGGGGGCGGGCCCCCCGGGCCCTGGTCCTCACCCCCACCCGGGAGCTGGCCCTCCAGGTCTCCCAGGAGCTGGCTGCCGTGGCCCCCCACCTGAGGGTGGTCACGGTCTACGGGGGCACGGGCTACGGGAGGCAGAAGGAGGAGCTGGCCCGGGGCGTGGACGTGGTGGTGGCCACCCCGGGCCGGGCCCTGGACTACCTGAGGCAGGGGGTTCTGGACCTCTCCCAGGTGAGGATCGCCGTTTTGGACGAGGCGGACGAGATGCTCTCCATGGGCTTTGAGGAGGAGGTGGAGGCCCTTCTTTCGGCCACCCCGGCGGAGCGCCAGACCCTCCTCTTCTCCGCCACCCTGCCCTCCTGGGCCAGGCGGCTGGCCGAGCGCTACATGAAGGCCCCGGTGGTCATCAACGTGGTGCGGGAGGAGGGGGTCACCTACCAGGAGGAGGCCGTCCCTGCCCCCTCGGACCGCCTGGGCCTCCTCTCCGACCTCCTCTACGTCAAGGCGCCCAAGCGGGCCATCGTCTTCACCCGCACCAAGGCGGAGACGGAGGAGGTGGCCACCGGCCTCCTGCGCCTGGGCCACCCGGCCCGGGCCATCCACGGAGACCTCTCCCAGGCGGACCGCGAAAGGGTGATGAAGGCCTTCCGCGAGGGGGAGGTGCGCATCCTGGTGGCCACGGACGTGGCCGCGCGGGGGCTGGACATCCCCGAGGTGGACCTGGTGGTCCACTTCCGCCTTCCCGACAAGCCGGAGACCTACCAGCACCGCTCCGGGCGCACGGGGCGGGCGGGGCGCGGGGGAGAGGTGGTCATCCTCTACGGGCCCCGGGAGCGGCGGGAGCTTTCCGAGCTGGAGCGGGCCGTGGGGCGCACCTTTCGCCGGGTGAACCCGCCCACCCCGGAGGAGGTCCTCGAGGCCAAGTGGCACCACCTCCTGGCCCGCCTGGCCCGGGTGCCCGAACGGGACTACAAGCTCTACCTGGACTTCGCCGGCCGCCTCTTCGCCGAGGGACGGGTGGAGGTGGTGGCGGCCCTCATGGCCCTCCTTCTGGGGGGGGCCCCCAAGGAGAAAAGCCTCCTCACGGGGGAGGAGGGCTGGCTCACCTTCAAGGCCACGGGGCCCAGGCTCAGCCTGCCCCGGCTGGTGGCCCTCCTCAAGGAGCGGGGCCTGGAGGTGGGCAAGATCGCCCAGGGGGAGGAGGGCCTTTACGTGGACCTCCGCCCCCAGGACCTGCCCAAGCTTGGGGAACTCCCCGGGCTCAAGCTGGAGCGGGCCAAGCGGGTGGAAGGCCTCCAGGAGCCCCAGGCCCGTCCCCGCCGCCCGGTGCGCGCCTAGGCAAGGGGAAGCCCGCCCCCCAAGGGGGGCGGGCCTTTTGGTGCGCCCGGAGGGATTCGAACCCCCGACCTAGGGCTTAGGAAGCCCCCGCTCTATCCTGCTGAGCTACGGGCGCCCACGCCCTAGGGATTCTAGCACTCCCGAAGGCCCAAGGCAACCCGCGGCCTTGGGTATAGTCTTCCCGGGGGGTAGGGGCGGCTTGCATAAGCGACCCTTTATCCCCGGAGGCCCGGCCTCGCCTTGTGCCCGGCTTCACGGGAACCTACCCTGGAGGGAAGTATGACGGAAACCAAGGACCTGGTCACCCTTTCCGTGAACGCCATCCGCTTCCTGGCCGTGGATGCGGTGGAGAAGGCCAAAAGCGGCCACCCCGGCATGCCCATGGCCATGGCTCCCCTGGCCTACCTCCTCTACCGGGAGGTGATGCGCCACAACCCCCTAAACCCCTCCTGGCCCAACCGGGACCGCTTCGTCCTCTCCGCGGGGCACGGGTCCATGCTCCTTTACGCCGTGCTCCACCTCACGGGCTACGACCTGAGCCTGGAGGAGCTGAAGCGCTTCCGCCAGTGGGGCTCCAAGACCCCAGGCCACCCCGAGTACGGCCACACCCCCGGGGTGGAGGTCACCACGGGACCCCTGGGCCAGGGCATCAGCACCGCGGTGGGGCTGGCCCTGGCGGAAAAGAAGCTGGCGGCGGAGTTTAACCGCCCCGGCCACCGGGTGGTGGACCACTACACCTACGTGCTGGCCTCAGACGGGGACCTCATGGAGGGGGTCTCGGGGGAGGCCAGCTCCCTGGCGGGCACCTGGGGCCTTTCCAAGCTCATCGTCTTCTGGGATGACAACCGCATCTCCATTGACGGCCCCACGGACCTGGCCTTCACCGAGGACGTCCTGGCCCGTTACCGGGCCTACGGCTGGCAGACCCTGAGGGTGGAGGATGCCAACGACCTGGAAGCCCTCCGCCACGCCATCAAGCTGGCCAAGCTGGACGAGCGGCCCACCCTGATCGCCGTGCGGAGCCACATCGGCTTTGGCTCCCCCAAGCAGGACTCCCATAAGGCCCACGGGGAGCCCCTGGGCCCGGAGGCGGTGGAGGCCACCCGCCGCAACCTGGGCTGGCCCTACGCCCCCTTTGAGGTGCCCGAGGAGGTCTACCGCCACATGGACCTGCGGGCCCAGGGGAGGGCCTGGGAGGAGGCCTGGGAGAGGGCCCTGGAGGCCTACGCCCGGGAGTACCCCGAGCTCCACGCCGAGCTCCTCCGCCGCCTCAAGGGGGAGCTTCCCCCCCTTCTCCAAGAGCCCCCCGCCTTTGACAAGCCCGTGGCCACCCGGGCCGCCAGCGGCAGGACCCTGGACCTCCTGGCCCCCCGCATGCCCGAGCTCCTGGGGGGAAGCGCCGACCTCACCCCCTCCAACAACACCCAGGCCCAGGGCATGGCGGACTTCTCCCGGGAGAACCCCCTGGGCCGCTACCTGCACTTCGGGGTGCGGGAGCACGCCATGGGGGCCATCCTCAACGGCCTGAACCTCCACGGGGGCTTCCGCGCCTACGGGGGCACCTTCCTCGTCTTCTCCGACTACCTGCGCCCGGCCCTGCGCCTGGCGGCCCTCATGGAAACCCCCACGGTCTTCGTCTTCACCCACGACTCCATCGGCCTGGGGGAGGACGGCCCCACCCACCAGCCCGTGGAGCACCTCATGAGTCTTCGGGCCATGCCGGGCCTCTGGGTGATCCGCCCCGCGGACGCCCACGAGACCTTCTACGCCTGGCAGGTGGCCCTCAGGCGCAGGGAAGGCCCCACCGCCCTGGTCCTCACCCGCCAGGCCGTTCCCCTCCTCCCCCCGGAGAAGGCCCGGGGGCTTTTGCGGGGCGGGTACGTGCTGGCGGACGCCGAGGACCCCGAGGGGGTGATCGTGGCCACGGGGAGCGAGGTGCACCTGGCCCTCGAGGCCCGGGAGCTTCTGGCGGCCAAGGGGCGGCGGGTGCGGGTGGTGAGCCTGCCCTCCTTTGAGCTCTTTGAGGCCCAGCCCGCGGAGTACCGCCGGGCGGTCCTCCCCCCGGGCCTGCCCACGCTGGCGGTGGAGGCCGGGGTCTCCTTGGGCTGGGCGCGCTACGCGCAAAAGGTGGTGGGCCTGGACCGCTATGGGGCCAGCGCCCCCTACCCCGAGGTCTACGAGCGCTTGGGCTTCACCCCCGAGGGGGTGGCAGAGGCCCTGGAAGCCCTGCTATGAGGTTTTTCGTTCATCCCCTTCCCACTCCCCTGGGCCAGGGGGTGGCCATCGTGGTGGACGTGATCCGGGCCACCACCACCGCCGCCCGGTACCTGGAGGCCGGGGCCAGGGCCCTGGTCCTGGCCCCCACGGTGGAGGCGGCCCGCCGCCTGCGGCAGCCCGGGGAGGTGCTGGCGGGGGAGGTGGGGGGGTTGCCCCCCGGAGGGTTTGACCTGGGGAACTCCCCCCGGGAGGTGGCGGGGGTGGAGGGCAAGACGGTGGTCATGGCCACCACCAACGGCACCCGGGCGGTGCACGCCGTCTTGGGGCTACCCCACATCCTCCTGGGCTCCTTGCAGAACGCCCAGGCGGTGGCCCTGGCGGCCCGGGGCCTGGGGGAGGAGGTCCACCTGGTCTGTGCGGGCAAGGAGGGGAGCCCCGGCCTGGACGACCTCTACACCGCCGGGGTGATTGGAAAGCGCCTGAGGGCCCTGGGGGCGGAGCCCCGGGGGGAGATGGCCCACCTGGCCCTCTTCCTGGCGGAAAACCACCCCTTGCCCGTGCTGAAGGCCTCCGAGGCCGCCCGGGCCCTGGAGCGGGTGGGCCTCGAGGGGGACGTGGCCGAGTGCGCCCGGGTGGACCTCCACCCCACCGTGCCCCGCTGGCTGGGGATGCGGGGGGAGGGGATGGTGTTTGGGAGGTAGGGATGCTGGCCACCTTGCGGGAGGTTCTGCCGGAGAAGGGCCGGGCGGCGGGGGCCTTTGACGTGGTGGCCCTGGAGTGGGCGGAGGCGGTGCTGGAGGGGGCCGAGGCCCTGGGCCTGCCCGTGGTCCTCAGCGTGGCCCCCCACCTGGGGGGGCCCTCCCTGCCCGCCCTGGCCCCGGGGCTCCGCCACCTGGCGGAAGCGGCCCGCGTCCCCGTGGCCCTCCACCTGGACCACGGGGAGAGCCTGGAGGAGGTGGTGGCGGCCCTTAGGCTGGGCTTTACCAGCGTGATGCTGGACGGAAGCCGCCTTCCCCTGGAGGAGAACATCCGCCAGACCCGGCTGGCGGTGGCGGTGGCCCGGGCCTTCGGGGCCACGGTGGAGGGGGAGGTGGGGGCGGTGCCGGGGAGCTACCGCGGGGAGGTGGGCCTCGAGGCCGTGGCCTACACCGACCCCGAGGAGGCCCGCCGCTTCCTGGAGGAGACGGGGGTGGACGCCCTGGCGGTGAGCGTGGGCACCCGCCACGGCCTGCACAAGGGGCCGGTGCGCCTGAACCTCTCCCTCCTGGAACGGCTTTCCCACCTGCCCGTGCCCCTGGTCCTCCACGGGGCCTCGGGGCTTTCCCCGGAGGACTACCGGGCGCTCATCGCCCGGGGCATCCGCAAGGTAAACCTCTACGCCGACCTGGCCCTGGCCGCGGGGCGGGCCCTGGCGGAGGCCCAGGCGGAGGACTACCTGGGCCGCCTGGCCGTGGCCAAGGAGGTGGTGCGGGAGCTGAGCATGGCCCGGATGCGCCTATGGTGGGGATGAAGGCCCTTCTCCTGGACTTAGACGGCACCCTGGCGGAGACGGAGGAGTTCCACCGGGAGGCCTTCAACCGCACCTTCGCCCGGTGGGGCCTGCCCCTTTTCTGGGACCAGGAGGCCTACGCCCGCCTCCTCACCACCCCTGGGGGCAAGGAGCGCATGGCCCGGGCCCTGGCGGAGTGCCCCGCCTGCCCGTCCCTCACCCCGGAGGAGGTGGCCCGCCTCCACAGGGAAAAGGGGGAGGTGTTTGCGGAGCTATTGCGCACCCAGGGGGTGGCCCTGCGGCCCGGGGTCCGGCGCCTGCTGGAGGAGGCCAGGGCCGCGGGCATCCCCCTGGCCCTTTGCACCACCGCAAGCCCGGAAAGTGCCCAGCTCTTCCTGGAGGTCACCGGCCTTTCCCCCTTCTTTAGCCTGGTGCTGGCGGGGGAGGTGGTGCCCAGGAAAAAGCCCGACCCCGGCATCTACCTCCTGGCCCGGGCCCGGCTGGGCCTGGGTCCGGGGGAAGGGGTGGTGGTGGAGGACTCGCAAAGCGGCCTCCTGGCGGCCTTGGGGGCGGGGTTGCCCGTGGTGGCCACCCCCAGCCTTTACACCCGGGGCCAGGACTTCCGCCGGGCCACCGCCCTTCTTCCCCACCTGGGCGAGCCCTCCGCCCCGGCCCCGGTCCTGCAGGGGCCCTGGGCGGGGGAGCGGGTGGTGGTGGACCTGGCCTACCTGGAGGAGGTGAGAGCGTGGTGGAGCACCTGATCCTCTTCAACTGGGAAGGAAGCCCGGAGGAGGCCCGGGCCATGGCGGAAGAGGCCAGGGAGGTCCTCCTGCGCATCCCTGGGGTGGTGGGGCTACGCTTCGGGGAGGCCCTTTCCCCCGGGGCCCGCTACCGCTACTGGCTTTCCGTCCTCTTCGTCGGCCCCGAGGTGGTGGAGACCTACCGGGACCACCCCCTGCACGTGGCCTTTGCCGACGGCGTGTTCCGGCCCAAGGCCAAGGACCGCATCACCACAGACTTCCAGGTGCTTTTGGAGGCAGGATGAGGGAGGTTCCTTACCGGGAGGCGGAGGCCAGGGCGGTGCGGGTGCTGGTGGACGGGGTGGGGGAGGGGCTTGTCCTCCTGGGCCAGGGGGGGTATTACGCCCTCTACTACTTCTTCGGCCTTCAGGGCCGCAGGGCCCCGGACCCCGAGGAGACCCCGGACTGGGTGGAAGGCCCCAAGCCCTCCCCCGGGGATTTCCCCGCCCCCTACGACCAGGCCCGTTGGCTGGAGGCCAACGGCTACCTGCTTTTCGTCAACGAGTCCAAGTGAGAGGAGGGATGGGCCATGGAATACGATGAACTGCCCTACGGAGAGGCCAAAAAGCAGGCGGTCAAGGTGCTGGAGGACGGCTACGGGGACGCGGTGGTTCTCAAGGACGCCCACGGGTACTGGGCCCTCTACTACTTCTACGGCTTCCAGGCCCCGCCTCCCGAGGCCAAGCCCCACTGGATGGAAGGCCCTTTGGCCGAGGCGGGCCAGGTGCGCTCCCCCTATGCCATGAAGCGGTTTCTGGAGGAAAACGGGGAGTTTGAGTTCCTGAACGACGTGGACTAGGGCCTTGTCCCCCATCAGGCCTTCAGCAGGGCCATGAGGGCCTGGGCCGCGGGGTTGGCCACGCTCTTGGGGTGGACCAGCCAGAAGTAGCGGCGGATCTCCCCCACGGGCTCAGAAAGGCGCAGGGCCCGCAGGTTGCCCACCTTGAGGTTGGGCTGGACCACCACCCGGCTCACGATGCCTACCCCCGCTCCCGCCAGCACCAGGCGCTTGGTGACCTCGTTGTTGTCGGTGTAGAAGGTGGGGTTGAGCTCCAGCCCCGCCTGCTCAAAGGCCCGTTCCAGGGCGCGCCAGGTCATGGAGCCGGGCCTGCGCACCACCAGGGTCTCCTCCTTGAGCCAGTCCGGGGGCACGGTTTCCCGGGAGGCCCAGGGATGCTCCGGGGGGACGATGAGCACCAGCTCGTCCTCGTAGAAGAGCTGGCGCTCGTACCCTTCCCAGCGCTCCACCCCCTCCAGCACCGCCAGCTCCACCTCCCCCATGCGGAGCCTTTCCGCCAGGCGCTCGGAGGAGCCGCTTTCCAGGTGCACCCGCACCCCAGGGTGGGCCTGGTGGAACTCCTTGAGAAAGGGGGGAAGGACGTAGGTGGCCATGGTGGTGGAAGCCCCCAGGGTCACCTCCCCCAGCTCCAGCCGCCCCATGGCCTGGGAGACCCGCTGGAACTCCTCCAGGGCCTGCACCACCCGCCGGGCCTCGGGCAGGAGGGCCTGGCCTACCCGGGAGAGGACCAGGTGCCGCCCCTGGCGTTCAAAGAGGGGGTGGCCCACCTGGTCCTCGAGGGCCCGCAGGTACTGGCTCACCGCAGGCTGGGTGATGCCTAGGGCCAGGGCCGCCCGCCCCACGCCCCCCTCCTCCACCACCGCCACGAAAACCTTTAGGGCCGAGGGGTTCGGCAGTTTAGCGTTTCTAGATATGAGCATGCGCTTATCGTAGGGCGCGATACATATCCCCCTTTTCGGATATTCACCTGCGTACTCACCTCACGCCACCGCCCGCAACACCCGGGTGATGGGCAGACCCGCCTGCCCAAGAAGCTGGGCCACCACGCTCCAGGCCATCACCCAAGCTTCCACTTGCAGGGCCACCGCCTTCAGCCCCCGTNCCCNCCCCNCCGCCCCCACCAGCCCCATCGGCCCCTTCAGCAGACCAAAGACCGTCTCCAGCTCCCACCGCCGCCCCAAAAGCCTCCGGTACGCACCTCTCCCCCGCCGCCGCAGGTTCAAAAGCCGCC
>NZ_AQWU01000066.1 GCF_000376265.1 Thermus igniterrae ATCC 700962
GGCGGAGGTCGGCCATGGGCTTGCCTTGGTTGTAGCGGTGGAGGGTGTCCCGGACCCAGCGGGTGGAGTAGCCCAGGGTTTGGGCGACTTTTGGGATGGGGTGGCCGGTGGCGAGGAGCCAGAGGGCGTGCCAGCGGGAGCGTTCTATGGGGTCTTGGCTTTCCCGGTACAGGGCGTGAAGGTTATCCGGGTGATGCTGCAGCTTGAGTTGCAGCCGGGGGCGGCGTTGGTGTTTGGCGAGGTCCATGGCCCCATTCTACGGGAGAGGACTAGGGGGATTTCTTATGAGTCCACCCCGGGCGATGCCCAGGAGGAGGTCAAACTCCTCCTCCCGGACCTGGTCCGCCAGCCTCCGGGTGAGGCGGAGGAGGTCCTCCCAGGAAAGCCAGAGCCTCTCCATCAGGGCCTGTCCAGCTCAAAGGCCTGGTGCACGGCCCGCAAGGCGGCCTCAGCGTACTGGGCGGGGATGATGACCGAGATGCGCACCTCGCTGGTGGCGATCATCTCAATGTTGGCCCCCACGCCGGCCACCGCCTGGAACATCCTGGCGGGGATTTCCGGGGCCGAGGCCAGGCCCACGCCCACGATGGAGACCTTGGCGATGTCCGGGCGCAGGATGGCCTCACCGCCGATTTCCGCCAGGACGGGCTCTAAGGCCTCGAGGGCCTCCTGGGCGAAGTCCTTCTTCACGGTGAAGGCCATCTGCTGCCGCGAGGGGTCGTGGCCGGGCACTCCCTGGATGATCATGTCCACGGCGATGCCCCGCTCCGCCAGGGCCTGGAAGACCTTGGCGGCAATCCCCGGCTGATCGGGAATGCCGATGAGCCCGATCTGGGCGTGGTCCAGGTCCAGGGCCGCCCCCGTCACCGTCTTGCCCATTTCCATGTTGACCTCCTTTACCAGGGTACCGGGATTGTAGGAAAAACTGGAGCGCACGTGGAGCACCACCCCGTAGCGCTTGGCGTAGTAGACCGCCCGGGGGTGGAGGACCCGCGCCCCCAGGGCCGCCATCTCCAGCATCTGGTCGTAGCCGATGACCTCTAGCTTGCGGGCCTCGGGAATCAGGTGGGGGTCGGTGGTGTAGACCCCCTCGGTATCCGTGTAGATCTCGCACTCCCTGGCCCCCAGGGCGGCGGCGATGGCCACCGCGGTGGTGTCCGAGCCGCCGCGGCCCAAGGTGGTGATCTCCCCCTCCCGGGTGGTGCCCATGAAGCCGGCAATCACCGCCACATACCCCTCTTCCAGGGCCTTGAGGATGCGCGAGGGGTCCACGGACAGGATGCGGGCATCCCCGAAGCGCCCGTCGGTGAGGATGCCGATCTGGTGCTGCACGAACCCCCGGGCAGGGATGCCCATGGCCCAAAGCTGCATGGAAAGCAGGGCCACCGAGACCTGCTCCCCCGTGGTGGTGAGGAGGTCCAGCTCCCGGAAAGGGGGTCTCGGGTTCACCCGCTTGGCCAGGGCGATGAGCTCGTCGGTGGTGTGGCCCATGGCCGAGACCACCACCGCAAGTTTATGCCCCTTCTCCCGATAGTGGGCGATCCGCTGGGCCACCTTGTGGATGCGCTCCAGGTCGCCCACAGAGGTGCCGCCGTACTTCTGAACCACCAGGGCCACGCTCGCCTCCTTCCCGCCCAGGGGGCGGTTTGAGGAGGAATACTATCACATTTGCCCTCCTCCCCCAAGCCCCGTATTCTGGGGAGACGTGAGCCTTACCTTGGAGGAATACCACCGCCTCACCCCCCTGCCTCGGCCCGGAGGGGTGCTCTACGTGAAGCCCGGGGCCCGGGGCTATCGCGACCCGGTCTACGACCTGCTGCAACGGGTGGTGGCCCCCTTCGGCCAACGGGCCCTGGACCTGAACCCGGGCGTGGGTTGGGGAAGCCTGCCCCTGGAGGGCCGGATGGCGGTGGAACGCCTGGAGACCTCGCGGGCCGCCTTCCGTTGCCTGGAGGCAAGCGGCCTAAAGGCCCGGCTGGCCCCCCCCTGGGAAGCCGAGGAGGGGGTTTTCGACCTGGTGGTCCTGGCCCTGCCCGCGGGCCGGGGCACAGCCTACGTGCAGGCCAGCCTGGTGGCGGCGGCCCGGGCCCTGCGGATGGGAGGGCGGCTTTACCTGGCGGGGGACAAGAACAAGGGGTTTGAACGCTACTTCAAGGAGGCCCGGGCCCTTCTGGGCTACGGGGAGGTGCTGGAGCGAAAGGGCCCCGTCCGCGTGGCCCTGCTGGAAAAGGAACGGGAGGCCCCACCCCTCCCTCCCCTGTGGCAGAGCTTCCGCGCCCCCCTCCTGGGCGAGGCCTACACCTTTTTCCACCTCCCCGGGGTCTTTTCCGCGGGCAAGGTGGACAGGGCCTCGGTCCTCCTCCTCGAGGCCCTACGGGGGGAGGTGGGCCTGGGGGGGCTGAGGGAAAAGGCGGTCCTGGACCTGGGGGCCGGCTACGGGGCCCTCACCCTGCCCCTGGTCCGCCTGGGGGCCCGGGTGGTGGCCGTGGAGGACGACCTGGTCTCGGTGCTCTCCCTGAAGAAGAGCCTGGAGGCCAACCACCTCAGCGCTAGGGTCCTCCATTCTGACGTGGACGAGGCCTTGACGGAGGAGGAGCGGTTTGACATCATAGTAACGAACCCCCCCTTTCACGTGGGGGGTGCGGTCATCCTGGATGTGGCCCAGGCTTTTGTGGAAGCGGCGGCGGCCCGGCTGAAGCCGGGCGGTGGGTTTTTCCTGGTGGCCAACCCTTTCCTCAAGTACGAGCCCCTTCTGGAAGAGCGCTTTGGCGCCTTCAGGACCCTTTTGGTAAGGGAGTACAAGGTGCTCTTTGCCCTCAAGGAGGGAGGTCGGCGTTGAAGAAAGCCAAGAGCAAGAAGACCAAGAGCGCGGCCGTGGAGAACAAGGAGTCCCTGACCAATCTGGGCGCGGAAAGCCCCTACAAGGAGGACCTGCCGGGGGAGGAGCCGGACTTTCCCCCGGCCAAGGCCCTGGAGGCGGACCTTTCCGACCTGCCCGAGCCCGACCCCGAGCTTCTGGAGGCCGACCCCGATCTGAGCGTTCTGGACGAGCCCCTGGACCTCGAGGCCGACGAGCTCCTCCCTGAGCCTGAGGGAGAGGAGCTCTTTGAGGAGGAGGAAGAGCTGGCCCTGCCCAAGGTCTCCACCTCCGACCCCGTGCGCCAGTACCTGCACGAGATCGGCCAGGTACCCCTCCTCACCCTGGAGGAGGAGATTGAGCTGGCCCGGAAGGTGGAGGAGGGGATGGAGGCCATCAAGCGCCTCTCCGAGGCCACGGGCCTGGACGCTGACCTCATCCGCGAGGTGGTGCGGGCCCGCATCCTGGGCACCGCCCGCATCAGCCAGATCCCCGGCCTGCGGGAAAAGCTA
Organism: Thermus igniterrae ATCC 700962; assembly: GCF_000376265.1. GTDB lineage: Bacteria > Deinococcota > Deinococci > Deinococcales > Thermaceae > Thermus > Thermus igniterrae. The sequence continues at coordinate 3,370 of NZ_AQWU01000066.1, forward strand.
GACCCCAAGACGGTGGAGGAGGTGGACGCCAAGCTCAAGAGCCTGCCCAGGGAGCTCAAGCGCTACCTGCACATCGCCCGCGAGGGGGAAGCGGCGCGGCAGCACCTCATTGAGGCCAACCTGCGCCTGGTGGTCTCCATCGCCAAGAAGTACACGGGCCGCGGCCTGTCTTTCCTGGATTTAATCCAGGAAGGTAACCAGGGCCTTATCCGGGCGGTGGAGAAGTTTGAGTACAAGCGGCGCTTCAAGTTCTCCACCTACGCCACCTGGTGGATCCGCCAGGCCATCAACCGGGCCATCGCCGACCAGGCCCGCACCATCCGCATCCCGGTACACATGGTGGAGACCATCAACAAGCTCTCCCGCACCGCCCGCCAGCTCCAGCAGGAGCTGGGCCGGGAGCCCACCTACGAGGAGATCGCCGAGGCCATGGGCCCCGGCTGGGACGCCAAGCGGGTGGAGGAGACCTTGAAGATTGCCCAGGAGCCCGTCTCCCTGGAAACCCCCATCGGGGACGAGAAGGACAGCTTCTACGGGGACTTCATCCCCGACGAGAACCTCCCCTCCCCCGTGGACGCCGCCGCCCAGAGCCTGCTTTCCGAGGAGTTGGAAAAGGCCCTTTCCAAGCTCTCCGAGCGCGAGGCCATGGTGCTCAAGCTGCGCAAGGGGCTCATTGACGGGCGGGAGCACACCCTGGAGGAGGTGGGGGCCTACTTCGGGGTGACCCGGGAGCGCATCCGGCAGATTGAGAACAAGGCCCTGCGCAAGCTCAAGTACCACGAGTCCCGCACCCGCAAGCTCCGGGACTTCCTGGACTAGCCCCTTCCCCGCCCCGGGCGGGCTTTTCCCGCCCGGGGCCTTTTCGCCATGGAAACCTCCTCCCTCCTGGCCCTGGGTTTTGGCCTCCTTTCCGCCCTCACCTGGGGGGCAGGGGACTTTGGGGGTGGGATGGCCTCCAGGCGCACCCACCCCCAGGGGGTGGTCCTCTGGGTCTCCCTCCTGGGCTTTCTGCTCTTCCTCCTCCTGGCCCTTCTCCTGCGCGAGCCCCTGCGGGAAGGGGACCTTCCCTTCGCCCTCCTGGGCGGGGCCTCGGGGACCCTGGGGCTTCTTGGCCTGTACCGCGCCCTGGCCCAAGGGGCCATGAGCCTGGCCGCCCCAGTGGCGGGGGTGGTGGGGGCAGCCCTCCCCGTGGCCTTAGGGACCCTCTGGGAGGGCCCGCCCGGCCTCCTTCCCGCCCTGGGCATGGGGGCAGGCCTCCTCGGGGTGTGGCTGGCCTCGAGGCCCGAGGGAAGGGCCAAGCCCGCCGGCCTCCCCTGGGCCTTCTTGGCGGGGGTAGGCTTCGGGGGTTACTTCGCCCTCATGGACCGGGTGGAGGGCCTCCTCTGGCCCGCCGCCTTGGCCAAGCTCACCGCCTTCCTCCTGGTCCTGGCCCACGGCCTCCTGGCCTGGCCCAGGCCCTGGCCTCCCCTGCGGGGCAGGCCCTGGGTCCTCCTGGCGGGGTTAGGGGACGCCGGGGGGAACCTCTTCTTCCTCCTGGCGGCGCAAAGCGGCCGTCTGGACGTGGCTGCGGTGACCTCCTCCTTCTACCCGGCCTTCACCGTGCTCCTGGCCTGGGCCCTCTTGGGGGAGCGGCTGGGGCGAAGCCGGCTTCTGGGCCTGGGGTTCAGCCTCCTGGCCCTGGGCCTCATCGCCCTGGGCTAGGGCCCAGGGGGAAGCGGGCCACCTCCACCAGGTGAGCCTCCCCCTGGTCTCTCACCAGCACCGCCTCCTTCACCAAAAAGGAACCCCGGGGCGGGGGAGGAAGGCTTGCGGCAAGCGCCTTCGCCGCCTCCTCCGAAAGCCCCAGGGCCAGGGTGAGGTGGGGGAGGTAGCTGGGCCCCTCAATCTCCTTGAGGGGGGGGGCCAGGGGCTCCAGGGCGTGGTAGAGGCGGCGGAAGGGGGTGCCCCCGTAGGCCCGGAGGTAGACCACCCCCTGGGGAAAGTACCCCCAGCCGCCGAGGCGCAGGCGAAAGGGGGCATGGCCGCGCAGGATGCCTGCTAAGGCGATCTTCAGGGCCTCCTCCTCGTAGGGCCAGTCAAAGGGCTGGCGCAGGTTGAGGTGGGGAGGGCCGAAACCCCGCACCCCGTGGAGGGTCTGGAGGCTTTCCATAAATTGCCCCAGGTCCCCCGGCGGCCATACCAGCACCCCGTACACGGCGCCAGTATACCGGGCTAAAAAAGCTCCAGCCTGCCCCGGTAGACCCGGCCCACCGGCCTCCCCCCCTCCCACAGGGTGAGGTCCGCCCGCAGGCCCGGGGCCAGGCGGCCGTAGTCCCCCCAGCCCGCCGCCCGGGCGGCCCCTTCCGTGTGGGCCCAGAGCACCGCCTCGGGGGGAAGGCTCTCCTCGGGGCAGAGGGGATGCTGGGTGGCCGCCAGGAGGTTCTCGGCGTACTCAGGCTTAGCCACCGGGGCGTCGGAGCCGAAGGCCAGGGGAAGCCCGGTGGCCCAAAGGCTACGGAAGCGGAAGGCCTCCTCCGGGGGAAACCCGTAGGCCCGCACCAGGTGCTGGTCCAAAAGGAGGTGGAGGGGCTGGAGGGAAAGGGCCAGGGGAAGGCCCTGGAAGCGGGGAAGCTCCTCCTTTCGCACGTGTTGCACGTGCTCCAGGCGCAGGGTGAGCCCCTTGGCCCGGGCCAGGGGGGCAAGCTCCTGGAAGACCCCCAAGACCCCGGCCACCGCCCGGGTGCCGATGGCGTGCACCGCCAGGGTGAACCCGGCCTTCAGGGCCTCTTTGCCCTCCTCCTTTAGGACCTCGAGGCCGTCCAAGGGCATGCCCAGGGAGCCGTCGGGGTAGGGGGTGTGCATCCAGGCGGTGCGGCTTCCCAAAGCGCCGTCGGCGAAGAACTTGACCCCCGCCAGGTGCAGGTCCCCGTACCACCCCGGCCTCCGGCCCCGCCAGGCCCCCCTGGGCAGGGCCCACCAGAGCCGCACCGGCAACTCCAGGGCCAAGGCCCAGTCCAGGGCCTCCGGGGGCTCGTAGCCCAGGGCGTGCACCGCGGTGTACCCCCTTTGGGCAAAGTCCTGCAGTCCCCGGCGGAGGTCCTCCGGGGAGGGCGGGGGCAGGTGGGGCTCCAAGGCCTCCTGGGCCCTCTCCAAAAGGTAGTAGGGCACCCCCTCGGGGTCCCGCAGGAAGGCCCCGCCCTCAGGAGGCTCGGCCCCCGGGCCCAGCCCGGCCTGCTGGGCGGCCAGGCGGTTGATCCAGGCGGAGTGGTGGTCCCGGCTCCTCAGGCACACTGGGTGCCCCGGGGCTGCCCGGTCCAGAAGCCCAGGAGGCGGTGGCTTGGGGAAGAGAAACCCCCGTCCCTCCACCCAGCTCCCCGGGGGAAGCCCCCGGGCCGCCGCCGCCACCCGCTCGGCCGCTTCCTCCGGCGAGGCCACTCCCGTAAGGTCCAGCCCCCTTAAGGCCATGCCCCAGTAAAGGGGATGGGCGTGGGCGTCCTGGAGGCCAGGGGTGATGGCCTCGAGGCGAAGGCCCCTGGCGCCTTCCTCCACCCGGGCGATCCTCTCCCCCTCCAGCAAAAGGCTTTGTTTACCGTCCGTGAGCCACACCCTGCAGTTTACGGGACATATTACCCTTGACTCAGGCCATAATGGGGGTGTGAGCTAAACCTGGAGGAGGTGGCTATGAAAAAAGCCCTTTTTGCCCTCTTGGCCCTAGGTCTCATGGTGGCCTTTTCCAGCAAAGAGGCCATTCAGAAGGAGTGGGAGGCCAGCGCCCACAACAACGGGGTCATGGGGGCCAAAAGCCTGCCCCAGGCCACGGTGGAGGTACGGGCAGAAAACGCCGCCCACTGCGCCCGCTGCCACAGCGAGCAGGGGTTCTTGGCCTGGCTGAACCAGCTGAAGAAGGGGAACCCCGGCAACCTGGTGGGGCCTGATGGCAAGGCGGCCACGGTGGACTACCTGCGCTCCTTAGGCCTCACCCAGGCCCAGGTGAAGCCCATCACCTGCAAGACCTGCCACGACGACGACGGCGATCTCCGCCTGGTCCACGACACCCCCATGCTGCCCGCGGGCTTCCGGGCGGTGGGCGTGGGGAGCGGGGCGCTGTGCATGGCCTGCCACAACACCCGCAACGGGCGCATCACCTGGAACGCCGCCGATGCCGGCCGCTACACCTCCCCCCACTACTCCGCGGAGGCCGATGTCATCCTGGGCAAGAACGGCTACTTCGTGGACGACACCCGGGAGTGGAATAACCCCCATGCCTTCTTCACCGGGGGCTCCTGCTCCACCTGCCACATGAGCCTATCCGGTAAGGACTACACCGCCCACACCTTCAAGACCCCGGAGAACCTCTGCGCCTCCTGCCACGGGGCCAAGTACACCAAGGAGATGGTCCAGGACAACACCGAGCACCTCATGTCCCTGGTGCGCACCATGGTGAACGCCAAGGTGCTGGCGGTGCGGGACCGCATCAAGACGGTGCGGGCCTACAACCCCGACACCGGCCAGTTCACCCCCAACGTCCAGGTGAAGGCCCCCGTGTACCGGGTGGACATCGTCTCCTTCGGCGGGCAGCTGGGCTTCAAGATGGACCTCACGGACGGCACCACCCTCTGGAGCCAGCTGGGGGACATCCGCGACGAGAAGGGCCAGCCCGTCTTCTCCACCAAGGACCCTGTGGTGCGGGCCGCCTGGAACTACATCCTGGTGAAGTACGACGGCTCCAAGGGCATCCACAACCCCACCTACACCCGGGCCCTCCTCCTGGCCACGGTGGAGGCCCTGAGGTAAGGGACCCTGCCAGGACCCCCCGGGGGCTCCCCCCGGGGGTTTTGCCGTAGCATGGGAGGCGTGGACCGCACCTACCTCTACCGGGGCCGCATCCTGAACCTGGCCCTGGAGGGTCGTTACGAGATCGTGGAGCACAAGCCGGCGGTGGCGGTCATCGCCCTGAGGGAGGGGAAGATGCTCTTCGTGCGCCAGCACCGTCCGGCGGTGGGCCTAGCCCCCCTGGAGATCCCCGCAGGGCTCATGGAACCGGGAGAAGAACCCCTGGAGGCCGCCAAGCGGGAGCTGGCCGAGGAGACCGGCCTCACAGGCCGCCTCACCTACCTCTTCAGCTACTTCGTCTCCCCCGGGTTCACCGACGAGAAGACCTACGTCTTCCTGGCGGAGGACCTGCGGGAAGCCGAGGCCACCCCGGACGAGGACGAGGCCATTGAGGTGGTCTGGCTGGAGCCAGAAAAGGCCCTGGAACTTCACCAAAAAGGGGAGGTGGAGTTCTCCGCCACCGGCATCGTGGGCATCCTCTACCACCATGCTTTTCTCCGAGGTGGCTGACGTCCCCAAGGGGCCCAAGGTGGTGGCCGTGGGCTCCTTTGACGGGGTTCACCTGGGCCACCAGCACCTCCTGCGCCAGGCCCTGGCCGAGGCCAAGGCCCTCCACCAGCCCCTTTTGGTCTACACCTTTGACCCGCCCACCAAGGTCTTCACCCGGGGGGAGGGCTTCCTCATGGACCTCACGGAGAAGGTGGAGGCCCTGAGGGCCCTGGGGGTGGAGCTCATCCTGGCGGTGCCCTTCAACGAAACCTTCGCCCGGCGTCCGGCGGAGGAGTTCCTGGAGGACCTAAGGACCCTGGGGGCCAGCCGCATCTACGTGGGGGAGGACTTCCGCTTTGGCCGGGGCCGGGGCGGGGACCCCGAGGCCCTGGCCCGGGTGGCCCCCACCCGGGTGGTGCCCCTTCTGGCCTTAGGGGGGGAGCCGGTGAAGTCCAGCCGCATCCGCGCCCTTCTCCAAGAGGGCAGGGTGGAGGAGGCCCGCCACCTCCTGGGCCGCCCCTACGGGGCCTATGGGGTGGTGGTGGAGGGGGAGAAGCTGGGAAGGAGGCTCTCCTTCCCCACCGCCAACCTGGCGGTCCACCCCCTGAAGGTCCTTCCCCCCGGGGTCTATGCGGTGGAGGCCATGGGGGACTTCGGGCGGTACAAGGGGGTGGCCAACGTGGGCACGAGGCCCACGCTGGGGGGCGGGGAGAGGCGGCTTGAGGTCCACCTCCTGGGCTTCGCCGGGGAGCTTTACGGGGAGGAGGTGCGCCTCCTTTTCCTCAAGCACCTGCGCCAGGAAAGGCGTTTTGAGAGCCTCGAGGCCCTGAAGGCCCAGATCGCCCAGGACGTGGCCGCGGCCCGGGCCTACTTTGGGCTTTAGGGACACCTCTCCCCCGTCCCTTCCCCTAAGCTGGAACTGTGGACTGCGCCCGCCTGGCCGAGGCCTTGAGCGGGGCCCGGGGGAAGCAGGAGGTGTTCCGCCGGGCCCTTGCCGCCCTCGAGGCCGAGGGCATCATCCGTTGCGGGGAGGCCTACGGGGTGGGGGAAGGGCTCAAACTCTACCAGATGCAGGGGTGTCGCACCACCTGCCCCCTGGTGGCCCACTCCCGGGCCCTAGCGGAGGAGGCCCTGCAACGGGGGGAAAAGGTGGTGGATGGGCCTTTCGTGGCCCTGCCCATCCGCCAGGGGGAGAAGACCCTGGCGGTGCTGGTGCTGAGCCTGGCAGAAGGGCAGGAACTCCCCGAAGCCCTTCCCGCCCTCCTCCTCCTGGCCCTGAAGCGCCCGGGGCTGGAGCTGGCCGGGCGCCTCCTTTGGGCCCAGGAGGAGGAAAGGCGCCGGGTGGGGCGGGAGCTGCACGACGGGGTGGGAAGCCTCCTCACCGCCGCTCTCCTCACCCTCAAGGTGGCCGAACGGCGCCCGGAGAAGCTCCCCGAGGCCCGGGCCCGGGTGGCCGAGGCCCTGGAGGAGGTGCGTAGGCTCTCCCAGGAGCTCCGCATGCCCCTTCTGGACGACCTGGGCCTGGATGAGGCCCTGAGGCGCTACCTGGAGGGGTACCGCCGGCATGGCCTCGAGGTGGAGGCCCGCCTCCAGGTACCCCCTCTGCCCAAGGAGAAGGAGGTAGCCCTCTTCCGGGTGGTGCAGGAAGCCCTCACCAACGTCCTGCGCCACGCCCGGGCGGGGCGGGTCAAGGTGGAGCTCTGGCCCGAAGGGGACCGGCTTTTTGGCCTGGTGGAGGACGATGGGGTGGGCTTTGACCCGGAGTCCACCCCGCCTTCCGTGGGGCTTCTGGGCATGCAGGAACGCATCCAGGGCCTGGGGGGTAGCCTGGTGCTGCGCTCGGCCCCGGGCCAGGGAACCCGGGTGGAGTTCGGGGTGCCCCTATGAGGGTGGTGTTGGTGGAGGACCACCACCTGGTGCGCAAGGGGCTTAGCCTCCTCCTGGAGGAGGGAGGGCACCAGGTGGTGGCGGAGTTCGCCAGCGCCGAGGAGGCCCTGGCCACCCCCTGGGAGGCCGAAGTGGTCCTCCTGGACCTGAACCTGCCGGGGATGGGGGGCCTAGAGGCCCTCCCCCACCTGGCCCAAAGGGCCAAGGTGCTGGTGGTCTCCATGCACAACGAACCCGCCTACGTGGCCCGGGCCTTTGCCCTGGGGGCCCGGGGTTACCTGCCCAAAGACGCCCTGGACCAAGACCTCCTGGAGGCCCTAGCGCGCCTTTCCCAAGGCCTCCGCTACCTCCACCCGAGCCTGACCGAAGCCCTCCTGGAGGGGCAGGCAGAGCCCGGCCCCGAGGTCCTTTCCGAAAGGGAGAGGGCCGTGGTGGCCCTCCTGGCCCAGGGCTACACCCTCTCCCAGGTGGCCGAGCGCCTGGGGCTTTCCGTGAAGACCGCTTCCACCTACAAGCAACGGGCCCTGAACAAGCTGGGCCTCATGGACACCCCCGAGCTGGTGCGCTGGGCCAGGGAGCACGGCCTGGCCTGAGGGCCCTGATTGGGACATTCTTCCCAAGGACATTTGCCTTAGGAGAACTTCCGACAGGGAGAGGGAAAACCCTCTGTCTCGTGAAAGAAGGGGCAAGCCCTAGCCTGAGGCCAGGAGGTGAGGCATGGAACTCCTGGGCTGGGTCACAGCAAGCCTCTTCGCCCCACCGGGGGAGGCCTTCTTCCGGGAGCTCTCCGCGGGCACCCTGGAGGAGGCGCTGGAGGAGCTCACGGGCCACCCCGTGGCCCTGCCCCAGGTGGCTCCCTCCGAGCTCCAGGCCGCCTACACCGCCCTCTTCGTCAGCAACCCGAGCGGGCTCCCCGCCCCCCCCTACGCGGGCTATGCCCTGGACGGGGAGCTCTTCGGCCCCTCCTACCACCGGCTTCTGGAGCTCTACCGGGAGGGGGGCCTCGAGGTCCAGGAAACCTGGCGCGACCTCCCCGACCACCTCTCGGCCCTGGGGGAGGCCATCGCCCTCCTGAACCCCAGACGGCCCGACCTCTCCCGCCGCCTGGTCCAGGAGTTCCTTCACCCCTGGCTGAAACGCTTTGGCCCGGCGGTAAAAGCCCACGACCCCACCGGCTTCTATCGCGAGCTGGTGGAACTTTTAGAGGAGGCCATCCATGCAAAGACGGGAGTTTCTGAAGCTTAGCGCCCTGGGTGTGGGGGCCATGGCCTTGCGGGGAAGCGGCCCCGCCAAAGCCCTCAAGGCCCCCTGGTACGCCCAGGAAGTAAAGAGCGTCTACCAGATCTGCGAGGGATGCTTCTGGCGATGCGGCATCGTGGCCCACGCCGTGGGCAACCGGGTCTACAAGGTGGAGGGGTACGAGGCCAACCCCAAAAGCCGGGGCCGGCTCTGCCCCCGGGGCCAGGGGGCTCCCCAGACCACCTACGACCCCGACCGCCTGAAGCGCCCCCTCATCCGGGTGGAGGGGAGCCAGCGCGGGGAGGGCAAGTACCGGGTAGCCACCTGGGAGGAGGCCTTAGACCACATCGCCAAGAAGATGCTGGAGATCCGCGAAAAGTACGGCCCCGAGGCCATCGCCTTCTTCGGCCACGGCACCGGGGACTACTGGTTCGTGGACTTCCTGCCCGCCGCCTGGGGCAGCCCCAACGCCGCCAAGCCCTCCGTTTCCCTCTGCACCGCTCCCCGGGAGGTGGCCTCCCAGTGGGTCTTCGGCCGTCCCATCGGCGGCCACGAGCCCATTGACTGGGAAAACGCCCGCTACATCGTCCTCATCGGCCACCACATCGGCGAGGACACCCACAACACCCAGCTCCAGGACTTCGCCCTGGCCCTGAAAAACGGGGCCAAGGTGGTGGTGGTGGACCCCCGCTTCTCCACCGCCGCCGCCAAGGCCCACCGATGGCTCCCCATCAAGCCGGGCACCGACACCGCCCTGCTCCTGGCCTGGATCCACGTGCTCATCTACGAGGACCTCTACGACAAGGAATACGTGGCCAAGTACACGGTGGGCTTTGAGGAGCTCAAGGCCCACGTAAAGGACTTCACCCCCGAGTGGGCCGAGAAGCACACGGAAATCCCCGCCCAGGTGATCCGGGAGGTGGCCCGGGAGATGGCCGCCCACAAGCCCAGGGCGGTCCTTCCCCCCACCCGGCACAACGTCTGGTACGGGGACGACACCTACCGGGTCATGGCCCTCCTCTACGTGAACGTCCTCCTGGGCAACTACGGCCGCCCCGGGGGGTTCTACATTGCCCAAAGCCCCTACCTGGAGAAGTACCCCCTGCCCCCCCTGCCCCTGGAGCCGGCGGCAGGCGGGTGCTCGGGGCCCTCGGGGGGCGACCACGAGCCCGAGGGCTTCAAACCCCGGGCGGACAAGGGCAAGTTCTTCGCCCGCTCCACCGCCATCCAGGAGCTCATTGAGCCCATGATCACCGGGGAGCCCTACCCCATCAAGGGGCTCTTCGCCTACGGCATCAACCTCTTCCACTCCATCCCCAATGTGCCCCGCACCAAGGAGGCCCTGAAAAACCTGGACCTCTACGTGGCCATTGACGTCCTGCCCCAGGAGCACGTGATGTGGGCGGATGTCATCTTGCCCGAGGCCACCTACCTGGAGCGCTACGACGATTTTGTCCTGGTGGCCCACAAAACCCCCTTCATCCAGCTAAGGACCCCCGCCCACGAGCCCCTCTTTGACACCAAGCCCGGCTGGTGGATTGCCCGGGAGCTGGGCCTCAGGCTGGGGCTGGAGCAGTACTTCCCCTGGAAGACCATTGAGGAGTACCTGGAGACCCGGCTCCAGAGCCTGGGCCTGGACCTGGAGACCATGAAGGGCATGGGTACCCTGGTGCAACGGGGCAAGCCCTGGCTGGAGGACTGGGAGAAGGAAGGCCGCCTCCCCTTCGGCACGGCCTCGGGGAAGATAGAGCTCTATTGCCAGCGGTTCAAGGAAGCCGGCCACCAGCCCCTGCCCGTCTTCACCCCCCCGGAGGAACCCCCGGAAGGCTTCTACCGGCTCCTCTACGGCCGGAGCCCGGTGCACACCTTCGCCCGCACCCAGAACAACTGGGTCCTGATGGAGATGGACCCCGAGAACGAGGTCTGGATCCACAAGGAGGAGGCCAAGCGGCTGGGCCTGAAGGAGGGGGACTACGTGATGCTGGTGAACCAGGACGGGGTGAAGGAAGGCCCCGTGCGGGTCAAACCCACGGCCAGGATTCGCAAGGACTGCGTGTACATCGTCCACGGCTTCGGCCACAAGGCCCCCCTCATGCGCCTGGCCCACGGGCGCGGCGCCTCCGACAACTACCTGCAGACCCGGTACAAGCTGGACCCCATCTCCGGCGGGGCCGGCCTGCGGGTGAACTTCGTGAGGCTGGAGAAGGCGGAAAGGCCCAGGCTACCCTCCCTTACTGGGCTGGCCAAGCGCCCCTTTGACGAAAGGAGGATGTGATGCCCCGCTACGCCATGGCCATTGACCTAAGCCTCTGCGTGGGCTGCGCCGCCTGCGCCGTGGCCTGCAAGATGGAAAACGAGGTCCCTCCCGGGGTCTTCAACCTCTGGATCCGGGAGCGGGAGGTGGGGGAATACCCCAACCTGGTGGTGGAGTTCCGCCCCGAGCAGTGCCTGCACTGCGAAAACCCCCCTTGCGTGCCCGTCTGCCCCACGGGGGCCAGCTACCAGACCAAAGACGGCCTGGTGCTGGTAGACCCCAAAAAGTGCATCGCCTGCGGGGCCTGCATTGCCGCCTGCCCCTACGATGCCCGCTACCTGCACCCGGCAGGTTACGTGAGCAAGTGCACCTTCTGCGCCCACCGGCTGGAAAAGGGCAAGGTGCCGGCCTGCGTGGAGACCTGCCCCACCTACTGCCGCACCTTTGGCGACCTGGAGGACCCGGAAAGCCCCGTGGCCAAGGCCCTTAAGGCGGCAGAGCGGGTGGACGTGCTAAGGCCCGAGCAGGGTACAAGGCCCAAGCTCTTCTACCTGAACGCCCCTTCCAAGAAGGGGCTCACCCGGGAAAGCGAGGTGCACCATGGCTGAGTTCTACGGCCTCCCCAACGCCCAGGAGTTCTGGCACTGGACCAACGCCCTCCACTTCGTCCTGGTAGGGCTGGCAGGAGGTGTGGCCCTTCTGGCCGCCCTCCTCCACCTTAAAGGGGATGCGGAGGCCCGGCGCTACACCCTCTACGCTCTCATGCTCATCGCCCTGGACCTCTTCATCCTCTGGGCCGAGTCCCCCGCCCGCTTCCGCTTCACCCACATCTGGCTTTTCCTTTCCTTCCACCCCACAAGCCCCATCTGGTGGGGGGCCTGGGGCCTGGGGCTTGGCTTCCTCACCGGGGGGCTCCTCTACCTGGGCAAGGGGTCCCAGCGGGCCCTGGCCTGGGCCCTCCTGGTTTTCAGCCTGGTGGCCCTCTCCTACCCGGGCCTGGCCCTGGCGGTAAACCTCAACCGCCCCCTTTGGAATGGGCTCATGGCAGGGCTTTTCCCCCTCACCGCCTTGGTCTTGGCCCTGGGCCTGGCGGCCCTCCTCAAAAGCCCCTGGGCCCTTTTCCCCTTGCGGGTGCTGGCGGGGGCTTCCCTGCTCCTCGCCCTCCTCTACCCCCTCACCCTTCCGCCGGAGGCCCGGGGGCACCTTCTGGAGGAGGCAGGGTTCTGGTACGGGCTTTTCCTCCTCCTGGGCCTCGGGACTTTCTGGCAAGAACGCCTGGCCCCCTGGGCGGGGCTTTTGGCGGCGGCAGGCCTCAGGGCCCTCCTGGTCCTGGCAGGCCAGTGGCAAGGTCTTGGCCTTTAGGGGTTATGGCCCCTAGGGAATGCGAAGGAGGTACACGATGAAAGGCACGAAGAAGCTGGCTTGGTTGGGTCTTCTGCTGGTGCTTCCGGTTCTGGCGCAGGCTACCACGGTCACCTACTCCGCCCTCACGGTGCGGGAGCTGGGCAACTTCCTCATGAACCTGCCCACTGGGTTCTACGCCATCGCCCCGGCCGCGGCCAAGAACATGATGGACACCGTGGACGTCTTCATCCTGGATGTGCGCGAGCCCAATGAGTTTGCGGGTGAACGCATCCAGGGAGCGGTGAACATCCCCATCCGCGATCTGCCCAAGCGGGTGGGCGAGCTGCCCAAGGGCAAGCCCATCATCGTCTACTGCAAGGTGGGGCACCGGGGCTCCATGGCCATGATGTTCCTCCGGGGCCAGGGCTACAACGTGCAGAGCATCAGCGGTGGCCTGGACGGCTGGAAGAACGCGGGTCTGCCCGTGGTGAAGTAGGCTAGGAAGGCTGGGGGCGGGGCCAAAGCCCCGCCCCCTTTTTATTCGTCAAAGTAGGTGAGCTTGGGGCTTCGGTTGGCCCTAAGCTCGTCCAGGCGGCGGACCGGGGTGGAGTAAGGGGCACCCTCCAGCCACTCCTTGGGCTTTTGCAAAAGCTCGCCCAGGGCCTCGGCAAAGGCCTCGAGGGTCTCCTTGCCCTCGGTCTCCGTGGGCTCCACCATCAGGGCCTCCTTGACGATGAGGGGGAAGTAGACCGTGGGGGGGTGGAAGCCCAGCTCCAAAAGCCCCTTGGCCAGATCCAGGGCGCGGAAGCCCTGGGGGGGCTGGGCCACGAACTCGTGCATGCACGGGGCGTCGTAGGGCACGCGGAAACCCTTTTCCTTCAGGAGCTCCTTGAGGTAGCGGGCGTTGAGCACGGAAAGGGCCGCGGCCTTCTTAAGGCCCTCCAGGCCCAGGGTGCGGATGTAGACCCAGGCCCGCACCAGGGCCAGGAAGTTGCCGTAGAAGCTCCGCACGCGGCCGATGCTCTTGGGACGCTGGAAGTCCAGGTAGAAGCCCTCCTCCCCCCGGGCCACCGTGGGCACGGGCAGGTAGGGGGCCAGGTGGGCCTTCACCCCCACGGGGCCGGAACCGGGCCCGCCCCCGCCGTGGGGGACGGTAAAGGTCTTGTGGAGGTTGAGGTGCACCACGTCAAAGCCCATGTCCCCGGGCCGGGCCCAGCCCATGATGGCGTTCAGGTTGGCCCCGTCGTAGTAGAGCTGGACCCCGGCCTCCTTGGCCAGGCGGGAGATCTCCAGGATGCGTCGCTCAAAGAGGCCCAGGGTGTTGGGGTTGGTGAGCATGATGGCGGCCACGTGGGGGCCCAGCTCCCGCTTGAGGGCCTCGAGGTCCACCTCCCCATCAGGGCCCGAGGGCACCTCCTTCACCTCGTAGCCCGCCATGCTGGCGGTGGCGGGGTTGGAGCCGTGGGCGGAGTCGGGCACCAAGACGAGCCGCCGCTCCTTCCCCTCCCCCCGGTCCTCGTGGTAGGCGCGGATGATGAGGATGCCCGTAAGCTCCCCGTGGGCCCCGGCCGCGGGCTGCAGGGTGATCTCGTCCATCCCGGTGATGGCCTTCAGGTACTCCCCCAGCTCCCACATGAGCTGCAAGGCCCCCTGGACCGTCTGGGGATCCTGGTAGGGGTGCAGGTAGGCGAAAAGGTGCACCGCCTCCTCGTGGAGCTTGGGGTTGTACTTCATGGTGCAGGAGCCCAAGGGGTAGAAGGTGGTGTCCACCCCCACCTGGCGGCGGGAGAGGCCGGTGTAGTGGCGCACCAGGGTGAGCTCGTCCACCTCGGGGAGGCGGGGCGGGTCCTGGCGCAGGAAGGCCTGGGGGATGTAGGCCTCCGCCCGGGGCACCTCCTTGACCAGCTTTAGGCCGCGCCTACCCTTGCGGCTCCGCTCAAAGATCAGGGGAAAGCTCATGCCAGCACCTCCTTCAGGGCGTCCCGAAGGGCAAGAAGGTCCGCCTCCGTGTGAAGCTCGGTGGCGGCAAAAAGGGCTAGGTTCTCCCCGTACTCCCGGGGCACCGGGGTGGCGGCGTGGAAGCCCCTTTGGGCCAGGGCCCGGCGCACCGCCTCCGGGGGCTTGGGAAGCCGCAGGACGAACTCGTTGAAGAAGGGCTCCGGGGTGAAGGGCTCCACCCCGGGGATCTCCCGGAGAAGCCCATAGAGGCGGTGGGCCGCGGCCACCCCCGCCAGGGCCACCTCCTTAAGCCCCTCCGGGCCCAGGGCCGCCAGGTACATGGCCCCCATGAGGGCGGTGAGCTGGGCGTTGGTGGTGATGTTGCTCTTGGCCTTGGCCCTGCGGATGTACTGCTCCCGGGCCTGCAGGGTGAGGATGAAGCCCCGCTTCCCCTCCACGTCCCGGGTCTCGGAGACCAGCCGCCCGGGAAGCTGGCGCACGAAGGCCTTCTTGGTGGCCAAATACCCGAAGTGGGGCCCGCCGAAGCCCAGGGGCAGGCCCAGGACCTGCCCGTCCCCCACGGCGATGTCCGCCCCGTAGGCCCCAGGGGGCTTGAGGAGGCCCAGGGAGAGGGGATCGGCCACGGCCACAAAAAGGGCCCCCGCCCCGTGGGCCGCCTCGGCCAGGGGGGCCAGGTCCTCCAGGGCCCCCAGGAAGTTGGGGTTTTGGGCCACCACCGCCCCCACGTCCTCCGGCACCGCCACCCTTGGGGTCCTGCCCCCTTCCAGGGACAGGGTGAGGAGCTCTGCCCCCACCGCCTCCAGGTAGCTCCGAAGGACCTCCCGGTACTCGGGGTGGACCCCCTGGGAGACCAGGACCCGCATCCTCCCCGTCTCCCGCAGGGCCAGGAGGACCCCTTCCGCCAAGGCGGTGGCCCCGTCGTACATGGAGGCGTTGGCCACCTCGAGGCCCGTGAGCTCAGCCATCATGGTCTGGTACTCAAAGGTGGCCTGCAGGACCCCCTGGCTCACCTCGGGCTGGTAGGGGGTGTAGGCGGTGAGGAACTCCCCGCGGGCGCCCAGGGCCTGGACCACGGGCGGCGTGTGGTGGCTCCGCACCCCACCCCCCAGAAAGGCCTTGGGGGCGGGCTTGTTCTTCTCCGAAAGGCGCCTCAGGGCCTCCAGCACCGCCCACTCCGGCTCGGGCTCGGGCAGGGCGATGGGGGGGTTCAGGATCTCCGGGGGCAGGTGGGCGAAGAGGTCCTCCAAGCGCTCTGCCCCCACCCGCTCCAGCATGGCCCGGATCTCTTCCTCCGTGTGGGGCGTGTAGTCCATAGGTTCATCCTTAAACAAAGGGCCCGGGCCATTTGACCCGGGGCCACAGAGGGGCCTCCCACCCCGGCTAAGGGCCGGGCGCCGAGGGACCCCCGCTTCGCCATAGGCCTAGGCTTCGCTCTCCAGGGCCTCCGCGTAGCCGTCCGCGTCCAGAAGGTCGTCTAGGTGGCCCATGTCCAGGGGGCGCAGGCGGAAGATCCAGCCCTCCCCGTAGGGGTCCTGGTTGATGAGCTCGGGGGTCTTCTCCAGGGCGGCGTTTACCTCCACCACCTCCCCGGCCACGGGGGCGTAGATGTCGGAGGCGGTCTTCACGCTCTCCACCACCGCCACCGCCTCCCCCTTCTCCACCTTCCGCCCCACCTCGGGGAGCTCCACGTAGACCACATCCCCCAGGGCGTCCTGGGCGTAGTCGGTGATGCCCACGAGCACCGTGTCCCCCTCGGGTAGGGCCCACTCGTGGCTTTTGGTGTAAAAGCGGTCCTTGGGTATGTCCATAGCGCCTCCTAACCCCCGCTATTTTAGCGGCACAAAGGGCAAGGGGCTAAGGGAAGCCCGTACCGCTTTGCCCCGGATCTCCACGCTCAGGGGCTCCTGGGCGTCCTCCGCCACGTAGGCCAGGGCGATGCCCTTCTCCAGGAGGGGGGAGAACCCGCCGCTGGTGACGCGGCCCACCTCCCGTTCCCCGGAAAGGACCCGGTAGCCCTCCCGGGGAATGCCCGTCTCCAGCACCAGCCCCACCAGCCGCTCCCGGCAGGCCTGGGCCAGCATGGCCTCCTTCCCCAAGAAGTCCTTCTCCCGCTTCACCACCCAGGCCCAGGGGGTGCAGAGGGGATTGGTCTCCTCGGTGAGCTCGTGGCCGTAGAGGGGGAAACCCGCCTCCAGGCGCAGGGTGTCCCGCGCCCCCAGGCCCGCGGGGGTGGCCCCGGCCTCGAGGAGGGCCTCAAAGACCGGCTCCGCGTCCTCGGGGGCCAGGAAGAGCTCAAAGCCGTCCTCCCCCGTGTACCCCGTGCGGGCCAGGCGGGCAGGCCTCCCCGCCACCCGGGCCTCAAAGACCTCGTTCTTCCTGCGGGAGGCCAGGTCGGCCTCGGTGAGGCCCTGGAGGAGGGCCGCCGCCTTGGGCCCCTGGAGGGCCAGGAGGGCCGTGTCCTGGGAAAGGTCCGTAAGCTCCACCCGGAACCCCTGGGCCAGGTGGCGGAGGTGGGCCAGGTCCTTGGCCATGTTGGCGGCGTTCACCACCATGAGGTAGGCGTCCTCCCCCAGGCGGTAGAGGTAGATGTCGTCCACCACGCCCCCTTGGGGGTTGGGGAGCATGGAGTACTGGGCCCGGCCCACCCTGAGCTTGGCCACATCGTTCACCGTGGCCCACTGGAGGAAGGGGAGGGCCTCGGGGCCCTGCACCAGGAACTCCCCCATGTGGCTCACGTCAAAGAGCCCGGCCCCCCGGCGCACCGCCAGGTGCTCCTCGCGGATGGAGGTGTACTGGAGGGGCAGGGCAAAGCCGGCGAACTCCACCATCCGCCCCCCGTGGCGCAGGTGGGCCTCGTAAAGCGGGGTCCTCTTCATGGCAACCCCATCCTACCGGCAGAAGGGGGGTTCCCCAACCCCGCCTCAGAAGAGCTCCCGGCGCAGGGCCTCCGCGGAGTTATCCTCCAAGACCTCCTCCCGCTTGGTGGCCCAGGCGGGAAAGGGGAAGCGCACCAGAAGGGGAACGGGAATCTCCGGCTGGTGGAGGATCACCCAGCCCTGGGGCAGGATCAGGGCCCGCTGGCGGAAGGAGGCCGGGAGGTAGCGGTACTCGGGGCGCTCGGCCTCGGCGGCGTCCAGGCGGCCCACCACCCGGATGGCGGCGTTGCCCACCACCCGGCGCTCCACCTCGCTGGCGGTCTGCTGGGCCCCGATGAGGATCACCCCCAGGGAGCGCCCCCGTTCGGCGATGTCCAGGAGGACGTCCTTGATGGGGCTCTCCTCCTCCCGGGGGGCGTACTTGTTGAGCTCGTCCAGGACGATGAAGACCCGCCCCCGGTACTGCCCCCGCTCCTTGCGCTCAAAGAGGTCCTTGAGGAGGCTACCCACCACGAACATCTGCGCCTGGGGGGAGAGCTTGGCCAGGTCCACCACGTGGACCTGCTCCCCCTTGAGGGGGTCGGGGGGGTTGCCCGGGCGGTCGCCGCGGATGAGGTGGGCCACGTTCTCCACGCTGGCCCTGAGGCGGCGCACGAAGGCCTCGAGGGTCCCCCGGGCCTGCCGGGCGGTCCAGGCCCTGTCCCCCTCCCCCTCCCCGGCCTCCGGCCCCAGGAGCTTGTACTCCAGGTAGCGCACCAGGTCGGCGAAGCCCTTCAGGCGCGCCTTGCCCAGGGCGTCAAAGGTGAGGCCCTCGGGAAGGTCAGCCTCCTCCCAGTCCTCCACCAGGAGATGGGGTCCCTTCTGCCCCTCGGCCAGCCGGCGGAGCTTCTCCGTCACGTGGGCGATGAGGAAACCCAGGTTGGTCATGGCCCCGCGGTCGGCGAAGAGGAAGGGCAGAAGCCCCCGGCTGGCGAACTGGACCAGGTCCCAGTGGTAGGCCTTCACCTTGGCGTCCAGGCGGGTGTCCAGGTCGGGGAGGTAGCCTTCCTTCTTGGGGGGGGCCAGGAAGGCCACGCTGCCGAAGGGGGTGGCGGGAAGGCCCAAGCGGGCGTACTCCTCCTTGGCCTCCTCCGTGAGGCGGTTGTTGGGCTTGTCCAGGAAGAAGAGGTCCTCCCCCTTCACGTTGAAGAGGAGGACCTTGGCCTGGTGGGCGTCCTCGAGGGCCCCGCTCTCCAAGAGGCTTTTGAGGAGGAAGGTGGCGTAGCTGGTCTTGGCCGCCACCCCGCTGATGCCGGAG
The DNA here is from genome assembly GCF_000376265.1 of Thermus igniterrae ATCC 700962. Classification (GTDB taxonomy): domain Bacteria; phylum Deinococcota; class Deinococci; order Deinococcales; family Thermaceae; genus Thermus; species Thermus igniterrae. The sequence continues at coordinate 21,527 of NZ_AQWU01000066.1, forward strand.
ATGTTCACGTGCCCCCCCTTGACCCCGTTGAGGAACTCCAGGTTGAGGTAGGCCACCTCCCCGTTTTTCAGAAGCCCCGCGGGAAGCTTAGTGCTCCCCCGCTGGTTGCGCATGGCGTCGTAGTAGAGGGCCAGCTCCAGGTCCTCCGCCTCCGCCAGGTAGACGGGGGAGCCGGGGTCGGGGGGGAAGAACTCCTCGGGGAGGATGCGGGTCACGCTCACGTGGGCCACATAGGCCAGGCTCACGGGGATCTTCCCCTCCACGGCCAGGAAGGTGTCCGTGTCGTACCCCTCGCCCTCGTGGGCCTTGGCCACGTGGTCCACCATGCCGAAGTAGCGCACCTTGCCCACCTTGGGGTGGAACCCCTCCACCACCACCAGATCGTCCAGGCGGAGGAGCCCCTCCCCCTCCACCCCCACCCAGAACTCCAGGGGGGTGGCCTCGCGCCTTCCCAGCACCACGCCAATGCGCTCCACTACCCACCTCCCAGATGCCGGGCCAGGATGCGGCCCACCACCTCCCGGCTCCCCATGCGCCGGGCCAGCTCCCGCTCCAGCCCCCCCACGGGGGTAAGGTTCTGGGGGGCGCGGGGGTCTTTGACCGGGTGGGAGGCCAGGGGAGGAAAAAGGCTTAAGGAGAGGTCCGCCAGGGCCAAAAACCCCTCCCCCAAGGGGGTCTCCACCCGCAAGAGGCCCGCCTGGGGCGGCCGGAAGCCCTCCGGGGGCAGGGGCAGGCGCAGGTACCAGCTGGCCAGCTCCTGCCCCTTCCGGCGGACCCGGAAGGCAGGGGTCCGCTCCCCCGGCCTCAGGGCCCAGAGGAGGGCCTCCCGCTCCCTGGGCAGGTAGCGCACCCAGTGGGTCTTGATGTAGCCCAAAACCCCCTGCCGTTCCAGGCGCACGGGGCCGTCCAGCAAAAGAAGCCCCCCGGAAAGCCCCCGGGCCACCTCCGCCTCCAGGAGGGAGCGGGCCTGGCGTAAACCCTCCTGCAGGGCCTCGAGGGTCCCCTCGGCGGGGAAGGGCTCATAGACCAGCTCCCCTACCGCCAGGGGTTCGGAGAGGCCCACCCCCACCCGGCGCACCACCGGCTCCAGCAGGCGCATCCGCCCCCCCTCCCAGACCACCGCTCCCGCGGCCACCGCCCCCAGGAGGGCCAGCCGCCGCCCCTCGGCGATCAGGGCCTCCACCCGCTCCCTCCCGTCCAGGAAGTAAAGGGGCTCGGGCCAGGGCCTTGGGGGGGCGCTTTTGGCCTCCCAGGGGTCCTCCAGGGGCCAGAAGCCCTCCGGCTCCCCCGCCTGGGGGAAGGAAGCCTCCCCCGCCCCTGTAGGGGAAAGCTCCAGGGCGAAAAGCCGCCAGGCCATGCCCCTAGATTACCGGGGCCGGGCGGTAGGGCAGGTACCGGGGCTCCCAGAAGCGGCTTTGCACGAAGGCCAAAAGGCCCTCCAGGTCCAGCCCCTGCACCCTTTCCTCCTCCGCCACCCCTTCCTCCAGGGCCTTTTGCATCACCCGGGCGGCCACGTAAGGGGAGACCTCCCGCAGGCGGGCCACCGGGGGGTAGAGAAGCTCAGGGAAGTGGGCCCGGGTGAAGTCGTAAAGGGCGTAGGCCGCCTCCAGCACCATCCCGTCCGTGACCTCCCGCGCCCGGGCCAGGACCGCCCCCAGGCCAAGCCCCGGGAAGATGAAGGCGTTGTTCCCCTGGCCCACGGGGATGACCCGGCCCATGTAGCCCACGGGGGGGAAGGGGCTTCCCGCCGCCACCAGGGCCCGGCCCTCCGTCCAGTAGATGAGGTCGTCGGGCAGGGCCTCGCTGGCGGAGGTGGGGTTGGAAAGGGGGAAGATGACGGGCCGCTCGGTGTGGGCCAGCATGGCCCGGACCACGGGCTCGGTGAAGCTCCCCCCCTGGCCGGAAAGCCCCAGGAGGACGGTGGCCCGGGCGTTCTGGATGGTCTCCAGGAGGTTGGGGTAGGCCCCGGAGAAGCGCCAGCCCGCTACGCGCTCCGCCTTCTGCGCATAGGGCCGCTTGTAGGCCTCCATGCCCCGCCCCTCCAGGAGGAGGCCCTTGGAGTCCAGAACCAGGACCCGGGCCCGGGCCTCCTCCTCGGAAAGCCCCTCCCGCTTCATCCCCTCCACCAGGGCCCAGGCCACGCCAATCCCTCCGGCCCCTGCCCCGTAGACCACCACCACCTGGTGGGAAAGCCTCTCCCCCTTGAGGTGGCAGGCGGAGAGCACCCCGGCCAGGGCCACCGCCCCCGTGCCCTGGATGTCGTCGTTGAAGGAGGGCACCACCTTGCGGTAGCGCTCCAGTACCTCAAAGGCCTTCTCCTTGGCGAAGTCCTCCCACTGGATGAGGGCCTTGGGGTAGCGCCGCCGCACCGCTTCCACGAAGCGGTCCAGGAAGCGGTAGTAGGCCTCCCCCGTGAGGCGCCGGTGCCGCACCCCCAGGTACAGGGGGTCCTTGAGGAGGTCCTCCCGGTCGGTGCCCACGTCCAGCTCCACGGGCAGGGTCTTGTCGGGGCCCACCCCCCCCACCGCGGTGTACAGGGTGAGCTTGCCGATGCTGATGGCCATGCCGCCATATCCCTGGTCGCCGATGCCCAGGATGGCGGAGGAGTCCGTGGCCACGATGAGCCGCACCTCCTCCAGGGGCACGTTGGCCAGGGCCTCCTCCAGGTGGTCTATGTTCCTGGTGCTGGCGGTGAAGCCCCGGGGATAGCGGTAGATGTGGGAGAACTCCCGCACCGCCTCCCCCACGGTGGGGGTGTAGAGGATGGGGAGCATCTCCTCCAGGTGGTCCACCAGAAGGGCGTAGAAGAGGACCTCGTTGCGGTCCTGGAGGTGGCGGAGGTAGATGTGCTTCTCCAGGGGGGAGGTCTGGAGGCGGTAGCGGCGGTAGACCCTTTCCTTTTGCTCCTCCAGGGTGTTCACATGGGGGGGAAGGAGGCCTTCCAGGCCCAAAAGCCTTCGCTCCTCCTCGGTGAAGGCCGTGCCCTTGTTGAGGAGGGGAAGCCTGAGGAGGAGAAAGCCCGTCACGTAGGGTTCCAGGTAGCGCTCGCCCCGTTCGTCCCGCTTGACGTCGTAGTAGCGGCTGACCGGCATGGTCCTATTCTTTCACCCCTACCAGGCAGGGGCTAGGGGGCAAACCTCCCGGGCCAGGAGGGCTAGACGTTGAAGCCGAACATGCGCATCATGCGCTTGCCCTCTTCCGTCATCCGGGCCGGGGTCCAAGGGGGGGTCCAGACGAACTCCACGTTCACCCCCTGCACCCCAGGCAGGCGCATGACCGCCATCTCCGCGTCCGCCTTGACCACGTCCTGGGCGGGGCAACCGATGGCGGTGAGGGTCATGGTCACGTCCACCACGCCGTTTTCGTGAACCTCCACGTCGTAGACCAGGCCCAGGTCCACGATGTTCACCGGGATCTCCGGGTCGTAGACCACCTTGAGGGCCTCGAGGACCTGCTCCTTGGTGGGAAGGGCGGAACCTTCCTGGCGCACCTCGTCCATGCCCCTAAGGATACCCAAGACCCCCTTCCCGGCTACCCTCTTGGGCCACCATCCCGACTATAATGACCTTCGGTTGGGGAGTAGCCCCAAGGCCAGCCTCCCGTCAGGACGGGCCTAAGCCCCGGGGGCTGGGGGCAAGAAGCCTGGGCGAGACCACCGCAGAAAGCGGTGGTCTATTTCTTTGGAGGTAACGCATGGAAGCTGGAGTTTTTTCCGTAATCCTCATCCTGGTGGCCCTCGAGGTGATCCTTTCCGCCGACAACGCCCTTATCCTAGGGGTCATCGTCCAGAAACTTCCCGTCCACCTGAGGAAGAAAGCCCTTTTCTACGGCATCCTAGGGGCCTACGTGTTCAGGGGCCTGGCCCTCCTCTTCGCTGCCTTGGTCATCAAGCTCTGGTGGGTCCAAATTCTGGGGGCGGCCTACCTCCTCTTCATCGCCTTCCGCCACTTCCTCAAGCCCGAGGAGGGCCACACCGCCCCCCTGGAGGTGAGCGCCGCCCACTTCTGGAAGGTGGTGGCCCAGGTGGAGCTCATGGACCTGGCCTTCGCCGTGGACTCGGTGCTGGTGGCCGTGGCCCTTTCCGACAAGCTCTGGGTCATCTACACCGGGGTCTTCCTGGGCATCCTGGCCCTGAGGATGCTGGCCAGCCTGGTGGTGGTCCTCCTGGACCGCTACCCCCGCTTCAAACACCTGGCCTACGTGGTGGTGGGCCTGGCCGGGGTGAAGCTGGCCCTCGGGGGATGGGACAAGCTGGTGAAGGAGGCCCTCCACCACCCCGAGCTGGCGGTGGGCCTGGACAAGGAGGCCTTCAGCCTGCTCATTTTGGGCGTCCTCCTTCTGGGAAGCCTCTGGGCCCTGCGCAAGCCCGCCCCCCAGCCCTCCTGAGGTGGGCATGCTGGCCTGGCTCTCGGCCCTCCTGCTCTTCCTGGAGGTGGGCTTTCCCTTCGGCCTCCTCGTCCCCGGAGGGGATACCCTCCTCCTGGCCCTGGGGGCCCTGGCGGGGGAGGGCCGGCTTTCCCTCTTCCCCCTCCTGCCCCTCCTCTTCCTGGGAAGCTTCCTGGGGCACGGGGTAGGGTACGGCTTGGGGAAGGCTCTGGGCCCCAAGATTCGGGAGCGCCTCCCCGAGGGGACCAGGAAGCGGGCCGAAGGGGTCCTCCTGCGCTTTGGCCCCTCCGCCCTCCTTCTGGCCCCCTTCGTGCCCGGGTTGCGCACCGCCATTCCCCTCCTGATGGGGGCCCTGGGCTTTCCCCTGCCCGCCTACCTCCTCCTCTCCGCCGTGGGGAGCCTCCTCTGGACCCAGGGGCTCGTCCTGCTGGCCTACTTCCTGGGGCAGCGGGTCTCCCCCTGGCTCCTCTGGCCGGCCCTTTTCCTCCTCGCCCTCCTTCCCCTCCTTTGGCGCCGGAGGAAGTCCAAATCCCAGGCCTAGACGTACTTCTCCCCGCGCACCACCCAGACGTTTTCCACGTAGGCGATCACCGCGTAGTGGGGGAAGTAGGCCTCCTGAAGCCGGGCGAGGATCTTCAGGGCCACCTCCTCGGGGACGATGGTCTCCAGGCGGATGTTCTGCCCCTCCCAGTCCACGCTGCGCATCCCCCGGGAGCCCTCCCCCCGGGCGGCCACAATGGTGTAGCCCTTGGCCCCCAGGCGCTTGACCTCCTCCACCAACTTCTTCTCCAAAAGGCTTTCCGCCACGATGGTCACCAGCTTCAAGGGCACCAGGTCCATGCCTCACCTCCCCAGGGCCACGGCCAGGGCGTGGTAGAGGGGAATCCCCAAGACCAGGTTAAAGGGAAAGGTCACCGCCAGACTGGCCGCCAGGTACAGGCTGGGGTTGGCCTCAGGCAGGGCGATGCGCACCGCCGCGGGAGCGGCGATGTAGCTGGCGCTGGCCGACATGGCCCCCAAGACCGTGGCCCCCCCCACGGAAAGCCCCACCAGGTGGCCCAGGTAGACCCCCAGGGCCCCGTGGAAAAGGGGCAGGAGGGTGCCGAAGAGGACCAGGCGGAAGCCCACCTGCCTTAAGGCGGAAAACCTCGAGGCCGCCACCATGCCCAGGTCCATGAGGAAGAGGGTGAGGGCCCCGTAAAAGGGGTCCACGAAAAAGGGCTTGACCCGCTCCATCCCCGCTTCACCGGAAAGGGCCCCGATGCCCAGCCCTCCCAGGAGGAGGACCACGCTCTTGCCCGTGAGCACCTCCCGCAGGGCCTCGCCCAGGTCTCCCCCACCGCGCTTGGCCAAAAGGAGGGCCAGGACGATGCCCGGCACCTCCAGGAGGGCCACCAGGGTGGGCATGAACCCCTCGGGCCGGTGCCCCACCGCCTGGGCAAAGGTGAGGGCCGCCAGGAAGGTGACCGCGGAGACCGAGCCGTAGTGGGCGGCCAAGGCCCCAGCATCGGGGCGGGAAACCCCCAGGAAGCGGCGGGCCACGGCATAGCCCAAAAGGGGCCGGAAAAGGCCCAGGAAGAGGGTGGCCAGAGCGGGCAGGAGGAGCAGGAGGAGGGGGGTCTTGGAGAGCTCCACCCCTCCCTTAAAGCCGATGGCGAAGAGGAGGTAGATGGACAAGGCGGTGTACATGGCCTCGGGGAAGGCCAGATCGCTCTTCACCAGCCGGGCCAAAACCCCCAGGGCGAAGGCGAGGACCATGGGGGAAAGGAGGTTGAGCCTGAGGAGCTCTAAAGCGTCCATACCCCGGCTTCTACCACGCGGGGGCAGGCTTGGTACAATCCGGTACGATGCGGCCTTTGGTGGGCGTCATCATGGGCTCCAAGTCGGATTGGGAAACCCTGCGGCACGCGGCGGAGACCCTCGAGGCCCTGGAAATCCCCTACGAGGTGCGCGTGGTCTCCGCCCACCGCACCCCGGACCTCATGGCGGAATACGCCAAGACCGCCCAGGAGCGGGGCCTCCTGGTGATCATCGCCGGGGCCGGGGGAGCGGCCCACCTCCCGGGGATGACCGCGGCCCACACCCCCCTGCCGGTCCTGGGGGTGCCCGTGGAAAGCCGCGCCCTCAAGGGCCTGGACTCCCTGCTTTCCATCGTGCAGATGCCCGCGGGGGTTCCCGTGGGCACCCTGGCCATCGGCAAGGCGGGAGCGGTGAACGCCGCGCTTCTGGCGGCCAGCATCGTGGGGCTTTCCCATCCCGAGGTGATGGCGCGGCTGGTGGCCTACCGCCAGGCCCAGACCGAGGCCGTCCTGGCCCACCCCGACCCCCGGGAGGAAGGATGAGGGTGGGCGTCCTGGGCGGGGGCCAGCTGGGGCGGATGCTGGCCCTGGCCGGCTACCCCTTAGGCCTCACCTTCCGCTTCCTGGACCCCTCCCCCGAGGCCTGCGCCGGCCAGGTGGGGGAGCTTCGGGTGGGGAGCTTTCAAGACCCCCAGGCCCTGGAAGGCTTCGCCCAGGGGCTGGACCTGGTCACCTACGAGTTTGAAAACGTGCCCGTGGAGGCGGCCCGCTTCCTGGCCCAAAGGCTTCCCGTCTATCCCCCCCCCAAGGCCCTGGAGGTGGCCCAGGACCGGCTTGCGGAAAAAACCTTCATGCGGGGGCTGGGCGTGCCCACACCCCCCTTCCAGCCGGTGGACACCCTGGAGGAGCTGGAGGAGGCCCTGGAGGGCGTGGGCCTTCCCGCCCTCCTCAAGACCCGCCGGGGAGGCTATGACGGCAAGGGACAGGCCCTGGTGCGCACCCCTGAAGAGGCCCGGGAGGCCTTCCTGGCCCTAGGGGGGCGCGGCCTTCTCCTAGAGGGGTTCGTCCCCTTTGACCGGGAGGTCTCCCTGCTGGGGGTGCGGGGCCGGGAGGGGGAGGTGGCCTTCTACCCCCTGGTGGAAAACCGCCACCAGGGGGGCATCCTCCGCCTCTCCCTGGCCCCGGCCCCCGGGCTCAGCCCGGGCCTCCAGGCCAAGGCCGAGGGGTACCTGGGAAGGGCCCTCGAGGCCTTGGGCTACGTGGGCGTCCTGGCCGTGGAGTTCTTCCAGGTGGGAGAGGAGCTCCTCTTCAACGAGATGGCCCCCCGGGTGCACAACTCCGGCCACTGGACCATAGAGGGGGCGGAGACCAGCCAGTTTGAAAACCACCTCCGGGCCCTCCTGGGCCTGCCCCTGGGGAGCACCGCCCCCCGGGGGGTGAGCGCCATGGCCAACCTGATCGGCCTTAAACCCGACTTCGCCCGGGTCCTGGCCCTGCCCGGGGCCCACCTCCACTGGTACGGCAAGGCGGTGCGCCCAGGGCGCAAGGTGGGCCACATCACCCTGCGCCGGGAGGGGTGGGAGGCCCTGGAAGCCGACCTGCCCCGCCTCCTGGACCTGGCCGAGGGCTAGGGTATAATCCCCGGCAAAGGAGGCCGGACATGGACCGTTTGCAGAGGCTCAGGGAGGTGGTGCGCGCGGCCAAGGACCACCCCGTGTACCGGGAGAAGTTCAAAGGGGTGGACCCGGAAGGACTCACCCTGGAAAACCTCCAGGAGCTCCCCCTCACCACCCGGGAGGAGTGGGTGGCCTACCTCAAGGAAAACCCCCGGCCCCCCGAGGGGGCAAGCCTCATGCACCTCACCCCCAGCCCCCTCATGGGCTGGATGCCGGAATACCTCTCCCAGGAGGACCTCCGCTACCAAACGGAGGCCCTGGCCGCCCACTATCGGCGCCTGGGCCTGGTGGGGAAGCGGGTGCTGGTGGCCTTCAGCTACCACGTCTTCGCCGGGGGGTGGCTCTTTCACCAGGCCCTTTGGCGGGCGGGGAACCTGGTCTTCCCCCATGGGCCCGGGGAGGCCTCCCGCATCGCCGAGATCGGCCAGGCCTACGGCTTTGACGTGCTGGTGACCAACCCCTCCTTCGCCCTGAAGGTGGGGCAGGCGGGGGGCAGGTTCAGCCTCCTCCTGGCGGGCGGGGAGCCTTTCACCTCCGTGCCTGGTTTCCGGGAGAAGGTGGAGGCCCTCCTGGGGTGCACGGCCCTGGACGCCTACGGCACCAGCGAGCTGGGCATCGTGGCCGGGGAGCGCCTGGAGAAGGACGGGCTTTGGGAGATCCCCGAGATGGCCGTCCTGGAGGTGCTGGACCCCGAGACCCTGAAGCCCGTGCCCGATGGGGAAAAGGGGGAGCTGGTGGTGACGGCCCTGAGCCGCACCCTCATGCCCATGGTGCGCTTCCGCACCGGGGACCTGGCCATCGCCGAGAGGCGGGAAGGGCTCACCGTCCTGCCCCGGGGGGTCTTCGGCCGCACGGACCAGATGGTGAAGGTGAAGGGGGTGAAGCTCTACCCCACGGAGCTGGCCCCCATCCTGGGGGGGTTCGGCCTGGACCCCAGGGGGTTCCAGGTGGTGGTGGAGCGGAAGCTGGAGGGCACAGATAAGCTCGTGCTGCGCCTCAAGGCGGAGAAGGTGCCCCCGGGCCTCCTCGAGGCCCTGGCCAAGGCCACCGGCCTGCGGGTGGACGAGGTGGAGCTGGTGGGCGAGCTGGAAGGGGGCCTGGTGGTGGACCGGAGGTTCTAGGCGCCTGAGCCAACGCCCTGCCCCCGGGGGCAGGGCTTGTTACGTTTCTCTCATGATGGAGGGGTATACTCCCTGCCAAAGCAACGGGGCCCTTGCGCTATAGTGAGGGCAAACCCTGTGCCTTGGGCAGAAGGAGGCGAGATGCGGTTCTTCGTGGTGGGCGACGTTTCCGTGGACCTACTCTTTTTCGTGGAGCGAATACCAGAACCAGGGGAGGAGATCCCCTCCCGGCGGGCCCTGATGAAGCCGGGGGGGGCCGGGGGCACCCTGGCGGCCCAGCTGGCCAGCCTGGGCCACCGGGTCTACCTGGCGGGCCGGGTAGGCCAGGACCCCTTTGCCGAGCTGGCCCTAAGCCGGGTGCGGGAAGCGGGGGTGGACCTACGGCACCTGCAGGAAGACCCTGAGCACACCACGAGCTCCGTCCTCATCCTCCTGGTGCCCGGAGGGGAGCGGGCCATGGTGAGCGCCGAGGGGGCCAGCCGGCACCTGGACCCCTCCCTCTTCAAGCCCCGCTTCCTGGACCAGGCGGACGCCGTGGTCCTCTCCGCCTACAGCCTGGTGGGTGGGCCCTCCCGCAGCTACGCCGTGGAGGTGCTGGAGGCGGCCAGGAAGCGGGAGATGCCCATCTTCGCCGACCTGGGCACGGGAGCGGTGCGGGCGGCGAGGAAGGAACTCCTCAAACACCTGCGGGGGGTAAGCTGGCTCCTCATGAACCAGACGGAGCTTTTGGCCCTCACGGGTGCCCCTTCCCTCTCCGAGGGGGTGGCCCAGCTCCGCCAGGAAGGCTTTGCCCACCTGGCCATCAAGGTGGGGGCCATGGGCTCCATCGTGGTGACCCCGGAGGGGGAGGAGCTGGTGGAGCCCTTTCCGGTGGAGGACATCGTGGACTCCACGGGGGCGGGGGACGCCTACACCGCCGCCTTTGCCCATGCCATCCTCTCGGGGAAGCCCCCGGTGGCGGCGGCCCGCCTGGCCAACCTGGCCGGAGCCCTGGCCGCCACCGCCATCGGGGCCCAGGGGCGGCTCCTGCGGCTAGAGGACCTGGAAGTAGCCGCGGGCTAGGGCCAAAAACTCCAGCCCCGCCCGCCCGCTCTTCTCGGGGTGGAACTGGGGAGCCAGGAGGTTCTCCTTGGCCAGGAGGGCGGTGAAGGGGGTACCCTCGTACTCCCCCTGGCCCAGGGAAAAGGGCGTGAGGGGGCCGAAGTAGGAGTTGGCGAAGTAGAAGTGGCGCCCGGAAAGCCCGGCGAAGGCCCCAGCGAAGGCCACCTGGTTCCAGCCCATCTGGGGCACGCGCCCCCGGGGAAAGCGGCGCACGGTGCCCGGAACGAGGCCCAGGCCCCCCACCCCGGGGGCCTCCTCGCTGGCCTCGTAGAGGACCTGCATGCCCACGCAGATGCCCAGGAAGGGAAGCCCCCTTTCCAGGTGGGCCAGAACCCGCTCGGCAAAGCCGCTTCCCCGAAAGGCCGCCATCACCTGGCCGAAGTGCCCCTGGCCGGGCAGAACCAGGAGGTCGGCCTCGAGGTAAGCCCCGGGGTCGGAGGCCACCCAGACGGTGAATCCGGTGGCCTCGAGGGCCTTGGCCGCGCTGCGCAGGTTGCCCGAGCCGTAGTCAATCAGAAGCGCCCGCATATCACAAAAGCCCCTTGGTGCTGGGCACCCCCTCGCCGGTAAGCCGGGTGGCCCGGTGCAGGGCCCGGGCCACGGCCTTGAAGCTGGCCTCCACCACGTGGTGGGCCTCCCGTCCCGCAAGGAGCCTGAGGTGCAGGGTGAGGCGGCCGTGGTTCACCAGGCCGCGCAGGAACTCCCGCAGGTGGTAGTGGTTCACCCTCCCGGCCTCCCCCACCACGGGCCAGGCCTCGGGGCGGTACTCCAGGTGGGGCCTGCCCGATAGGTCCAGCACGCAGAGCACCAGGGTCTCGTCCATGGGGGCGAAGGCCTCCGCGTACCGCTCCAGGCCCGCCCCCTCCCCCAGGGCCTCCCGCAGGGCCATGCCCAGGGCGATGCCCACGTCCTCCACCAGGTGGTGGACGTCCACCTCCAGGTCCCCCCGGGCCTCCACCTCCAGGAAGAAGCGGCCGTGCCGCTGGAGTTGCAGGAGCATGTGGTCCAGGAAGGGGAGGCCCGTGGCCACCTTGCCCCCCACGGGGCCGTCTAGGCCCAGGCGGAGGCGCACCCAGGTCTCCGCCGTGGCCCGCTCCACCAGGGCCTCACGCATAGGCCACCCCGAAGGCCGCCCGCAAGAAGGCGTCCATCTCCTCCTTGGCCCCGATGGTCACCCGCAGGCACCCCGCCAGGCCGGGGTAGTGGTCCTGGCGGCGCACCAAAACCCCCTGGGCCAGGAGGTGGGCAAAGGCCTCGGCCGCATGGGGGGTCCGCACCAGGAGGAAGTTGGCGTGGCTGGGGTAGGGGCGCCAGGTGGGATGGTCCTTTAGGGCCTGGTAGACCCGCTCCCGCTCCTTCCGCACGAGGGCCGCCACCCTCTCCGCATACCCCGGGTTCTCCAGGACCACCTCCAGGATGGCCCCGGTGTGGGCGGGCAGAACGAAGGGGGGCAAGACCTCCCGCACCACCGCCGCCACCTCCGGGGCCGCCAGGAGGTAGCCCGCCCGGACGCCCCCCAGGGAGAAGGCCTTGGAAAAGGTGCGCAACAGGGCCACATGGGGGTTGTCCCGGCCCAAGCGGCTCAGGTCCGTGCCGGCGAACTCGCGGTAGGCCTCGTCCAGCACCAAAAGCCCCCCCACCTCCCTGGCCCGCTCCGCCAGGGCCTCCAGGGCCTCCTCGGGAAAGAGTGCCCCCGTGGGGGCGTGGGGGTTGGGAAGGAACAAGACCCCGCCCTGGAAGACAGCCAGGAGGGCCTCTAGGTCCAGGGAAAACCCCTCCCCCAGGGGCACGGCCCGGTAGGGGGTCCCCGCCACCCGGGCGGCGTGGGCGTAGTGGGGGAAGGAGGGAGCCAGGTCCAGCACGGACTCCGCCGCCAGGCTCAGGGCCAGGATGAGGAGGTTGGAGCCGGGGGAGAGCACCACCCCCTCCTCCGGCCAGCCCACCTGGGCCGCCAGGCGCCGCCTGAGCCCCTCCGCATGGATTTCTGGGTAGCGGTTCCAGGGAAGGCGGGCCATGCGGCGCAGGGCCTCTTCCTTGAGGGCCTGGGGCAGGTCAAAGGGGCTTTCGTTCTGGTCCAGCTTCACCGGGGCCTCCACCTTCTTATAGGGGTAAGGGGAAAGACCCCGGAGGTGCGCCTTAAAGGCCCGCATGGGAAGAGTATAGCCCTAGAAGTGGGCGTACCCCTGGCGGGGCACTGGCCTCCCCCGTAGGAAAACCCCCTCCCCCTCCCCCACCCGCCCGGCGCGGAAGAGCTCCAGGCCCACGGCTCGGGCCCGGGCCAGCACCTCCCCTTCCGCCTCGAGGGGCACCACCAGGACCGCCTCAAACTCCTCCCCCCCGTAAAGCACCAGCTCCTGGGCCCCCTCCTCATCCCCGGCGAAGGCCAGGACATCAGGGTAGAGGGGAAGGGCCTCCAGCTCCACCCGCACCCCCAGCTCGGAAAGCTGCCACAGGGTCTCCGCCAGGCCGTCCGAGGAGTCCAGGCTCCCCCGCAGGTGGCCGGCCAGGGCCAGGAGCTCCAGGCGGGGCAGGGGGTAGAAGGCGGCCTCCCGAATCCGGGGGAAAGCCTCCAGGGAGCGCCCGGCGTAGTGGGCCCGGATGGCCGCCCCCGTCCTGCCCCAGCGGTCCCCGGCCAGGTAGAGGAGGTCCCCGGGCTGGGCCCGCCGGGGCAGGGGGGCCTCGGCCTGGGCGAAGCCGGAGACGGTGAGGGCCACCTCCGCCCCGGCGTTGGTGTCCCCCCCGAGGAGGGGGGCCCCCAGCCTCCTGGCAGCCTCCGCCGCCCCCTGGACCAGGGCCAGGGCGAAGTCCTCCTCCAGGTCCGGGGGCAGGAAGAGCCCCAGGGTAAAGCCCAAGGGCCGCCCCATCTTGGCCAGGAGGTCGGAGGCCGTGGCCGCCACCCCCCGCCACCCCACCTCAAAGGGCCCCATGCCGGCAAGGGCCACTTCCCGGTAGGAGAAGCCGTCGGTCTTCAGGAGCCAGGCCACCCCCTCCCACCACACCCCCCCGGCATCGTCCCCCGGGGGCAAGGGGGCCTCCTGGGGATAGCCCAGGGGGGCCAGCTTCCGGAGGAGGGCCCGCTCACCCAGGTCCTTAAGCCGCATACGCCCAGGCTAGGGTATCATGGCGGGGTGTGCCGGGTTGACCTGTGCCTGACGCCGACCCAGGGCCCCCTGGTCCTGGTGGAGGTCCTGCCCGCAGGCAGCGTCCTGACCCTCCTTCTGGCCCAGGGGGCAGCCGAGGTCTGGGTGGCCCCCGGGCCCAAGGTGGCCCGCCTCCTGGCCGAGAGCCTGGGGAAGGAGGCCTTCCTCCTGGGCGAGGCCGAGGGCTTCCCCCCGGAAGGCTTCCACGGCCGCCTCTCCCTGGTGGACCTCGAGGGAGCCAGGGTGGAGGGGAAAAGGGCCGTCCTGGTGGCCCCCATCCTGAACGCAAGCCTCCTTCCCGGGGAAGAAGAGGTCTACCTCGCCAACCTGCGCAACGCCAAGGCCGCCCTTGAGCTCCTCCGGCCCCTACCCCAGCTCACCCTCCGCCCCGCCGGGGCCCCCAAGCCCCTCCTTTCGGCGGTGGTGGCGGCGGGTTTCCTGCAGAGGCGGCTCCAGCCCGAAGCCCCGCCCACCCTGACCACCGCCCTCCTCAAGGCCTTCCCCGACCCCCAGGAGGCCCTCTTCCAAAGCCCCGAGGGCCAGGCCCTGCACAAGGAGGGGCGCACGGAGGAGCTGGCCCGGGCCAGCCTCATCGGGGTGGACCCGGTGGTACCCAGGCTGGCGGAGGTACGCCTCTTCCCGCAACGGGAGTTCGGCCTGAGCCAGGACCGGTACGCCCAGAGGTTCGTGGCATGGAGCGCTTAGAAATCCTGGGGCTGCCCCTGGACCCGGTGGGCATGGAGGAGGCCCTTGCCCGGGTCCAGGGATTTCTGGAGGGGCCGGGCACCCACCAGGTGGTCACCCTGAATCCCGAAATCGTCGTCCGGGCCCAGGAGGACGAGGCCCTGAGGCGGGCCATCCTCGAGGCCGAGCTGGTCACCCCGGATGGGGTGGGCATCCTCTGGGCGGCCAAGCGGCTCCTGGGCCGGGAGCTTAAGGAGCGGGTCACCGGGGTGGACCTCACCCTAGCCCTTTTCCGGCGCTTCCCCGGCATCCGGGTCTACCTTCTGGGAGGGAAGCCCGGCGTAGCGGAGCGAGCAGCGGAAGAGGCCCAAAGGCTCGGGGCCCAGGTGGTGGGGGTGCACCACGGCTACTTCCAGGAGGAGGCCCCGGTGGTGGCCGACATCCGGGCCAAAGCCCCCGATCTCCTCCTGGTGGGCATGGGGGAGCGCCAGGAGACCTTCATCCACCGCCATAAGGCCCACCTGGGGGCCAGGGTGGCCATGGGCGTAGGGGGCACCCTGGACGTGCTGGCGGGGGAGGCTTGGCGTCCGCCCCTCTGGGCCCAGCGCCTGGGGGTGGAGTGGCTACTTAGGGTGGGGCTCGACCCCAAGCGCTGGAAACGGGCTCCCCGGCTTTTCCGCTTCGCCCACATGGTCCTCAGGGAAAGGCGCTAGAATGCGCCCATGAAGCGCGCTTCGGCCCTTTTCCTCCTCCTGGGGCTTGCCCTGGCCCAGGGCCTGGTCGTACCCTTTGAGGGCCCCCAGGGGTTCCGCCTGGCCCAGGCCTTCGCCGAGGGGCTGAAGGCCCCGCCCCCCCCCCTGCTGGCCCTGCTTTTGCCCGACCTGCCCTGGCGGGACAGCTACGACCTGGTGGGGGGGCTTTACACCCCGGCGGGGGCCCGCCTGGCCCTCTCGGCCACGGGGGCGGACTGGGTCCTCCTGGGACGGCAGGAGGAAGGGGGCCTGCGGCTCTTCCTGGCCCGGAAGGGGGGGGTCAAGGGAGGGCTCTTCGCCAGCCCGGCCCTGGCCTGGCTCTGGCTCCAGGGGGAGGGGCTGGCCCCCAGGTTCCGCCCCCTTCCCGAGCCCAAAGCCTCGGAGGAGGCCCTGCGGGCCCTGGCCCAGGGGGAAAGCCCCGACCCCCTGCACCAATCGGCCCTGGACCTGAAGGAAGGAAGGGGGGCAGGGCTTCTGGAGGGCATCCTTCCCAGGCGCCTCCTCCTCCTGTGGCAGGGTGAGCTTCCCCCCGCCTACCGCCTCTTCGCCCTCCTTTCCCAGGGCAGGCGGGAGGAGGCCTTGGCCCTAGCCGCCACCCTGCAGGAGGGCGACCTCCTGGAGCGCACCGCCAGCCACCTGGTCTACCGGGCCCTCGAGGACCCCCGCTGGCAGGCCTCGGCCCGCGCCCTGGCCCGGGCCTTCCCCGAGCTTCCCCTGGCCTGGGAGGAGGTGAGCTTCGCCGCCTTTGCGGAAGGAAAGGGGGAAGAGGCCAAGGAGGCCCTGCAGAAGGCCCTGGCCCTCCGGCCCGACCACTGGCTCTACTGGACCAACCTGGGCTGGGCCCTCTACCTCACCGGGGACCTTCCCCGGGCTCTTCTGGCCTCAAAAAGGGCGGTAGCCCTGCGGCCCAACGCCACCGCGTACTACAACCTGGGCCTCTTCCGGGCCATCTACGGGGACTTCCTGGGAGCCAAGGCCGCCTACGACCGGGCCCTGCGCCTGGACGAAGGGGAGGAGTTCCGGGAGGCCCTGAAGGACCTAAAGGAGCGGCAAGAGCCCCTGACCCGCTTCTTCCAGGCCTACCTGGCGGAGCGGGCCGGCCTTCCCGCCGCCGAGGGCTACCGGGCCTTCCTGGAAGCCCACCCCAAGCACCCCGCCGCCCCCATGGCCCGCCGGGCCCTAACCCGCCTGGACCAGGGGGAAGTGCGCCTGGCCCTCCTCCGGCTCAGCCTCATCCCCGGGGACCTGGACGCCAGACCCTTCCGCGCCCAGGAAGCGGTCTTCCCCGAGGTACGCCTGGAGGGGGTGCCCTACCTGCCCCAAGGGGCCCTGGAAACCCGGCTCTGGCGAGAGGGGAACCTGGTGGCCCAGGAGAAGAAACCCCTGGGCTTTCCCCCCCTTACCGCGGGCCTCGAGGCCGTGGCCCCCGCCGTGAGCCTGCCCGAGCCGGGGCGGTACACCCTGGAGGTCCGCTACGGCCAGGCCCAGGCCCTCCTTCCCCTGGAGGTGGGGCCGCCCAGCCTGGCCCGGCGCCTGTACGCCCTGGGCCTCGAGGCCAAGGACCTCTCCGACCGCCCCCTCCTCACCCCCAAGGAGGCCCTGGGGGAAAAGGGGGAGGAGCTCCTTCTGGAGAGGACGCGGCAGGCCCTCAAGGAAGCCGCCCCCCTGGCCACCGCCCCCCGCCTCACCGCCCCCCTGACCAAGGGGCTTTACCGTGGCAAAAGCGTGCGGGAGCTCCTGCAAAATCCCACCCTGGAGATGGTGCAGACATTCTTTCAGGCCGTCCTGGAGGCCCCGGAACTGCTGGCGGAAAACGACGTGGTCAACGCCCTGGTGAACTGGCTCCTTCAGGAGCCGTAACGCTGTAACGCCCGCGTAACGCCGGGGAGGGCCTATACTAACCCCGGTCTCATTAGACCGGATTGGAGGCGAATTCACATGGGTATTTCGGTGTATTGGCGTTTGGGTGTTTTGGCGTTGCTGGCCGCTTTGGGGGCGTGTTCCAGCCCCCAAGGGGTGGGCCCCAACATGGTGGTGCCGGGCCCCCGGGACGATGCCGGAGGCGACCCCGCCCAGGCCTGTGGGAGCGTGGCCAAGGCCCCCATGGGCCAAGTGGGGGAGATGACCGTGTGGAACAACGGGACCACCCTCTTCGTGCGGCTTGCCGCAACCGCCCCGTGGCAACTCACGGAAAGCCATGCCTATGCGGGCATCGCCGCCCCGGGAGGCTGGTGGAGCTTCCCTGCCCAGGCCGTCCACGACCCCTACGTGAACACCTTCACCTACGCCTTCCCCTTGGCCAACCTGGGCGTGAACCCAGGGGACACCCTAAAGGTGGCTGGCCACGCCTTCCTCCTCACCCCCAGCTACCGCTTCGCGGAAGGGAAGGCCCAGATGGAGTTCACGGTCCAGCGGTGCGAAAACGCCCCACCCCCTCCCGGCAAGGACATCGTAGTCTTCAACGACATCAACCCCTTTGACAACGAGAGCATGGCCAACCCCAACAACCAGCTCATGGTGCGCAACCTGGTGAACTACACCCACCCAGGCCCCCGCGGTACGGGGACCAAGGTCCTCTTTGACCGGGGGCGGAACTCGGTGTGCGGGGGGACCGGCGAATGCAGCGATGGCGAGCTGAGCACCATGCGCAGCGTCATCCAAGGGGAAGGGTTCACCATCCAGGAGCTGAACTCGACTCAAGGCTCTATCACCAGCTTGCCCGGCGATGTCAAGGTCATCTTCCTCTGGAACCCCACGGAAACCTTCGCCAACGGGGAGATCAACGTGCTGAAGCAGTTCGCCAGCGAAGGCGGGCGCGTGGTCTTCATCGGGGAATGGCAGGGCTACTACGACGCCATCACCCTGGAAAACGACTTCCTGGGCAAGATGGGCGCGGTGATGACCAACACCGGCCAGGCGGTGGACTGCGGCTACAACACCCTGCCCCAGGCCTCTTTGCGCCCGCACCAGATCACCCAGGGGATGACGAACGTGACCATCGCCTGCTCCTCGGTGCTGGTGCCAGGCCCCAACGACTACCCCCTTTACTACGACTCCACCAACACCAAGGTCCTCTCCGCCGTGGCCACCATAGACATCACGCCCCTGCCCCTCACGCAGGCCAGGCCGCTGCAGATGACCCCTCAGGCCATTCACCCAGGGCTTAACCCTCGGTCATCCACCGGCTACTGAGGAGGCAAAAGCCAACCTCCCGCCCTTAAGGCGGGAGGTTTTTGGTGGAGCCGACGGGACTCGAACCCGTGACCTCCTGAGTGCGATTCAGGCGCGCTCCCAGCTGCGCCACGGCCCCATGCGCCCTATATGGTAGCCGGGGGCTTGGGCCTTGTCTAGTCCCCTTCCCTAAGCCGCACCTCCACCCGGCCGCCCTTGTCCTTCACCGAAAGGGTGGCCTTGGCCTTGCCCTTGCGGTACTCCGCCTTCCACTCCGCCTTCTTTACCTCGTACTTGGTGCGCACCCAGCCCCGGCGGCGCAGGTCCTCGTCGTGGTAGCGGAAGACCGCCTCCGCCCGGGAGTAGCCGTAGACCACCAGAACCCCCTTGGGCTCCACCACCCGCTCCACCACCACCGCCTGGGGAAAGAGGTCCACCACCAGGGTGCCGGTGATGCGGACCTCGAGGGCCCAGGCCAGGCCCAAAAGGGGAAGGAACAGGATCCAGTTCCGCATGGGCCAAGCCTACCCTCCCGAGGGGGCTGGGAGGTGAGTTTTCGCTAAAGTACACTTAAAGGGTGGACGAAGTCTGGCGGAAACTTTCCGAGCCCTTTCCCCCAGGGGAGGTGCAGTGGCGCATAGAGGCCCTTTCCCGGGACAAAAAACGCGCCCTGGTGGTGCCCTACGTGGACGCCCGCACCGTCTTGGACCGGCTGGACCGGGTGGTGGGGCCCGAGGGATGGCACGATGCCTACGAGGTCCTGGCGGATGGGGAACGGGTGGTCCGGGACGAGCGGGGGGAAAGGCGGGAACGCCTGGTGGAGGTCAAGTGCCGCCTCACCCTCCTGGGCGTCACCAAGGAGGACGTAGGGGAGGGGGACTCCCTCAAGGCGGCCTTCTCCGACGCCCTGAAGCGGGCGGCGGTGAAGTTCGGCGTGGGGCGCTACCTCTACCGGTTGGAAAAGCAGTGGGTGGAGTACGACGCGGAAAAGAACCGCTTCACCCCACCCAAGCTGCCGGAGTCCGAGGAGGTCCTCGAGGAGGAGAAACCCGAGGCCCACCGCCTCATTGACCAGCTCCTGGAGCGGCTAAAGGAAAAGGGGCTAGGCCGGGAAGCGGCCAAAATCATTACCAAATACGGCGGCTACGGCAAGACCCCGGAGGAGACCCGGCGCCTCTATGGGGAACTCCGGGCCCTGTACAAGGGATGAGGGTCATCGCCATCGGGGACCTCCACGGGAACTTTGCCACCCTCTGGCGCATCCTGAAGGGCGAGGGGCTGGCCACGCCCGCCCTGGAACCCACGGAGGCCCTGGCCTCGGGTGAGACCCGGGTGGTGTTGCTCGGGGACCTGGTCCACCCCAAGACGCCCCGGGACTACGAACGCCTCACGGGGCTTTCCCCCTACGACCCCTCAGACCCCACCCACCTGCGCCTGGCGGCGGGGGCCCAGATCCGGGAGCTTTTCCGCCTGAAAGCCTTCCAGGAGAAAAGCCAGGGCCACCTCACCATCCTCCTGGGTAACCACGACGAGGCCGCCCTCAAGGGGGAACCCCTTCTGGGCAACCGCCACCTCAAGCACCTGGAGTTCCACCCCGAACACGGAGGGCGCTCCCTCCCCGAGGCCCTGCGGACCTGGATGGAGGGCTTCCCCCGGGAGCTTCTCCTCCACGGGGTGCACTTCGCCCACGTGGGGCCGGTGCCCTGGCTCCAGGAGTACGATGCCCTCTTTTACGCCCAAAGCGAGCCCAAGACCTGGTGGTTCCGCACCCCGGACTACGTGGAGCGCATGGGCTATCGCTTCGGAGTGTACGGCCACGTGCCCCTCAAGGAGGGGATTCTGCTCAAGGAACGCTTCGCCCTCATTGACGCCCTGGACCTGGGGGAGTACCTGGAGCTTTTTCCCTTGGAAGATCCCCTGGTGCCCCGGGTGAAACGCCTTTCCTATGCCTGAGCGCCTCACCTCCCCCAAGACGGTGCAAGAACTCCTGCGGCGCCACGGGCTTTGGGCCGACAGGCGCTTCGGGCAGAACTTCCTGGTCTCGGAGGCCCATCTGAGGCGGATCGTGGAGGCGGCCAAGCCCTTCCAGGGACCGGTCTACGAGGTGGGACCCGGGCTTGGCGTCCTCACCCGGGCCCTCCTCGAGGCGGGAGCCGAGGTCACGGCCATAGAAAAAGACCTGCGCCTGAGGCCGGTCCTGGAGGAGACCCTGGCCGGCCTCCCCGTGCGCCTCCTCTTCGCCGATGCCCTGGCCTTCCCCTGGGAGGAGGTACCCCCAGGAAGCCTCCTGGTGGCCAACCTTCCCTACAACATCGCCACCCCCCTGGTCACCCGGCTCCTAAAGACGGGCCGCTTCGCCCGCCTGGTCTTCCTGGTGCAGAAGGAGGTGGCCGAGCGCATGGTGGCCCCGCCCAAAACCCCCCAGTACGGGGTGCTCTCCCTGCGGGTGGCCCACCACGCGGAGGCGGAGCGGCTCTTTGACCTGCCCCCAGGGGCCTTCTTCCCACCCCCCAAGGTGTGGAGCAGCCTGGTGCGCCTGACGCCCAAGGGGGTGCCCGACGACTCCGGGCTCTTCCGCCTGGTGGAGGCGGCCTTCGGCCAGAGGCGCAAAACCCTGAAAAACGCCCTGGTGGGGGCAGGCTACCCCAGGGAAGGGGTGGAAGCCGCCCTTAAGGCCCTGGGCCTTCCCGAGCGGGTACGGGCGGAGGAGCTCAGCCTGGAGGCCTTCCGCTGCCTGCAAGGCCTCCTCCAACCCAGGCCCTAGGGGGACCCGGCAAACCTACACCGCGGTGTAGCTCTTTTTCTTACGATAAGCAGGGCACTTACACTGATTAGCCCCGGGGGTGGTGTAGCCCGCCCCTTTTGTCCCGAGGGTGGGGTGGTAAGATGGGCGGGAAATGAGGCGGGGTGGTGGGGGTGCTGGAGCCCCGCCTCGTGAAGAGATGCACGAAAGGAGGGGACCTTGGCGCCAATCGCGGAGTATGTGAACGTCCTGATCTACTTGGGGGTGGCCCTCTTCATCGGGGTGGCGGCCCTGGTGGTGGGGGCCATCCTGGGCCCCAAGAAGCCGGGCCGGGCCAAGCTCATGCCCTACGAGTCGGGCAACGACCCCGCCGGGGAGGTGCGGCGTTTTCCCGTGCACTTCTACGTGGTGGCCATGCTCTTCATTCTCTTTGACGTGGAGGTGGCCTTCCTCTGGCCCTATGCGGTGAGCGCAGGAGGGCTTGGCCTCTACGGCTTTCTGGGGGTGCTGGGCTTCACCCTCCTCCTCTTTGTGGGCTTCCTCTACGAGTGGTGGAAGGGGGTGATGCGGTGGCACTGAAGGACCTCTTTGAGCGGGACGTCCAGGAGCTGGAGCGGGAGGGCATCCTCTTCACCACCCTGGAGAAGCTGGTGGCCTGGGGGC
Source organism: Thermus igniterrae ATCC 700962 (assembly GCF_000376265.1). GTDB lineage: Bacteria > Deinococcota > Deinococci > Deinococcales > Thermaceae > Thermus > Thermus igniterrae. The sequence continues at coordinate 42,763 of NZ_AQWU01000066.1, forward strand.
GTTCCAACTCCCTCTGGCCCGCCACCTTCGGCCTGGCCTGCTGCGCCATTGAGATGATGGCCTCCACCGACGCCAGAAACGACCTGGCCCGCTTCGGGAGCGAGGTCTTCCGGGCAAGCCCCCGCCAGGCGGACGTGATGATCGTGGCGGGCCGGCTTTCCAAGAAGATGGCCCCTGTCATGCGGCGGGTCTGGGAGCAGATGCCCGACCCCAAGTGGGTGATCTCCATGGGGGCCTGCGCCAGCTCAGGGGGGATGTTCAACAACTACGCCATCGTGCAGAACGTGGACTCGGTGGTGCCGGTGGACGTGTACGTGCCCGGCTGCCCCCCGCGCCCCGAGGCCCTCATCTATGCGGTGATGCAGCTACAGAAAAAGGTGCGGGGCCAGGCGGTCAACGAGCGGGGCGAGAGGCTTCCCCCCGTGGCCGCCTGGAAGCGCGCCAGGGGGTGAGGTATGCGGCTCAATAGGGTGCTGGAAGAAGCCCGGGCCAAGGGCTACACCATAGAGGATAACGGCCTCGGCAACCTCTGGGTGGTGATGCCCCGGGAGGCCTTCAAGGAGGAGATGGTCCACTACAAGGCCCTGGGCTTTAACTACCTGGCGGACATCGTGGGCCTGGACTACCTGGAGTACCCGGACCCCCGGCCCGAGCGCTTCAGCGTGGTCTATGAGCTGGTCTCCCTGCCGGGGTGGCAGGACGGGGACGGAAGCCGCTTCTTCGTCCGGGTCTATGTGCCCGAGAAGGACCCCCGCCTGCCCACGGTCACCGACCTCTGGGGGAGCGCCAACTTCCTGGAGCGGGAGGTCTACGACATGTTCGGCATCGTATTTGAAGGGCACCCCGACCTGCGGAAGATCCTCACCCCGGAGGACCTCGAGGGCCACCCCCTGCGCAAGGACTTCCCCCTGGGGGAGACCCCCACCCTCTTCCGCGAGGGGCGCTTCATCGTGCCCAGCGAGTTCCGGGCCTCCCTTACCGGGAAGAACCCCGGCCTCACCCTATACCGGGGCGGTAGCCGCAAGGGGTACCGGGCCCTTTGGGCCGATCTCATGAAGGCCAAGGAGGTCAAATGAAGGACTACCTGGACCTGGACCCAAGGGTGGCGGAGGAGCCCAGGGAGCTCCGCACCGAGGTCATGACCCTGAACGTGGGGCCGCAACACCCCTCCACCCACGGGGTCTTGCGGGTGGTGGTCACCCTCTCGGGCGAGGAGGTGCTGGACCTCGTCCCCCACATCGGCTATCTCCACACGGGCTTTGAGAAGAACATGGAGTTCCGGACGTATACGCAGGTGATCACGTATACGCCCCGGATGGACTACCTCCACTCCTTCGCCCACGACCTGGCCTACGCCCTGGCGGTGGAGCGGCTGGTGGGGGCGGTGGTGCCTCCCAGGGCGGAGACCATCCGCATCCTCCTCAACGAGCTCTCCCGCCTGGCCAGCCACCTGGTCTTCCTGGGCACCGGGCTTCTGGACCTGGGGGCCCTCACCCCCTTCTTCTACGCCTTCCGGGAGCGAGAGGCCATCCTGGACCTCTTTGAGTGGGTGACGGGCCAGCGCTTCCACCACAACTACATCCGCATCGGGGGGGTGAAGGAGGACCTGCCGGAGGAGTTCGTTCCCGAGTTGAAGAAGCTCCTGGAGGTGCTCCCCCACCGCATTGACGAGTACGAGGCCCTCTTCGCGGAAAGCCCCATCTTCCACGAGCGGGCCCGGGGGGTGGGGGTCATCCCCCCGGAGGTGGCCATCCACCTGGGGCTTACCGGGGGGTCCCTGCGGGCCAGCGGGGTGAACTACGATGTGCGCAAGGCCTACCCCTACGGCGGGTACGAGACCTACCAGTTTGACGTGCCCCTGGGGGAGCACGGGGACGTGTTTGACCGGATGATCGTCCGCATCCGGGAGATGCGGGAGTCGGTGAAGATCATAAGGCAGGCCCTGGAGCGGCTGGAGCCCGGCCCGGTGCGCGACCCCAACCCCCAGATCACCCCGCCTCCCCGCCACCTCCTGGAGACCTCCATGGAGGCGGTCATCTACCACTTCAAGCACTACACCGAGGGCTTCCACCCCCCCAAGGGGGAGGTCTACGTGCCCACGGAAAGCGCCCGCGGGGAGCTGGGCTACTACATCGTCTCCGACGGGGGAAGCATGCCCTACCGGGTCAAGGTGCGGGCCCCCAGCTTCGTCAACCTGCAAAGCCTCCCCTACGCCTGCAAGGGAGAGCAGGTGCCGGACATGGTGGCCATCATCGCCAGCCTGGACCCGGTGATGGGGGACGTGGACCGCTGAGAGGCCGCTTGAGGAGGGAAGATGGGGTTTTTTGACGACAAGCAGGACTTCCTGGAAGAGACCTTCGCCAAATACCCGCCCGAGGGGCGCCGGGCCGCCATCATGCCCCTGTTGCGGCGGGTGCAGCAGGAAGAAGGCTGGATCAGGCCTGAGCGGGTGGAGGAGATCGCCAGGCTCACCGGCACCACGGCCACCGAGGTCCTGGGGGTGGCAAGTTTTTACAGCTACTACCAGTTCGTGCCCACGGGAAAGTACCACCTCCAGGTCTGCGCCACCCTGAGCTGCAAGCTGGCCGGGGCGGAGGAGCTTTGGGACTACCTCACGGAGGAGCTGGGCATCGCCCCCGGGGAGGTGACCCCGGACGGGCTTTTCAGCGTGCAGAAGGTGGAGTGCCTGGGGTCCTGCCACACCGCCCCTGTGGTGCAGGTGAACGACGAACCCTATGTGGAATGCGTGACCCGGGCGAGGCTTGAGGCGCTTCTGGAGGGCCTTAAGGCGGGCAAGCGCATCGAGGAGATCGAGCTCCCCGGCAAATGCGGGCACCACGTGCACGAGGTGGAAGTATGACGGGGCCCATCGTTTCCGGACACGACCCCCGGTTCGTCCGCACCCTCTACGCCCACGTGGGCCAGGAGGGGAGCTGGACGCTGGACTACTACCTGCGCCACGGGGGGTACGAGACGGCCAAACGGGTGCTGAAGGAGAAGACCCCTGAGGAGGTCATAGAGGAGGTCAAGCGCTCGGGGCTCCGGGGTCGGGGCGGGGCGGGCTTCCCCACCGGGCTCAAGTGGAGCTTCATGCCCAAGGACGGGCAGCAGCACTACCTCATCTGCAACGCGGACGAGTCCGAGCCCGGAAGCTTCAAGGACCGCTACATCCTGGAGGACGTCCCCCACCTCCTCATTGAGGGGATGATCCTGGCCGGGTACGCCATCCGGGCCACCATCGGCTACATCTACGTGCGGGGCGAGTACCGGCGGGCGGCGGACCGCCTCGAGGCCGCCATCCGCGAGGCCCGCGCCCGGGGCTACCTGGGGAAGAACCTCTTCGGCACGGACTTCTCCTTTGACCTCCACGTGCACCGGGGGGCCGGGGCCTACATCTGCGGGGAGGAGACCGCCCTCATGAACTCCCTGGAGGGCCTCCGGGCCAACCCCCGGCTCAAGCCCCCCTTCCCCGCCCAGTCCGGGCTCTGGGGCAAGCCCACCACCATCAACAACGTGGAGACCCTGGCCGCGGTGGTGCCCATCCTGGAACGGGGGGCGGACTGGTTCGCCCAGATGGGCACCGACCAGTCCAAGGGGATGAAGCTTTACCAGGTCTCGGGCCCCGTGCGGCGCCCCGGGGTCTACGAGCTCCCCATGGGCACCACCTTCCGCGAGCTCCTCTACGACTGGGCGGGAGGCCCCCTGGAGCCCATCCAGGCCATCATTCCCGGGGGTTCCTCCACCCCTCCCCTGCCCTTCACCGAGGAGGTCCTGGACACCCCCATGAGCTACGAGCACCTGCAGGCCCAGGGCTCCATGCTGGGCACCGGAGGCGTGATCCTCATCCCGGAGAGGGTAAGCATGGTGGACGCCATGTGGAACGTGACCCGCTTCTACGCCCACGAGTCCTGCGGCAAGTGCACCCCCTGCCGGGAGGGGGTGGCGGGGTTCATGGTGAACCTCTTCGCCAAGATCGGCTCGGGCCAGGGGGAGGAAGGGGACGTGGAGACCCTGGAGGCCCTCCTGCCCCTCATTGAGGGCCGTAGCTTCTGCCCCCTGGCAGACGCCGCGGTCTGGCCGGTGAAGGGTTCTCTGAAGCACTTCAAGGCGCAGTACCTGAGCCTGGCGCGGGAAAAGCAGCCCGTACCCAGGCCGAGCCTATGGAGGTGAAGGTGGTCAGGGTCAAGGTAAACGACCGCGTGGTGGAAGTGCCCCCGGGGACTAGCGTCATGGATGCGGTGTTCCACGCGGGGTATGACGTGCCCCTCTTCTGCTCGGAAAAGCACCTCTCCCCCATCGGGGCCTGCCGCATGTGCCTGGTGCGCGTCGGCCTGCCCAAGAAGGGACCCGACGGCAAGCCGGTGCTGGACGCCAAGGGGGAGCCGGAGATCGCCTGGCAGCCCAAGCTGGCGGCGAGCTGCGTGACCCCGGTGGCGGAGGGGATGGTGGTGGACACCCTCTCCGACCTGGTGAAGGAGGCCCAGGCGGGGATGGTGGAGTTCACCCTCCTCAACCACCCCCTGGACTGCCCCACCTGCGACAAGGGCGGGGCCTGCGAGCTCCAGGACCGCACGGTGGAGTACGGGCTCTACGAGAAGTACTACCAGAAAGCCCCCCTGGAGCTTCCCGTGTACACCCGCTTTGCGTTCACCCGCCGCCACGTGGACAAGCACCACCCCCTCTCCCCCTTCGTGGTCCTGGACCGGGAGCGGTGCATCCACTGCAAGCGGTGCGTGCGCTACTTTGAGGAGGTCCCCGGGGACGAGGTGCTGGACTTCATTGAGCGGGGCGTGCACACCTTCATCGGCACCATGGACTTCGGCCTGCCCTCGGGCTTCTCCGGGAACATCACGGACATCTGCCCGGTAGGAGCCCTCCTGGACCTCACCGCCCGCTTCCGGGCCCGCAACTGGGAGATGGAGGAAACCCCCACCAGCTGCGCCCTGTGCCCCGTGGGGTGCGGCATCACCGTGGATACCCGCAGCGGGGAGCTCTTGCGCATCCGTGCCCGGGAGGTGCCTGAGGTCAACGAAATCTGGCTTTGCGACGCGGGCCGCTTCGGCCACGAGTGGGCCGACCAAAACCGCCTCAAGCGGCCCCTGGTGCGCAAGAACGGCCGCCTGGAGGAGGCCTCCTGGGAGGAGGCCTTCGCCGCCCTGCGGGAGGGGCTCAAGGAGGCCCGCCGGGAAGAGGTGGGTCTCTACCTGCCCCAGGACGCCACCCTCGAGGAGGGCCTGATGGCCGCGGAGCTGGCCAAGGCCCTCAAGACCCCCCACCTGGACTTCCAGGGCCGCACCGCCGCCCCAGCCAGCCTCTTCCCCCCGGCCACCCTGGAGGAGCTCCTCCTGGCCGACTTCGCCCTCGTCCTGGGCGACCCCACGGAGGAGGCCCCCATCCTTCACCTCCGCCTCTCCGAGTTCGTCCGCGACCTCAAGCCCCCCTTCCGCTTCCAGCACGGGACCCCCTTCGCCGACCTGCAGATCCGGGAGAGGATGTTCCGGCGCCTGGACAAGATGGCCGTCTTCGCCCCCTACCGCACCCCCCTCATGCGCTGGGCCGCCGTACACGGGGTCCACGCCCCCGGGGAGGAGCGGGAGGTCCTCCTAGCCCTCCTTGGGGAGAAGGAGGCCAGCGGCCCGGTCCAGCAGGCCAAGGAGGCCTGGGAGAAGGCGGAACGCCCCGTGCTCCTCCTGGGGGCCGGGGTGTTGCAGGACAGCGTGGCCGCGGAGAGGGCCAGGCTCCTGGCCGAGCGCAAGGGGGCCAAGGTCCTGGCCATGACCCCAGCGGCTAACGCCCGGGGCCTCGAGGCCATGGGGGTCTGGCCCGGGGAGAAGGGCGCCGCCTGGGACGAAGCCGGGGCCCCCTACGCTTACTACGGTTTCGTGCCCCCCGAGGCCGCCCTTCGGGAAAAGCGCTTCGTGGTCATGCACCTAAGCCACCTCCACCCCCTGGCCGAGCGGTACGCCCACGTGGTCTTCCCCGCCCCCACCTTCTACGAGAAGCGGGGGCACCTGGTGAACCTGGAGGGCCGGGTCCTCCCCCTCACCCCCGCCCCCATTGAGAACGGGGAGGCGGAAGGCGCCCTCCAGGTCCTGGCCCTGCTGGCCGAGGCCCTGGGGGTGAGACCTCCCTTCCGGCTCCACCTCGAGGCGGAAAAGGAACTCCGGGCCCGGAAGGTCCCATCCCCCATGGGCCTTCTGGCCTACCGCACCAAGGTCCTGCGGCCCAAGCCCCAGGAAGGACGCCTATTCCTCAGACCCACCATGTGGCGGGAGGCCCAGGGGGTGGGGAAGGCGGCCCAGGCCACGGTGAGGGAGCTTTGGGTCCACCCGGAAACCGCCCGGGCCGAGGCCCTGGTGGAAGGGGCCAAGGTGGCGGTGGAGACCCCCTACGGCCCCGTAGAGGCCCGGGTGGCCCTGCGGGAGGACCTGCCCAAGGGCTTTCTCTACCTCTCCGCCCTCGGTCCCCTGGCCGGGCGCCGGGCCGAGGCCAGGATCCTGGTCCCCACGGGAGGTGAGGCATGAACTACCCCCTGGACCCCTACTGGGTGGTGGCCCTGAAGGCCCTCTTGGTGGTGATCGGCCTCCTCACCGCCTTCGCCTTCATGACCCTCATTGAGCGCCGGCTCCTCGCCCGCTTTCAGATCCGCCTGGGACCCAACCGGGTGGGGCCCTCCGGCCTGCTCCAGCCCGTGGCCGACGCCATCAAGAGCATCTTCAAGGAAGACCTAGTGGTGGAAAAGGCTGACCGGGTGCTCTTCGTCCTGGCCCCCCTCATCGGGGTGGTCTTCGCCCTCCTGGCCTTTGGGGCCATCCCCTTCGGCCCCCCGGGAAGCTTCTTCGGCTACCAGCCCTGGGTCCTCAACCTGGACCTGGGCCTCCTCTACCTCTTCGCCGTGAGCGAGATGGCCATCTACGGCATCTTCCTGGCGGGATGGGCCTCGGGGAGCAAATACAGCCTCCTGGGCTCCTTGCGCTCCTCGGCCAGCCTCATCAGCTACGAGCTCGGCCTGGGCATCGCCCTCCTGGCCCCGGTGCTCCTGGTGGGAAGCCTGAACCTCCAGGACATCGTGAACTGGCAGAAGGAAAACGGCTGGCTCTTCCTCTACGCCTTCCCCGCCTTCTTGGTCTACGCCATCGCCGCCCTGGCCGAGGCCGCCAGAACGCCCTTTGACCTCCCGGAGGCGGAGCAGGAGCTGGTGGGGGGATACCACACGGAGTACAGCTCCATCAAGTGGGCCCTCTTCCAGATGACGGAGTACATCCACTTCATCACCGCCAGCGCCCTCATCCCCACCCTCTTCCTGGGCGGCTGGACCATGCCCTTCCTGGAGGTGCCCTACCTCTGGATGTTCCTCAAAATCGCCTTCTTCCTCTTCCTCTTCATCTGGATCCGGGCTACCTGGTTCCGCCTGCGCTACGACCAGCTCCTGCGCTTCGGCTGGGGCTTCCTCTTCCCGGTAGCCCTGGTGTGGTTCCTCATCACCGCCTTGGTGGTGGCCCTGGGCCTGCCCAGGAGCTACCTCCTCTACCTCTCTGCCCTGAGCTTCCTGGTGCTCCTGGCCGGGCTTTTCTACAGCCCCAAGCCCGTACGTAAAGGAGGTGGCGCATGACCCTGAAAGCCCTGGCGCAAAGCCTGGGGATCACCCTCAAGTACCTCTTCTCCAAACCCGTCACCGTCCCCTATCCCGATGCCCCCGTGGCCCTCAAGCCCCGCTTCCATGGCCGCCACGTGCTCACCCGGCACCCCAACGGCCTGGAGAAGTGCATTGGCTGCAGCCTCTGCGCCGCCGCCTGCCCCGCCTACGCCATCTACGTGGAACCGGCGGAGAACGACCCGGAAAACCCGGTTTCCGCCGGGGAGCGGTACGCCAAGGTGTACGAGATCAACATGCTCCGGTGCATCTTCTGCGGGCTTTGCGAAGAGGCCTGCCCCACCGGGGCCATCGTGCTGGGCTACGACTTTGAGATGGCGGACTACCAGTACTCCGACCTCATCTACGGCAAGGAGGACATGCTGGTGGACGTGATGGGCACCAAGCCCCAGCGCCGGGAGGCCAAGATGACCGGCAAGGCGGTGAAACCCGGCTATGTGGTCCCCTACGTGCGCCCGGAGCTGGAGGGCTTCCGCGCCCCCACGGAAGGAGGGAAGAAGTGAGCCCCTTGGAAGCCTTGGCCCTCCTCTTCCTCCTGGGAACCGGGGTCCTGGTGGTCACCCTGCGGAACGCCATCCACGCCGCCCTGGCCCTCATCGCCAACTTCCTGGTCCTAGCCGGGCTTTACGTGGCCCTGGACGCCAGGTTCCTGGGCTTCATCCAGATCATCGTGTATGCCGGGGCCATCGTAGTCCTCTTCCTCTTCGTCATCATGCTCCTCTTCGCCGCCCAAGGGGAGGTGGGCTTTGACCCCCTGGTGCGCAGCAAGCCCCTAGCCCTCCTGCTGGCCCTGGGGGTGGCGGGGGTACTCCTCTCGGGGCTTTGGGGGCTCAGGCTCGCCTTCACCCAGAACCTAGAGGGGGGCCTGCCCCAGGCCCTGGGGCCCCTCCTCTACGGGGACTGGCTCCTGGTGCTCCTGGCCGTGGGATTTTTGCTCATGGCGGCCACGGTGGTGGCGGTGGCCCTGGTCCAGCCCACCCGTCCCCTGGACGCCCTAAGGCCCGAGGAGCGTAAGGAGGAGAAGGAGGTGGTGCGGTGAGCTACCTCCTGGCCTCTGCCCTCCTCTTCGCCCTGGGGGTCTACGGGGTCCTGACCCGCAGGACCGCCATTCTGGTCTTCCTCTCCATAGAGCTCATGCTGAACGCCGCCAACCTCTCCCTGGTGGGCTTTGCCCGGGCCTACGGCCTGGAAGGGCAGGTGGCGGCCCTCATGGTGATCGCCATCGCCGCCGCGGAGGTGGCCGTGGGCCTGGGCCTCATCGTGGCCATCTTCCGCCACCGGGAGAGCACCGCGGTGGACGACCTCTCCGAGCTTAGGGGGTGATGATGCTTCTCCTCACGATTCTGCTTCCCCTCTTGGGCTTTGCCCTCCTGGGGCTCTTCGGCAAGCGCATGAAAGAACCCTTTCCCGGGGTCATCGCCTCCGGGCTGGTCCTGGCCTCCTTCCTCATCGGGGTGGGGCTTCTTTTGCGGGGGGAAAGCCATTTCCACGCGGAGTGGCTTCCCGGCATTCCCTTCAGCCTCCTCCTGGACCCCCTTTCGGGCTTCATGCTCATCATCGTGACCGGGGTGGGCTTCCTCATTCACGTCTACGCCATCGGCTACATGCACGGGGACCCGGGCTTTAGCCGCTTCTTCGCCTACTTCAACTTCTTCATCGCCATGATGCTCACCCTGGTCCTGGCCGACAGCTACCCGGTGATGTTCATCGGCTGGGAGGGGGTGGGCCTGGCCAGCTTCCTCCTCATCGGCTTCTGGTACAAAAACGCCCAGTACGCCGACTCCGCCCGCAAGGCCTTCATCGTGAACCGCATCGGCGACCTGGGCTTCATGCTGGGCATGGCCATCCTCTGGGCCCTTTACGGCACGCTTTCCATCAGCGAGCTCAGGGAGGCCCTGGAGGGCCCCCTCAAGAACCCCTCCCTCCTGGCCCTGGCGGGGCTTCTCCTCTTCCTGGGGGCGGTGGGCAAGAGCGCCCAGGTGCCCCTCATGGTCTGGCTCCCCGACGCCATGGCCGGCCCCACCCCCGTCTCCGCCCTCATCCACGCGGCCACCATGGTGACCGCGGGGGTCTACCTCATCGCCCGGAGCTCCTTCCTCTACAGCGCCCTTCCCGATGTCTCCTACACCATCGCCGTCATCGGCCTCCTGACCGCCTTCTACGGGGCCCTTTCCGCCTTCGGGCAGACGGATATCAAGAAGATCGTGGCCTACTCCACCATCAGCCAGCTGGGGTACATGTTCCTGGCCGCGGGGGTGGGGGCCTACTGGGTGGCCCTCTTCCACGTCTTCACCCATGCCTTCTTCAAGGCCCTCCTCTTCCTGGCCTCCGGCTCGGTAATCCACGCCCTGGGCGGGGAGCAGGACGTGCGCAAGATGGGCGGGCTCTGGAAGCACCTGCCCGCCACCCGATGGCACGGCCTGATCGGGGCCCTGGCCTTAGGGGGGCTTCCCCTCCTCTCGGGGTTCTGGTCCAAGGACGCCATCCTCACCGCCACCCTCACCCACCCCTTCGGGGGGGTGGGGTTCTACGTGGGGGCGCTCCTGGTGGCGGTGCTCACGGCCATGTACGCCATGCGCTGGTTCGTCCTGGTCTTCCTGGGGGAGGAGCGGGGCCACCACCACCCCCACGAGGCCCCTCCGGTCATGCTCTGGCCCAACCACCTCCTGGCCCTGGGCTCCCTCCTGGCGGGGTACTTGGCCCTGCCCCACCCCCTGCCCAACCTCCTGGAGCCCTTCCTCAAGCCCACCCTGGCGGAGCTTGAGTACCACCACCTCTCCCTGGGGGTGGAGTGGGGCCTGATCGCCCTCTCGGGAGCGGTGGCCCTCCTGGGGCTCTGGCTGGGCTACACCTTCTTCCAGAGGAAAGTCCTGCCCGGGTGGTACCTGCGCTTTGAAGCCTGGAGCCGGGAAAGCTTCTATGTGGACCAGGTGTACAACGCCCTCCTGGTGAACCCCTTAAAGGCCTTGGCCGAGGCCCTCTTCTATGGGGATGGCGGCCTCCTTCGGGGCTACTTTGGCCTAGGGAGCGGGGTGCGCCAAGTAGGGCAGGGCCTTGCCCGCCTGCAGGCCGGCTACCTTAGGGTCTACGCCCTTCTTTTCGTGCTGGGCGTGCTGCTCCTTCTGGGGGTGATGCGGTGGTAGTCTTGGCGATCCTCCTACCCATCCTGTTGGGCCTCCTGCTCCTCCTGGGCCTGCCCCGGTGGCTTGGGGTCCTGGGGGCAGGGGCCAGCTTCCTCCTCAACCTCTACCTCTTCCTGGCCCACCCCGGAGGGGTGGCCTACGGGGTCAAGGCCCCGCTCCTGCCCGGAGCCGGGGTGTACTGGGCCTTTGGCCTGGACGGGCTTTCCGCCCTCTTCTTCCTCACGGTGGGCCTCACCGTCTTTCTGGGAGCGCTGGTGGCCAAGGTGGAGGGGCGGTTTTTAGGTCTGGCCCTCCTCATGGAGGGCCTCCTCCTGGGGCTTTTCGCCGCCCGGGACCTTCTGGTCTTCTACGTCTTCTTTGAGGCGGCCCTGATCCCCGCCCTCCTCATGCTCTACTTCTATGGGGGTGAGGGACGGCTTAGGGCCATCTACACCTTCCTCCTCTTCACCCTGGCGGGCTCCTTGCCCATGCTGGCCGCCATCCTGGCGGTGAAGGTCCTGGGAGGAAGCCCCAGCTTCCTCCTGGAAGACCTCCTGGCCCACCCCGTGCAGGGGGGCGCGGCCTTATGGGTCTTCCTGGGCTTTGCCCTGGCCTTCGCCGTCAAGACCCCCCTCTTCCCCGTTCACGCCTGGCTTCCCCTCTTCCACCAGGAAAACCACCCCTCGGGCCTGGCCGACGCCCTGGGCACCCTGTACAAGGTGGGGGTCTTCGCCTTCTTCCGCTTTGCCATTCCCCTGGCCCCGGAAGGGTTTGCGGAAGCCCAGGGCCTTCTCCTCTTCCTGGCCGCGCTAGGAGCAGTTTACGGGGCCTGGGTGGCCTTCTCCGCCCGGGACTTCAAAACCCTCCTGGCCTATGCCGGGGTGTCCCACATGGGGGTGGCTGCCTTGGGCATCTTCTCGGGCACCCCCGAGGGGGCCCTGGGGGGGCTTTACCTCCTGGCGGCCAGCGGGGTGTACACCGGGGGGCTTTTCCTCCTGGCGGGGCGGCTTTACGAGAGGCTCCACACCCTGGAGATCGGCCGCTTCCGGGGCCTGGCGGCCAGCGCCCCCGGGATGGCCGCTTTGGCCCTCTTCCTCTTCCTGGCCATGGTGGGGCTTCCTGGGCTTTCCGGCTTCCCCGGGGAGCTCCTTACCCTCCTCGGGGCCTACAAGGCGAGCCCCTGGCTTGCCGCCTTGGCCTTCTTCTCGGTGATCGCCGGGGCAGCCTATGCCCTCACCGCCTTCCAGCGGACCTTCTGGGAGGAGGGCCCTAAGGGCATCGGGGACCTGGAGGGGGCCGAGTGGCCCTTCGCTGCCCTGGCGGTGGCGGCCCTGGTGCTCATGGGGGTCTTCCCCGGGTTCTTCCTCGAGGGCCTTAAGCCCCTGGCCGAGGCCTTCGCCCAACTTCTAGGAGGTGGCGCATGACCCTCCTGGTCCTGAGCGCGTTCTCCGTGGCCCTCACCCTTCTGGGCTTCTTCGTCTCCGTACCCCTTTTCAAGCGCCTCACCATCCTGGGGCTTTCCCTGGGCCTCCTCGCCCTCCTTCTCACCTGGGGGAAGCCCTTTGCCTTCGGGCCCTACCAGGTGGACGGCATCTCCCAGGTCTTCACCCTGCTTGCCCTTCTCGGGGCCCTTTGGACGGTGGGCCTGGTGCGCACCCGCCGCTTTGAGTTCCACCTGCTGGTCCTCTATGCCGCCACCGGCATGCACCTTTTGGCCTCCACCCAGAACCTGGTCCTGATGCTGGTGGCCCTCGAGGCCCTCTCCCTGCCCCTCTACGCCCTGGCCACCTGGCGGCGGGGGGAGGGTCTCGAGGCCGCCCTCAAGTACTTCCTTCTGGGGGCCCTGGCCGCGGCCTTCTTCCTCTACGGCACCGCCCTCCACTATGGGGCCACGGGTAGCCTCCTGGCGGGCACCCCTGGGGAGGGGCCCCTCTATGCCCTGGCCCTGGGCCTCCTCCTGGTGGGCCTGGGCTTCAAGGTGGCCTTGGCCCCCTTCCACTTCTGGACCCCGGACGTGTACCAGGGAAGCCCCACCCCCGTGGTCCTCTTCATGGCCACCGCGGTGAAGGCGGCGGCCTTTGCCGCCCTCCTGCGGGTGGCCGCCCCCGGGGTGCCGGAGGCCCTCACCCTCCTTATCGCCCTCTCGGTGGTCCTCGGGAACCTGGCCGCCTTGTCCCAGAAGGAGGCCAAGCGCCTCCTCGCCTACTCCTCCATCGCCCACGCGGGGTACATGGCCCTGGCCCTCTACACCGGCAACGCCCAGGCCCTGGGCTTCTACCTCCTCACCTACGTGCTGGCCACCGGCCTGGCCTTTGCCGTACTTAGCGAGGTCTCTGCCGACCGCGTGCCCCTGGAAAGCCTCCGGGGCCTCTTCCACCGGGACCCCCTCCTGGGCCTGGCCCTCCTGGTGGCCGCCCTCTCCCTCCTGGGCCTGCCCCCCCTGGCGGGCTTCTGGGGCAAGTACCTGGTCTTCAGCGAGGCCGCCCGCGTGGGGGCCTGGGGGGTTTTGGTGCTGGCCCTCCTCACCAGCGCCGTGAGCGCCTACTACTACCTGGCCCTGGGCCTCGCCCCCTTCCAGAAGGGGGAAGGACAGGCGGCCCCCAGGCCCCTGGCCCGCGGGGTGGCCCTGCTGGTGGCCCTCCTCCTCCTGCTCCTGGGCCTTTTCCCGGGCACCCTCCTTCCTGCCCTGGCCGCAGGTGGCTAAAAACCCCTTGCGCAAGGGGGCTCTTCGGAGCCCCCTTGTTCTTCTTTCCCCACCCCTCTAGAGTGGAGGCAAGGACATGGAAGACCCCTCGGCCCGTCTGCCCAAGGAGCTTCTCCGCAAGAATCCCTTGGCCTACGTGCGCCAGGGGGCTGAGGGCCTACCCAAGGACCTGCAGGGGGCTTGGCTTCTCGGGGTGGTGAGCGGTTTCCTCTGGCCCGAGGCCCCGCCCCCCCGGGACCTGAAGGCCCTTTTCCGCCGCATGGAGGGCGCCTGGCAGGAGGCCGAGGCCTACTTTTGGGAAAACGGCCTAGACTTCCCCGTTCTGGTGAGCGAGTGGGCCAGGAGTGCCCTAGAGCCCCTGCTGCACCGGAAGCGCCTCCCGGAGTTTGCCCACCTAGCCCAGGCCTTCTGCCAGGGGAAGGCCCTGGGGCAGGCCCTCCGCCGGCTTGCCTCCTAAAGGATGCGCTTGCCCAGGAGGCTCAAGGCCAGGCCCACCATCATCTCTGCCGTACGGTTCCTCTCGTCCAGGATGGGGTTCACCTCCACCAGGTCCAGGCTTCGCACCTGGCCCGACTGGGCCAGGATCTCCATGAGGAGGTGGGCCTCCCGGTAGGTGAGCCCCCCAGGCACCGGGGTCCCCACCCCGGGGGCCAGGGTGGGGTCCAGGACGTCCGCGTCCAGGGAGACGTGGAGGGGAAGGCCCTCAAGCCTGGCCAGAACCTCCTCGGCGATGCGGGCCACCCCCAGGCGGTCCACCTCGTGCATGGTGTAGACGGCCACGCCCATCTCCCGCAGGAGGCGCTTCTCCCCCGGGTCCAGGCTCCGCACCCCGATGAGCACCACGTCCTTGGGGTCCACGGCGTGGAAGGCCTCCGTGAGCCGGGGGTGGCCCAGGCCGCAAAGCACGGCCAGGGGCATGCCGTGGATGTTGCCGCTGGGGCTGGTCTCTGGGGTGTTGAAGTCCCCGTGGGCGTCCACCCAGATGACCCCCATGCGGCCCCGGGCCACCCCGGAGACCGAGCCCATGCTTAAGGAGTGGTCCCCCCCGAGGACGATGGGGAAGACGCCCTCCGGGAGCGCCTTTAGCCTTTCCTTAAGCTCCAGGGCCGCCTGGCGGATCTCCTCCAGGTAGGAGGCGTGGCGCCGGGCCCTGAGGGTCTCCGCCAGGGGGACCCGCACGTCCCCCAGGTCCTCCACCCCATAGCCCAGGGCCTCCAGTTCCTCCAGGAGCCGGGCGTAGCGCAGGGCCGAAGGCCCCATGTCCACCCCGCGCCGTCCCGCCCCCAGGTCCATGGGCACGCCGATCACCGCTACCCGGTCCATGGGGGGCATGCTAGCAGAAACCCCCATGCACCGCCCGGGAAGTTTATGCCCCCCCCCCTAGGAAAAAGGCCTTTTCGGGGCTATACTTGTAAGGATGGAACACCGCGAGGTGGCAAGCATCAACCTGGCCCGCCTCCTGAAGGAGGGCGGCACCACCCGGGCCGCCGGGGTGGTGCGGAAGGCCTTCCAGGTGGGGGAGGAGCGCTTTCTCCTGGAAGGCGAGGCCTCCTGGAAGGTGGCGGTCTCCGCGGTGGGGGGGGACGAGTACTGGCTCTCCGGGGAGGTGAAGGGCACGGTGCTCATGGAGTGCCGCCGTTGCCTCAGGCCCACCCCCACCCCCATCCACGCCCATTTCCAGCACCTCCTCCGCTACCAGCAGGGCCTTCCGGAGGTGGTCTTCCACGAGGAGGCGGAGGACGAGTACTACGCCTTCGGCGGGCCCGACCTGGACCTCATGCCCTTCCTCACCGAGGCCTTCGTGACGGAAATGCCCTACACCGTCCTCTGCCACGAGGGATGCAAGGGGCTTTGCCCGGTGTGCGGAGCCGACCGCAACCTGGTGGACTGCGGCCACGAGGCCGGACTCCAGCACCCCCTCCTGGGCCTCAAAGACCTCCTTTCCGAACTCTAGCGGGTCTGCTATACTACCAGGGGTTTAGCGGGGGGCCTGCCCCCCCCACGGAGGACTGGAGATGGCCAAGCACCCTGTACCCAAGAAGAAGACCTCTAAGGCGCGGCGCGACGCCCGCAGGAGCCACCACGCCCTGACCCCCCCGACCCTGGTGCCCTGCCCCGAGTGCAAGGCCATGAGGCCCCCCCACACCGTCTGCCCGGAGTGCGGCTACTACGACGGGCGCAAGGTGCTGGAAGTCTAGACCGGGTCAAGACTCCCTGGCCCCGGCCCCCGGGGCCTCAACTTTTTTCATGCCCACTGGGTATAGTGGGGCCCATGACAGGAGGTCAGGCATGAGCGGCATCCTGGCCCTGGGGGCTTACGCCCCGCAGAGGGTCATGCGCAACGAGGAGTTTGAGGCCTACCTGGACACCTCCGACGAGTGGATCGTGACCCGCACCGGGATCCGGGAAAGGCGCATCGCCGCGGAGGACGAGTACACCTCGGACCTGGCCTTCCGCGCGGTGGAGGACCTCCTGGCCCGGCACCCGGGGGCCCTCGAGGGGGTGGACGGGGTGATCGTGGCCACCAACACCCCAGACGCCCTTTTCCCCGACACCGCCGCCCTGGTGCAGGCCCGCTTTGGCCTTCAAGCCTTCGCCTACGACCTCCTGGCGGGCTGCCCGGGCTGGCTCTACGGCCTGGCCCAGGCCCACGCCCTGGTGGAGGCGGGCCTGGCCCGCAAGGTGCTGGTGGTGGGGGCGGAGGCCCTCTCCAAGATCCTGGACTGGAACGACCGCTCCACCGCCGTGCTCTTCGGGGACGGGGGCGGAGCGGCGGTGGTGGGAAGGGTGCGGGAGGGGTTTGGCTTCCGCTCCTTCGTGCTGGGGGCGGATGGGAGCGGAGCCAAGGAGCTCTACCACGCCTGCGTGGCCCCGCGGCTTCCCGACGGCACCTCCATGCGCAACCGCCTCTACATGAACGGGCGGGAGGTCTTCAAGTTCGCCGTGCGGGTGATGAACACCGCCACCCTCGAGGCCATAGAGAAGGCAGGCCTGCACCCCGAGGACATCAAGGCCTTTGTCCCCCACCAGGCCAACCTGCGCATCATTGACGCCGCCCGGGAGCGCCTGGGCCTCCCCTGGGAGCGGGTGGTGGTGAACGTGGACCGCTTCGGCAACACCTCCACCGCCTCCATCCCCCTGGCCCTCAAGGAGGCGGTGGACGAGGGGCGCATCCAGGAGGGGGACCACGTGCTCCTGGTTTCCTTTGGCGCCGGGCTCACCTGGGCCGCGGCGGTCCTCACCTGGGGAGGGGCCTGATGTACGCCGCCCTTTTCCCGGGCCAAGGCTCCCAGCGGGTGGGGATGGGCCGGGCTCTTTACGAGGCTTTCCCCGCGGCCAAGGAAGTGCTGGAGCGGGCCGAGGCCACGCTCCCTGGCCTCCTTCGGGTGATGTGGGAGGGCCCCGAGGAGGCCCTCACCCTCACGGAAAACCAACAGCCCGCCCTCCTGGCGGTGGGCTACGCCGCCTACCGGGCCTTCCTGGCGGCAGGGGGGAAGGAACCCCTTTTGGCCGCGGGGCACTCCCTGGGGGAGTGGACCGCCCACGTGGCCGCGGGCACCCTGGAACTGGAGGACGCCTTAAGGCTTGTGCGCCTGCGGGGAAGGTACATGCAAGAGGCCGTGCCCCCGGGGGAAGGGGCCATGGCCGCGGTGCTGAAGCTTCCCCTGGGGGAAATCCAAAGGGCCTTGGAAGGGCTTGAGGGGGTGGAGGTGGCCAACCTCAACGCCCCCGAACAGACGGTGCTTTCCGGGCGCAAAGAGGCGGTGGAGAAGGCGGCCGAACGGCTTAGGGAAAAACGGGCCCGCATCGTCTTCCTGCCCGTCTCCGCCCCCTTCCACTCCTCCCTGATGGCCCCCGCGCAAAAGCGCCTGGCCCAGGACCTGGCGGAAGTAGCCCTCAGGCGGCCCCGCTTCCCCGTCTACAGCAACGTGACCGCCAGGCCCGAGGAGGACCCGGAAAGAATCCGGGAGCTTCTCCTAAAGCAGATCACCAGCCCCGTGCGCTGGGTGGAGACCCTTTTGGACATGGAAGGGAGGGGGGTGAGGCGCTTTCTGGAGTTCGGCAGCGGGGAGGTGCTGAAGGGCCTGGTGGCCCGGACCCTCCCCGGCGCCCAGGTCCAGAGCGTCACCGACCCCGAAAGCCTGAAGCACGCCCTGGAGGTGGAGAATGCGTAAAGCCCTAGTCACCGGAGCCAGCCGCGGCATCGGCCGGGCCATCGCCTTAAGGCTTGCCCGGGAAGGCTTTGCCCTGGCCATCCACTACGGCCAGAACCGGGAAAAGGCCGAGGCGGTGGCCGAGGAGGCCAGGAGGCTGGGTAGCCCCCTGGTGGCCCTCCTGGGGGCCAACCTGCTGGAGGCGGAGGCCGCCACCCTCTTGGTCCACCAGGCGGCCGAGGTGCTGGGCGGGCTGGACACCCTGGTGAACAACGCCGGCATCACCCGGGACACCCTTTTGGTGCGCATGAAGGACGAGGACTGGGAGGTGGTCCTCGAGGCCAACCTCTCCGCCGCCTTCCGCACCACCCGGGAGGCCATCAAGCTGATGATGAAGGCCCGCTTCGGCCGCATCGTGAACATCACCAGCGTGGTGGGCCTCCTGGGCAACCCCGGCCAGGCCAACTACGTGGCCTCCAAGGCCGGGCTCATCGGCTTCACCCGGGCGGTGGCCAAGGAGTACGCCGGCCGGGGCATCACGGTGAACGCCGTGGCCCCCGGCTTCATCCAGACGGAGATGACGGAGAAACTCCCCCCCGAGGTGAAGGAGGCCTACCTCAAGTCCATCCCCGCTGGGCGCTTCGGCCAGCCCGAGGAGGTGGCCGAGGCCGTGGCCTTTTTGGTCTCCGAGGCCGCCGGCTACATCACCGGCCAGACCCTGTGCGTGGACGGGGGGCTCACCCCCCACTGAGGGCCAAGGGGGTCGGGGCCTACATGAAGCGCTTCCGGCGCTTGTAGGCCTTGACCTCCTTGAAGCTCTTCCGCCCACCCCCCTTGGCCACCCCCAGGTAGAACTCCTGCACGTCGGGGTTTTCCAGGAGGTAGTCCCGGTCTCCCTCCAGGACGATGCGCCCCGTTTCCATGATGTAGCCGTAGTGGGCGATGGAAAGGGCCACCCGGGCGTTCTGCTCCACCACCAGCACCGTCACCCCCTCCTCGGCGTTCACCCGGGCCACGATGTCAAAGATCTCCCGCACCAAAAGAGGGGCCAGACCCAGGGAAGGCTCGTCCAGAAGGAGGAGGCGGGGCTTGGCCAAGAGGGCCCGGCCGATGGCGATCATCTGCTGCTCCCCTCCGGAGCAGTACCCCGCCAGGCGGTGCCGCAGGTCGGCCAGCCGGGGGAAGTAGTGGTAGATGCGCTCCAGCTCCTCCTTGAGGTGGACTTCCTTGCGGGTGAGGGTGCCTACCCGCAGGTTCTCCTCCACGGTGAGATGCTTGAAGACCCGCCGGCCCTCCAGCACCTGCACGATGCCCAGGCGCACGATCTCCTCGGGAGGGCGGCCGTGGATGGGCTCGCCCCGGTAAAGGATCTCCCCCCGGACCACCTCCCCGTCTTCGGGGATGAGGAGGCCGGAGATGGCCCGGAGCGTGGTGGTCTTCCCCGCCCCGTTAGGGCCCAGGAGGGCGGTGATGCGCCCCTCGGGCACCTTCAGGGAGACGCCGCGGAGCACCTGGATGATGTCGTGGTAGACCACCTCAATGTTGTTGACCAGGAGCAGGATGGGGCCCAAGTCCTCAGGACGCGTGGGGTTCAGGTCCATGGCGGTAAAGGAAGGCCCGGGAGGAGGCCCCCCCGGGCCGGCTAGGGGCTACTGGCCGTAGTGCACCTGGCGGAAGAGGAGGGAGGTGAAGGGCTCGGTGATGGGCACGAAGCGTCCTCCCTTGACCTCGAGGATCCTGAGCCCCTCCGCCCCGGTGCGCTCACTCTTGGTGAAGTCTACCTCAATGCCCTGCTTGGTAGAGACCGCCAGGCCCGGCCTGAAAGCGTTGGGCCCGTTCATGCCCACGATGGCCTGGTAAACGGTCTCATTGGTCACCCGCTTGAAGCGCTCCTGGGCCCGCTTGATGGCCTCAACGGCGATGGCCGCCGCCAGCATGCCCGCGGTGTAGTTGTGGTTCTCCGCGTAGCTGGCCGGCCGCCCGAAGCGGGAGACCAGCTCCTTCTGCAGCCGGATGCCCGGGGTGTCCTCCTGGGGGGTGTAGTAGGGGCTGGCCCAGAGGAAGCCCTCCGCCGCCTCCCCTGCCAGGCTGATGAGGTCCACCCCGCCGGTGTACACCGCCCCCAGGTGGCGCATCTTCCCGGAAAGCCCCAGACGCCGGGTGTCCTTGAGGATGTTGGCCACGGGGCCGGCCACGTTCTGGTGCACCACGAACTCCACTCCCGCCGCCTCAAAGCGCCGGAGGAGGGCGGTGTTGTCCAGGTTGCCGCCACCCACCTCCTGCACGTCCACGATCTGGAGGCCCAGACGCTGGGCCGCCTTGCGGGCATCCTCCACGGGGGCACGCCCGAAGGGGGAGGGGTGGACCACCAGGGCCACCTTGGCCCCCTTCTTCTGCTTGGCCACGTACTCCAGGAGGGCCACCACCTGCTCGGAGTAGGTGGAAACGGGGATGAAGAAGTAGTCCCCGTTGGGCGGGTCAATGAGGCCCACGTGGTTGGAGGCCGGCATGGTGACAATCTTCAGCTCCTGGACCAGGGCCTTCATCTGCAGCATCCCCCCGGTGCTGTAGCCCAGGTAGATGGGGATCTTGAAGCGGTCCACCGCCTCCTCAAAGAGGCGCTGCGTGGTGGCGTTATCGTAGCGGTCGTCCCGCACCACGCAGTTCAGGACCACCCCCGGGATGCTCCGGACCATGTGCCGGCAGTAGTCCTCAATCCCCGCTCCGTAGGGGGCCCCGGTCTCCGAGGTGGGCCCGGTGATGGCCCCCGACCAGAAGAGGGTCACCTGCTGCTGGCCCAAGGCCAGCCCCAACGCCGCCATCAGTCCTACCAACACCTTTTTCATGCTCCTCCCTCCATTCCCAACCCCTAAGGGGGGTTACCTAGTACTTGAAGGGCCAGGTACGGAAGTAGCTCCGCACCAGGCGCCACCAGTTGTAAAGCCCCCGGGGCTCAAACATGAGGAAGAGGACAATGATGAGGCCGAAGGCCAGAGGGCGGAGGGCGCTGGCCACGTCCACCCCCGCCACGCTGAACCCCAGGGCCTTGATCAGGTTGGAAAGGGACTCCATGTTCACGTCCAGGAGCACCAGGAAAAGAGGCCCGAGGAAACTGCCCACCAGGGTACCCAGCCCCCCCACGATGGCCATGGCCAGGTACTTCACCGAGTGGGCAAACACGTAGTCCTCAATGACCACCGCCCGGGACAGGTAGGCGTAGAGCACCCCCGCCACTCCGGCGTAAAAAGCCCCCAAGGCAAAGGCAAAGAGCTTGGTCCGCCCCGGGTCCATGCCCATGGCGTCCGCGGCCCGGTCGTTGTCCCGTACCGCCACCAGGGCCCGTCCATAACGGGTGCGCAGGAGGTTGCGGAAGAAGAGGGCCAGGAGGACTAGGGTGAAGAGGCTTGCGTAGTACCAGAAGTGGAAGTGGTTGCGGAAGCCCGCCTCGTAGCCGAAAAAGCTCGCCCGAGGCATGTCCATGGCCCCCCCCTGCTTCAGAAGGGGCATGTGCCCCACCGCCCATTCAAAGACCACCTGGAAGGCCAGAGTGGCCATGGCCAGATAGAGGTGCTTAACCCGGAGGCTGGGGATGCCCACCAGGAAGCCGAAAAAGGCCGCCACCAGTCCCCCCAAGGGGATGACCAACCAGAAGGGAAGACCCTGGGGAGCCAGGAGAGCGGCCGTATAAGCTCCCACCCCCATGAAGGCCGCCTGGCCGATGTTGATGAGGCCGGCGTACCCGGTGGTGATGTTGAGCCCCAGCACGGCCACGCTGTAGACCAGGATCAGGTCCAGGATAAAGACCTGGGTGCGAGAGAGGAACTGGGGCAACACCAGGAGAAACCCCAGGAAGAGGAGGAGGGAGACCAGCTCCCGGTGCGTGGCAAAAATGCTGGTGTCCTGCCGGTAGCTCGTGCGGTAGTTTCCGGTCTGGGCCCAAGGGTTTCTCATACGCGCTCTATCTCCTCCGTGCCGAAGAGACCGTGGGGCTTAAACCAAAGGACCAGCAGGAGCGCGAGGAAGGGGAAAACGTCCCGAGTACCCCCCCCGGGGATGTAGGGGTCCAGGAAGCCCGCCGCCAGGTTCTCCAGGACGCCGATGAGGATCCCCGCCACCACCGCCCCCGGGATGGAGTCCAACCCTCCCAGGATGACCACGGGGAAGACCCGAAGGCCGATGTGCACCAGGCCGTCAAAGTTCAGGCCGGAGATGGTGCCCACCATCACCCCGCCCGCGGCCGCCGCCAGGCCCGCGGCCGCCCAGGCCAGGGCGAAGACCTTGGCTACGGAGACCCCCAGGCTCATGGCCGCCATCTGGTCATCGGCCACGGAACGCATGGCCACCCCCAGGGTGGAGCGCTGGAAAAACCAGCTGAAGAGGAAGAGGAAGGCCAGGGTGAGGAAAAGGGCCAGGAGCTGGGCGTAGGAGATGCGGGCCCCTAGGAAGGCCACCCCCCCCTCGGGCAGGAAGGTAGGGTAGCCATAGCTACCCGCCCCGTAGGGAGTGAGATGCAAAAGCCCGTCCAGGAAGAAGGCCAAGCCGATGGTGGCCATAATGACGGAGATGATGGGCTGGCCCACCAGGCGCTTCAGGAAAACCCGCTCCAGCAGATAGCCCACCAAAGCGGTGAATCCCAGGGCCAGGAGGAAGGCCAGCACCACGGGAAGCTTCAGGACCACCAAAAAGAAGTGGGCGGAGAAGGCCCCCATGGCCAGGAGTTCCCCTTGGGCGAAGTTCACCACGCGGCTGGCCTTGTAGATGAGGACAAAGCCCAGGGCCACCAGGCCGTAGATGAGGCCCAGCACCACCCCGGAAACCAGGAGTTCCAAGAGGAAGCTCATGCCATCACCTCCTCCTTGAGGTCCAGCACGGGAACCTTGGCCCGCACCCGCTGGACGGTGCCGTCCTGGTACCGGTACTCCGCTTCCACCTCCACCTCCTTGGCCCCCGAGTAGAGGGCCTCCACCAGGGGGGCATACTTCTTGGCGATGAGACCCCGCCGCACTTTGCCCGTGCGGGTGAGCTCCTCATCGTCGGCATCCAGGAGCTTGTAGAGGAGGACGAAGCGCCTCAGCCTTAGCTCCTCGGGAAGCTCGGCGTTCACCCGCTCCACCTCTTTGCGCACCAGATCGGCCACCTCAGGCTTCAGGGAAAGGTCCAGGTAGGTGGTGTAGGCCAGGCCCCGGTCCTCAGCCCACTTACCCACCGTCTGGGGGTCTATGTTGAGGAAGGCCGCCAGGAAGGGCTTACGGTCGCCAAAGACCACCGCCTCCTTGATGTAGGGGGAGAACTTCAGCTTGTTCTCCACGAACTGGGGGCTGAAGACGGTGCCCTTCTCGGTGCGCATCACGTCGGAGAGGCGGTCAATGACCACCAGATGACCGTCCTCCGTGAGGTAGCCAGCATCCCCCGTATGGAGCCAGCCGTCCCGGAAGGTCTCCGCCGTGGCCTCGGGACGCTCCCAGTAGCCGGCGCACACGGCATCCGAGCGGCAGAGGATCTCCCCCTCCTCGCTGATGCGCACCTCCGTGCCGGGGATGGGCAGGCCCACGGTGTCGTGGCGCACGTCCCCATCCCGGTGGGCGAAGGCGATGCCGATGATCTCCGTCTGGCCGTAGATCTGCTTCAGGTTCACCCCGATGGCGTGGAAGAAGCGGAAGACATCGGGACCCAAGGCGGCCCCCCCGGTGTAGGCCCGGCGCAGGCGCAAAAAGCCCAGCTGGTCGCGCAAGGGCCGGAAGAGTACCCATTCGGCAAGCCCATAGGCCAAACGGAGCCCCAGGGGCATGGGCTTGCCCCGCATGCGGTACTCCGCCGCCCGGTAGCCCACCTTAAGGAGGCGCTCATAGACCCAGCGGTTGAAGGCGTAGCTTTCCGACATGCGCACCCAGATGCTGCTCTGGATGCTCTCCCAGACCCTGGGCGGGCTGAACATCACGTGGGGGCCGATCTCCTTGAGGTCCTGCATGGCGGTCTCCACCGCCTCGGGGAAGTTGACGGCGAACCCGCCGGTGAGGGCCATGGCCACGGACATCATCTGCTCCCCGATCCAGGCCAGGGGGAGGAAGGAGAGGTAGTCGTCCGTGGGCAAGAGGGGGTCCACTTCCTGCAGGGCCACCCCCATGTGGATCAGGTTGCGGTGGCGGAGCATGGCCGCCTTGGGACGGCCGGTGGTGCCGGAGGTGGAGGAGAGGTGGCAGATGTCCTCGGGACTGGCGGAGAGGAGGAGCTTCTCCACGGCGTCCGGATGCTTCTGGCGGTTCTCCCGGCCCCGTTCCAGAACCTCGGCAAAGGACAGGAGCCAGGGGTCCCGGTAGCCCCGCATCCCCTTGGGGTCCTCGTAGATGACGTAGCGAACGTGGGGGATTTCGCTGCGGATCTCGTAGAGCTTGTCCACCTGCTCCTGGTCCTCGGCCAGGACCACGCTGGCCCCGGTGTAGGTGAGCATGTAGGCGATCTCCGGGGGCAGGCTGCTCTGGTAGATGCCCACGCTGATGCCCCGCACCGCCTGGGTACCCAGCTCAGCGTAGAGCCACTCGGGGATGTTGTCGGCGATGATGGCCAGCCTCTCCCCGGGTTCAAAGCCCAAGGAGAGCAGGCCGTGGGCGAAGAGGAGAACCTTCTCGTAGTACTCGGCGTAGGTGATCTCGTTCCAGATGCCGAAGTCCTTCTCCCGCAAGGCCACCCGTTCCCCCTCCTCCAGGGCGCGCAGGCGCAGGAGCTGGGGGAGGGTGTACCGCTTCATCTCGTAGGAGGGCCTCAGGGCCTTCACGCTTCCACCCCCAGGTAGGCCTCCTGGACCCGGCGGTTTTGGGCCACCTCCTCGGGTGGCCCCTCGGCGATCACCTGGCCGAAGTCCAGGACGTAGACCCGGTCGGAGATGTCCATGACCACCCCCAGGTCGTGCTCAATGAGGACCACGGTGGTTCCCTGGGCGCGGATCTCCAGGATGAAGCGCACCATGTCCTCCTTCTCCTCCAGGGTCATCCCCGCCATGGGCTCGTCCAGGAGGAGGAGCTTGGGGGAGAGGGCAAGGGCCCTGGCCACCTCCACCCGCTTCCTTACCCCATAGGGCAGGTTGCCCACCAGGGCCTTGCGGTAGGGCTCCAGCTCCATGAAGTCAATGATTTCCTCCACGGCCCGGCGGTTCTCCACCTCCTTCCCCAGGGCCTTTCCGTAAAAGACCCCGGCCTGGGCCAGGCCGTAGGCCAGGTAGGTGTGGCGGGCCAGGAGGAGGTTTTCCAGGACCGTAAGGCCGGAGAAGAGCTCTATGTTCTGGAAGGCCCGGGCGATGCCCCGCTTGGTGATCTCGTGGGGACTGGCCCGGGTAATCTCCTGACCTTCAAAGAAGATGTGACCTCGCTGGGGGTGGTAGAAACCAGAGACCACGTTGAGTAGGCTGGTCTTTCCCGCCCCGTTGGGACCGATGACGGAGACCAGCTCCCCCCTTTCCACCCGAAGGGAGACCGCCGAGAGGGCGGCCACGCCGCCAAAGGTGAGGGTAACGCTCTCCACGCGAAGCTGGGACACGGGCTCCTCCCTAACAACTGTTTGCCGGGAAGTATAAGGGGGTGGCCTCGGGATTGTCAACGTTATGCTACCCGGGTGTAAAAAACCGTTAGACTTGGTACAGCCCCCTTTATGCTACACTCTTGAGGGTATTGGGGGCCAAGGGCCCCAGGGAGGGAAATGGATGAAAAGAACTTGGCAGCCCAACCGGAGGAAGCGGGCCAAGACCCACGGCTTCCGGGCCCGCATGAAGACCCCAGGCGGCAGGAAGGTGCTGAAGCGGAGGCGCCTCAAGGGGCGCTGGCGCCTCACCCCCAAGGTGAACGCCTAAAGCCCAGCCCCCCCACCCCGGGGGGGAAGCTTCTTTCCCTAAAAGGGGATAGGGCCTTCCAGCGGCTGCGCAAGGGGCGGACCGGGCGGGGTCGCTACTTGAGCGTGCGCTGGCTTCCTGCCCCGGAGCTCCGGGTGGGCATTGTGGTCTCCAAAAAGGTGGGTAAGGCGGTGGTGCGCAACCGGGTGAAGCGCCGTCTGAGGGAAATCCTCCGCCGCCTCCACCTGCCCAGGGCCCACCTCATGGTGGTGGCCAGCCCCGAGGCCCGGGAGGCCACCTACGCCGAGCTCTTCCAGGACCTCACCCGGGCCCTGAAGCGGAGTGGGCTGATACAATAGGCGGCGTGCGCGGCGTGTTGATCCTTTTGGTTAAGGCCTATCGGCGCTTCCTCTCCCCTCTAAAACCCAGGACCTGCCGTTTCCACCCCACCTGCTCCGCCTACGCCCTCGAGGCCCTGGAGCGCCACGGGGCCCTATGGGGTAGCTACCTGGCGGCCAGGCGCATCCTGAAATGCCATCCCCTGCACCCCGGGGGACTGGACCCGGTGCCCCTGGTCTTCCCACCCAGGAGAACCGTTAAGACCCACAAGGAGGCACGATGAAGAGGCTTTTACCCCTCCTTTTCCTGCTGGGCCTGAGCGCCCTGGCCCTCGAGGCGGGCTTCAAGGACCAGGACGTAAACGGGGACGGGGTGCCGGAGAAGATTGCCGTCACCAACCTCATGGACCTGGCCTTTGACCAGAAGGGCCAGGTGGTGGGCTGGTACGTGAAGACCTACAAGGGCACGGCCTTCAACGACTACACCCGCGCCCCCAACCTGAGCGGCAACGGCCCCGTGGTGGCCCCGGTGGGCTTTACCCCGGAGAAAGCGGAGTACCGGGTGGAGGATGGCCGCCTCCTGGCCCATTTCCAGGGCCAAGGGGGCACCCTCACCTACCGCATCGAAAAGGGGCGGTACACCGTCCAGATCAGCGCCGACTTCCCCCTCACCCTGAGGCTTTCCGCCCAGGGAAGCCCCAAGGTGCTCCTACAAGGGCAAACGGAACCCACCCCGAGCGGGGAGGGCCAGCTGGTTTACCTGGCCTGGCAGACCAAGCCCAAGGCGGGCTATGCCCTGGTGGCCTTCGCCCAGGAGCCCTTCTCGGGGAAGCTGGTGGGCAAGGAGGCCACCCTTACCCTGGCTCCCGGGGAGACCCTCAAGGTCTACGGGGGCCAGAACGAGCTGGTGCGCTTCCACGTGGAGGGCCTTCTCGCCCTTCCCGGCCTCTTTTCCCCCAACATCTGGGGGCAGCTTTCCCTGGGGCTTCTCTGGCTCATGGAGGTGGCCTTCCGCTACACGGGTAGCTGGGGCCTGGCCATCCTCTTCCTGACCCTGGTGGTGCGCCTCCTCCTTTGGCCCCTCATGCACCAGCAGTTCAAGAGCATGGCGGAGATGCAACGCCTCCAGCCCCTCATCCAGAAGATCAACGAGAAGTACAAGGACGACCCCAACAAGCGGGCGGAGGCCACCATGAAGCTCTATCAGGAGCATAAGGTAAACCCCGCCGCCGGCTGCCTGCCCCTTTTCATCCAGATGCCCATCCTCTTCATCCTCTGGAAGGTGATCGCCAACTACGAGTTCGGCCAGGGCCTGCTCTGGATCCCCGACCTGGCCCTCCCCGACCCCCTTTACCTCCTGCCCGCCCTCTACGTGGCCACCACCTTCCTCTCCACCTGGCTCTCCGCCCACGGCAACAAGGACCTCATTCGCCAGAGCCTCTTCATGAACCTCATCTTCATCTTCCTGGTGCTGCAGTTCCCCTCGGGGGTCACCCTCTACTGGGTGCTCTCCAACCTCATCGGCCTGGTCCAGCAGTGGCTCATCAACAAGAGCCTGAAGCCGGTGGCGGCGTAAACTTGGGGCATGGACGAGAGGAAGAAGAGCATTGACGACCTCCTCTCCGACCTGGGGGTCCTGGAGGAGGCCCCGGTGGAGGTGGAGCTCAAAGAGACCGGCAAGGAGGTGCGGTCCAAAGGCCCCAAGGAGGCGCTGGAGGAGTTTTTGGTGGGCCTTCTCCTCCGCCTGGACCCCGCCCACCACGTGGAGATCCGCCAGGAGGGGAACCTCCTCAAGGCCGAGGTCAAGGGAGGGGACCTGGGCCGCTTCATCGGCAAGGAGGGGCGCACCCTCAAGGCGGTGGAGTACCTGGCGGGGGTGGTGCTGGCCAAGCACTTCGGCGGGGAGTACCGGGTGGTCCTGGACGCGGCGGGCTACCGCAAGCGCCAGGAGGAGAGGATCCGCAGGCTGGCCGAGGAGGCTGCCCTCAGCGTGGAGATGACCGGCGAGCCCCTCCACCTGCCCCCCATGCGTCCCTCAGAGCGGCGCATCGTCCACATGCTCCTCAAGAACCACCCCAAGGTGACCACGGAAAGCCAGGGGGAAGGGGAGGAGCGGCACGTGGTGGTCTATCCCCGTGATAAGGCTCCTCCATCGGCTACGGGAAGCGCTTAGGGAGGCGGGCCTGCCCGAGGGGGAGGCCCTGGACCTCCTGGCCCTGGCCACAGGCCTTTCCCGCAAGGAACTCCTCCTAAGGCTCTCCCAGGCGCCCCCGCCCGAGGCTGAGGCCCGGGCCCTGGACCTGCTGGAAAGGCGGCTTTCCGGCTACCCCCTGCAGTACCTCCTGGGGGAGGTGGAGTTCTTCGGCCTGCCCCTTAGGGTACGGGAGGGGGTGCTCATCCCCCGGCCGGAGACCGAGGGCCTGGTGGCCCTGGCCCTGGAGCTTCCCCTGCCCCCAAGGCCCAGGGTCCTGGACGTAGGCACCGGCAGCGGGGCCATTGCCCTGGCCCTCAAGCAGTACCTCCCGCAGGCGGAGGTTTGGGCCACGGACATAGACGAGAAGGCCCTGGCCCTGGCCCGGGAAAACGCCCGGCGGCTGGGCCTCGAGGTGGCTTTCCTCAAGGCCCCCCTCACCGGGGGGCTAAGGGACCTGGACCTGGTGGTCTCCAACCCCCCCTACCTGCCCGAGGCCTACCGCCAGGTGGCCCCCAAGGAGCTTTCCTTTGAAAGCCCCCTGGCCCTCTATGCGGGCCAGGAGGGGCTGGACGTGGCCCGGCCCCTGGCCAAGGAGGCCTGGGAGGCCCTGCGGCCGGGGGGCTGGCTCTTTTTGGAGCTGGCCCCAGAGAACGTGGGGGCCATGGCGGGGGAACTACGGGCAGCCGGCTGGCAGGGGGTGGAGGTCCTACGGGACCTGGCGGGTCGGGAGCGGTACCTCCGGGCCCGGCGGCCCCCCCAGGAGCTCGTAGAGGAGGAGGGGGCGCTCCACCGTCCATAGGTCCTTGGCGGCCACCACCCCCACCCGCACCACCCCCTTCCGCCCCTGGAGGAGGGCCAGACCCCGGGCCAGCTCCTCGGGGGAGGGGAAGGTGGCGTACTCGGGGGGGAAACCCCCCTCCAGGAGCTTTCTGCGCACCTCCTCCCCCAGGGCCTCGAGGGCCTCCTGGTTGCGGGCAGGAGCCCCCAGGCGGAAGGTCCTGGCGGCCAGCACCTCCCCGGCGGGGTAGACCTTCCTCTCGGGGTAGAAGCGCACCTTAACGAGAAGCCGCCCCTCCCGGTACCCCGCCCCCTCTAGCACGGCAAGCCCCGGCCCGGAGGCGGCGTTCAAGAGCTCCGCCCCCCGGAAGCCCTGGAGGAGGGCCCGCCGCTCCGCCACCCGCTCCA
The DNA here is from genome assembly GCF_000376265.1 of Thermus igniterrae ATCC 700962. Classification (GTDB taxonomy): domain Bacteria; phylum Deinococcota; class Deinococci; order Deinococcales; family Thermaceae; genus Thermus; species Thermus igniterrae. Next base: position 71,933 of record NZ_AQWU01000066.1, read on the forward strand.
GCACCGCCTTCCCCTCCTCGGCCTGCAGGCGCACCTCCCCCAGGTAGAGGCCCTGGCTCAGGCGCACCAGGCTCTGGGCCAGCTGGCCCCGCTCCCCCTGGAGGGCCTCCGCCTGCATGAGCAAGGCGCGCACCCTCTCCTCCGCCTGGCGGAGGTCCCTCTGCGCCTGCACCAGGCTGGCCTTCAGGGACTCCGCCTCCTGGAGGAGGGCCTGGCGCTGGCGCCGAGCGTCTTCCAGCTGGGCCAAAACCAGGGCCAGGTCGCCCTCCAGGCGTCTTTTCTCCCCCAAAAGCCGCTCCTTCTCCGCCGCCGCCCGCTCCACCGCCTCCTGAAGGGTACGGAGACGGGCCTCCAGGGCCTCCAGCTCTTCCGTCTTGCGGCTAAGGGCGCTGGTTCGCTCCCGAAGAAGCCGGGAAAGGGCCTGGCGCTCGGCCTCCAGCTCGGCCTTCTCCCGAAGGAGCGCCTGCCGCTCCCCCTGAAGGGCCCCCACCTGGGCGGCCAGGCGTTCGGCCTCGGCCTCGAGGCGGCGCCGCAGGGCCTCGGCCCGCTCCAGGGCCTGGGAAAGCTCCCGGCGCTGGGCCCTGAGGGCGTTGAGCTCCGCCAGGGCCCTGGCAGCTTCGGCCTCCATGGCCTCCTTGGTCTTGAGGAGGGCCTTGCGCTCGGCCCGCAGAAAGTCCCGCTCCTGCCGGATGGCCTCGGCCTGGAGGATCACCTCCCTGGCCTCCCGGAACACCAGGAGGAACCCCAGGTAGCTGAAAAGGGCGATCCCCACCCCGGTGAGCACCGCCACCAGGGTAGCCGTCTGCCGGGGCCTGAGGCCAAAGAAGCGGAAGTGCCGCTTGCCCGCCCACTTGGCCACCCGGTCCCCCAGGTAGGCCACCAGGGCCGAAAGGAGGAGGATGAGGGCCAGGAGGCTCCAGAAGGCCATGGCCTAAAGCTCGTAGTCCTCGCCCAGGTAGTGGCGCCGCACCCCCTGGTCGCGGGCGAAGGTCTCCGGGTCGCCGTGGAAGAGGATCTGGCCGTCGTACATCACGTAGACCCGGTCGGTGATGGCCAGGGTCTCCCGCACCGCGTGGTCGGTGATGAAGACCCCCACCCCACGGCGCTCGCGGAGCTCGGCGATGACCTTCTGGATCTCCCGCACGTTCTTGGGGTCCACCCCGGTGAAGGGCTCGTCCAGAAGGATGAAATCGGGGTCGGTGCAAAGGGCCCGCGCCATCTCAAGCCGCCTCCTTTCCCCACCGGAAAGGGCGTAGGCCATCTGGTCCTTGAGGTGGTAGATGGCCAGTTCCTCCAAAAGGGCCTTGGCCTTCTCCAGGCGCTCCGCCCGGGAAAGGGGCTGGAACTCCAAGACGGCCAGGAGGTTCTCCAGCACCGTCATCCGGCGGAAGGCGGAAGGCTCCTGGGGCAGGTAGCCCAAACCCAGCCGGGCCCGGCGGTACATGGGAAGCTGGCTTATTTCCCGTCCCTTAAGGAAGATCCGCCCCCCCGTGGGACGGATAAAGCCCACCATCATGTAGAAGGTGGTGGTCTTCCCCGCCCCGTTAGGGCCGAAGAGGGCCACGATCTCCCCGCGCTTGAGGCTCAGGTCCACCCCCCGCACCACCTCCCTGGGGCCGTAGCGCTTGCGCAACCCTTCTGCCAGAAGCTCCCCGTCCATTACCCTAAAGCCTAAGCCCCAACCTTTAGTCCCGGGTGAGATAATGGGCGAGGTATGGTGGTGACCCGCATCGCCCCAAGCCCCACGGGGGACCCCCACGTGGGGACGGCGTATATCGCCCTTTTCAACTACGTCTGGGCCAGGAAGAACGGGGGGCGCTTCCTGGTGCGCATCGAGGACACCGACCGCACCCGCTATGTGCCGGGGGCGGAGGAGCGCATCCTGGCCGCCTTGAAGTGGCTCGGCATCTCCTACGACGAGGGGCCGGATATCGGCGGGCCCCACGCCCCCTACCGGCAGTCGGAACGCCTGCCCCTCTACCAAAAGCACGCCGAGGAACTCCTCAGGCGGGGGTGGGCCTACCGGGCCTTCGAGACCCCGGAGGAGCTGGAAAGAATCCGCAAGGAAAAGGGGGGCTACGACGGCCGCGCCCGCAACATCCCCCCCGAGGAGGCCGAGGCGCGGGCCAGGCGGGGCGAACCCCACGTGATCCGCCTGAAGGTACCCCGTCCCGGCACTACGGAGGTAAAAGACGAGCTCCGGGGCCTGGTGGTCTACGACAACGCCGAGATCCCCGACGTGGTCCTCCTCAAGTCCGATGGCTACCCCACCTACCACCTGGCCAACGTGGTGGACGACCACCTCATGGGGGTCACGGACGTAATCCGAGCCGAGGAGTGGCTGGTTTCCACCCCCATCCACGTGCTCCTCTACCGGGCCTTCGGCTGGGAGGTGCCCAGGTTCTACCACATGCCCCTTCTGCGCAACCCCGACAAGACCAAGATTAGCAAGCGCAAAAGCCACACCTCCTTGGAGTGGTACAAGGGGGAGGGCTTCCTCCCCGAGGCCCTGAGGAACTACCTGGCCCTCATGGGCTTTTCCATGCCGGATGGGCGGGAAATCTTTACCTTGGAGGAGCTCATTGAGGCTTTCACCTGGGAGCGGGTCTCCCTGGGGGGGCCGGTCTTTGACCTGGAGAAGCTCCGCTGGATGAACGGCAAATACATCCGCGAGGTCCTCCCCCTGGAGGAGGTGGCAGAAAGGGCCAAGCCCTTCCTGCAGGCGGCGGGGTTCTCCTGGCCGGACGAGGCCTACCTGCGACGGGCGGTGGAGCTCATGCGCCCCCGGTTTGACACCCTCAAGGAGCTTCCGGAAAAGGCCCCCTACCTCTTCACCGAGGACTACCCCATGGCGGAGAAGGCCCTGACCAAGCTAAAGGAGGGGCTTCCCACCCTCATGGAGCTCAAACCCCTCCTGGAGGCCCAGGCGGACTGGAGCGAGACCGCCCTGGATGCCCTCCTGCGGGGCTTTGCCGGCGAGCGTGGGCTTAAGCTGGGCCAGGTGGCCCAGCCCCTGCGGGCGGCCCTCACCGGGAGCCTGGAGACCCCGGGGCTTTTTGAAATCATGGCCCTCCTGGGCAGGAAGCGGGTCCTGGCCCGGCTGGAGAGGGCCCTGGCCCTTTCGTGAAGGTGTGCGCAAGCGGGGTTATACTGGGGAGCGTGAAACGCTTCGTCTTCGCCCTCGTGCTTCTTTTGGGTCTGGCCAGCGCACAAAGCGCCATCCAGATGCGCTTCGGGTATGGGGAAGGCCTGGGCCTCACCTTCGGCGCCGGGGTGGAGAGCCGCCTGCGGCAGAACCTCTCGGGCCGCCTCCTGGCCGAGCTGGCCCCTTCCACCCCGGGGGTGGCCCTCGAGGCCGCCCTCCTCTTCAAGCCCGAGCTGGGGCAGTACGACCCCAGCCTGGCCGGGCTTCTCCCCTACTTCGGCGGCGGGCTGGGAGGGGTGGTGGGGCCCCGCTTGACCCTCGGCGTGAGCTTCACCCTGGGCCTAGAAGGTCTTCTGGACCGCTACACCGGCCTCTTCACCGAGGGTACCTACGTCTACGGCTTTGCCGACTTCCCCAAGATCTGGCGCTTCACTTTGGGGGTGAACTTCCGCTAGATGGGCTTCTTTGAACGGCTGAAAACCGGGCTGGCCAAGACACGGGAGCGCCTCCTCAAGGCCATCCCCTGGGGGGGCGACCCCGAGGCGGTGCTGGAGGAGCTGGAGATGGCCCTCCTTGCCGCCGATGTGGGCCTAGCGGCCACCGAGGAGCTCATCCAGGAGGTGCGGGCCTCAGGGCGCAAGGACCTCAAGGAGGCGGTAAAGGAGAAGCTGGTGGCCATGCTGGAGCCCGACGAGCGCCGGGCCACCCTGCGCAAACTGGGCTTCAACCCGCAAAAGCCCAAGGAGGTGGTGCCCAAGGGCCAGGTGGTGATGGTGGTGGGGGTGAACGGGGTGGGCAAGACCACCACCATCGCCAAGCTGGGCCGGTACTACCAGGGCCTGGGCAAGAAGGTCATGTTCTGCGCGGGGGACACCTTCCGGGCCGCTGGAAGCGCCCAGCTTGCCGAGTGGGGGAAGCGCCTGGGCATCCCCGTCCTCCAGGGGCCTGAGGGGGCTGACCCCGCCGCCTTGGCCTACGATGCCGCCCAGGCCCGCAAGGCCCGGGGCCTGGACCTCCTCTTCGTGGACACCGCCGGCCGGCTCCACACCAAGCACAACCTCATGGAGGAGCTCAAGAAGGTGAAGCGGGCCATCGCCAAGGCGGACCCCGAGGAGCCGAAGGAGGTGTGGCTGGTCCTGGACGCCGTCACGGGCCAGAACGGCCTGGAGCAGGCCAAGCGCTTCCACGAGGCTGTGGGCCTCACGGGGGTGGTGGTCACCAAGCTGGACGGCACCGCCAAAGGCGGGGTGCTTATCCCCATCGTGCGCACTCTGAAGGTGCCCATCAAGTTCATCGGGGTGGGGGAAGGACCTGAGGACCTGCAGCCCTTTGACCCCGAGGCTTTCGTGGAGGCCCTGCTGGAGGCCTGAGCCCCCTCAGAGCCCTGCAGGTCCCCCTTCCTCCGGGGGCCTCTCTTTTTGCCGCCAGGGGCAGTGCCGGCACCCCGAGCCGCAGCAGTAGCCCCGCTTCCGGTGGTAGGCCTCGGTGAAGACCATCCGCCCCTCTTCCCAGTAAAAGTCCTCCCCTTCCTTAAGCTCCTCCGCCCTCACAGAACCCAGTCTAGGGGTATGCTTGGGGCGATGAAACGGGGAACGCTCCTTCTCGCCTTCGCCTGGGTGGTGGCCCTGGTGGCCACCTTGGGAAGCCTCTACTACTCCGAGGTGCGGCTTTTCCTACCCTGCGAGCTTTGCTGGTACCAGCGCATCTTCATGTACCCGCAGGCGGTCCTGCTGGGCATGGCCCTCTGGCGGCAGGACCTGCGGGTGTGGCCCTATGCCCTTACCCTTTCCCTCATCGGGGGTGGGCTCAGCACCCTGCACCTGATGCAACAGAAGTTCCCCAACCTCTTCACCCTGGCCTGCAAGCCTCCGGTGCCCTGCACCGTGGAGTACATCCCCCAGTTCCCTATCCCCCTCCAGGCGCTCATCGCCTTCCTGCTCATCGCCTTCAGCATGGGGCTTCTGGCCAGGGAAGTAAGGCGCTAGGGCAGGGCGCCTTCCCGAAAACCCAAGCCTGTGCTAGGCTAAAGCCAGCGCCACGCGGGTTCCTGGCCACGCACCACGGGCGCGGTGGACCTTGAAAACCTTCCTGGAATGGTTCCCCAAAAGACACATAAAGGGGGGTAAGCCGGGATTTTTGCCGTCTGGGTCATGTGTAGTCCCCACGCACGTGGGGATGGACCATCGCCGCCGCCATTGCCGCCTCTGATGAGGCGTAGTCCCCACGCACGTGGGGATGGACCAGCGCCCCTTCAGGCCCTGGAGGGCGGCCTCAAGTAGTCCCCACGCACGTGGGGATGGACCACACGCCGCCGACGACCTACCAGTTTGGGGTGCGTAGTCCCCACGCACGTGGGGATGGACCCAGATAGCCCAGGCTGCAGGGCACCCTGTACTCGTAGTCCCCACGCACGTGGGGATGGACCGTTTACCACTCTTCTATTGAGCATCGTGCCACCGTAGTCCCCACGCACGTGGGGATGGACCACCGTGGTCACCCAAGCCCCTCCCACGAACCCGGTAGTCCCCACGCACGTGGGGATGGACCGGGAATCGGCGGCCGCTTGGGCCCCGTTTGTGAGTAGTCCCCACGCACGTGGGGATGGACCGTCCCGAATGTTTTCCAGGGACCGCTGGTAGAGGTAGTCCCCACGCACGTGGGGATGGACCCGATGCCAAGGCGTCTAGCGATTCTCACACTGAGTAGTCCCCACGCACGTGGGGATGGACCCGGGAAGACTATCCCGGAGAACGCCAAGTTTCAGTAGTCCCCACGCACGTGGGGATGGACCGGACTAGATAGATTGCGGTGGCAGAAAAGGTTAGTAGTCCCCACGCACGTGGGGATGGACCAGCAACCAACTTACGCATTCTTCACCTCCTTCCGTAGTCCCCACGCACGTGGGGATGGACCCTCGCGGAACGCCGCCCGGGAGAAAGAGCACACGTAGTCCCCACGCACGTGGGGATGGACCATACCCATAGGCCACCAGCCCAGCTACGGCTGCGTAGTCCCCACGCACGTGGGGATGGACCCCTCAGCCGCCATCCGATCCAGGGCCAAGGCGAGTAGTCCCCACGCACGTGGGGATGGACCGCCCTGGGGGTTAGCATATGTGGCCTATTAGGGGTAGTCCCCACGCACGTGGGGATGGACCGCCGGACCAAAAGCTACCCCAAAACTGGGCATCGTAGTCCCCACGCACGTGGGGATGGACCGCCATCTGTGGCGTGGGAGCAGCCACTCAGCTAGTAGTCCCCACGCACGTGGGGATGGACCCTAAATAAGGGTTCGGGGTTCAACCCCCCAGGAGTAGTCCCCACGCACGTGGGGATGGACCCGCTTTCGTGGCTTGCGGGAAAGCCCCCCACAAGTAGTCCCCACGCACGTGGGGATGGACCGCTCTCCACCACCCTGGCCCGGAAGCGGCGCTGTAGTCCCCACGCACGTGGGGATGGACCGCCGATGTAGTCCACCATGGGGTCCTCGGTCAGTAGTCCCCACGCACGTGGGGATGGACCGGAGGATTTGGGGGGCGTCCACCACGACCCGGAGTAGTCCCCACGCACGTGGGGATGGACCTGGCCAGCCCACGCTCCCGCTGGGGAGATACGGGTAGTCCCCACGCACGTGGGGATGGACCGCCCCCTCCAGTACCACCACCCCCCTTCCCGAGGTAGTCCCCACGCACGTGGGGATGGACCGGCCACGCCGATGGCTTCCAGGAGGGGACCGGAGTAGTCCCCACGCACGTGGGGATGGACCGGAGCTGTTGCGCACCTGGCACGGTCACGTCCTGGTAGTCCCCACGCACGTGGGGATGGACCGAAGCTTCTTAAGGTCCTCAATGGACTGGACCCCGTAGTCCCCACGCACGTGGGGATGGACCGCCTCCAACCG
>NZ_AQWU01000067.1 GCF_000376265.1 Thermus igniterrae ATCC 700962
GGTCCATCCCCACGTGCGTGGGGACTACTTCCAGCCCGAGCTCCCGTGGGCCGAGGACCACGGTCCATCCCCACGTGCGTGGGGACTACACCTGGGGCCCCTCCAACACGCGGGTGGTGGCGGTCCATCCCCACGTGCGTGGGGACTACGCCATCTCCAGGTCCGCATAGAGCCCCCCGCGCGGTCCATCCCCACGTGCGTGGGGACTACGGCCACCGTTTTGGGGTCCACGGCTTCCACCATGGTCCATCCCCACGTGCGTGGGGACTACGTGGTCGGGGCCGGATGATTCCAGCCCCGACCTGGTCCATCCCCACGTGCGTGGGGACTACCCCATGCCATAGCAAGGCTCTTGCTATGGGTTCGGTCCATCCCCACGTGCGTGGGGACTACGAGGGTATCCCCCCAGCTGACCAGGAGCGGGCCGGTCCATCCCCACGTGCGTGGGGACTACTGGAGGGGGCGGTGATGTCCCGCCCTTCAGGGAGGTCCATCCCCACGTGCGTGGGGACTACCCAGGGGAGCCCCAGGATGGAGCCGATACGGCTGGTCCATCCCCACGTGCGTGGGGACTACTATGCCGAGGGCCGTAAGGGAGAGTGGCGGGATGGTCCATCCCCACGTGCGTGGGGACTACGAGGTAGCCATCCCTGTCCTTTCGTAGGGAGACGGTCCATCCCCACGTGCGTGGGGACTACGCTATCCCCGAGGCGGTCTTCCAGGCCTTCGGCGGTCCATCCCCACGTGCGTGGGGACTACTGGAGGCCATGCGCTCCGCCCTTGCCGTGGGCGGTCCATCCCCACGTGCGTGGGGACTACGCAGGGGGTGCGTCCCCGCTTCCGCTTCTATGCGGTCCATCCCCACGTGCGTGGGGACTACGGAGTGGAGGCCTCGTATCGGACCGGAGCCAGCGGTCCATCCCCACGTGCGTGGGGACTACTGGCCACGGCGTAGAGGTTCTCCGGTATCCGGAGGTCCATCCCCACGTGCGTGGGGACTACCGACGCTGTTCCAGGCTTCCTTTGCGCCCTTGCGGTCCATCCCCACGTGCGTGGGGACTACACTTGACCCAGACGGCAAAAACCCCTTTTGACCCCCCTCTATGTGTATAGAGAGGGATTTTTCCAGGAAAAGCTTTCAAGATCCACCGCGCCATCACAAGTAGCTACCAGGGAGGTAGGCGCTGAGTTCAGACTAGCACTTTCTGGACAAGCCTGTAAACCCCGGGGAAACTTTGTGTTAACCTGGAGCCATGCCTGACATTCCTAAAGCCGAACGGCTTTTGGGAATCCTCGAGGCCCTGAAGCTACGCCCCATGCGGGTTTTGGAACTTGCCCAGCGCTTTGGGGTGAGCGAGCGCACCATAGAACGCGACCTCGAGGCCCTCGCCCACCAGGGCTACCAGGTGGAAAAGGTGGGGAGGGGTCTTTACCGCATCCCTGACCGTTCCCCCGCCCTCCACCCCGTGGAGGCCCTGGCCCTTTTCGCCGCCGGCCGCCTCTTGTTCCACCAGGCCCCCACACGCCAGTACGGCAGGGCCCTGGAAAAACTGGCCCGCATGCTTCCAGAACCCCTTCGGGAACTTCTCCTCCGGAGCACCCAGGGCCTCGAGGGCCGCCAGGGGGACTCCCGCACCCTGGAGATGGTGGCCCGGGCGCTCCTGGAAAGACGGGTCCTGGCCTTTGAGTACCGCTCCGGAGGTTCCAAAAACTGGCGGCCCAAAGAGCTTTTGGTGTACTTCCTGGAGGCCAACCGCACCAACCTGGGCCTCTATGCCGTGGGCTACGAGCGCACCTATCACAAGGCTATCCTGACCTTTAAGCTTTCCCGAATGCGCAACGCCAGGCTGCTGGCAGATACCTACGAGTTTCCCGGGGACTTTGACCCCACCCTCTACTTCCGCCAGGCCTGGGGGGTGGTGGGGGTGCGGGAGGAAGCCATAGAGGTACGGTTGCGCTTTGCCCCTGAGGCGGCATGGCGGGTCCTGGAGGGAGACTACCCCGGCCTCGTGGTGGAGCGGGAACTGGCCGATGGTAGCCTGCAAGCCAGGCTTTCGGCAGCCCCCTTCAAGGGCGGGGTGCCCTGGGAGGTCCTGGCCTGGATTCAGAGCTTCGGGCCGCGGGTGGAGGTACTTTCCCCACCAGAGCTTCGGGCGCTTTGGCTGGAAGAAGCCCGGCAGGTGCTGGTCAAAGCGTCAGTGCCTGTCGGGGTTGCGGGGTAAGGTGGCCTCATGACCACCGAACAAACCGCCCTAGCCCTTTGGGCCAAAAGTGGTGACCCCTACCACCCCCTCCTGGCCCACATGCTGGATACGGCCGCGGTGGCCTGGGCCATCCTGGAGCGGGAACCCAGGCGCACCCGGCACCTCTACGCCCAGGACTGGGGCCTGCCAGAGGAGGCCAAGGGCCTGGTAGCCTTCCTCACCGGGCTTCACGACCTGGGCAAGGCCAGCCCCGTTTTCCAGGCGGCCTGGCCTGAAGGGGCAGAGCGGCTTAAGGCCCAGGGCCTCACCTGGGATGAGGAGGTGATAAAGGAAAGCCGGGTGGCCCACGGGGTGTTCACCGAGCTCTACCTGAAGGAGGTTCTTAAGGAATACGGCTTCTCCCCCAGGGCCGCCAGGCAGATGGCTCAGGGACTGGGGGCCCACCACGGCTTTCAGGCCCAGGGCGAGGAGCTTAAGCAGGGCAGGCGCCACGTGAACTGCGAACCAGAGGGCTGGAATGAGGTTCGGCGCTTCCTGGTGGAGCGCCTTCACCAAGTCCTGGGCGCTCCCTGCCAGAAGCTTCCCCAGGGGCACGACCCCTCCCCCGAGGCCATCCTGCGGGTCATGGCCCTGGCCTCCTTCGCGGACTGGATCGCCTCAGACCCCAGCTTCTTCCCCTACGCCGGCCGGCCCCACCCCCTGAGCCCTGACTACTGGCCAGAGGCCCTGGACCGGGCCGGCAAGGCTCTGGACGCTCTTCCCTGGCCATCTCCTGCCCCAGCATCCCCGAAGGACTTCCAGGAGCTTTTCCCCTTCTCCCCCAACCCCCTCCAGAAAAAGGTGCCCGAGCTTTTGGCAGGTGCCCAGGAGCCGGTTCTGCTCCTGGTGGAGGCCCCCATGGGCCTGGGCAAGACGGAAGCCGCCCTCTACGCCTATCACCTCCTGCAGGGCCGGCTTGAACACCGGGGCCTTTACGTGGCCCTGCCCACCCAGGCCACGGCCAACGGCCTTTTCCCCCGGGTAAAGGGGTTCTTAGAGAAGCTGGGAAGCAAAGCCCCCCTGGACCTACAGCTCCAGCACGGGGCCGCCGCCCTGAACCCAGCCTACGGGGAGCTTCTGGAGCGGGCCCAGCCCCAGCAGGTCTACGAGGAGGAAGGGGCCGTGGTGGCCTCGGCCTGGTTCTCCGCCAAAAAGCGGGCCATGCTCTCGGGGCACGGGGTGGGCACCCTGGACCAGGCCCTCTTGGGGGTGCTCAAGGTCAAGCACCACTTCATCCGCCTCTGGGGGCTCATGAACCGGGTGGTGGTGCTGGACGAGGTGCACGCCTACGACACCTATACCTCGGGCCTCCTCATGGCCCTCCTCCGCTGGCTCCGCACCCTGGGCTCCAGCGTGGTACTCATGACCGCCACCCTGCCGAAAGCCAAGCGCCAAGAGCTCCTGAAAGCCTGGGGGGCAGAGGAAACGGAGCTTCCCCCCTACCCCCGGGTGGCGGCTTTCTCCGGGGGGAGGCATCTTGGGACCCATGAGCTACCCCCTGGAAGCCCCAAGGTGTTCCACCTGGAAGCCGCTCCAGTGGAACCCTCTTCCCTGGCAGAAGCCCTGAAGGCCCGGCTCCCTGGAGCCCTGGGGGCCATGGTGAACACCGTGGACCGGGCCCAGGCCCTCTACCAGGCGCTGGGAGAAGGAGAAAGGCTCACCCTGGCCGCTCTCCTGGACCACCTGGGCCGGGGGCCTTCCTCAGGCCCCTGGCAGGAACTCCATGCTCTGCGGGAGGAAAAGGGGGAGGCCATAGTGGGCAAGCGCCTGGAGGACGGCACCCTGGTCTTCCTCCTCCACGCCCGCTTCCCCGCCGAGGAGCGGGCCCTGAGGGAAGGGGTGGCCCTGGCCCTTTTTGGCAAGCACGGGCCCAGGCCAGAGCGGGCCATCCTGGTGGCCACCCAGGTGGCGGAGCAGAGCCTGGACCTGGACTTTGACCTCCTCTACACCGACCTGGCCCCCATAGACCTCCTCTTCCAGCGGGCGGGCCGGCTCCAGCGCCATTTCCGGGAAAGGCCCAGCCATCTCCGGGAGGCCCGCCTGCTGGTAGGCGGCATCGAGGAGGAACCGGAGTTTGGAGGGGAGCTCTACTGGAACCGGGTCTATGAGGACTACATCCTCCTCTCCACCTGGCTTTCCCTTAGGGAGAGGAAGACGCTGGAGGTGCCGAAGGACCTCGAGGGCCTCCTGGAGGAGGTCTACGGCCGAAGGCCCGAAGGCTTCCCCGAACCCCTGCAAGGAAGGGCCCAGGAAGCCCACAAGAAGCTGGAGGAACGCCGGCAAAGGGAAGCCAAGACCGCGGAAAACCTTGCGCTGGGAGAGCCGGAAAGCCTCCTCAGCCGAACCGATGCCGCCAGCCTAGCTGCCGAATTCCGCCTGGACGACGAGGCCGAGGACGAGCGCACCCAGCGCTTCCTCACCCGCCTGGGCGACCCCAGCGTGGCGGTGGTGCCCCTCTACAAGGGAGAAAACGGCTACTTTCTTGACCCCCACGGCCAGCACCCCGCCAGGCTCAAAGGGAAGCTTGCTAAGGAGGAGGTGCTGGCCCTCTGGCGCCGGGCGGTGCGGCTTTCCCGCCCTCCCATTCCCCAGGTGCTCCTAGGGCAGGAGCCACCCCCCGCCTGGCGCGAAAGCGGCCTCCTTCGGGGCCTGCGGCCCCTGGAGGTGGGCCGTGCCTTTCCCCTGAAGGAAGGGGGTGCCCTTCGGGTGGAGCTGGACCCGGAGCTAGGGGTGGTCTACAGGCGGGGTTGAATCCGTCAAGGGTTGTCGGCTTGGGGTGCTACTTTGCAAGGAAAGGGAGGTGGTAGGTTTGGCCAAGTTCAACCTGCTGGAAGAACCCTGGATCCCGGTGCTGGAGGGGGGCCAGGTGCGGGAGGTGAGCCTCCGGGAGGCGTTGTTTAACGCTTCTTCCATAGAGCGTATAGAGACCCCCTCCCCCTTGGAAGAAGCGGCCCTGCACCGCCTGCTGCTGGCCATCCTCTACCGGGCACAACCGCCGAGGGACCTAGACGATGCCCTGGAACTCCTGGAAAAGGGCGAATTTGACCGGGGGCAACTAGACGCCTACCTGAACACTTACCAGGACCGCTTTTTCCTCTTCCATCCCACCGCTCCCTTCCTGCAAATCGCGGACCTCCCCGACGAGGACCCCCTCCCCTGGAGCAAGCTCCTTCCCGAGCTTTCCAGCGGCAACAACCCCACCCTCTTTGACCACACCTTGGACAACAACCCGCCCACCGCCTCCTACGCCCAGGCGGCCCGGGCCCTGGTGGTGCACCAGACCTTTGCCCCCGGAGGGTTGTTGCGGCGCCTGGGTGTAACCTCAGCCAAGGACGCTCCCCTGGCCCGGCCCGCGGCTTTCTTGGTCACGGGGAGAAACCTTTTTGAAACCCTGGTGCTAAACCTGGTGCCCCAAAGAAACCTGGGAACGCCCATCTGGGAGGAGCCCCCTCTGCCCACCAAGGACGTAACGGGGTATGCCACCACATGGCCCCTGGAGGGCACAGCCCGGGTCTACACCTGGCCTGCCCGGGGAGTACGGCTTCTGGACGAGGGAAATGGCGTGCGCTTTATGGCCTACGGGCCTGGAGTCCAGCCTCAGGAGGTAGGCTGGCGGGACCCCATGGTAGCCTACCGCCAGCAAAACAAGACCGGGCAAATCCTCCCCTTGCGCCTCAGCATGGAAAAGAGCTTCTGGCGGGACTTCGGCGCCATGTTGCCTGGGGCCGGGGGCAGTTGGCCTGCGGTGGTCTCCCACGCGGCCCAGGTGGCGGAGGAGGCAGACCTCAACCCCCGCATCCGGGTCCTGGGCCAGGTCTCCGACCAGTCCAAGGTGCTGGACATCCGGCGGGAGGTCTACCCCCTGCCTCCTGGTCTCATTTCCCCCAAGGGAGAAGCCCTTTTGCAAAGGGCTTTGGAACTGGCGGAAGAACTGGGCCAGCGGCTCCAAACCGCCGCGTGGCGTCTGGCTCAGGAGGTCTTGGGCACCGGGGACCAGCCTCAGCTTCAGGCCTTCAGGGACTCCCTTCCCCTTTTGCGCCTTTACTGGGCCGAGCTGGACGGGAGTTTTCCCCGGTTCCTCGAGGCCCTAAATAACCCCGGGGCCATGGAGGTGTGGCGGGAGGAACTCAAGAAGGCCGCCCGCTTCGCCTGGGAGGAGACCCGCCGCTCCCTGGGCACCCAGGCCCGGCACCTGAAGGCCCTGGTCCGGGGGGAAGAGACCCTGGCCACTGCCCTGGCAACGCTATAAGGAGGTGTAAGGGTGAAGGGAAAGGCGTTTCTAGACTGGCTGGAAAAACTTAAAGAGCAGAAGGCCTGGACGCCTGCCCGGGCCGCCCTGCGGCGGAGCCTGGCCTTTGACCCGGGTGCCTATCCCCCGGCCATGCCCTATGTGGAGCCCTTTGTGCAGGAAGAAGGCTGGGCGCGGGAGGCCCACTACCTGGTGGCCGCCCTCTATGCCCTGAAGGACGGGGAGCACTGGGAAGGGCGCACCCTGGCCCACGCCCTGCGGGAGGCCATGGAGGCCCGGGGCTCGGACAGCCTGGAACGGCGTTTTCAGGCACTTTTGGACGCGGATAGGGACCAACTGGCCTTCCGCTTGCGGCAGGCGGTGAGCCTGTTGGAAGGCGGGCTGGACTTCGCCAGGCTCCTGGAAGACCTTCTGTATTGGTTCCACCCAGAGCGCAGGGTACAGGCCCGTTGGGCCAAGGAGTTCTACGGCAAGGAAAGCGCAGAGGAGGAAAAGGAGGTGGTGGCATGAAGCTTCTGGAAGTGCACGTGATTCAGACCGTGGCCCCCAACAACCTGAACCGGGACGACACGGGAAGCCCCAAGGACGCCCTCTTTGGCGGCTACCGCCGGGCACGCATCTCCAGCCAGGCCCAGAAGCGGGCGGTGCGGGTGGCCTTTGGCACCTGGCCCTTGCTTTCCGAGGCCGAGCGGGCCATCCGCACCAAGCGCCTGATGGAGGCCCTTCTGGAAAGGCTTGCGGGCTTGCCAGAAGCCGACGCTCGCCGGGCCATAGAGAACGCCCTGAACGCCCTGGGCTTTGGGGTGAAGGAGGGCCGTACGGAATACCTCCTCTTCCTGGGCAACCAGGAGCTGGACGCTCTGGCCGAAGAGATAAGGAAAAACCTGCAAGCTCTCGCCGCTCAAGAGACCAAGGGGAAAAAGAAGACCGAGGTGGACGGGGAGCTTAAGAAGGCCCTGGAAAGGGTGTTCGATGGGGGCAAGGCCGTGGACCTGGCCCTCTTTGGCCGCATGCTGGCCGACCGGCCCGAACTGGGGGTGGATGCGGCGGCCCAGGTGGCCCACGCCATCTCTACCCACAAGGTAGACCGGGAGTTTGACTTCTACACCGCTGTGGACGACCTCAACCCCAAGGAGGAAACCGGAGCGGGGATGATGGGGGATGTGGAGTTCTACTCCGCCACCCTGTACCGCTACGCCGTGGTGAACCTGGATAAACTCCTGGAAAACCTCCAAGGGGATGGGGAACTGGCCCTCAAGGGGGCTCTGGCCTTCCTGGAGGCCTTTGCCCTCACCCTGCCTTCGGGCAAGCAGAACAGCTTTGCCGCCCACAACCCACCCCTTTTCCTGGCCTTCCGTGCCGGAGAGGGCCTGCCCCGGAACCTGGCCACAGCCTTTGAGCGCCCCATCCGCCCCCGGGAGGACAAGCCCCTTTCTGCCCTCTCGGTGGAGGCTTTGGTCAAGGAATGGGAAAAGTTTGACCGGGTCTTCGGCCCCCTGAAGCCCGAGTGGAAAGGAGCTCTGAACCTCACGGAAGCGCATACGGATCACCTGGAGGTTCTAGATAGCATAGGCGACCTCAAGGCAAAGGTAGAAAAGGCCCTGCAAGAGCTGTTGGGGTAAGGAGGGAGGCGATGTATGCCCACGCTTCTCCTTAGGCTTCAGGGCCCCCTGCAGTCCTGGGGCACCCGGAGCCGCTTTGACTACCGGGACACCTGGCCTTACCCCACCAAGAGCGGGGTCCTGGGGCTTTTGGCCGCCGCCTTGGGCCGGGACCGGAAGGAGGACGTCTCCGACCTGGCCAGCCTGCGCATGGGGGTGCGGGTGGACCGGAAGGGTGTGCTGAAAGTGGACTACCAGACCGCGCAAGAAGTCCTGACCTCCAGCCAGACCACCACCCGGGACGTGGTGCAAAGCTGGCGGTACTACCTCTCGGACGCCGCCTTCCTGGTGGGCCTGGAGGGAGACGCGAATCTGCTGAAAGAAGCCCACCAGGCCCTCCTCAACCCCAGGTTTGCCCTTTACCTGGGGCGCAAGGGGTACCTCCCAAGCCCGCCCCCCTATCTTCCCGACGGCCTGCGGGAGGAATCCCTCGAGGAGGCCCTGCGCACCTACCCCTACCTTCTCCCCCACAAACCCCGAGAGGACCTGCTCTTGGTCCTCGAGGCGGAGCAAGGCCGCCTGGTCTACGACCAGCCCATCGCCCCCTTCGCCAAGCGGCAGTTTGGGGCCAGGTACGTGGAGGAAAGGCTTCTTGCCAAGGAAGAGGTCTACTTCAGGGAGAAAGCCCATGTGGGTTAGCAAACTGGTGCTCAACCCGCGCTCCAAAGCCGCCCGCAAGGACCTGGCCAGCCCCTACGAGATGCACCGCACCCTTTCCAAGGCAGTGTCCCAGGCCTTAAAGGAGGGGAAAGAACGGCTTCTTTGGCGCCTCGAGCCCACCCGGAGCCTGGAAGCCCCCGTGGTCCTGGTCCAGACCCTCACGGAGCCCGACTGGAGCGTCTTGGAAAAGGACTACGCCGAGGTCTTTCCCCCCAAGCCCTTTACCCCCGTCCTGCGGGAAGGCCAGGTGTTGCGCTTCCGCCTCCGGGCCAACCCCAGCAAGCGGGCCAAGGACCGCGGGGAAAGGGTAGCCCTAAAGACGCCCGCAGAAAAAACCTTTTGGCTTGAGCGCAAGCTGGTGGAAGGAGGCTTCCGCCTCTGCACCGATGAGGAAGCGAAACCCATGGTCCGCATCCTGCAGGACACTTTTCTGGAGGTGCGCAAATCCGGCCATCTGATTCAGGTGCAAGCGGTGCTCTTTGAAGGCACGCTGGAAGTGGTGAACCCGGAGAAAGCCCTCCAAACCCTCTCCAGGGGCATCGGGCCTGGAAAGGCCCTGGGGCTTGGCCTGCTTTCCCTGAGACCTTAGGGGGCCTTGTGCCGCCGGTTCCCAACACCCGCAACCTCAAGGAACTGCCCAAGTTCCGGGATGGGCTCTCCTACCTCTACGTGGAACACGCCTTCATTGAGCAAGAAGCCCAGGGTATCGGCATCTATACCCAAGAAGGCCTCACCCTGGTGCCGGTGGCGGCCCTGGGGGTGCTCTTTCTGGGCCCGGGAACCCGCATCACCCACGCGGCCATCCGGGCCCTGGCCGGCAACGGCTGCACCGTGGCCTGGATTGGGGAGGGCTTTGCCCGCTTCTACGCCCAGGGCCTGGGAGACACCCGAAGCGCCCTCAGGCTCCAGCGCCAGGCCAGGGCCTGGGCTGACCCGGAGCTCCACCTGGAGGTGGTCTTCCGCCTCTACCAAAAGCGTTTCAAAGAGCCCTTGCCCAAGAACCTCAGTCTGGAGCAGGTACGGGGGCTGGAAGGGGTACGGGTACGGTCGGCCTATGCCCGCTGGAGCCAGGAGACCGGCGTGCCCTGGCATGGCCGGAGCTATGACCGCCGGAACTGGGCCTCTTCGGACCCGGTAAACCGGGCGCTTTCCGCCGGGGCAGCCTACCTCTATGGTTTGGCCCATGCCGCCATTGTGAGTAGCGGCTTTAGCCCCGCTCTGGGCTTTATCCACGTAGGTTGGCTTCTCTCTTTTGTTTACGATGTGGCCGACCTTTACAAAACCGAGGTCCTGGTGCCAGCCGCCTTTCTCACGGTGGCGGAGTCGGACCTGGAGGTGGAGCGCCGTATACGGCAGAAGCTTCGGGAACGCATTCTGGAAGAGCGTCTCTTAGAGCGCATGGTGGGGGACTTGCTAGAGCTTTTCTCCGGCCTAGGCTTCCCTGAGGACGATAAGGAGGAAGACCCCACCTTTCCAGGTGGGCTTTGGGACCCCGCAGGAGAGGTAGAAGGCGGGGTGGCCTATGGTGGTGATGATCCTGGAGAAAGTGCCGAGGAGCCTTAGGGGAGAGCTGACCCGCTGGCTCCTAGAGGTGGACACCGGGGTATTCGTGGGCCGCCTGAGCGCCACCGTGAGGGAACTCCTTTGGGAAAAAGTGGTGCAAAAGGCTGGGGAGGGTCGGTGCGCCATGGCCTGGCGCACCAACAACGAGCAGGGTTTCTCCCTCAGGCTCCACAACCACCCAGACCGCACCTTGCGGGATTTTGATGGTATAGTACTGGTAACTGTGCGCAACGCCGAGGCCATGCAGAAGGCAGAAAAGCTAAAACGCATGTCCAAGGCTTTGCGCGGGGATCTTGACAAGCAAACCCCGGACTAGGTCCATAAAAGACACATAACAGGGGGTCAGCGGGGGTTTTTACCGTCTGGGTCATGTGTAGTCCCCACACGCGTGGGGATGGACCCGTTACCTCACCAGAGCCGGGGTAAACGCCTGCGTAGTCCCCACACGCGTGGGGATGGACCGAGAATGAGGCCGCTTCGGACCTGATGGGGGCGATAGTAGTCCCCACACGCGTGGGGATGGACCGAGGTCCCCGTGGCATTAGAAGGGCCCTCTATGGTAGTCCCCACACGCGTGGGGATGGACCGTTGTTGGCGTATAGGGCGAAAAGAATCTCCTCGTAGTCCCCACACGCGTGGGGATGGACCCCCGTATCTGCCGCGGCAGGAGCTGGAGGAGATGTAGTCCCCACACGCGTGGGGATGGACCGTTGTATAAGGCCAAGTATAGCCAAGGGGTTCGTAGTCCCCACACGCGTGGGGATGGACCACTTGGCCGAGATGCTAGAATGGAGTTGGCGGGGTAGTCCCCACACGCGTGGGGATGGACCGTGGCCCTGGCCCGTAGGCTTCCCACGGGGGTGTAGTCCCCACACGCGTGGGGATGGACCTGTGTTTGTTTCTCATAATGTTCCCAGCGTGACCGTAGTCCCCACACGCGTGGGGATGGACCGCTGGTGGAAAGTGCGCGCGGCGGTAGCGTGCGTAGTCCCCACACGCGTGGGGATGGACCGAATGAGCCTGCGGGCCCTCCGCTGGATAGCGTAGTCCCCACACGCGTGGGGATGGACCGTCCCGGGTATCAGGGTGGAGTAGGCGGGTAGGGTAGTCCCCACACGCGTGGGGATGGACCGGCGGCAGTCCCCACTAGGGTCCTCGAGGGCGGGTAGTCCCCACACGCGTGGGGATGGACCGCTGGCTCTGAGCTAAAGCCACACCCACAAAAGGTAGTCCCCACACGCGTGGGGATGGACCTGGTCGCAGAAAACCGCACCCTGGCCTCCCCCGTAGTCCCCACACGCGTGGGGATGGACCGGCGGCCGTTGTAGACTAACCCCCATGGTCTTGGTGCTAGACTTCGGCTCCCAGTACACCCGCCTCATCGCCCGCAGGCTCCGGGAACTGAGGGCCTTCTCCCTCATACTCCCCGGGAATGCGCCTTTGGAGGAAATCCAAAAGCACAAGCCGCAAGCCCTCATCCTTTCGGGGGGGCCGGCCAGCGTCTTTGACCCCCACGCTCCCCGGCCCGACCCTCGGGTGCTGGAACTGGGCCTGCCCATCCTGGGCATCTGCTACGGGATGCAGCTTCTGGCCCAGCTCAAGGGGGGCAAGGTGGAGCGGGCCGGCCGGGCGGAGTACGGCAAGGCCCTCCTCACCCGCCACACCGGCCCCCTCTTCCGCGGCCTCGAGGGCGAGGTCCAGGTCTGGATGAGCCACCAGGACGCGGTCACCGAGCTCCCCCCGGGCTGGCGGGTCTCGGCCGAGACGGAGGAGAACCCGGTGGCGGCCATGGAGGCGGCGGACGGCCGGAGCTTCGCCGTGCAGTTCCACCCCGAGGTGGCCCACACCCCCAAGGGCATGCAAATCCTGGAGAACTTCCTTGAGATAGCCGGGGTGCGCCGGGACTGGACCCCCGAGCACGTGCTGGAGGAGCTCCTCCAAGAGGTGCGGCAAAGGGTGGGAGGGGACCGGGTGCTCCTGGCGGTCTCCGGGGGGGTGGACTCCAGCACCCTGGCCCTCCTCCTGGCCCGGGCCGGGGTGGACCACCTGGCCGTCTTCGTGGACCACGGCCTCCTGCGCCTGGGGGAGCGGGAGGAGGTGGAGGGGGCCCTCAGGGCCCTTGGGGTGCACCTGCGGGTGGTGGACGCCAGGGAGCGCTTCCTGAAGGCCCTAAGGGGGGTGGAAGACCCCGAGGCGAAGCGCAAGATCATCGGGCGGGAGTTCGTGGAGGTGTTCAGCCAGGTGGCCCGGGAGGAGGGCCCCTTCCGCTTCCTGGCCCAGGGCACCCTCTACCCCGACGTGATTGAGTCCGCGGGGGGGCACGGGGCGGCCAAGATCAAGAGCCACCACAACGTGGGCGGCCTGCCCGAGGACCTGCAGTTTGAGCTTCTGGAGCCCTTCCGCCTCCTCTTCAAGGACGAGGTGCGGGAGCTGGCCCTTCTCCTGGGCCTGCCCGACACCATCCGCCTGCGCCACCCCTTCCCGGGGCCGGGGCTGGCGGTGCGCATCCTGGGGGAGGTCACGGAGGAGCGCCTGGAAATCCTGCGCCAGGCGGACGACATCTTCATCAGCCTCCTGAGGGAGTGGGGCCTCTACCCCCAGGTGGCCCAGGCCCTGGCCGTGCTCACCCCCCTCAGGAGCGTGGGGGTGGCGGGGGACGAGCGCAAATACGGCTACGTGCTGGCCCTCAGGGCCGTGACCACCGAGGACTTCATGACCGCGGACTGGGCCAGGCTTCCCCTGGAGTTCCTGGACGAGGTGGCCAGGCGCATCACCCGGCGGGTGCCCCAGGTGGGGCGGGTGGTCTACGACCTCACCTCCAAGCCCCCCGCCACCATAGAATGGGAGTGATGGGCCAAGCCGCCAGGGCCCTGCGGCCCCTTTCCCTAGAGGAGTACCTGGATTGGGAACAAAAGGCCCCCGTCAAGCATGAGCTGGTGGAAGGCCTTCCCCACGCCATGGCGGGGGCCAGCCGGGCCCACAACCTCATCGCCACCAACCTGGCCCTCCTCCTGGGCCCCCTGGCCCGGCGGAAAGGCTGCCGCCTTTACGTGGCCGATATGAAGCTCAGGGTGGGGGAACGCACCGTGTACTACCCCGACCTCATGGTGGTGTGCGCCCCACCCCCGGAAAACCCCTTCTACGAGGAAGCCCCCTGCCTGGTGGTGGAGGTGCTCTCCCAAAGCACCGAGGGGGTGGACCGCCGGGAAAAGCTCTGGCGCTACCTTGCCTTGCCCTCCCTGGAGGGCTACCTCCTGGTGAGCGCCCTGGAGGAGCGGGTGGAGCTCTACCGCAAGGGGCCCGAGGGGGTGCTCTACCAGGTCCTGGAGGAGGGCGAGGCCTTCCTTCCCTGCCTCGAGGGCACCCTACCCCTGAGGGAGGTGTACGCAGGGGTGGAGCTGGAGGGCCGCCCGGGGTAGACTGGAGGGGAAAGGAGGCCAAGTATGCCCACCTTCATCGTCCTGAGCACCCTCACGGATGACGGCGCCGAGACCCTGGTGAAAAACCCCGAGCGCATCAAGGAGGTGAACCAGGAGCTGGAGCAGGACTTCGGGGTTAAGGTGGTGGCCCAGTACGCGGTCCTGGGCCCCTACGACTTCGTGAACATCGTGGAGGCCCCGGACGCCGTGGCCGTGGCCCGGGCCATGCTCCACCTCTCCGCCCGGGGGAGCGTGAAGACCACCACCCTCGAGGCCATCCCCGTGGCCGACCTCATCGCCAGGCTCAAGTAGGTGGAGGTCCTGGAAACCTCGGTCTACGCGGAGGATCTGGAGGCGGCCCGGGCCTTTTACGAAGGGGTGCTGGGCCTCCCCTGCTTCCAGTTCCAACCCCCACGGCATGCCTTCTTCCGCGCCGGGCGGGGGGTGTTTTTGGTGTTTAACCCGGCCTGCACCGAGGCCGAGGAAAACCTGCCTCCCCACGGGGCCCGGGGAAGCGTGCACGTGGCCTTCCGGGTGCCCGAGGAAAAGCTTCCCCTGTGGGCAAAGAGGCTCTCCCAGGCGGGCTACCCCGTGTGGTGGGCAACGTGGCCCCGGGGAAAAAGCCTCTACACCCGCGACCCCGCGGGCAACCTGGTGGAGCTGGCCCCCGCCCAAATCTGGGGCCTAGAATGAGCCCCATGCCCTCCCGTCCCGAAGAACCCAAGCCCCGCCCCAGGGGCCTGAAGCAGGTGGCCCTCTACACGGACGGGGCCTGTCTGGGCAACCCCGGCCCCGGGGGCTGGGCGGCCCTCATCCGCTATGGCAGGCACGAGAAGCTCCTTTCCGGCGGGGAGGCCTGCACCACCAACAACCGCATGGAGCTCACCGCGGCCCTGGAGGGCCTCAAAGCCCTCAAGGAGCCCTGCCAGGTGGAGCTCTACACGGACAGCCAGTACCTGAGGAACGCCTTTGCCGAGGGCTGGCTGGAAAAGTGGCAGAAAAACCGCTGGCGCACCCGGGACGGGCACCCGGTGAAGAACCAGGACCTCTGGCAGGCCCTCCTCGAGGCCCTCAAGACCCACCAGGTGCGCTTCCACTGGGTGCGGGGGCACGCGGGCCACCCCGAGAACGAGCGGGTGGACCGGGAGGCCAGGAGGCAGGCCGAACTGAAAAAGGCCCAGGCTCCCTGCCCTCCCAAGGCGCCTCTTCCAACGCTTTTCTCCGAATAGGCAGAAAAGCGTTATACTCAGGCCATGCTGGAGAGCAAACTCCGCCCCGAGGAGCGGGAGGGTCCGGTCTACAAGGCCAACAAGGACGCCTGGGTGGCCCTGGTGCGGGCGTTCAAGGAGAGCCTGGAGCGAGTGCGCCAGGGGGGCGGGCCCAAGGCCGTGGAGCGCCAGCACAAGAAGGGCCGCCTCACCGCCCGGGAACGCATCGCCCGGGTCATAGACCCGGGCACGGAGTTTTACGAGCTCATGGCCTTCGCCGGCTGGGGCATGTACGAGGAGTGGGGCGGGGCCCCGGCGGGGGGGGTCATCACCGGCATCGGCCGCATCCAGGGCCGGGACTGGATGATCATCGCCAACGACGCCACGGTGAAGGCGGGGGCCTTCTTCCCCATCACCGCCAAAAAGGTGATCCGCGCCCAGACCATGGCCCTGGAAAACCGCATCCCCACCCTGTACCTGGTGGACTCCGCCGGGGTCTTTCTGCCCCTGCAGGACGAGGTCTTCCCCGACCAGGACGACTTCGGCCGCATCTTCTACCTCAACGCCCGCATGTCCGCCCTGGGCATCCCCCAGATCTCGGCCATCATGGGCAACTGCGTGGCCGGGGGGGCCTACCTGCCGGTGATGACCGACGTCCTGATCATGACCGAGGGAAGCGGCCTCTACCTGGCAGGGCCCGCCCTGGTGAAGGCGGCCATCGGCCAGGAGGTCTCCAGCGAGGAACTGGGTGGGGCGCGCATGCACGCGGAGGTCTCGGGCACCGTGGACTTCTACGAGCCCTCGGACGAGGCGGCCCTGGAGCGCATCCGAAAGCTGGCCGCCCTCTACCCGCCCCCCAGGCTCGCCCCCTGGGCCGAGGGGCGCAAGGAACCCAAGGAGCCCCTTTACCCCGCGGAGGACCTCTACGGCCTCATCGCCCCGGACGGCTCCCGCCCCTACGACCTGCGGGAGGTGATCGCAAGGCTGGTGGACGGCTCGGAGTTTTTGGAGTACAAGGGGGGCTACGGGGAGACCCTGGTCACGGGCTTTGCCCGCATCGGGGGCTTTCCCGTGGGGATTGTGGGCAACCAGCGCCTGGTCCTCAAGAAAAAGGGCCGGATTGAGGTGGGGGGGGTCATCTACGCGGAGGCGGCGGACAAGGCGGCCCGGTTCATCCTGGAGGTAAACCAGATGAACATCCCCCTCCTCTTCCTCCAGGACGTGACGGGCTTCATGGTGGGCAAGGAGTCGGAGCAGGCGGGCATCATCCGCCGGGGGGCCAAGCTGGTGAACGCGGTCTCCAACTCGGTGGTGCCCAAGATCACCCTGATCCTGGGGGGTTCTTTCGGGGCAGGGAACTACGCCCTGGCGGGCAAGGCCTACGCCCCCCGCTTCCTCTTCGCCTGGCCCAGCGCCAAGTACGCGGTGATGGGCGGGGCCCAGGCGGCCAAGACCCTTCTGGAGCTGGAGGTGGAAAAGCTCAGGCGGGAGGGCAAGGAGCCCTCGGACGAGGAGCTCAAGGAGCTTTACGAGCGCATCAAGGGCCGCTACGAGGAAACCCTGGACCCCCGCTACGCCGCCGCCCGGCTCTGGGTGGACGGGGTAATCTTCCCCCACGAGACGCGGAAGTGGCTCATCAAGGCCCTCGAGGCCTGCGCCCTGAACCCTGAGCGGGAGCCTTTCCGGGTGGGGGTCTTCCAGGTCTAGGCCCCAGGAGGTGCCCATGGAGACCCTAAAGTGGGTGGAATGCCCCCGGGACGCCTGGCAGGGCTTCAGCCGCTTCATCCCCACCGCGGAGAAGGTGAGCTTCTTGGGGAAGCTCCTGGAAGCGGGCTTCCGCCACCTGGACCTCACCAGCTTCGTCTCCCCCAAGTGGGTGCCGCAGATGGCGGACGCGGAGGAGGTCCTGGCCGCCCTGCCCCCCCCGGAGGGGCGCACCTACCTGGCCATCGTGGCCAACGAGAAGGGCCTGGAGCGGGCCCTAGGGGCCCGGAACCTCACCCACGTGGGCTACCCCTTTTCCCTCTCGGAGACCTTCCAGCGGAAGAACACCAACCGCTCCCTCGCGGAGTCCTGGCCCCTGGTGGCGGCCATGGTGCGGGCCACGGAGGGGCGGCTCGGCCTGGTGGTCTACCTCTCCATGGCCTTCGGCAACCCCTACGGGGACCCCTGGAGCGTGGAAGGGGTGCTGGAGGCCATCGGGCGGCTACGGGAGCTGGGGGTGCGGGAAATCGCCCTGGCGGACACCTACGGGGTGGCGGACGCCGAACGCATCCGCGAGGTGCTGGAGAGGGCGGTGGCCCGCTTCGGCCCCGAGGGGCTTGGCGCCCACCTCCACGCCCGGCCCGAGGGGGTCTTGGCCAAGGTGGAGGCGGTGCTGGGGGCGGGGGTGCGCTGGCTGGAGGGTGCCCTGGCCGGGGTGGGGGGATGCCCCTTCGCCGGGGACGAGCTGGTGGGCAACCTGCCCACGGAGGTGGTCCTGCCCCACCTGGCGGCACGGGGCTACGCCACCGGCGCAAGGCTGGAGGCCCTGCCCCGGCTGGCCCAGGAAGCGGCCCGGCTCCGGGCCCTTTACGGTTAGGCCGCCTTGAGGTAGATGCCGGGATCGGTGGGGTTGGCGATGGCGTTCACCCGGGCCAGGAGGGCCTGGGGAGGCAGGTCCAAAAGGGCGGTCATCTCCCCCGGGGAGACCACCGCCTCGTAAAACCGCCGGGCTCCCCCCTGGAGGAGGAGGGCCATGAGCTGGGAGAGGGCGGCCTCCCCCCCGGGGAAGGCGGGGCCAAAGGCGTCGGGGACCAGGAGGTCGCGCCTGCCCCCGTGGATGAGGAGGGCGTAGCGGGCCTTCTCCCGGCGGTCCTGCCAGTCGGTGATGAGGTAGACCTTGGCCTCGGAAAGGCGCAGGCCCTTCAGGGCCTCCTTGAGGGCCTCGAGGGTGGTCCGGGGAGCACCGCGAAGGCCGATGCGTTCCATACCCCCATCTTACCGGCCCCCCTGGGGGCCAAAGGTCCTAGAGGAGCTTGCGGGCGTAGATCACCTGGCCGGCGTGGTGCTGGGCGTGCTCCACCAGGTGGTGGAGCACGTGGGCCCGGGGGGCCCTGAGGCCCTGGGCGCCCACCGGCACCTCCTCCCCCAGGGCCTCCTCGCTGAGCCCTGCAAAGGCCTCCAAAAGCCCCGGCCAGGCCTCCTGGAAGCGGGCCACCACCACCGCCTTGGCCTCCGGCTCCCCCTGAAGCTCCCACTCCCGGCCCCTTCTGGCCCACTCCGGCAAGGCCAGGGGCAGGGCGTAGGCGGCCAGGCGCAGGGAGCTTCCGGTGATGTGGCGCACCAGGCCGCCGATGGGGTTGGCCCCCTCCTTGGGCCGCCACCAGAAGGCCTCCTCGGGGAGGTCAAAGGCCCAGCGCTCCAGGTGGAGGCGCACTTCCTGAAGGCCCCGCATCCAGGCGGAAACCGCCGGGGGCACCCCGGGCACCAGGGGTTCTAAGAAGGGTGCGGACATGCCCCCAGGATACCCCGGTAGACTGGACGGGATGGAGGTCCTCTTCCTCCTCCTCCTGGGGGGGCTCGGCCTTTGGCTCCTCTGGCCCAAAAGGGCGGCCAGGGCCTGCCCCCGGTGTGGCCTGCCCCGGGCCCTGGCGGAGGAGGTGGCCCGCCACCGGCGCCACTGCCCCCACGTGGCCTTCCGCGCCTGCCCCTTTGACCCCAGGAAGGGGGTTTACCGCCTGCGGCGATGAACCCGGAAGCCCACTGGCACGCCCTGGACCAGGACCTGGCCGACTACCTGGCGCTAAAGGGCCTAAAGCCCTCCTGCCAGGCGGGTTGCTCCGCCTGTTGCTTCGGCTGGGTGAGCCTCTCCCGCCTGGAGGGGGAGGCCCTGCTTCCCCACCTCAGCCCCCTCCAGCAGGCGCGTCTCCTGGAGGAAGGCCCCAGGCGGCTGGCCCTCCTGCGGGAGGGCAAGGACGACCCCCACTTCCCCAGCCGCTTCTTCCGAAGCCGCACCCCCTGCCCCTTGCTGGAGGGGGGGCTTTGCGGGGTCTACCCCCACAGGCCCCTGGCCTGCCGCGGCCTCCTCACCGCCAAGGACCCGGCCCTCTGCGACCCCGAGGCCCAGACCCCCAAGGACCACTTCCTGGCCGTGCCCTGGCGCATGGCCCATCGGCGCATGGAGGCTCTCTGGGAGGAGGAGAGGAGGCGGTACGGCTTCCTGGTCCTGGGGGAGCTGGTCAGCCTCCTCTACCTGCTCCTCATGGGGTTTCCCCAGACCCGGGAGGAGGCGGAGGAACGCCTTAAGGGCCTGGGAGTCCTGGGGGGGCGCTGGGGGTACCAGCTGGTGTAAAAAAGAGCGGCCCGCAGGCCGCCTCTGGCGGAGGGGGCGGGATTCGAACCCGCGAGGCCCCTTGCGGAGCCTACCGGTTTTCGAGACCGGCCCGTTCAACCGCTCCGGCACCCCTCCCTGAGCCGGGCGAAGAAGTCCCTTAAGAGCTTAGCACACTCCCCTTCCCGCACGCCACCGCGTAGCCTTCCCCCCTGGCCGAAGCGGGTGAGGGCTCCCTCCTTCAGGTTCTCCGCCCCGTAGACCACCTCCACCCCCGCTTCCCGGAGGGCGTGGTGGCACATGCGGCAGGGCTCTAGGGTGACGTAAAGCCTTCCGCCCCGGGCCTCCTTGCCCACCTGGCGCAACAGGAGCATCTCCGCATGGGCCGTGGGGTCCTGGGTGGCCTCCACGCGGTTGTGGGCCCGGTACACCCTCTCCCCCAGGGCCAGGACCGCCCCCACGGGCACCTCCCCCTCGGCAAAGGCGGCCCGGGCCTCCTCCAGGGCCAGGCCCATGAGCCTTTCCTCCTCTGGGGGCGGGAAAAGCCCGTAGACCTCCACCACCTGGCCCCCCTCGGCCCGCACAGGCCAGAGGGGCTTGAGCTCCTTGGGCACCCCCTTCTCCGCCAGGAAGTCCACCAGGCGCTTCCGGCCGTAGGGCAGGACCAGGTGGTCCCCAGGGTGGGGGCGGCGGAAGCCGGGGGGAAGGGGAACCCTGGGGGAAGGGGGGATGAGGAAGAGGGTCCCCCCCTTGCGCCGGGCCAGATGCCCCCCGGGAAGGGTGGTGGCCTTTCCCCGCAGGGCCTCCTCCAGGAGGGCGATGAGCCGGGCCTCGGGGCGCAGGTCCAAGGCCTCCAGCACCCGCCGCAGGGCCCGCCGCCGCAGGGCCTCGGGGGCCTGCAGGAGGGGCAGGGCCCGGTAGGCGGGCACGAAGAAGCGGGGGTCGGGGAGGAGGCGGACCTGGGCCTCGGCCTCCAGGTGGTCTTCCTCCTCAGCCCGCACCTGGGCAAAGCGGGCTAGGGCCTCCTTGGCCCGGGGGAAGCGCTCTAGGAGGAGGGGAAAGACCATGAGGCGCAGGTAGTTGCGGTCCAGGGAGGGGTCCTGGTTGGTGGGGTCCTCCCGCCAGGCCTCCCCCAGGCCCCGCAGGTAGGCCCTCAGGGCCTCGCGGGGAAAGGGGAGGAGGGGGCGCACCACCAGGCCCTCCTTCTCCCGGATGCCCGGGGCCCGGGCCGTGCCCTGGAGGAGTTGCAGGAGAACGGTCTCCGCCTGGTCGTCCAGGGTGTGGGCGGTGAGGATGGCCCTGGCCCCCACCTGCTTGGCCACCCGGTGGAGGAAGGCGTAGCGGACCTCCCGGGCCACCGCCTCCAGGTTCTCCCCCCTGGCCTGGGCGATCCTCCCCACCTCCACCCGCTCGGCAAAGAAGGGAAAGCCAAGCCGCCCGGCCAGGGCCTCCACGAAGGCCAGGTCCTGGGGGCTTTCCGGCCTTAAGGCGTGGTCCAGGTGGGCCACCACCCCCTTTCGCCCCGCCCGCCTCACCAGGTGGGCCAGGGCCACGGAGTCCCCACCCCCGGAGACCGCCAGGACCAGGGGGTCCTTGGGGGCCAGCCGCGCCAGGTGCTGGGCGAAGAGGCCCTCGAGGTCCACGCCCCCACTATAGTGGGGGGCATGCGGCTCCGCTTTCGGGAAAACGGGCCCTACGTGCTGGACCTGCCCGAGGGCACGGCCTTCCGGCTTGGCGGCCAGGAGATGCGCCTGGAACGGGCCAAGCTGGCCCTCTGCCGCTGCGGCCGCTCCGCCCAGAAGCCCTTCTGCGACGGGAGCCACAAGGAGGGCTTCCAGGCGGAGGCGGGGGAACTGGAGGCGGAACCCTAGGGTCTGGAAGGGCTTCCAGCCTCCCCCGCCCCAGGGGTAGACTGGGGGCATGTGGTGGAAAGAGGCGGCCATCTACCAGATCTACCCCCGGAGCTTCCAGGACGCCAACGGGGACGGCATAGGCGACCTCGAGGGCATCCGCCGGCGGCTTCCCTACCTGAAGGCGCTGGGGGTGGACGCCATCTGGCTCTCCCCCTTCTACAAAAGCCCCATGAAGGACTTCGGCTACGACGTGGCCGACTACTGCGACGTGGACCCCATCTTCGGCACCCTGGCCGACTTTGACCGCCTCCTGGCCGAGGCCCACGCCCTGGGGCTCAGGGTGCTCATTGACCTGGTGCCCAACCACACCTCGGACCAGCACCCCTGGTTCCTGGAGTCGCGGAGCTCCCGGAATAGCCCCAAGCGGGACTGGTACGTCTGGGCCGACCCTGCCCCCGGAGGGGGCCCCCCCAACAACTGGCAGAGCTTCTTCGGCGGGCCCGCCTGGACCTACGACGAGAAGACCGGCCAGTACTACCTGCACCAGTTCCTGCCCGAGCAGCCCGACCTCAACTGGCGCAACCCCGAGGTGCGCCAGGCCATCCACGAGGCCATGCGCTTCTGGCTAAGGCGGGGGGTGGACGGGTTCAGGGTGGACGTGCTCTGGCTCCTGGCCGAGGACCTCCTCCTGCGGGACGAGCCCGGCAACCCCGACTGGCGCCCGGGCATGTACGACCGGGGCCGCCACCTCCACGTCTTCACCGAGGACCAGCCGGAAACCTACGCCTACGTGCGGGAGATGCGCTCCGTGCTGGACGAGTTCTCCGAGCCGGGGCGCGAGCGGGTCATGGTGGGGGAGATCTACCTGCCCTACCCCCAGCTGGTGCGCTACTACCAGGCGGGCTGCCACCTCCCCTTCAACTTCCACCTCATCTTCCGCGGCCTCCCCGACTGGCGGCCGGAGAACATCGCCCGCATCGTGGAGGAGTACGAAAGCCTGCTTACCCGCTGGGACTGGCCCAACTGGGTCCTGGGCAACCACGACCAGCCCCGCCTGGCCTCCCGGCTGGGGGAGGCCCAGGCCCGGGTGGCGGCCATGCTCCTTTTCACCCTGCGGGGCACCCCCACCTGGTACTACGGGGACGAGATCGGCATGGTGAACGGGGAAATCCCCTGGGAGAAGGTGCAAGACCCCGCCGCCCTCCGCCAGAAGGGCCGCCTGGGGGAGCACGGCCTGCCCCCGGGCCGCGACCCCGAGCGCACCCCCATGCAATGGGATGCCAGCCCCCATGCGGGCTTTTCCACCGCCGAGCCCTGGCTGCCGGTGAACCCTGACTACCCCGTGCGCAACGTGGCCCTCCAGGAACAGGACCCCCGGTCCATGCTCCAGCTGGTGAAGCGCCTCCTCCGCCTGCGCAAGGACCCAGAGCTCCTCTACGGGGCCTACCGCACCTACCGGGCGGGGGAGGGGGTCTACGCCTACCTGCGGGGGGAGGGCTTCCTGGTGGCCCTGAACTTCACGGAGAAGGAGCGGGCCCTGGCCCTTCCCCGGGGGGGGAAGGTGGTGCTCTCCACCCACCTGGACCGGGAGGAGGAGGTGGGGGAAAACCTGGTGCTGAGGCCTAGCGAGGGCGCGGTGGTGCGGCTAGGCTGAGGGCATGGAAAAAGACCCCTTTGCCGGCCTGGCCGAGGCCTACGAGGCCTGGTACGAGACCCCTCTGGGGGCCTTTGCCGTGGCCGAGGAGGAGCGGGCCTTAAAGGGCCTCCTGCCCTTCGGGGAAAGCCTCCTGGAGGTGGGGGCGGGCACGGGCTACTGGCTTAAGCGCCTCCCCTACCCCAGGCGGGTGGGGGTGGAGCCCTCCCCGGACATGCTCCGGGTGGGGAGGGCCCGGGTCCCCCAGGCGGAGTGGGTGGCGGCGCGGGGGGAGGCCCTGCCCCTGCCTGCGGGGACCTTTGACGTGGTCCTCCTCTTCACCACCCTGGAGTTCGTGGAGGACGTGGAAAAGGTCCTGGCGGAGGCCCGGAGGGTCCTGAGGCCGGGGGGCAGGCTGGTGGTGGGGATCCTCGAGGCCCTCTCCCCCTGGGCCGCCCTCTACCGCCGGCTGGGGGAGGAGGGGGTGAGGCCCTGGAAAGAGGCCCGCTTCCTCACCCGGGAGGACCTAAGGCGCCTCCTGGGCCCCCCTGAGGCCGAGGCGGGGGCCGTCTTCCTGGCCCCCGAGGCCCAGCCCCCCTTTCCCGAGGCCGACCGGGCCGGCCAGCGGGCGGGCAACCGCCCCGCCCTATACTTGGGAAGATGGCGGTAAAGGCGCTCTTTGCCCTCTATCCCCTCCTCCAGGGGGACTACAAGGCGGTGGAGAAGGCCCTTTTGGCCCTGGAGGAAAGCGGGGTGGACCACCGGGTCCTCCCCACCCACTCCGAGCTATCCGGGGAGGAGGAGGCCGTCTTCCGCGCCCTCCAGGAGGCCTTCCAGAGGGCCGCGGAGGAGGGGGCCCTGGTGATGTGGGCCCTCCTCACCAACGCCTGCGAGGCCAGGGACCCCTTCCGCAACCCCGAGCGCCTGGAGCGCTTTCCCCCCGAGGGGATTGCCCGGAAGGCCCTGGAGGGCCTCGAGGCCCGAAGCGCCCTGGACATCGGCACCGGCACCGGGGTCTTCGCCGAGGCCTTCGCCCGGCTGGGGCTTTTCACCGTGGGGCTGGACCCCAGGGCGGACCGCCTGGAGGTGGCCCAAAGCCGGGTGCCCCACGCCCGCTTCGTGGAAGGGCGGGCGGAAAGCCTCCCCTTCCCCGACCGGAGCTTTGACCTGGCCTTCTTCGGCCTCGCCCTCCACCACCTAGACCCCCTCCCCGCCCTGCGGGAGGCGGCCCGGGTGGCCCGGCGGGTGGCGGTGCTGGAATGGCCCCACCGGGAGGAGGAGGTGGGCCCTCCCCTGGAGCACCGCCTCTCCCTCGAGGCCCTGGCGAGGCTCTTCCAGGAAGCCCTGGGAAGCCCCCCGGAAGTCTGGCCGGAGGAGGGCTACACCCTGGCCCTTTGGGAGAAGCGCCCTTGATGGCCCGCTAGGCCGTGGGGCTCTCCCCTTCAGCAGGGACGGGGTGGGCCGCGGCCCCAACCCTGGCCCCCAAGGCAAAGCCCCGTCTGGAGTTTTTCCCAGACGGGGCCAGACCCACGCTTGGTGCCGGGGGCGGGACTCGAACCCGCACGTCCTCGCGGACAGCAGATTTTGAGTCTGCCGCGTCTACCGGTTCCGCCACCCCGGCGCGCGCACCCTAAGGATAAGGCCCAGGAGAAGAAGCGTCAACGCCAGCCCCACGGCCCAGTCCCCGAAGCGGGCGTAGGGGGTAAGCCCCCCTCTTAGGGCGTAGGGGGCCAGGAGGTACCCCTCCCGGTGGGGGGGGATGCGGGCCACCACCCGGCCGTAGGGGTCAAGGCTGGCGGTGATGCCGTCGTTGCCCGCCCTAAGGAGCCAGCGCCCCGTCTCCACCGCCCGAAGGCGCCCCAGGGCGAAGTGCTGCGCCCCCCCGAAGGAGGGGCCGTACCAGGCGTCGTTGGTGAGGAGGACCAGCACCCCTGCCCCCTCCCGCACCAGGGCCCGGGCCACGGAGGGAAAGACGGACTCGTAGCAGATCATGGCCCCATAAGGCCCCAAAGGGGCAAACCCCTCCCCCGGGGTGCGGTCCCCCAGCTCCCCCAGGCCGAAGGCGCGGAAGAAGAAGGCGTAGGCCCCCCCCAGGGCCTCGCGGAAGGGGAAGCGCTCCCCGAAGGGCACCAGGCGCACCTTGTCGTAGTGGGCCAGGACCTCCCCCTCCCGGTAGAGGACCGCCCGGTTGGGGCCGGGAAGGTTGAGGCCGGTGAGGAGGAGGCGGCCTTCCAGGATGCCCGTGGCCTCCTCGGGGATCTCCCAGACCGCGGTCTCCGGCCAGAGCACCAGGCGGGCCTCGGGGTGCCGGGCCAGGCCCTCCCGGGTGAGGCGGGGGTAGACCGCCTCCCCCAGCTCCCCCTGGACCTTGGCCAGGGGGTTTATGTTCCCCTGGACCAAAAGGGCCTTTTCCGGGGCCTCGGCCGGGGGAAGAGGGAGAAGCCAGAGGAGGGCCCAGGGCAGGAGGAGCCAGTACCGCCCCGCCCTAAGCCCCCAGGCCAGGAGGAGGACCAAGAGGGAGAGAAGGTAGACCCCACCCCAGGCGGCCAGCACCCGGCCCGGGGCCTCCACCAGGGCGTAGCCCAGAAACCCCCAGGGGAAGGCCAGGGGCCCCTGCTCCGTGAGCCACTCCAGCACCACCCACCCCCCCACGCGGAGGAGGGGGCTGGGGGTCAGGGCGAAGAGGAGGCCGAAGCTCAAGGCCTTGACCAGGACGAGAGGCAAAAAGGGCAAGGCCCCCAGGGGGCCGAAGAGCTGGGCAAAGCTCTGGGGAAGCCAGAGGAGGTGCAGGCTCCAAAACCCCAGGCCCATGAGGAAGCCCGTGCGCCACCCCCCCTGCAGGAGAAAGGCCAGGACCAGGGGGGCGAGAAACCCAAAGGGAAAGGGAGGCAGGGTGAGGGCCAGGAGGAGGCCGAGGAGAAGCGCCCGCACCCCTCCACCATATCCCCTCGAGGCCGGTTTTCCCAGGCCTTCGCTGGCGGAATGGCAGAATAGGGCCATGCGCCTTGGCGTGCTCTCCGACCTCCACGCCAACCTTCCCGCCCTGGAAGCGGCCCTGGAGGCCCTGCGCGGGGAAGGGGTGGACGAGGTCCTGGTCCTGGGGGACCTGGTGGGCTACGGCCCCCATCCCCGCCAAGTTCTCCAGCGGCTCTGGAAGGAGGGGCTTCCCGCCATCGCCGGGGCCTGGGACCTGCGGGTGGCCTACCCCCTGCCGGGAACCCTGCCCGAAGGGGTGGGGCGGGCCACCCTGGCCTGGACCAGGGCCCAGCTTTCCGAGAAGGAGCTCAACTACCTGCGCGCCCTGCGCCTCTCCCACCGCCGCACCTACGGGGAAAGGCGCCTGGTGGCCTTCCACGGCAAACCGGGCCGCCCCGAGGAGTCCCTGGACCTCCTGGGGCCGGCCAAAGACTTCTTCCCCCTTTTGGAGCGCTACGGGGCCCAGATCCTCCTCCTGGGGGGACGGCACCTGCCCCTGGCCCGCCGGGTGGGGACGGGGATGCTGGCCGACCCGGGGAGCGTGGGCCTAAGCCTTTCCGGGGAGCATGGGGCCGACGTGCTGGTCCTGGACACCGACACCCTCGAGGCCCGCTTCCTCAAGGTCCCCTACGACCTGGGCCCCCTCCTCTTTGACCTGCGGGCCTGGGGCCTGCCCCCCGTGCTGGAGAAGGTCTACCGCACCGGCCGCTTCCCCAAGGAGGGCTAGGGCCTCCCGGCGCACCCCGGGGTCCTCGTCCCGGAGGAAGCCCTCCACGGGCTTCCCCACGCGGAAGAGGGCGTGGAGGGCGGTGCGCCGCACCAGGGGGTTTGGATCCTTGGCCGCCTCGGCCATCAGGCCCTCCCCCAGGCCCAGGTTGCTCAGGACGATGAGGGCGTTGCGGGCCATGCGGGCCCGGCCCGGCCGGGCGAAGGCCGTGTCCCCGTACTTGCGCTGGAATGCCCGCCCGGAGAGGCGGAAGAAGTCCCCCAGGTCGGGGTGGGCCAGCTCGGGGTCGGGGACAAAGCCCCGCCATACCCGGCCGAAGCGCTCCCAGGGGCAGACCTCCGTGCACCCATCGCACCCCAAAAGCCACTCCCCCACCCCCGGCCAGAGCTCCGGGGGGATGAAGCCCTTGTGCTCCACGGTAAGGTAGCTCACGCACCGCCTGGCGTCCAGGGTGCCGTCCCCCAGCAAAGCCCCCGTGGGGCAGGCGGGGAGGCAACGGGTGCAACGGCCACAGCGGAAAGGGTGGGGTGCGGGAGCCTCCACCTCCAAGGCGGTGAGGAGGACCCCGATGAAGGCGTGGACGCCGAAGGCCGGGGAGAGGAACATGCCGCTCCGCCCCACCCAGCCCGCTCCGGAGAGGAGGGCCAGGGCCCTCTCGGGCAGGGGGCCGTGGTCCACGTACCCCCGGGCCTCCACCCCCAGGCCCCGGGCCACTTCCGCCAGCCGCCCAAGCGCCTCCCCCAGGAGGAGATGGTAGTCCCGCACCCAGGCGTAGCGGGCCACCCGGCCCACCCGGAATCCCCCCGGGGGCACCCCGGGGTCCTCGTAGGCGTAGGGGGCAAAGAGGAGGAGGGCGCTTTTGGCCCAGGGAAAGCGGGCCTGGGGACGGAAGCGGGCCTCCACCCCCTTCTCCAGGTAGGCCATCCCCCCGTGGCGCCCCGCGGCCAGCCAGGCCTGGAAGCGGGCCTCTGCCGCCCCAAGCCCCTCTAGGGGGGCCCAGGCCACCAGGAAGCCCCCCTTGCGGGCAGCCTCCTCCAGGAGGTCCCTAAGGTCCACGGGGCCACTATAATCCTCGCCATGGAGACCCTGAAGATCGCCCTCCTGGGCGGGGGCACCGTGGGAAGCGCCTTCTACACCCTGGTGCAGGAACGCCTGGAGGACTTCCATGCCCTAGGGGTTTCCCCCAGGTTCCTGGGAGTCCTGGTGCGCACCCCGGGCAAGGCCCGGCCGATTCCCCAAGAAATCTTGAAGACCGAGCCCTTTGACCTCCTGGAGGCCGACGTGGTGGTGGAGGCCCTGGGCGGGGTGGAGGCTCCCCTGCGCCTGGTCCTGCCGGCCCTCGAGGCCGGCATCCCCCTCATCACCGCCAACAAGGCCCTCCTGGCCGAGGCCTGGGAGAGGCTCAGGCCCTTCGCCGAGGAGGGCCTCATCTACCACGAGGCCAGCGTCATGGCCGGGACCCCGGCCCTCTCCTTCCTGGAAACCCTAAGGGGGAGCGAGCTTCTGGAGCTCCACGGCATCCTGAACGGCACCACCCTTTACATCCTCCAGGAGATGGAAAAGGGGCGGACCTACGCGGAGGCCCTCCAGGAGGCCCAGCGCCTGGGCTACGCGGAGGCCGACCCCACCCTGGACGTGGAGGGGACGGACGCCGCCCACAAGCTCACCCTTCTGGCCCGCCTCCTTGTGGACCCGGGCTTCCCCTTCGCCGGGGTGGAGGCCCGGGGCATCACCGGGCTCACCCTCGAGGCCCTAAAGGAGGCGGAGGCCCGGGGGGAGCGGGTGCGCCTGGTGGCCAGCCTCTATGGGGAAGGGGGCAGGTGGCAGGCCCGGGTGGCCCCCGTGCGCCTGCCCCAGGACCACCCCCTGGCCCGGGCCCGGGGCAACGCCCTCTGGGTGCGCACCCGGCCCCTGGGAGAGGTCTTCGTCACCGGCCCGGGAGCAGGAGGTGGGGCCACGGCCAGCGGCCTCCTGGCCGACCTCTTCCGCCTCCTCTCCGGGGCCTCAGGCCACCTCCCCGCCCCCACCCCCAAGCCTCCCCTGGCGGAGGGAAGCCCCTTCCCCCAGGTGGCCTAGGGCAGGCCCTTGACCTAAGGAAACCTAGCCTAGAGCATATTTCCATGCGGCTGCCCCTCATTGAGCGCTACCGCGCCCACCTGCCGGTCTCCGAAAAGACCCCGGTGGTGAGCCTCCTGGAGGGCTCCACCCCCCTCATCCCCCTAAAAGGCCCCAAGGAGGCCCAAAGGAAGGGGATACGGCTTTACGCCAAGTTCGAGGGCCTGAACCCCACGGGAAGCTTCAAGGACCGGGGGATGACCCTGGCGGTCTCCAAGGCGGTGGAGGCCGGGGCCAAGGCGGTGGCCGCGGCCAGCACGGGGAACACCGCGGCCTCCGCCGCCGCCTACGCGGCCCGGGCGGGCATCCGGGCCATCGTGGTCCTGCCCGCGGGGTACGTGGCCCTGGGCAAGGTGGCCCAGAGCCTGGTCCACGGGGCCCGCATCGTGCAGGTAGAGGGCAACTTTGACCAGGCCCTCGCCCTCACCAAGGCCTTGAGCGAGGCCTTCCCCGTGGCCCTGGTGAACTCCCTGAACCCCTACCGCCTGGAGGGGCAGAAGACCCTGGCCTTTGAGGTGGTGGACGAGCTGGGGGAAGCCCCCCACTACCACGCCCTCCCCGTGGGCAACGCGGGGAACATCACCGCCCACTGGATGGGCTACCGGGAGTACCGGGCCCTGGGGAAGGCCCGCCGCCTTCCCCGGATGCTGGGCTTCCAGGCGGCGGGGGCCGCCCCCCTGGTCCTGGGCCACCCGGTGGCCCGGCCCGAGACCCTGGCCACCGCCATCCGCATCGGCCACCCGGCCAGCTGGGAGGGGGCCGTGCGGGCCAAGGAGGAGTCGGGAGGCGTCATTGAGGCGGTCACGGACGAGGAAATCCTGGCCGCCTACCGCTACCTGGCCGAGGAGGAGGGCCTCTTCGTGGAGCCGGCCAGCGCCGCCGCCCTGGCCGGGGTGTGGAAGCTCCTGAGGGAGGACCGGCTGGAAGGGGAAAGCCAGGTGGTCCTCACCCTCACCGGCCACGGCCTCAAGGACCCAGCCACCGCGGAGAAGGTGGCCGGGCTTGCCCCTCCGGTGCCCGCCACCCTCGAGGCCGTGGCCCGGGCGGCGGGCCTCCTCTAGTGGTAAGCTTGGGCCATGGCCGAGGCCAAGGACGCCCGTAAGAAGCGCAAGGAACCCTTCCCGGGGGCCTACTACCTGGCAGGGGCCATCACCATCGCCCTCATGCTCCTCTTCCTGGCCCTGGGGGCCAGCCTCCCCCCGGGGGTGGCGGGGTTTCTGGTGGCCTTCGTCCTGGGGCTCACCGTGAACCCCAAGTACGTCCCCTTCTTCCTGGTGGCCGGGGTCTTCTCCGCGGCCATGGGCTTTTTAGGCCGTGAGCCCCAGGTGGCCTGGGGGGGCGTGGCCCTGGCGCTCTCCCAGCTCCTGGTGGGGCGCTTCGTCAAGGACTGATGGACGCCAACCGCCTGGCGCAAGCCCTCTCCCTTCTGGGGGTGGCGGGGTACGCCTACTTCCTCTGGTTCCGGCCGAGCCAGGAGGGCATCGCCCTGGCCCTGGGCCTTACCCTGGGCGGAGCGGCCTTCGGCTACGGGGAGCGGCCCTTCCCCGTCCCCCTCTTCCTGGGGCTTTTCGCCGTCTACCTGGTGCTCCAGGTCTTCTTCGGCCACCCCCTCTTCGCCCTGGGGGGAGGCCTTTTGGGAGCAGGCCTGCCCTACCTCCGCTACCGCCTGCGGAAGCCCACCAGGTAGAGGAGGCCCCCCAGGAGCATCCCCTCCCCCAGGGCGGGGAGGTAGAAGAGGAATTCCCGCACGTCCAGCCGCAGGTAGAGGAGGAGGGGCCAGGGGGTAAGGGCCCAGGCCAGAAGGGGCTGGCCGTAGCCCGCGGCCAGGAAGAGGCCGGCCCCCAGGCCCTTCAGGTAGGTAAGCCACCCCGAGCCCACCTCGTTCTGGTAGACGAACCAGAGGAGGTTAAGCCAAACCCCTATGGCCCATAGGGGAACCCGTCTCTGGAGGCGGAAGGCCAGGGCCAGGAGGAGGAGAAACCCCAGGGCCTCAAGCACGGACGTCCTCCCCCAAACGCCGGCCCTGGGCCTCCAGGTAGGCCACCAGGACCTCCAGGGCCTTCTCAATGGCCTCGTCCAGGTCCTCCCCCGGGATGACGGGGATGCCCTCCTCCTGGGCCCAGCGCAGGAGGTGGTCCTGGATGAGGCGGATCTCCGGGAAGTGGTGCAGGTACTTCTCCTGGGGCCTAGCGTGCCCCGTCTCCCGGTCCCGCAAGAGGAAGCGGTCCCGGTGGAGCCGCTCGTCCTGCAGCACCAGGAGCATGGGGATGGTGAAGACCTGCTCCCGGTGGGGATGCTCCAGGTACCGGGGCACCACGTGCACCCCCTCCAGGACGATGGAGGTGCCCTCCAGGGCGCTCCTTTCCTGGATGGCCCTCAGGCCCACGGCCACCCGGGCCACCTGGTCCAGGAAGCCCCGCATGACCCGGGCCTCGTGGCTTTCCGCCTCGAGGCCAATGTTGGGAAGAAGCGCCCTCCAGGCCTCAAAGGTGGAGCAGTGCAGGGTGGGCAGGAGGTCCTTGGAGAAGGAGGCCCGGAAAACCTCCCGCACCGCGTCCGAGGGGATGATGTGGGTAATGCCGAGGCGGTAGGCCAGGGCCGAGGCCAAAACGCTCTTCCCCACCCCCGTCACCCCCCCGATGAGGATGTGCACCGGGCGCACGCTCCGCCTTAGGTGCCGCAGGAGAAGGTAGCGGCGGGCCATCTCCTCCCCCGCCTCCCTCAGCAGGGTCTCGTACACCCGCCGGCGCAGCCGGTCCCGCTGCACCACCTGGACCCCCTCCTGGTGCAGGCCCATCTCAATCTCCCGGGCCAGGCGGTAGGCCCGGTCCGGGGAGAGGCCGATGGCCATAAGGGACTGGGCCAGGATGCCCTTGGAAAAGGGGACCCTGGGCTCCCCGGGCTTCTCCTCCACGAAGAGCTCCCCCGCCCAAAGGAGCCTTTCCCGGTAGCGCCGGCCCGCCTCCTGGCCGTGGAGGGCCCGCACCTCCTCCGCCACCAGGCCCTCCAGCCGGCGGGCGGAGATCTGGCGCACCCCCTCCTGGCGCAGACGGCGCTCCACCCGCTTGGCGATCTCGTGGGCCTCTTTGAGGGAGAAGCCCGCGTCCTCCAGGCTCCGGGCCAAAAGCCCCTTGGAAAATGGACGCCGCCTGCGCCCCTCGGCCACCAGGATCTCCTCAAAGGGCAGGGTCTGGCGGCTCAGGGCCTCGGCCACCTCCGGGCCCAGGGCGAGGGCCACCTCCTCCAGGAAGAGGCGCCTCAGGGCCTGAGGGGAGACCTCCAGGCGCCCTTCCCGCCTGAGCCGCTCCTCCACGGTGTGGGCCACGGCGTGGGCCGCTTCCGGGGAGACGCCCAAAGGCAGGAGGGCCTCCACCAGAAGCCCCTTGGAGAAGGGCCAGCGCCCCCGCTTGAGCCGCACGAAGACCTCGTCCATTAGGGGGCATGATAGCATTTTTCCCATGGGGATGCGGGTTTCCTTGACAGGGTTTAGGGAAGCGTGATACCATAACCCTTGGCTTGGCGCCGTAGCCAAGGGGTAAGGCAGAGGTCTGCAAAACCTCCATTCGCCGGTTCGAATCCGGCCGGCGCCTCCAAAAGCACGGGCGCGTAGCTCAGGTGGCCAGAGCACTACCTTGACACGGTAGGGGTCGGTGGTTCAAGTCCACTCGCGCCCACCAGGAAAGGCCCCGGGACCTTCCCGGGGCCTTCACCTTTTGGGAAGCCCCTACTCCTCCACCGGCTGGAAGCGGGGCCGCACCTCCCCGGCCACCTCCACCGGGGCCAGCCACTGGGCCAGAGGCCGCACCCAGTACCCCCTTTCCCCGTAGAGGGCCTGGTAGACCACCAGCTCCTCCTCGGTTTCCGAGTGGCGGGCCAGGAAGAGCACCCGGTAAAGCCCCCCCTTGTAATGCCGGTAAACCCCGGGCCTAAGGGACACGGACCGCCTCCGCCTTGGGGGTGAACTCCGCCTCCTCGGGCAGGAGGCGCCGCTTCTTGGCCCGCCGGTACACCGCGTCCCACATGCGGCAGAAGGAGCAGACGGCCCCGGTGGTGGGGTAGCCGCAACGCTGGCACTCTTGGAGCACCACCTCCTCCCCAGCCTGCAAACGGGGCTGGATCTTATCCAAAAAACCCTCCAGGAAGCGCAGCTTGGCCCCAGGCATCTCCTTTTCCACCAGGTTGAGGGCCTCCTTGTAGAGGAGGCTCTTGGCCCCCTTGGCGTTGGGGCACTCCTCGTGCAGGTAGCGGATGCCCCTCAGGAGGGCATAGGAGAGGACTTCCCGCTCGCTGAAGCGGTAGAAGGGCTTGATGCGGGCGGCCAGACCGGGCTTCTCCGGCAGGAGGGGCCCCTGGCGGGCCAGGGCATCCTCCTGGGGGTTGAGGAGGTTGCCGAAGAGCACCGCGGCCTCGTCGTCCAGGTTGTGGCCCGTGGCCACCACCCTGAACCCCCCCTCCACCGCCACCTGGTTGATGATGTAGCGCTTGGAAAGCCCGCAGGCGGAGCAGGCCACCCGCCCCGAAAGCTGGGCCAGCTCCGGCACCCCGAAGCCGTAGGCCTCCTTGAGGTCCACCACCCAAAGCTCCAGCCCCCGCTCCTGGGCGAAGCGACGGGTGACCTCGAGGCTCCTCTCGGAATAGGCCCCAATCCCCAGCTGGAGGTGCAGGCCCACCGCCTGGTAGCCCAGGCGGTGGAGGACATCCCACAGGGCCAGGGAGTCCTTGCCGCCGGAAACGGCCACCAGCACCCGCTCCCCCGGGGAGAGCATGCGGTGGCGGCGGATGGCCCGCTCCGTCTCCTTCACGAACCAGTCCAGGTAGTGCCCCTTGCAAAGGGCCAGGCCTCGGGAGCGCACCTCCACCTGGGCCTTCTCCCCACAGAGCTTGCAGACCATCCTAGCCTCCAGAGATGGCGGAGAGGACC
The DNA here is from genome assembly GCF_000376265.1 of Thermus igniterrae ATCC 700962. Taxonomy (GTDB): domain Bacteria; phylum Deinococcota; class Deinococci; order Deinococcales; family Thermaceae; genus Thermus; species Thermus igniterrae. The sequence continues at coordinate 33,541 of NZ_AQWU01000067.1, forward strand.
TCTATGGTCTCCTCCTCCCCCACCCGCTCCTCCAAGGTGAGGAGCTCCTCCCCCCGCACGGCCACCACGGTCTCCGGGTTGAGCCCCAGTTCCCGGAGGACCTCCTTGAGGGGTCTATCCCCCCGGACCTCCACCTCCTTGCGCTCGGGTAGGCGCAGAACGACCCTCACCCCGCTAGTCTAGCAGGTAGGGGCGCACCAGCTCCGTGAGCCGCTCCAGGGTGAGGCGGTTGCGCTTCTCAATCTCCCCCTTCCGGGGAATCCCGGGGTAGGCCCCCTCGGGGTCGTGCAGGGTGGGGGTGAGGGGCTTGCCGAGCCGTGCCTCCCAGGTCCTGAGCCACCCCTCAGGCAGGCGCTCGGGGAGGGGAAGGCCGTGGAAGACGTGGTAGAGCAGGGCCCAGACCCGCACGGTGGCGTCCAGGCTGTACCCACCCCCCAGGGTGAAGAGGACCCTGCCCCCGGCGTAGGCCTCGGCGTACTGCAGGATGAGGGGGAAGAGGCGGGCGTAGGCCCGGGTGGTGAGGAGGAGGTCGGCCAGGGGGTCCAGGAAGTGGGCGTCGGCCCCCGCCTGCACCACCAGGACATCGGGCTGGAAGGCCTCCAGGGCCCAGGGCACCAGGGCCTCAAAGACCTCCAGGTAGCTCTCGTCCTCGGTGAAGGGCTCCAGGGGCAGGTTGAGCTTGCGGCCCACCCCTTCCCCCCGGCCGATCTCGTGCACGTGCCCGGTACCGGGGAAGAGGTAGCGCCCGGACTCGTGGAGGCTCAGGGTCAGGACCTCCTTCTCCTCGTAGTGGATCCACTGCACCCCGTCCCCGTGGTGGACGTCAATGTCCAGGTAGACCACCCGCAGGCCCGCCCGGGTCAGGTGGCGGATGGCCACGGAGAGGTCGCTGTACACGCAAAAGCCCGAGGCCCGGTCGTACTGGGCGTGGTGGAGGCCACCCCCCAGCTGCAGGACCCGCTTCTCCCCCGCAAGGATCCGCCGCGCCCCCTCCAGGGTCCCCCCCACCAGGAGGCGGGCCGCCCGGTCCATGCCCGGGAAGACGGGAGTGTCGGAGGTGCCCAGGCCGTAGTGCTCCAGGTCGGGCACCCTCTCCCCGCGGCTCGCCGCCTCCACCCGCCGCACCAGGCGCTCGGAGTGCACGGAGAGCACCTCCTCCCGGGTGGCCTCCGGGGGCGCAAGGGGCTCCCGCCAGACGCCCAGGGCCTCGAGGAGGGAGGTGAGCATCTCCAGGCGCACCGGGCTGAAGGGGTGGTTGGGGCCGAAGTCGTAGAGGCGGTACTCGTCCCGGTAGATCACCATGGCTTCTTGGGGGGCCAGAGCACCTCAAACCCCTGGCCGCGCAGGCCCTCGGCCAGGAGGTGGGTCTCCAGGGTGTTCACCCGCACCACCGCCCGCACATAGTCCCCGTTCTCCGGGTAGGAGAGGAGGGAGTGGATGTTCACCCCCCGCCCCGCCAGGAAGCCCGTGAGGCGGGCCAGCTCCCCCACCCGGTCGGGCAGGCGCACCTCCAGCCTCCCCGAGGGCTCGGTGACCCCGGTGAGCTTTAAAAGGGCATCCAGAAGGTCAATCCCCGTGACGATGCCCACCAGGGCCCCGTCCTCCAGGACGGGCAGGGAGCCGATCTTCCGCTCCCGCATCACCCGGGCCGCCTCCTCCACCGGGTCCAGGGGGTGGGCGGTGACCACGCCCCGGGTCATCACCTCGGCCACCTGGGTGCACCCCGGGCAGGGGCCCTTGGGGTTCAGGTGGCTGGTGGCCAGGCGGATGTCCCGGTCGGTGATGATGCCCACCACCTTCCCCCCCTCCACCACCGGCAGGTGGCGGATGCCCTTCTCCAGGAGGAGCCTGTAGGCGTCCTCGAGGCTCACCTCCGGCCCCACGGTGAACACCGGATGGTGCATCACGTCCTTGACCAGCATGGAAGCAGTATACCCCCGGCGGTTCCCGCCGGGGGCTGGCCTTTAGGGCGCTAAAGGATGTCGTCCCGGATGCAGGCCTTGTAGTGCCCCGGGCCCACCTGCTTCAGCTCGGGCACGGTGTGGGCGCACTCGGGAAGGGCGTAGCGGCAACGGGTGCGGAACACGCACCCCGAGGGGGGGTTGATGGGGGAAGGGATGTCCCCCTGGAGGACGATGCGCTCGCGCTTCACCGTGGGGTCGGGGATGGGCACGGCCGAGAGCAGGGCCTCGGTGTAGGGGTGCTTGGGGTTGCGGTAAAGCTCCCGGGCGGAGGCGATCTCCATGACCTTACCCAGGTACATCACCGCCACCCGGTCGGAGATGTACTCCACCACCGCCAGGTCGTGGGCGATGAAGAGCAGGGTGAGCCCGAGCTCCTCCTTGAGGTCCTGGAGGAGGTTCACCACCTGGGCCTGGATGGAGACGTCCAGGGCGGAGACCGGCTCGTCGGCCACGATGAAGTCCGGGGCCACCGCCAGGGCCCGGGCGATGCCGATGCGCTGGCGTTGCCCGCCGGAGAACTCGTGGGGGTAGCGGCGCATGTGGTCCGGGGAAAGCCCCACCAGCTTCAGGAGCTCGGCCACCCGCTCCGTGCGCTCCTCCTGGGTCTTGCCCAGCCCGTGGATGACCAGGGGCTCGGCGATGATGTCCCCCACGGTCATCCGGGGGTTGAGGGAGCTGAAGGGGTCTTGGAAGATGATCTGCATCCGGCGGCGGTAGGGACGGAGCTTGTCCTTGGGCAGGTCGGTGATGTCCTGCCCGTCAAAGAAGATCCGCCCCCCCGTGGGCTCAATGAGGCGGAGCAGGGTGCGGCCCACCGTGGTCTTGCCGCTCCCCGACTCCCCCACCAGGCCCAGCACCTCCCCCTTGCGGATGGCGAAGGATACCCCATCCACCGCCTTCACGCTCCCCACCACCCGGGAGAGGATGCCCCCGCGGATGGGGAAGTGCTTTTTCAGGTCCTTGACCTCCAGGAGGACGCTCATGCCCTAACCTCCCGGATCTCCTTCCAGCGCACGCACCGCACCTGGCGCCCGTCCCCCGTGGCCTCCAGGGAGGGCACCTCCCGGTCGCAAAGCCCCTCCACATAGTGCTTGCACCGGGGGTGGAAGGCGCACCCCGGGGGCAGGTAGAGGGGGTTCGGCACGTTGCCGGGGATGGCCTCGAGGCGCTCCTTGTGCTCCGCGGCCAGGTCCAGCCGGGGCACGGAGTGGAGAAGCCCCCGGGTATAGGGGTGGAGGGGCTCCTTGAAGAGGGGCACCACGTCGGCCTGCTCCACCGCCCGCCCCGCGTACATCACCACCACCCGGTCGGCCATCTCCGCCACCACCCCCAGGTTGTGGGTGATGAAGAGGATGCTCATGCCGATCTCCTCCTGGAGCTTCTTCATGAGCTCCAGGATCTGGGCCTGAATGGTCACGTCCAGGGCCGTGGTGGGCTCGTCGGCGATGAGCAAGGAGGGGTTGCAAGAGAGGGCCATGGCGATCATCACCCGCTGGCGCATCCCCCCGGACATCTGGTGGGGGTAGTTGGCCAGGCGCTTCTTGGGCTCAGGGATGCCCACCAGGTCCAGCATGTGGGCCGCCAGCTCCATGGCCTCCTTGCGGCTTTTCCCCTGGTGGAGCATGATGGCCTCGGCGATCTGGTCCCCCACGGTGTACACCGGGTTCAGGGAGGTCATGGGCTCCTGGAAGATCATGGCGATGTCGTTGCCCCGGATCCGCCGCATCTCCGCCTCGGAGAGCTTGGTGAGGTCCCGCACCTGCCCGTCCTTGCCGCGGAAAAGCACCTCCCCGCCCACAATCCGCCCCGGGGGCGTGGGGATGAGCCGCATGATGGCCAAGGAGGTCACGCTCTTCCCCGAGCCCGACTCCCCCACCACCGCCAGGGTCTCCCCCTTGTCCACGTGGAAGGAAACCCCGTCCACCGCCTTCACCACACCATCGTCGGTGAAGAAGTGGACCTTGAGGTCCCTCACCTCCAAAAGCCGTTTTTCGTCCATGCGCACTCCTTCGGGCACAGCTCCCTACAACACCTCAGATGTTATACGCCATACCCGGTCAAAAGAGAAGGGCCTACTGCCTCCGCCTGGGGTCCAGGGCGTCCCGCAGGCCGTCCCCCAGGAAGTTCCAGGAGAGGACGGAGAGGAAGATGAAAAAGCCCGGCCACAGCACCCAGGGGCGGTCGGTGAAGGAGGCAAACCCCCCTTGCTGCGCCGCCTGCAGGAGCAGACCCCAGCTGGTGTAGGGCTCGGTGACCCCCAGGCCCAGGAAGGAGAGGCCGCTCTCCCCCAGGATAAACCCCGGGATGGTGAGGGAGAGGCTCACGATCACGTAGCTGGCGGTGGCGGGCAGGATGTGGCGGGCGATGATGCGTCCATCCGAGGCCCCCAGGGCCCGGGCCGCCTGCACGTAGTCCATCTCCCGCACGGAAAGCACGATCCCCCGCACCACCCTGGCCAGCCCTCCCCAGCCGATGAAGCCCAGAAGGCCCACCACCAGGTAGAAGGTGAAGAGGGGGTCAATGTTGGTGGGGAAGACCGCCCGTAAGGAGATGAGGAGGAAGAGACTGGGGATGGCGGCAATGATCTCCACCGTGCGCATGATGAGGTCGTCGGGGTCAAGGCGCAGGGGCTCGCGAAAGATCCGGCGCAGCACCAGGTAGAAAGCCCCCAGGCCCAGGAGGAGGACCAGCCCGTCCACCCCAAAGGAGAAGAGGTCCTGGCCCGGGCTCAGGCGGACGAAGGTCCAGGCCAAAAAGAGGGCCCCCACCGCCACCCCCAGCCAGAGGAGGAGGCTCAAGGGGCCGAGGAGGAGGCCAAGCCCCCGCCAGGCCCTGGGGGGCAGGGAGAGGGCAAAGGGCCTTCCGGAGAAGTAGCCGGCAATCCCCCCCAGGAGAAGCCCCAGGGCGAAGGAGACCAGGGCCGAGAGGATGCCGATGGTGAGGGAAACCTGCCCCCCATAGACGATGCGGCTGAAGAGGTCGCGGCCAAAGTTGTCCGTGCCCATCAGGTAGAGCCGCCCCGGGGGATCCACCCCCACCAGGCGCAGGTCGGAACGGAAGACCTTGAAGATGGTGTAGGGCTGGTCCGGGGTGCGCACGAAGAAGCGGAGGTAGAACTTCCCCTGGCTGGGGTCCTCCTCGTACTTGGGCTGGAGGGAGACGGGGTCAATGGTCCTTTTGGTGGCGTAGACGAAGGGCCGACTGAGCCTCCCCGTCTCCGGGTCCACGAAGTGGATGCGGGTGGGGGGGTGGTGGCCCTTGGGGGGGTAGAGCTCGTAGTAGTTGGGGTCGTAGGGGCTGAAGAAGCCGGCGAAGGCGGCCATCAGGTAGAGCACCAGGAGGATGCGCCCGCCCCAGACCGCCAGGCGGTGCTTGCGGAACTGGCGCAGGACCAGGTTGGTGCGGGTAGCGCTGGCAGAGGTAGCCACAGCTCACCCCCTACTCGTAGCGGATCCTGGGGTCCACCCAGGCCAGAAGCAGGTCGGAGATCAGGTTGCCGATCATGAGGAGGACCAGGCTCACGGTGAGGAAGCCGGCGATCACATAGAGGTCCTGGTTGGCGATGGCGTCCAGGAAGAAGGGGGTGATGCCCGGCCAGGCCATGACCACCTCCACGAACCCCGCCCCGGAGATGAGGCCGGGAAGGAGCCCCCCTAAGGTGGCCACGAAGGGGATCACCGCGTTGCGGAAGGCGTGCTTGTAGAGGACCACCCGCTCCGCCAGGCCCTTGGCCCGGGCAGTGCGGATGTAGTCCTGGCCCAGGACCTCCAGCATCTGCCCCCGCATGAGCCGGGAAAGCCCGGCGATGTCGTTGGCGGTGGCCACCAGAACGGGCACCACCGCATGCCAGGCGATGTCCAGGTACTGGCGCAGGGGAGGAAGCTGCTCAAAGCCGCTGCTGGTCATGCCGGAGACGGGAAAGATGAGGGTGCCCGTGCGGAACTTGATCTGCAGGAGGAGGTAGATGGCGATGAGGGCCAGGAAGAAGCTGGGCACGGAAAGCCCCACGTAGGCCAAAAAGGAGAGGATCCGGTCCCCCAGGGAGTACTGGCGCACCGCCCCGTAGACCCCGATGGGGATGGCCACCAGGTAGAGGAGGAGGGTGGAGGGGATGACGATGACCATGGAGTTGACCACCCGGGGCCAGATGACCTCGAGGACCGGCGCCTGGTAGGCGAAGGAGTAGCCCAGGTTCAGGTGCAGGAGGTTGTTCATCCAGAGGAGGTACTGCTCGTAGATGGGCCGGTCCAGGCCGAACTGGGCCCTGAGGCGGGCGATGGTCTCCGGGGTCACCTTGGGGTCCAGCTCCAGCTGGGTCAGGTAGTCCCCCGGGGCCAGCTGGATGATGAGAAAGGCCAAAAAGGTGGCCCCGAAGAAGGTGGGGATCAGGTAGAGGATGCGCCGAAGGATGTAAGCGGTCATGGCTCCAAAGGGCCCCCGGGGCCATGGGCCCCGGGGGACGCACAGGGCTAGCTCATTTCTTGATGAAGGTCAGCTCCAGCTGCCGCTGCCCCCAGATGGCGCTGATGAGGGCCTCGGGGTGCTCGCCGCCCAGGCGGTTGTTCCAGGCCGGGTGGTAGTTGGGCCCGGCGATGTAGATGACGGGCAGAAGCTGGGCCTCAATCTGCTGCATCTGGAAGCCGATCTCCCGGCGCTTCTGGAAGTCCAGCTCCGTGCGGCCGCGGGAGTAGAGGGCGTCCAGCTGGGTCTCCCGGGGGTCCAGGCACTGGCCGGACTTGTTCCACATGTGCAGGTTGCCCTTGCAGGGCACCACGTTGGAGCCGAAGGGCCAGTCCAGGTCCCCGCCGGAGAGGCCGATGATGATGGCGTCAAAGGGCCGGTCCGCCCCGGAGGAGAGGAGCTGGCCCACCAGGGTGTTGAAGTCAATGGCGGAGAAGTTGACCTTCACCCCCACCTTCTTGGCCTCGTCCACGATCAGCTTGGCCATCTGCTCCCGCTGGGCGTTGCCGGCGTTGGTGGCCAGGTTGAACTCCAGCCGGCGGCCGCGGTTGTCCACCAGGTAGCCTTCCCGGTCCTTCTTGGTGAAGCCCAGCTCCGCCAGGAGCTTGGCCGCCTCCTGCAGGTTGTACTCGTACTTGGGCACCCGGGGGTTGATCCACTGGGTGAGCACCGGGTAGACGCTGGTGTACATGGGGGTGCCCAGGCCGCCGTAGACGATGTCCACCACCGCCTGGCGGTTGACGACGTGGCTCATGGCCCGGCGGAACTTTTCCGAGCGGAAGAGGCTCTGCTTGAAGGGGTCGGAGGCCTTGTTCCAGTTGAAGACCATGAACTGGCTGGAGGCCACGGGGGAGGCGTTCACCCTGATGGTGGCGTCCAGGCGGCCCTGCTGGATGGCCTGGCGCACCTGGGAGATGTGGTCCACGGTGGAGGGAGCGAGGAGGTCGATGTTCCCCGCCAGGAACTCGGCCAGCTGGGCGTTGGTGTCCTTGACGATCTTGATCTCGTAGCGGTCCAGGTAGGGTAGGGGGTTGCCCGCCTCGTCCTTGTTCCACTCCCCGAAGGCGGGGTTGCGTTTCAGCACCAGGCGCTCGCCGGGGCGGTAGCTCTCAATGAGCCAAGGACCGGCGGAAACGATCTTGTTCGGGTCCTCGTTCAGGGTCCACATCTTCTTGATGCCCTCGGCCCCCTCCCGCTGGTACACGGGGCCGAAGATGTGGGCCGGCCAGGGTACAAAGCCGGCCACGGCGAAGGCGGTGGCGTCGGGCTTGGGGTAGCTGAAGCGCAGGGTGTAGTCGTCAATCTTCTGCAGGGTGATGGGCTTGCCGTCAATGAAGAAGGAGTCATAGCTGTTGGAGCCCACCGCCTTGTCCGTGTGGATGCGCCAGGTGGTGATCCAGTCGTCGGCGGTGATGGGGCGGCCGTCGGACCACTTCATCCCCCGGCGAATCTTGAAGGTGATCTCCAGCTTGTTGGCGCTTACGCTGAAGGACTCCGCCATGTAGGGGATCCAGTCCCCCGTGCTGGGGTCGCGGCGCACCAGGCCGTAGGGGGAGATGATGCTGGGCACGTTCCCTGCCTCGGCGGTGATGAAGGGGTTGAAGGTGCGGTAGTCGCTGATCACCGAGGCCCGCAGGGTGCCCCCCCGCTTCACCTCCGAAGGCTTGGCCACCGTCCACTTCTGGGGCCAGACAAAGGTCTGGGCGCTGGCCACGCCGGCCAAAGCTAAAGCTGCCGCCAACCAGAAAGCTTTTCTCATAAGCTTCCTCCCGAAGGTCTTACGCCGGTCAGGGTACCCCCTTTCCTTGGACCCTGTCAAGGGCGGAGGCCCAACCTTGACCCCAGGAGGGGGCCATGGAAAAATCCCCTCCATAAGGAGGGTTCATGCGGGCGATCCTGATGGAGGCTCGAGGCGGCCCGGAGGTGCTGAAGCCCGGGGAGGTTCCCACCCCCGAGCCCGGTCCCAAGGAGGTGCGCCTCCGGGTAAAGGCAGCAGCCCTAAACCACCTGGACATCTGGGTGCGCAAGGGGGTGGCAAGCCCCAGGCTCCCCCTGCCCCACATCCTGGGGGCGGACGCCGCCGGGGTGGTGGACGCGGTGGGGCCCGGGGTGACGGGCTTCGCCCCCGGGGATGAGGTGGTGGTGAACCCCGGCCTCTCCTGCGGGCACTGCCAGCGCTGCCTGGCGGGGGAGGACAACCTCTGCCCCAGGTACGAGATCCTGGGGGAGCACCGCCACGGGGCCTACGCCGAGTACCTGGTGGTGCCCGAGGCCAACCTCCTCAAAAAACCCAAGAACCTCTCCTTTGAGGAGGCCGCAGCCATCCCCCTCACCTTCCTTACCGCCTGGCAGATGGTGGTGGACAAGCTCCAGGTGCGGCCCGGGGAGGACGTCTTGGTGATGGCGGCAGGAAGCGGGGTCAGCGTGGCCGCCATCCAGATCGCCAAGCTCTTCGGCGCCCGGGTCATCGCCACCGCAGGCTCCGAGGAGAAGCTCCGGCGGGCCAAGGAGCTGGGGGCAGACGAGGTAGTGAACTACACCCACCCCGACTGGCCCAAGGAGGTACGCCGCCTCACCGGGGGCAAGGGGGCGGACAAGGTGGTGGACCACACCGGGGCCCTCTACTTTGAGGGGGTGGTCCGGGCCACGGCCAACGGCGGCCGCATCGCCATCGCCGGGGCCTCCTCGGGGTACGAGGGCACCCTGCCCTTCGCCCACGTGTTCTTCCGCCAGCTCTCCATCCTGGGCTCCACCATGGGCTCTAAAAGCCGCCTCTTCCCCATCCTGCGCTTCGTGGAGGAGGGGAGGCTCAGGCCGGTGGTGGGGGAGGTGTTGCCCCTCGAGGCCGCCCCCGAGGGCCACTGCCTCCTGGAGGAAAGGCGGGTCTTCGGCAAGGTGGTCCTGCGGGTGGACTAAGGACACGTTTCCCCGGCCAAGGGCATAAAATGCCGGGAAGAGGTGGGCCATGGAGCACACGGACGTGATCATCATCGGCGCCGGACCAGCGGGGCTTTTCGCGGGCTTTTACGTGGGGATGCGGGGACTCACCTTCCGCTTCCTGGACCCTCTGCCGGAACCAGGGGGGCAGCTAGCCGCCCTTTACCCGGAGAAATACATCTACGACGTGGCTGGCTTCCCCAAGGTGTACGCCAAGGACCTGGTGCGGGGTCTGGTGGAGCAGGTGGCCCCCTTCAACCCCATCTACAGCCTGGGGGAGCGGGCGGAAACCCTGGAGCGGGTGGACGGCCTTTTCCGCGTGACCACCTCCGCGGGGAACACCTACACCGCCAAGGCGGTGATCATCGCCGCCGGGGTGGGGGCCTTTGAGCCCAGGCGCCTGGGCGCCCCGGGGGAGCGGGAGCTGGAGGGCAAGGGGGTCTACTACGCGGTGAAGACCAAGGCGGAGTTCCAGGGGAAGCGGGTCCTCATCGTGGGCGGGGGGGACAGCGCCGTGGACTGGGCCCTGAACCTCCTGGACACCGCCAAGGAAATCACCCTCATCCACCGCCGGCCCCAGTTCCGGGCCCACGAGGCCAGCGTGAAGGAGCTCCTGCAGGCCCACGAGGAAGGAAAGCTCAGGGTCCTCACCCCCTACGAGGTGCGGCGGATTGAGGGGGATACCCGGGTGGAAAGGGCGGTCATCTTCCACAACCAGACCCAGGAGGAAGTCCCGCTGGAGGTGGACGCCGTCCTCATCCTGGCGGGCTACCTCACCAAGCTGGGCCCCCTGGCCAACTGGGGCCTGGAGCTGGAGAAGAACCGCATCAAGGTGGACACCACCATGGCCACCAGCCTCCCCGGGGTCTACGCCTGCGGGGACATCGTGAGCTACCCGGGGAAGCTTCCCCTGATCGTGCTGGGCTTCGGCGAGGCGGCCATCGCCGCCAACCACGCCGCCGCCTACGCCAACCCCAGCCTCAAGGTGAACCCCGGGCACTCCTCGGAAAAGGCCGAGGAGAAGGCCCCGGCCTAAAGCACCCCTGGGTATAGCCCTGGGGTCCTCTTTTGCCCTAAGATGGGGGGCATATGCGGGTTGCCCTTTTCATTGACGGCTCCTACATGTACCAGGCGGCCAAGCGTCTGGGCTGGAACGTGGACCACCGCCGGGTCCTGACCCAGTTCGCCACCCCCGAACAGCTCTACAACGCCTTCTACTACGTGCCCATCACCGACCCCGAGGATGAGCGCCAGCAGCGCTTCATCGACGCCCTGGTCTTCATGGGGTATACGGTGCGCAGCCGCCTGGTGCGGGGGGAGGCGCGGTTTGAGGCCATGATGGCCACCGACCTCCTCACCACCGCCCCCCGCTGGGACCGGGCCATCGTGGCCAGCGGCGCGGGGGAACTGGCCCACACCTTCGCCGCCCTGCGCGCCCTGGGCAAGGAGGTCCACCTCTTAGGCCTCCATGAGCTCTCCGACCTGGAGCTCCGTAACCAGGCGGACCGCTTCCTCAACCTGGCCGATTGGCGGGAGGTGCTGGAAAGGACCCTGGGGGGCCGCCGCACCTATGTGGGCTACCCCGTGGAGGCCACGGTGGAGGTGCCCCCCACTCCGGCGGAAGGTTCTGGTTTATAGGCGGCCATGCCCCTGGGGCCCTGGCTGGTCCTGGCCGTGGCCGGCCTCCTCTTCCTGGCCCTCCCCTCCCCGCCAACCCCCCTGCCCTCGCCCAGCCTGCGGGACCTCCTCCCCTACCCCAAAGGGGAGCGGGAGGCCCTGGTGGCCCGCCACCTGGCCAACAAGGCCAGCCTGCGCCTCCTCCTGGGCGACGAGGCGGCGCGGGCCTACGACCGCCTCTTGCGCCTGGAGCTGGCCAACCAGCGGGCGGGGAAGCGTTCGGCCTTTAAGGGGGCCCGGGAGGCCCTGGAGGCGGCCCAGGCCTGGGTGGCGGCCATCGGCCAGGCGGTGCGTCTGGGCCCCGTGGAGCTAAAGGGCCTCCCCAGCGCTCCCCACCATGTCCTCCCCCACGCCCAGGCCATACGGGCGGCCGCAGGGGCCCTCCGCATCCCCCACGGGGTGCTGGCCGCCATCGTGGACAACGAGCAACACGGGGGGGACAAGGCCCTGGGCCTTTCCCGGGGGGTCAGGGAAGCGGCGGACACCCTGGCCAAGGGCCTCGCTGAGGTCCAGGGGGAAGCACCCCTAAGCCGCACCCTGGGGCTGGCCCAGATGAGCTGGGAGGACGCCCTAAGGCAGGAGGAAAGGCTACGCCGCTTTGGCGCCTGGGACCCGGCCAAGCCCTTTCCCCGCACGGAGCTGGAGGCCAGGAAGGCCCTGGAGGACCCCTACCTCAACCTGCTCTTCGCCGCCAGCCGTCTCCGCGGCTTCTTCAACGCCCTCATGGGCTTACCGTCCGGGGACACCCGGCCCCTGGAGGACCCCTGGCTCTACTACCTGGGCCCCGCCTGGCACAACTACCCCCTAAGGGCGCAGAACCTGGAAACCTGGGAGGACAGCTTCCACGGCTTTTTCAAAGGCCTCTTCTACCAGGTGGCCCTGGAGGAGCGCTGGCACCTGGAGGGCACCACCCTGACCCCCCTCAAGGCCTGGGGCCCGGGGAGTACCGGGGGCCCGGGGACGACCCCCGGCCTCACCCCCTAGACCCGCTCCAGCCAGGGCAGGGGCTCGCCGGGGGGCAGGACCGGCCAGCGGCCCTGGCGCATGTGGTCCAGAATGGCCTCCACCGCGGCCTCGGCCTGGGCCACCCAGGCCTCTGGGTAAAGGGCGCGCTTGGCCAGGAACTCCTCCCGGTCAAAGACGGCGCAGGTGTGGTCGGCGCGGCAGCGCACGTCCAGCTCCAGGTCGTACTGGCAAAACCCCACTCCCGTCCACTCCGCCGGGGTCTGAACGTTCCAGTAGTACTCCAGGACCCGCCCCTCCCGCACATCGGGTCCCCCGGAGTACCAGGCCCCCGGGAAGAAGGCCACGTAGGCGTCGTGGTCCAGGACCACCGCCCTGCCCTTGGCCACGTGGTGGAAGACCCCCCCTTGGGGGAGGAGGGTGAGCACCCCCTCAGGCCGCACCTCCACCACCCGGGCCTGCCAGAAGTAATGGAGCGCGTCCCCCGGGAACTTGCGGAACTCCACCCGCACCCAGTCCCCGGGGGAAACCGGCCAGCTCACCGCTTGGTGCTGATCCCCAGCACCCGGTAGAGGGCGCAGAAGCCGGTGATGGCCGTAAAGAGGAGGACCGCGGCCACGACCCCCAGGACCCAGTTCCAGGGGGAAGCCGACTGGAAGGCAAAGTAGAGGAGCACAAGGGCCAGGACAAAGCGGATGACCCGATCGGTGGTGCTTTCGTTCACCGTCATTTTTTCACCTCCACTCTCTAAGTATAGCCGGGCACCCGGGGATATTTGGCCCTCCCTGTGCTACAATAAATCCTTGGCATGGGCCGTTAGCTCAACGGGTTAGAGCGGCCGGCTCATAACCGGTTGGTTGCAGGTTCAAGTCCTGCACGGCCCACCAGCAAGGCCCCCCACAGGGGGGCCTTCCCCTTTAGCGAAGGGCCCGGGCACCTAAGGCCAGGAAGAGCAGGTTCGCCCCCCAGGCCCCAAGCTCCGGGGGCAAGACCCCAATGCCCGAGAGGGAGCGGCCCAGGAAAAAGGCCCCGTAGTACCCCAAGGCCAGGACCACGCTCAGGCCCAAGGCGAGCCCAGTGCTCCGCCCATGGCGCAGGGCCATGGCCACCGCCAGGAGCACCAGGACCAGGTTGGCCAGGGGCAGGGCCAGCTTGGAGTGGAACTCCAGCCTGGCCCGCCAGCGCTCCAGGGGGGGCAGGAAGGGGTCTTTGGCCTTGCGCCAGGCCTCGGAGAGGCTGTCCTGGCCGAAGCTGAAGGTGTCCGCGTAGTCGGCGATGGCCCGGGCCCGGGAGAGGTCAGACTCCACCTCCAAAACCTCCCCCTGGCTCACCACCCGGAAGACCCGCCGCACCTGGGCGAGGAGGTCCGAGGCCTCCTCGAGGCCCGGCACGGCTTAGGTAGACGCCCGGATCACCCTACTATAAGGAACGTGTGGCCAAAGCCCAGGTGGAGTAAGAGCAAGTAAACCAGACCCTCGAGCTGGCCAGAAACGTCTACCTAGCCCTAATCCAGAAGAAGACCGAACTCCAAAACTCCAAATTGAACTGGTCAGCTCCCAGAACAGTCTGGCCCAGGTCATCGCCCCTGCGTACCCCATCTACGAGAAGGTGGCCCCCAAGCGCGGGCTCATCTTCGCCCTGGCGGTGGTCCTGGGGCTCATGCTGGGCATCATGGCCGCCTTCGTGGCCGAGGCATTGAGGCCTGAGGAGACCCCCAAGGCGGCCTAGCCTAGGGCCGCCGCATCCGCCCGAGGACCTCCTCTAAGGGGGTGGTGAAGACCCCCAGGGCGTAGTCCCCCACCCCGCCCACGAAGACGAGCTCCTCGCCGACGCGAAAGAGGCCGTTGCCGTAAAGGGTTAGGGGCCGGTCCCCCAGGGACTCCACCAGTCCCTGGGGGGCAAGGAGGTAGGGGGTGAGTCCGAGAAGATCTCCCTGGCGCGAGAGGCGGGCAAACCCGTGGCGGTAGGAGAAGTCCTCCCGGAGGATGCCGTGGTAGGCCACCAGGTAGGTGCCGTCTCCCAGAGGCAGGGCGTTGGTGGACCAGCCCACCTTGAACTCAAAGGGCTCGGGGACCAGGACGGGTTCCAGGCCCGTGGCCCGGAGGCTTTTCCAGTCCAGGTGGCCCCGCCAGCCGAGGTCGGGGAGGTGGGGGAGGCTTGGGCGCAGGAGAAAGGCCCCCCCTTCCAGAAAGGTGGCGTTCTTGGTGGGGAGCAAAAGCCCCTCCCCTTCCCGGCCCACTCGCACCACCCCCTTGCGCCGCATCCGAAGGTCCGGGGTGAGCTCGGCCAGGGCCAGCACGGGGAAGAAGACATCCTTGTGCTCGGTGAGGGCCGCCTCCCCCACCTTGCCCACCCCGGTGTAGAAGAGGGCGAAGCCATCCCCAAGGGCATGGGCCCGGGCGTCCTCGCATCCCCTCGAGGCCTCCCACACCTCCGTAGGGTAGAGGACGATCTCCACCGGCAAGGGGTCGGGGACCCTCCCCGCAAGGAGGTCCTCCACGGGCAGAGCGGCATGGCCGATGGCCGAGACATAGCTGTAGTACTCAAAGACCAGCCGGGGGAAGAGGTGGATCACCCCCTCCTTAAGGACGGCCCCGGGATTGAAGGCGGCTAGGGGGCGCTGCCTCAGGTGGTTCTCCACCCGGATGGCCTCGGGGGAGATGTAGAGGCGCCGGCGGAAGATGTCCTCCGTCCGGGGAGGGCGCAGGCCCTGGACCTGGGCCAGGAAGGAGCGGCCCTTCTCCACCAGGGTTGCCTCCAGCTCGGAAAGCCCCATGGGGTCATGGTAGCGGAGGCGAGGCCCGGGAAAGGGAAAGAGACCCTAGGCCCTTGACAGGGAGGGGCAGGGGGGTTTAGAGTTTTCGTAAACGTTTACGATGGCACGGAATGGGCGTCTGACCATAAAGGAGATCGCCAAGGCCGCAAACGTTTCCGTAGGCACGGTGAGCCGGGCCCTCAACGGCCGCCCCGGGGTGAGCCCAGAGACCCGGGCCCGGGTGCTGGAGGCGGTCCGCGCCCTGGGGTTCGTGCCCAGCGTGGCCGCCCGGGAACTGGTGGGTAAGTCCACCACCGTGGGCCTCCTCTTCGCCCCGGGGGTGCGGCGGTACACCCCCTATTTCGCCCTGCTCCTGGAGGCCCTCTCCGAGGCCCTCTGGCGGGAGGGCCTGAGGGTGGCCGAGGTGCCCACGGACGCCCGGGGCCTGCCCCAGGAGGAGGCCCTGGGCTACCTCCTCCTGGGGGCCCACGACCACGACCCCCGCCTCGAGGCCCTCCGCACCCGGGGCACCCCCTTCGTCCTCATCGGGGCCTACCCCGGGGTCTTCTGGGTGGCCCCCGACGACCGGGATGGGGGCTACCAGGCCACCCGCCACCTGCTGGAGCTGGGCCACCGGGAAGTGGCCCACCTCACCGGCCACCCCCACCACCAGGCCGGTAGGGAGCGCCTCCTGGGGTACAAGAAGGCCCTCCTGGAAGCCGGCCTCACCTTCCGCTCCGAACTGGTGCTGGACGGCAACTTTGACGCCCTCGCCGCCTACCGGGCGGTGCGCCGCGCCTGGGAGGGGGGGTTGCGCTTCACCGCCCTCTTCGCCGCCTCGGACGAGATGGCCCTGGGGGCCTGGGCAGCCCTGGAGGACCTGGGCCTGCGGGTGCCCCAGGAGGTGAGCCTGGTGGGCTACGACGACCTGCCCGACCTGGGGGAGAGGCTCACCACCATCCACCAGGACATCCCCGCCATCGCCCGGGAGGCGGTGGCCCTCCTGAAGCTGGCCCTCGAGGGCCACCCACCCCAGGGCCGCCGCCTCCCCGTGCACCTGGTCCCCCGGGGGACCACGGCGCGAAGGGAGGTGGGAGCAGGCTAAAGACCCCTTGTCGGCCCTCGGCCCCAGGCTTTTTGGCCCTTTGGTGAGGTAAGGATGCGTAGGATTGCGGTTTTGTTCCTGGCCCTGGTGGGCCTCGGTGCCCTGGCCCAGACCCAGGTGCGCATTTCGGGCTGGGGCGGTACGGATATCGCCATCGTCAACGGCCTTTTGAAGGACGTGGTGCAGCCCCGGATGGACCGGGAGGGGATCCGGGTGGTCTACGAGCCCATTGAGGGGGACTACACCCAGTGGCTCTTCAACGCCCTCTCCGCGGGCACCGCCCCCGACCTCTTCTACGTGGACATCTTCTGGTCGGAAAGCCTCTTCGCCACGGGGCGGGTGGAGCCCTTAGACCGCTACTTCACCCCGGCGGAACGGGGGGAGTTCCTGAGCAACCTGCTCCAGGCCTTCACCTACGGAGGCAGGCTGTACGGCATCCCCAAGGACTTCAACACCCTGGCCCTCCAGTTCAACAAGGACCTCTTTGACGAGGCCAAGGTGCCCTACCCCAACCAGCAGGACACCTGGGAGACCTTTGAGGCGAAGCTACGGCAGGTGCAGGAAAGGCTGAAGGACGTGGCCGGCCTCTGCGTGGTGGCCGACTTTGCCCGCTTTGGGGCCTTCGCCTTCGCCGCGGGCTGGAAGCCCTTTGACGAGAAGGGACACACCATCTTGGACGGGAACTTCCGCCGGGCCTTTGAGTGGTACACCGGCCTGGTCCGGCGGGGGGCGGCCAGGTTCGCCCAGGACCTGGGCGAGGGCTGGACCGGGGGTTGCTTCGGCGGGGAAAAGGCGGCCACGGCCCTGGAGGGGGCCTGGATCGCCGGCTTCCTACGGGACAAGGCCCCCAACCTGCGCTACGGTACCACCTTCCTGCCCCTGGACCCCGTGAGCAAAAGGCGGGGCAACTTCGTCTACACCGTGTCCTGGAGCCTGAACGCCGCCAGCAAGAACAAGGAGGCGGCGGTCAAGGTGCTCAAGGCCCTCACCTCCCCCGAGGCCCAGCAGTGGGTGCTGGAGCGGGGCCTGGCCATCCCCAGCCGCCGCGCCCTGGCCAACAACCCCTACTTCCAGCGTCCGGGCAAGGAGCCCGAGCTGAACCGCATCGTCTTCCAGGGCTCCACCCCGCAAGGGGGGAACGTCTTCCCCTTCAAGTTCCGCAGCCTGGGCGGCGACTGGATGCGGCCCATCAACGACGCCCTCCTGGCGGTGATGACCGGGCAGAAGGGCGTGGACCAGGCCCTTAGGGACGCCCAGGCCGCCCTGGACCGGCTCACGGGCAGGCGGTAAAGGGGCTTTGGGGGGCGGCCTGTGCCGCCCCCCTTTTAGGAGCGCCATGCGGCTCAAGGCAAGAACCCTCGAGGGCCTCTACGCCCTCCTCCTCCTCCTCCCTTTCCTCTTCACCCTGCTGGTCTTCTTCCTCTACGCCTTCCTGCGGGCGGTCTACTTCAGCTTCACCGACTACGACCTCTTCTCTCCTCCCCGCTGGGTGGGGCTCGCCAACTACCTCAGGCTCTTCCAGGAGCCCCTCTTCCTCACCGCCTTAAAGCACACCCTGGCCTACAGCCTCATCGTCACCGCCCTCCAGACCCTCCTGGCCCTCCTCCTGGCCATCGCCCTGAACCAGCCCCTCAGGGGGATCACCCTCTTCCGCACCCTCTACTACCTCCCCTCGGTGATCTCCACCGCGGCGGCCAGCCTCCTCCTCCTCTGGCTCTTCCAGCGCACGGGCCTGGTCAACCAGGGGCTCTCCCTCCTCCTGGCCCACCTGCCCCACTTGGGGGCCTTCCTCCTCCTCTTCCTGGCCTTCCAGGGGGTCCAGGTGGCCTGGGAGCGGCGGAAGGGCCTACCCACCCCCTTCTTTGACCCGGCCCTGGCCGCCCTCTCCCTCCTCCTGGCCCTCCTGGGGGTCTACGCCCTGGGGGCCTTGGGGGCTCTGGTCCCCAGGGAGGTACGGGTGGAGGTGCCCTGGCTCCCCAGCCGGGCCAGCTTCCTGGGCCTCCCCTACCCCCTTTGGGCCATCATCCTCATGAACACCTACACCACCATCCCCACCTTCATGGTCCTCTTCCTGGCGGGGCTTAAGGGCATTCCCCGGACCCTCTATGAGGCGGCGGCCCTGGACGGGGCCACCCCCTGGGTGATGTTCCGCCACATCACCGTTCCCCTCCTCAGGCCCGTCCTCTTCCTGGTGATCACCATGGGCCTCATCGGCACCCTGCAGCTTTTTGACCAGGTGCTCTTCGTGGGCGGCTCGGGCGGGGCCCCCCTGGAAAGCACCATCACCCTGGCCTTTTACGTGTACAACAACGTCTTCCCCTCGGGGGCCAGCCCGCGGGTGGGGCTGGCCTCGGCGGCGGCCTTGGTCCTGGCGGGGCTCACCCTCCTCATCGTCCTGGTGCAACGGCGCTTCGGCGTGGGGGAAAGGGGGTGGTCCTGATGGGCAAGGAAGCGGCCCGCCGCCGCTGGGCCCGGGTGGCCTGGGCCTACGGCCTCCTCCTGGCCTTCGGGGTCTTCTTCGTGGGACCCTTCCTCATGGGCTTCCTGGCCAGCCTCAAGGCCAACCCCCTGGAGTGGCCCTTCACCCTGGGCTTCGCCCAGGTGAGCCCCAAGAACTGGGCCGCCGCCTGGCGGCTGGGGCGGGAGGGGGCGGGGGACCCCTGGCTCGGGGGGATGCGCCCGGGGAGGCGGGTGGCCCTGGAGGTGGCCTACTTCTTCCCCGGGGAGGAGGCGCCCAGCCTGCTGGCCCAGATCCCCCGGCGCAAGCCCGGGGCGGGCATGGGGGCGGTGTTTGAGGCCCCCTACGCCGCGGACTTCGTGCGCCTTGGGGGGCCAAAGCTCCTGGAACGGAGGCCCTTCCGGCTGGGGGAGGCCGAGGGCTTCCTCTACCGCTACCGCCTGGAACTGGCCTACGAGGGGGCGGGGCCCTACCTGGAGCGGGTGCCCCTGGACCTCGAGGCCCCCCGGGGAGCGGTCCTGGTGGCGGCCACCCTGGACCCCACCCGCTTTGAACGCCGGGGGCGGGTGGCCAGCTGGGACAACGCCGTCCCCGGCCTCCTGGGCTACGTCTTCCACAACTACGTGCGGGCCTTCCGCGAGACCCGGAGCCTGGAGACGGGGGAAAGCCTCTTCCTGCGCTGGACCTTCAACTCCTTCCTCCTGGCCCTCCTCAAGATAGCCACCACCCTGGTCTTCGCCTCCATGGCCGGCTACGCCCTGGCCCGCCTGCGCTTTCCCGGCCGCCAGGCCCTCTTCCTCTTTATGCTCTTCAGCATGATGGTGCCGGGGCAGGTCACCTTCATCTCCAACTACCTGGTCCTGCGGGACGGCATCTTCGGCCTCTCCCGCCTCTTCGGGGCGGAGACCCTCCTCAACACCTACACCGGCCTCATCCTCTCCGGCCTGGTGGGGGCGGGGGCCGTCTTCATCATGAAGCAGTTCTTTGAGTCCATCCCCAAGGAGGTGGAGGAGGCGGCCCTCATCGACGGGGCCACCCCGGTGCAGACCCTCTTCCGCATCGTCCTGCCCATGTCCACACCCGCCCTGGGAGCCCTGGCCATCCTCACCTTCCAGGGCGCCTGGAACGACTTCTTCTGGCCCTTCGTGGTCCTCACCAGCCCCCGGGAGATCTACACCCTGCCCGTGGGCCTCCTTTCCTTCCGCAGCGCCTACGGCCAGGTGGGGGACTGGGGGCTCATTCTGGCCGGGGGCTTCTTCTCCATGATCCCCGTCCTCATCCTCTTCGCCGTCTTCCAGCGCTACTTCGTGGAGGGGGTGAGCGTGGGGGCGGTAAAGGAGTAGGCCATGACCATTCCCCTGAAGGAAGACGACACCTACCTGGTCCTGAACGCCAAGGGCTTCGCCGAGGAAGGGGCGGAGGGGTTCTACCGCCACGATACCCGCTTCCTGAGCCGCTACCGCCTGCTCTTGCCCCCGGGGCTCAGGCTCCTGGAGAGCCGCTCCCCCAGGCCCGACCGCCTGGTGCAGTTCTGGGCCCGCTTCCACGACCCCAACGGGGAGCTCCACCTGCGCCGCTCCCTCTGGGTGGAAAAGGGGCGGGTGCGAGAGGAGCTCCGGTTCCAGAACCTGACGCCAGAGGCCATGGAGGTGAGGGTGGGCCTCGAGGCCGTGGCAAGCTTCGTGGACCTCTTCCAGGCCCGAGGCTGGCACCCCGCCCCCCAGGAGCCCCCGGGCCTCTCCTACCGCGCCCCCGACGGGGTGGAGCAGCGGGTGGCCTTCCATCCCCCCATCCCGGAGGGGGGCTTCCGCCTCCTTCTGCCCCCCAGGGGGGAGGCCGCCCTGGGCTGGGAGGTGGCCCTGGAAAGCCCCTTGGGGACCGAGGAAGCCCTGCCCCCTTACGAGGCCTTCCTCCAGGCCTTTCCTCCCGGGGAGGGCCCCTGGGAGAAGGTGGTGCGGCAGGCCCTTCTAGACCTCAGGGCCCTCCTCCTGGCCACTCCCGAAGGCCCCGTGCCCGCCGCCGGCATCCCCTGGTTCGTGGCCCCCTTTGGCCGGGACAGCCTCCTCACCGCCTTCATGCTCCTCCCCTGGGGGAAGGAGGTGGCCCGGGGGGTACTGCGCTACCTGGCCCGGCGGCAGGGGGCGGTCCTGGACCCCTGGCGGGAGGAGGCCCCGGGCAAGATCCTCCACGAGGTGCGCCTGGGAGAGCTCTCCCGCACCGGCAGGGTGCCCTTCGCCCGCTACTTCGGCACCGTGGACGCCACGCCCCTCTTCCTGGTCCTCCTGGGCCGGTACCTGGACCTCACGGGGGACCTGGCCCTGGTGCGGGAGCTCAGGCCCCACTGGGAGGCCGCTTTGGGGTGGATGGAGGCGGCAGACCTGGACGGGGACGGCCTCCTGGAGTTCGCCCCCTCGGGCGGGGGCCTGGCGGTGCACTCCTGGAAGGACTCCCACGACTCCATGAGCCACCAGGACGGCCGCCTGGCCGAGCCCCCCCTGGCGGTGAGCGAGGTCCAGGGGTATGCCCTGGCCGCCTACCGGGCCGCGGCCGGGTTTTACCGGGCCCTGGGGGAGGGAAAGAGGGCCGAGGCCCTGGAGGGGCGGGCCGAGGCCCTCTTCGCCCTCATCCAGGAGCGCTTCTGGCTTCCGGAACTGGGCACCTACGCCCTGGCCCTGGACCGCGACAAGGAACCCCTGCGGGTCAAGGCCTCGGACGCCGGCCACCTCCTCTGGGCGGGAGCGGTGCCCCTGGAGAGGGCGCGGACGCTGGCCGCCACCCTCCTCGCCGAGGAGATGTGGACGGGCTGGGGCCTGCGCACCCTGGGGGCCAGGGAGGTGCGCTACAACCCCCTCTCCTACCACAACGGCTCGGTCTGGCCCCACGACACCGCCCTCTTCGCCGGGGGGCTTTTCCGCTACGGCCTCAGGGAAGAGGGGGAGCGGGTGGCCGGGGCCCTCCTGGAACTGGCCCTGAGCCAGCCCGACCTGCGCCTGCCCGAGCTGGTGGGGGGGTTTGCCCGGGAGGAGGGCCTCCCCCCGGTGCCCTACCCCGTGGCCTGCCGCCCCCAGGCCTGGGACGCGGGGGCGGTGGTCTACCTCTTCGCCCTGGTCCAGGGGCTCAGGGACTGGTAGGGGCCCACAGGAGGCGCAGGCCGAGGCCAAAGGCCTCCTGGAAGAGGCCCGCCTGCTTCTCCGCCTCCACCCGCTCCACCCAGGGGTCGGCCTCCGCCTGCAGGTGGAGGCGCACCTCCTCCCCAAGCTCCACCCTCACCCCCTGAACCCGGCCCGAGCGGGTGCGCTCCAGCATCTCCGCCAGGCGCAGGAGGACGGCCAGGCGCTTGAGCCGCTTGCGGTCCCCCCGGGCCAGAAGGCTCCGGAAGCCCCCCGGCTCGGGGTTGCCCCGGCGGTGGTAGCGCACCAGAAGGGCCAAGAGGGCCTGCTCCCGGTGGGTGAGGCCATAGAGGGGCTCGGAGAGGACCAGGTAGGCCCCGTGCTTGTGGTGCTCGTGGTAGCCCAGGTGCATGCCGATGTCGTGGAGGTGGGCGGCCTCGAGGAGAAGCCGCCTTTCTTCTTCCCCATAGCCGTGGAGGGGCCTGAGGCCCTCAAAGAGGGCCAGGGCCAGGGCCTTCACCCGCTCCCGGTGCTCCACGGCAAAGGGGTAGCGCAGGAAGAGGTTGTCCACGGCGAAGGCCCGCGGGTCGGGGAGGAGGTGGGGCGGGGGCAGGAGGCGGGTGAAGAGCGCCCCCTCGCGGATGCCCACCCCACTCACCCAAAGGCCCAGGGCCCCCGTGCGCCGAAGGAGGGCCCGGAGAAAGGCCAGGGCCGCGGGCAGGGTGCGGGCCCGGTCGGGCTGCAGGCCGGGAAGCTCGGCCCGGGCCCGCAGGGAAAGGGCCATGAGGTCGCGGTAGAGCTCCTCCACCGCCTCCCGGGGCAGGTAGTGGCCGTGGAGGAGGTCCAGGGGGTAGCCCTGCCGCTTCTGGTGCAGGCGGGCCACGGCCCGCAGGTTACCCCCCAGGCCCACCAGGGGAAGGCCGGGGGGAAGGGGCAGGGCCTTCAGGTGGCGCTCCACCTCCCGCTCCAGGGCCCTCACCTCCTGTTTGGCCGGAGGGTCGGAGGGCAAAAACCCCTCGGTAAGGCGCAGGGCCCCAAGGGGCATGGCCCTCCCCCAGGCGAAGCGCCGCCCCCGGAGGAGGGAGACCTGGGCGCTCCCACCCCCCTGGTCCACCACCAGGGCATCCCCCAGGGGCAGGGCGTTGGCCACCGCCAGGGCGCCCAGCCGGGCCTCCTCCTCGCCCGAGAGAACCTTAGGGGCCAGGCCCAGGGCCTCCGCCTCCTGGAGGATGAGGGCCCCGTTTTCCGCGTCCCGCACCGCGCTGGTGGCCAGGGTCAGGACCTCGTCCACGGGGGCGGCCCAGAGGAAATCGGCAAAGGCCCTTAGGGCCTTCCGCCCCCGCTCCAGGGCCTCCGGGGCGATGCGCCCCGTGGCCAGCCCCTCCCCCAGGGCCACCGCCTCCCGCAACTCCTCCGCCAGGTGAAAGAAGCGCCCCGGCTGGTAGGCGTAGACCACCAGGCGGAAGGTGCCTGACCCCAGGTCCAAGACCGCAAGGGAGCGGGTCTTGACACGTTTCTGACCTTCTTCCGGCGTAATCTGAAGCAAATGCGTCTCCTCCCCGAGGCCAGCTGGCTTCAGTTTAACCGCCGCGTCCTCCTCCAGAGCGAGCGCCCCGACTTTCCCCTCCTGGAAAGGCTCCGCTTCCTGGCCATCTGGAACCGCAACCTGGACGAGTTCTTTGCCGCCCGCATCGCCAAGCCCTTCCTGGAAAGCAGGGGAAGCCCCGAGCACAGGAGCCTTTTGGCCGAGGCCCTGGCCCAGGCCCGCCTGGCCCAGGCCCGCTACCAGGCCCTCCTGAGGGAGGCCGCCCCCCGCCTGCGGGTGGTGGACCCCGGGGAGCTGGACGAGGCGGACTGGCTCTACTTCCGGGTCTTCCTGGCCGAGGTGGTGGCCCCCAAGACCGACCTCATCCCCTGGGAAGCGGCCCCCGACCTCTCCCACGGGGCCCTCTACTTCGCCTCCCGCACCCACCTGGTGCGCCTGCCCCAGGACCTGCCCCGGCTCCTGGCCATTCCCGGCCGGGAAGGGGCCTACGTGCGCCTGGGGGCCCTCATGCGGGCCCGGAGCGACCTCTTCCTGCCCGAGGAAGGCCCCCTCTACGAGTTCCGGGTGCTGAGGCTTTTGGAGAGCGAGCGGGCCCGGGCGGACTGGGACGAGCTGGCCCAGAGCCTCGAGGGCCGCCAGGAAGGCACGCCCACCCTCCTGGTGGCGGAAAGGGGCTTTCCGGAGGCCTGGCTGGAACGGCTCTGGCAGGCCCTGGACCTCCATCCCCAGGAGACCTTCCTCCTCCCCCCGCCCCTCAACCTCACCCTGGTGGAGACCCTGGTGGCCGAGGGGCCCAGGGAGTGGCGCTTTCCTCCCTTGCGCCCCGAGCGGCCCCGGGCCTTCCTGAAAAACCCCCTAAGCCGCCTCAGGCGGCAGGACCTCCTCCTCTACCACCCCTTTGAGGACTACGCCGCGGTGGAACGCTTTGCCGAGGCCGCCTGCGCCCCGGAGGTGGAGGAGGTCTGGGCCACCCTGTACCGCACGGGGGAGGAAAACCCCCTGGCGGAGACCCTCCTGGAGGCCGCCCGGCGGGGAAAGAGGGTCCGGGTCCTGCTGGAGGGGCGGGCCCGCTTTGACGAACTCCTGAACCTGCGCTGGTACCTGCGCTTCCTGCGGGCCGGGGTGGAGGTCCTGCCCCTACCCGAGCGCAAGGTCCACGCCAAGGCCCTTCTCCTCCTCACCCGGGAAGGGGGCTTCGTCCACCTGGGCACCGGGAACTACAACCCGCAAAACGGCCGCCTCTACACCGACTTCTCCCTCTTCACCGCCCGGCCCGAGGTGGTGGCGGAGGTGGGGGCTTTCTTCCAGGCCATGGCCGAGGAACGCTCTCCCAGCCTCTCCCTCCTCAGGACCGGGGAGGGCATCCGCCGCCTCCTCCTGGCGGCCATCCGGGAGGAGGCCCACCCCAAGGGGAGGATCCTCCTCAAGTTCAACCACCTCACCGACCCCGATATCCTCGAGGCCCTGAAGGAGGCCGCCCAGGCCGGGGCCCGGGTAGACCTCCTGGTGCGGAGCACCCTCACCCTCCTCCACCCCCGGTTCCGGGCCAAGAGCCTGGTGGGCCGCTTCCTGGAGCACGCCCGGGCCGCCGCCTTCCGCGCCGGGGGGGAGTGGCGGGTCTACCTGACCAGCGCCGACGCCATGCCCCGCAACTTCCAGAACCGCTTTGAGCTCCTCTTCCCTGTCCTGGACAAGGAGGCCAAACGGAAGGTGCTCAAGGTGCTCAAGCGCCAGGTGGGCGACGACCGCAACGCCTTCCTCCTCACCCCCGAGGGCGAGGTGCGCCTCTGGGGAGGCAAGCACGACGCCCAGCGCCCCTGAGGCCCTAGAATCGGGCCATGGAAGCGCTGGAGGCCTTCCAGACCCTGGACCTCAGGGTGGGGCGGGTCCTCAGGGCCGAGCCCCACGAAAAGGCCCGCAAGCCCAGCTACAAGCTCTGGATAGACCTGGGCCCCTTGGGGGTGCGCACCAGCTCAGCCCAGATCACCCACCTCTACCGCCCAGAGGACCTGGTGGGCCGGCTGGTGGTCTGCGCCGTCAACCTGGGCACCCGTTTCATCGCCGGCTTCCCCTCGGAGGTCCTGGTCCTGGGGGCCCGGGACGGGGAGGGGCGGGTGGTCCTCCTCACCCCGGAAAGGGAGGTGCCTCCAGGGGAAAGGGTGTTCTAGCGGGTGCGGGTCACCTTGGCCAGGTGGCGGGGCCGGTCGGGGTCCAGGCCCCGGGCCCGGGCCAGGGCCTCGGCCTGGGGGTAGAAGGCCTGGGCCAGGAGGAGGGGGGTGAGCTCCGGCCCCAGGGCCAGGGGCACCCGCAGGGGGGTATCCGCCAGGGCCAGGGCGTCGGGCTCCGGGGAGAGGAGGAGGAGGTGGGCCCCCTGGGCCTTCAGCCCCTCCAGGGTGGCCATGAGGCTTTCCCAGGCCTCATCCCTCTGCACCAGGGCCAAGACGGGAAACCCTTCCCCTAGAAGGGCCTTGGGGCCGTGGTGGACCTCGGCGGCGGATAGCCCCTCCGCGGGAAGGGCGGCCACCTCCTTGAGCTTGAGGGCGGCCTCGAGGGCCACGGGATGGGTGAAGCCCCGCCCCAGGACCAAAGCCCCCTCGGCCTCCTCCAGGTAGCCCAGGTCCCCCTCTGCCTCCAGGACCCGGGCCAGGGCCTCGGGGAGAAGGGGGAGGGCCTCCCTGAGGCGGGCCTCCTCCCAGAGGTGGGCCACCAGGTGGGCGGTGGCGGCCAGCATGGCCAGGAAGCTCTTGGTGGCAGGCACCGCTCGCTCCTCCCCTGCGTGGAGGGGCAGGACCACCTCCGCGGCCCGGGCCAGGGGGGAGTCCTCCCGGTTCACCAGGGCCACGGTAAGGACCCCCCGGCGGCGGTGGGCCTGGACCACCTCCAGCACGTCCGGGCTCTCCCCGCTTTGGCTGTAGGCCAGGAGAAGACCGGGAAGGGGCACCCGGGGGTGGGCGCGGTAGAGGGTGAGCACGGAAGGGGCCACGGGGGCCACCGGCCAGAGGAGGCGGGCCTCCAGGAGGTACTTGGCGAAAAGGGCGGCGTGGTCCGAGCTCCCCCGGGCCACGGTAAGGGCCAGGGCGGGGGGCCTGCGCCTGAGGAAGGCGGCCAGGCTCCGCACCTCGCCCTCGTTCTCCCGCAGGAGCCGTTCCACCACCTGGGGGGCTTCCTGGGCCTCGAGGCGCATGCGGGACACCACGGGGTCCATTCTACCGGCACCCTGGTCCCTCCCCGGAAGGGGTGGTATACTTCCACGGATGGACCGCATCGTCATCCGGGGCGCGAGGGAGCACAACCTCAAGAACATCAGCCTGGAGCTCCCGCGGGGCAAGTTCATCGTCATCACCGGGGTTTCGGGCTCGGGCAAGAGCACCCTGGCCTTTGACACCATCTACGCGGAGGGGCAGCGGCGCTACGTGGAAAGCCTCTCCAGCTACGCCCGCCAGTTCCTGGGGGTGATGGACAAGCCCGAGGTGGAAAGCATTGAGGGCCTCTCCCCTGCCATCTCCATTGACCAGAAGACCACCAGCCACAACCCCCGCTCCACCGTGGGCACGGTCACCGAGATCCACGACTACCTGCGCCTCCTCTTCGCCCGGGTGGGCACCGCCTACTGCCCCGAGTGCGGCCGTCCCATTGAGAAGCAGTCCGCCAGCGAGATCACCGACCGCCTCCTGGCCAAGCCCGCGGGCACCCGGGCCATCCTCATGGCCCCCCTGGTGCGGGGCAGGAAGGGGGAGTACCGCAAGCTCTTCGCCCAGCTCATGAAGGAGGGGTATGCCCGGGTGCGGGTGGACGGGGTCATCTACCTCCTGGAGGAGGCCCAGGGGCTCAACCTGGAGAAGTACGAGAAGCACGACATTGACCTGGTCATTGACCGGGTGGTGCTGAAGGAGGAGGAACGCCCCCGCATCGCCGAGGCGGTGGAGCTGGCCCTTTTGCGGGGGGAGGGGCTCATGCGGGTCCTCTACCCGGATGCGGGGGAGGAGGAACTCTTCTCCGAGAAGTTCGCCTGCCCCGAGCACGGAAGCGTCCTGGAGGAGCTGGAACCCCGCATCTTCTCCTTCAACGCCCCCTACGGGGCCTGCCCCGCCTGCTCGGGCCTGGGCTACAAGCAGGAGTTTGACCCGGAGCTCATCGTGAACCCCGAGCTCTCCCTGGCCGAGGGGGCCATCCTCCCCTGGGCCCGGGGGCGGGACACGGGGCGGAGCTACCTCTGGGACCGGCTCAGGGCCCTGGCCGAGCACCTGGGCTTTGACCTCAAGACCCCCTTCAAGGACCTGCCGGAAGCGGCCAGGCAGGCGGTGCTCTACGGCCTTCCCGAGCCCTTTGAGGTGGTCTTCCGCCGCGGGGGCAAGGAGACCTTCCGGGTGGAGGTGCACTACGAGGGGGTGATCCCCTGGCTCAGCAAGCGCTACCAGGAGGCGGAGTCCGAGGGGGTAAGGGAGGTGCTGGAGGGCTTCATGGCCCTCAAGCCCTGCCCCGCCTGCGGGGGAAGCCGCTACAAGAAGGAGGTGCTCTCCGTAAAGGTGGCGGGCAAGAACATCGCCGAGGTCTCCGCCCTGCCCGTGCGGGAGGCCCTGGCCTTCTTCCAGGGCCTGGAAGCCGAGCTCTCCCCCTTCCAGGCCCAGATCGCCCGCCCCATCCTGCGGGAGATCGTGGAGCGGCTGGGCTTTCTGGTGGGGGTGGGCCTGGACTACCTGACCCTGGACCGGGCGGCCAACACCCTCTCCGGGGGCGAGGCCCAGCGCATCCGCCTGGCCACCCAGGTGGGTAGCGGCCTCACCGGGGTGCTCTACGTGCTGGACGAGCCCTCCATCGGCCTCCATCCCCGGGACAACCAGCGGCTCATCGCCACCCTGAAGCGCCTCCAGAGCCTGGGCAACACCCTCCTGGTGGTGGAGCACGACGAGGAGACCATGCGGGCCGCGGACTGGATCGTGGACATGGGCCCGGGAGCCGGCATCCACGGGGGGGAGGTGGTGGCGGAAGGCCCCCTCGAGGCCATCCTGCAAAACCCCAGGAGCCTCACCGGGGCCTACCTCCGGGGGGAAAAGCGCATCCCCGTACCCCGGGAGCGCCGCAAGGGGAATGGCAAGTGGCTCGTCCTGCGGGGGGCGCGGGCCCACAACCTGAAAAACGTCACCCTGCGGATTCCCCTGGGGCGCTTCGTGGCCATCACCGGCCCCTCGGGCTCGGGCAAGAGCACCCTGATCCACGACGTCCTCTACGCCGCCCTGGCCCAGAGGCTCATGCGGGCCAAGACCACCCCGGGGGCCTTTGACGCCCTGGAGGGGCTGGAACACCTGGACAAGGTGATTGAGATTGACCAGTCCCCCATCGGCCGCACCCCCCGCTCCAACCCCGCCACCTACACCGGCATCTTTGACGAGATCCGCGACCTCTTCGCCAAGACCCCCGAGGCCAGGAAGCGGGGGTATGGCCCGGGCCGCTTCTCCTTCAACGTGAAGGGGGGGCGGTGCGAGGCCTGCGGGGGGGACGGCACGGTGAAGATTGAGATGCTCTTCCTGCCCGACCTCTACGTGCCCTGCGAGGTGTGCAAGGGCAAGCGCTACAACAAGGAGACCCTGGAGGTGAAGCTAAGGGGCAAGAGCATCGCCGACGTCCTGGACATGACCGCTGAGGAGGCCCTGGACTTCTTCCAGAACATTCCCACCATCGCCCGCAAGCTCCAGCTCATGGTGGACGTGGGCCTGGGCTACATGCGCCTGGGCCAGCCCTCCCCCACCCTCTCGGGGGGTGAGGCCCAGCGCATCAAGCTGGCCACGGAGCTGGGCCGCAAGGCCACGGGCCGCACCCTCTACATCCTGGACGAGCCCACCACGGGCCTGCACTTTGAGGACGTGGCCAAGCTTCTGGACGTCCTCCACCGCCTGGTGGACGCAGGCAACACCGTGGTGGTCATTGAGCACAACCTGGACGTGGTGAAGACCGCGGACTGGGTGATTGACCTGGGGCCCGAGGGCGGGGACCGGGGCGGGGAGATCGTGGCCGAGGGGACCCCGGAGGCCGTGGCCCTCACGGGAAGCCCCACCGGGGTCTTCCTGGCCCGCATCCCCGAGATCGCGGAAAGGCTGAAGGTGGCCGCCGACTAGGCCTTGGCCTTCTTGGGGCTTTTCTCCCGGGCCAGCACGCCCTCCAGGGCCAGGGAGAGAAACTTGTCCAGCTCCTCCCCCAGGTCCCGCCTGGGGGTGTAGGCGGCCCAGCGCAGGGCGGCCAGGAAGTAGAGGTCGGCCAGGGTGCGCCCCATGCGCTCCAGGGAGAGGTCCTGGCGCACCACCCCCTTTTCCTTCAGGGGCCGGAGGACCTCGGCGATCAGGTCCCCCAGGGGCAGGGCCTCAAAGGCCGCCTTGGCCCGGATGGGGTCGGGGTTCAGGAGCTCGTAGAGGAGGGGCAGGACCAGGGCCTTCTCCTCCTTGGTGAACTGGGCCAGCTCCCCAAAAAGAAAATGGAGCACCTGCAGGGGGTCCTGCCCCTGGGCCAAGCGCTTGCGCACCTCTTCCCGGAGGCGGGAGAGGAGGAGGCTGCCGTAGTCCAGGAGCACCGCCTCCTTGTAGGGGAAGTAGTTGAAGAAGGTGCCCCGGGAAACGTGGGCCGCCTTGGCGATGTCCGTGGCGGTGGTCTCCTGGAAACCCCGCTCGCGGAAGAGGCTCATGGCCGCCTGGAAGATCCGCTCCCGGCGGCGCTTCTTCTGGTACTCCCGGACGGTCATGGAAACAGTGTACGCTGGTACAAACTCAGAGCACAACCGCTTTATGGGCCCAGTCCCCCAGGGCCGGGAGGAGGGCCAGGCCCCCTGAGGTGGCATAGACCTTGCCCTCCCGGTGGAAGGGGGCCTCCAGGACCTCGTAGCCCCGCTCCCGCAGGCGGAGGGCCACCTCCCTCGAGGCGGCCACCCTGGGGGGGAGCCTGCCCGCCTCCGCCAGGAAGAGGTGGGCGTTATGGCCCAGGAAGACCGCCTCCAGCCCCTCCCAGACCTCCGCCAAAAAGGCCAGGTGGGCGGGGTCTTGGGCCGGGCGCTCGGGCCGCCTGGCCCCGGGGATGAGGAGGGCCTTGGGGGGCGGGGCGGCGGGGAAGGCGTAGGTGGGGGTCCAGACGGAGCCCGCCAGGGCCGGGGTGCCCTTGCGCCCCTTGGCCACGGTGTAGGCGGGAAGCCCTAAACGCCGGGCCACCTCCAGGGCCAAGGCCGCCTCCAGCTCGGAGAACTCGGGGAGAAGCCAGACCGCAAGCACCCTAGGCCATTATGGCAGAAGGCGGTAGAGCAAAAGGGCCGCCTCTCCCCGGCTCACCACCTCCGCCCCCGTGGTCCTGGCCTCCCCCAGGGCCAGGAGGACCTGGTTCAAGGTGGCGCGGCGCAGGGGGCGCTGAAGCTCCTCCCGGTAAAGCTCCCGGGCCTTAAGGACCACGCGCAGGCGCTCCTCAGGCCCCTTGGCCCGGTGGTAGTGCTCCAGGTTGGCCAGGAAGTCCCCCAGGAGGATGGGCTCGGAAAGCCCCAAGGAGCCCTTCAGGTAGTAGGGCCCGGCGAAGAGGCCCCGTCGCAAGAGGCCCACCGCCTCCCGGTAGCCAGGCTTGTCCGCCTCCACCACCCCCTTCTCCGGGGAGGAGAGCCGCGCCCCCCGCTCCAGAAGGCGCCGGCGCAGGGCCTCCACGCCCGAAGGGCTTAGGGCCAGCTGGTGGAAGTCGGCCAGGGGTGCCTTGAGGAGGCCCGCCTGCGGGGCCTTGCGCAGAAGGGCGGCCGCCACCCCCGCCGCCTCCCCCAGGGCCATCTGCAGGGGGGCCACCCGGGCGGAGAAGGCGGCGGCGCTGTCAAACCCCGCGGCCTGGGAGACCACCAGGAGGTTTTTCAGCTCCCGGGGCACCAGGGTGCGGAAGGGGACCCCGTAGGGGGCTGGAGTACCCAGGAGGTAGGGCGTCTCCCCGGGGTAGTAGGCCTGGCCGTCCAGGGGATAGCCCCCCAGGGCTACGGCATCGGGGAAGGTGCGGCCTAGGAGCACCTCCTCCGCCCGCAGGCGGTAGAGGGCCTTCAGGTGGCGGCTTTCCCGGACGTAGAGGGCCGGGGCCACCCCGCTCAAGCGGGCGGTGCCGAAGACCAGGGGGTCTTTCTCCCGCAGGAAGGCCACCACCCGCAGGGCCTCCTGGGCGGCCTCGGCCCGGGCCCGCTCCAGGCTCAGGGGGTCCGCCCCCTCCACGCTGAAGAGGAGGAGGGCGTTCACCAGGAGGCTGCCGTCGTCCTGGCGGGCCAGGTTCAGGCCCCTCAGGGCGTAGCGGGCCGGGTCGGAGGGAGAATAGCCCCGCACCAGCTCCCCAAAGCCCCAGCCGCTACGGCCCCAGGCCCCGGCCCCCGTGCGCCGCACCTGGCCCTCGTAGTTGAGGGAGAGGAAGACTGCCCCCCAGGGGACGCCCTCGAGGCGGAAGACCAGGGTGGCGGCCATGCTCCGCCCGTCCAGCCCGGTGTCCTCCCGGCCCAGGGTGAAGGAGGCCCCGGCGCGGAAGGCCAGCTCGGCGGTGTCCGTGGCGTCCAGGAAGTAGGGAGCCTGGTAGGCCCCCTGGGGGGTGGAAAGAAGGGCCAGGCGGCCCTCCGCCAGCTCCAGGCGGTCCAGGGGCTCCTCCAGGCGCACCTCCACCCCCGCTTCCCGGAGCATGGCCCAGAGGGCCTCCTCCGCCTGCCTCACGTCAAAGGAGGGGTCCTGGCCCAACCGGCGGTAGAACTCCCGGAAAAGCCCCCCCTGGAGGAGGCCCTCCCGGTCCTTGGCCACGTCCAGGGTGGCCAGCCAGCCCTGGGTGAGGACCCCCCCTACCCCCTGGCCGGGTTCCAGGAGGAGGACCTTCAACCCCTCCTGGGCCGCCGCCACCGCCGCCGCCACCCCCTGGGGGGTGGCCCCATAGACCACCAGGTCGTGCTGGGCCCAGGCGAGCCCAAGAGCGAGGAAAAGCGCAAGAAGCCTAGCCATAGGCAAGGAAAACCCCGGGCAGCCCCGGGGGCCCTTCCAGGATACCCTAGGGGAGCTGGGCCTTGGCCTCCTGGTACTCCGCCACCAGGCGGGCCACCACCTCCTTGGCCGAGGGAACCTCCCGGATGAAGGCCACCCCGTGGCCCGCAGAGTAGACCTCCTTCCAGGCCTTGCCGCCCCCCTCCCGGAAGCGCTCCAGGGACTCCCGGAGGAAGTTGGCCGGCACCCCGGTGACCTCGGGGGTGTACTGGATGTCCTCGGGGGTGGCCCGGAGGAGGGCCTCCTTGTACTCCAGGGGGGCCTCCGACTCCAGGGTGGCGATGAAGCGGGTGCCGATATAGGCCCCGTCCCCCAGGGCCAAGGCCGCCAGGAGCTGCCTGCCCGTGGCGATGCCCCCGGCGATGAGCACCGGCACCCCCAGCTCCTCCCTAAGCCAGGGCCCGAGGACGAAGGGGCTTATGCCCCCCGCATGCCCCCCGGCCCCCGCGGCCACGGCCACCAGGGCATCGGCCCCGGCCTCCACCGCCTTCCTGGCGTGCCGCAGGCCCACCACATCGCACCAGACCACGCCGCCATAGGCCTTGACCCGCTCCACCACCCGGGTGGGGTCCCCCAGGGAGGTAACCACCAGGGGCACCCGGCGCTCGGCCACCGCCTGGAGGTCCTCCTCGAGGCGGGGGTTGTCCTTGAGGATCAGGTTCACCCCAAAAGGCAGCCCCCCGGGAAAGTGCTCCAGGAACTCGCGGAAGGCGGCGTGGGTGCGGAAGTTGAGGCTAGGGATGACCCCGATGGCCCCGGCCTCGGCCACCGCCTGCAACAGCCTGGCCCCGGAAACGAGGAACATGGGAGCGGCCACGATGGGGTAGCGGATCCCCAGCATCCTGGTGATGGCGGTCTCCATGGGGGGAATTTTACCGGGTTCAAGGATAATCAGGGGGTGGAACCGGAGCGCTCCCTAAGGCTTTCCATCTGGGAAGGGACCCTGGCCATCCTCTTCATCAACTGGAGCACCGGGGTAATCCTCACGGGCTACGCCCTGGCCCTGGGGGCCTCCCCAGAGGCCCTGGCCCTCCTGGGGGCCCTGCCCTTTTTGGCCCAGCTCACCGCCCCCCTGGCCCTGGCCCTAAGGGGAAGCCGCAAGGCCCTGGTGGTGCGCCTCAACCTCCTGGCCCGCCTCCTCTTCCTGCCCGCCGTCCTGGCCGCCTTCCTGCCCGAAGGGCTGAGGGTCCCGGGCCTTCTCCTCTTCGCCGGCCTTTCCCAGCTCCTGGCTGCCCCCGTGGGGGTGCTCTGGCTCTCCTGGATGGCCGACCTGGTGGCCGAGGAGAGGCGGGGGCGCTACTTCGGCTTCCGCAACGCCCTCTTGGGCCTGGTGGGCACCCTGGGGAACCTCCTGGGGGGTGTGGTGGCCGACGGCCTGCCTCCCCCTCTCGGCTACCAGGCGGTCCTCCTCCTTGGGGTGGCCGCGGGCCTCCTCTCCGTGGTCCTCCTCCGCCTGCAGGCCGAGCCCAAGGAGCCGCCCCCGCCCCCCATAGGGGAGGTCCTGGCCGTGGCCTGGCGCGACCGCCCCTACCGCCGCTACCTGGGCCTGGTCCTCCTCTGGTACGGGGCGGTGATGGTGGGAGGCCCCTTCGTCATCCCCTACTTCGTGCGGGTGGGGGGGTTCTCCATGACCGAGGTGGGCCTCTGGACGGTGGTCTCCGCCCTGGCAGGGCTGGTCTTCGGGCCCCTTTGGGGCCGGGTGGCCGACCGGGAGGGGCACGGGGTGGTCCTCTTCCGCGCTGGGCTGGTGGCGGCCCTCATGCCCGGGCTTTGGCTCGTGGGAAGTGCCGCCTTTCCCTGGCCCATCTGGCTCTCCGCCGTGGCCGATGCCCTGGCCTGGAGCGGTCTGGGCACCGCCCTGGTCAACGCCGCCTTAGCCCAGGCCCCCAAGGAGGCCAGGAACGGCTACCTGGCGCTTTTCTGGCTGGCCCTGGGCCTAGGGGGCATAGGGGGAAGCCTGGTGGCGGGGGCGGTGGCGGGGCTTGGGCTTGGGCCGAGCCCCTACCACCTGCCCATCCTCCTCTCCCTGGGGCTAAGGCTCCTGGTGGTCCTGCGCCTGCGCCGACCCTAACCCCTGGCGCCGCATCTCCCCCCAGACGCCCCGCTTGCGCCACACCTGGAAGGTGGCCAAAAAGCGCTCCAGGGCCAAAAGCTGCCGGTAGCCCAAGGCCTCGAGGAAGGCCAAAAGGAGGAGGACCACCCGGTCCCCAAGCCGGGGGTAGCGCTTGAGGAGGAGGGTCTCCATGCCCACGGCCAGCTGGGAGAGGAGGACCCCATACCCCACGGCCAGGAGGAGGAAGAGGAGGGCAAACTCCTGGTTGAAGAGCCCAAGGAGGTAGAAGACGGGCATGAGGAGGTAGCCCAGGACCTCCACCACCGGGGCCAGGGCCTCAAAGAGGAGGAAGTAGGGCATGGCCAGGAGGCCGAGGCGCCCGTACCGGGGATTGAAGAGCATGGCCCGGTGGCGCCACAGGACCTCCCAAAGCCCCCGGTGCCAGCGGTTGCGCTGCCGGCGCAGGGTGGTCCAGTCGGCGGGCACCTCGGTGTAGCAGATGGGGTCGGGGGTGTAGAGGATGCGGTAGGAACGCCCTGCCTCCCGGGCCCGGCGGTGCAGGCGCACCACCAGCTCCATGTCCTCCCCCACGGTGTCCGTGCGGTACCCCCCCACCCGGAGGACCTCCTCCCGGCGGAAAAGCCCGAAGGCCCCGGAGATGATGAGCAGGGCCCCCATGGCGCTCCAGCCGGCACGCCCCATGAAAAAGGCCCGGGCGTACTCTATGATCTGCATCTTTTCCAAAAAGCCTTGGGGTAGGCGCAGGGCTTCCACCACCCCTTCCCGCACCACCGCCCCGTTCAGGGGCCTTATGGTGCCCCCCACGGCCAGCACCCGCTCGTCCTCCAGGAAGAGACGGCTCGCCCGGAGGAGGGCCTGGGCGTCCAGGAGGCTGTCCGCGTCCACGGCGCAGAAAAGGGGGTAGCGGGCCAGGTTGAGCCCGGCGTTCAGGGCATCGGCCTTGCCCCCGTTCTCCTTGTCCACCACCAGCAGGTTGGGGTGGACCAGGGAGCGGTAGAGGGCGCGGATGGGCCGGGTGGGCAGGGCCCGGCGGAAGACCAGGTCCACCTCCACCAGGCGGAAGGCCTCCTTGAGCACCTCCAGGGTGCGGTCCTTGGGCCCATCCGCCACCACGATCACCTCAAACTCCGGGTAGTGCAGGGACAAAAAGGAGCGCACCGAGGCGGCAATGGTCTTCTCCTCGTTGTAGGTGGGGACCAGGATGGAAACGGGCAGGTAGGCCTCCCGCTCCAGGAGGTCCTTGAGGGAGAGCTCGGAAAGCTCCCGGGCATACCGGGCCACCATGCGCAGGCCGAAGAGGGCAAAAACGGCGTAGAGGAGGTTCAAAAAGGCGAAGTACCAGAGGACCGCCACCTGGTAGAGGAAGAAGAGAAGCCTCATGCCGCCTCCTTCAGGACCTGCTCCGCCATGGCCCGGCCGTAGGGGTCGGGATGCCTCTGGGCCGCCCGTTGCAAAAGCTCAGGGTCCAGAAGCCTGAGGCCTTCCGCCGCCGCCCGGCGCACGTAAAAGGAGGGGTCGCCCAGGGCCTTCCACAGGGCCTGGCGGGCCAGGTCGTTTTGGAGGAGGGCAAGAAGCCTGGCGGCGTGGACCCGGAGGAACTCCCGCTCGTCCTTGAGGGCGGCCAGCAGGGTCTCCTCGTACCCCTTCGGGGGGTAGCCCAGGCGCAAAAGGGCCCGCAGGGCCGCCGCCAGAAGCTCGGGGTCCCGGGCCTCCAGGAAGGGGAGGACCTGGGGGGCCAGAGCCTCCAGCTTGAGCCGGCCGATGGCCTCCAGGGCCGCCCAGCGCTCTTCTTCCGTGCCCTGGCGCAGGAGGGCCTCAACCACGGGGGGGGCGCGGTGCTCCAGGAGGAGGAGGACCTCCAGCAGGGCGCCCCGGGGAAGGGCGGCCCGGAGGAGGGCCTCGGCCAGGCGCAAGACCCCCTCCCCCTGGGCCACGCGGGCCCCGGCCCGCGCCGCCGCCAGGCGCAGGACCGGGTCGGGGTGTTCCAGGTAGGGGAGGATGAGGCCCAGGGTCTCGGGGAGCCGGGCCTGGGCCAGGGCCTCCAGGGCCTCGAGGCGGGCAGGACGCGAGGCCAGACGGCCCCTGAGCACCCTCCCCCAGGGGGGCCTGGCCTGGCGGATCCAGTCGGCCAGGCGCTCGGCGAACTCCCCGGAGAGCATCTCGCGTAGGGAGAGGAGGGCCTCCAGGGCCGGCCGGGGCCAGGGGGGCGGGGGGAGGGCCGCCTCCCCAAACAGGGCCTGGGTGAAGCGGGAAAGCCAGTCCTCGTAGGCCTGGCGCTCCTGGGACTCCCTGGCCTGGGTGTAGCCGTGGTAGAGGAGGATGTAGGCGGAAAGCAGGGCCAGGGCCACCCCGGTGAGGAGGAGGGCCTCCAGCAGGACCCGCTGGGCCAGGGGGTAGCCCCAAAGGTTCCAAAGCCGCCCGGAAAAGACGAGGACCAGTCCCCCCAGGGCCACGGCCTCCAGGGCCACCACCAGGAAGACCAAAAGGGCGTAAAGGCGCTCACCGCGCCGCCACATACCGCTCCAGCCGGCTTAGGAGCTCCCCGGGGCTGAAGGGCTTGGTGAGGTACTCCTGGGCCCCCAGGGCCAGGGCCTCGGCCACGCTCCTCTCCTGCTTGAGGCCGGAGAGGACCAGCACCGGGGTGGACTTCCTCAGCTCCTGGCGCAGGTGGCGGAGGAGCTCGAGGCCAGAACCCCCGGGCAGGTTCAGGTCCAGGACGATGGCGTCCCACTCCTGGGACAGGTGGGCTTTGGCCGAGGAAAAGTCCTTGGCCAGGTGGGGCTCGTGGCCCGAGCGCCTCAGGGCCACCTCCAGCACCTTGGCCACGGCGGGATCGTCCTCAATCACCAGGATCCGCACGGGGAACCCCCACACCCCCAAGCTAGCAAGCCCGTGTGAAAAGGCAAAGAAAACCTCAGGGCGAGGGGAAGTTTTGCCTCAGGAAGGCGGCCACCTCGGGGTCGGGGTTCTGCCGGAGCTCCGCCTGCAAAAGCCCCCGGGCCTCCTCCCGCCTTCCCTGCTCCAGGAGGGCCTTGGCCAGGGTGAAGCGGGCCAGGGGATAGCGGGGGTCCAGGGCCAGGACCTGCCGGGCCAGGAGTTCAGCCTCCCTGGCACGGCCCAGGGCCAGGGCCACCTCCGCCAGGCCCCAGCGGGCATCCAGGTTGCCCGGCTCCGCCGCCAGCACCTGGCGGTAGCTGGCCTCAGCCTCGGCATACCTGGTGAGGTGGTAAAGGAGCCGGGCATAGCGCACCCGGACATCGGGGCTATCCAGAAGGGCCAGGGAGCGCTCAAAAAGGGGCTTGGCCTCCCCGTGGCGGCCCTGGAGGTAAAGGGCGAAGGCCAGCTCCCCCAGGGCCTCGGCGTCGTCGGGGAAGGCGGCCACCGCCCGGCGCAAGAAGGCCTCGGCCCCAGCCGGGTCCTGGGGAAGCCGCCGCCTGCCCTGGTGGAAACTCCTGCGCTCACGAAAGGGGACGGCCTCCGAGGGGTAGCCCTCGAGGCCCGCCTCGTCCAGGGCAAAGGCCCGCACCTGGCTTTCGCGGTCCCCCTGGGGGAGGTAGCGTAGGGCGTTTCCCTCCACCCGGGCGGAGAGGACCACGGCCTCCCCGCTCCGCACCTCCACCCGGAAGCCCTTGGCCCCTTCAGGCCCCAGGAGGCGGAAGACCACCTCCCCTTCCGGCCCGGGGACCGGACGCACCAGGGGGGCGGGAAGGAGTTTCCGCCGCACCCCGGTCCCCAGCAGAGCACCCTCCCCCGCGGGCAGGGTCTCCTGCCCCAGGGCCACCCGGCCCCGGTAGAGGGAAAGGCGGGCTCCCTCCTCCCGGGAAAGGCGCAGGTGGGTTCCCGTGGGCCGCACCTCCCCTTCCGGGGTGGAGAGGGCCAGGGGCACCGGGGCCTCGCGCACCGCCTCCACCCCGCCCCCTTCCAGGACAAGCCGCACCCTTTCCCCCCCACCCCAAAGGCTCCGCCAGCGCCGGGCCTCCCCCCGGGCCTCGGGGGAGAAGGCGAGCTCCAGCCCGCCCAGGCGCACCACCTCCCCCGCGGGCACCTCCCCGAAGGCCTTGGAGCCCAGGGGGGCGGGGAAAAGGGGAAGCCGGGCCAGGGCGATGAGGGCCAGGAGCAGGAGGAGGAGCCGGCCCACCGGGGCCCGCTGCCCGGGCCGGGGCCGGGGCAGGAGGAGGAAGAAGGTGCTCCCCCGGCCCGGGCGGCTCTTGAGGCGCACCTCACCCCCGTGGGCCTCGAGGACCCGCTTCACCAGGGCCAGGCCCAGGCCCGTCCCCTCCACCTCCCCTCGGGTGGAGGCCCGGTAAAAGGGCTCAAACACCTGTGCCTGCTCCTCCTGGGGGATGCCGGGACCGGTGTCGGCCACGGCGATGCCGTAGCGCTCCCGCCCCAGGAGGAGCCGTAGGGCCACCCGCCCCCCTTCCGGGGTGTACTTCACCGCGTTGTTCACCACGTTGAGTACCGCCTGGTAGAGCCACTCCCGGTCGCCGTACACCCAAGCCTCCCCCCTGGGCAGGGTGAGGCGCAGGCGCAGCCGCTTCCTGCGGGCCAGGGGGCGCACCTCCTCCGCCACCCGCAGGAGGAGGTCCTTGAGGTCCACCCGCTCCCCCTTGAGGCGCACCCCCTGGCCCAGGCTGAGGTACTCCTGGGCCTTTTGCAAAAGGTCCCGGATGCGCCCTGCGCTCCGCTCGGCGATGGAGAGGAGCTCCTTGGCCTCCTCGGGAAGCCCCTCGGTCTCCAGGGTGAGCTCCAGGGCCCCCA
This sequence comes from Thermus igniterrae ATCC 700962, assembly GCF_000376265.1. GTDB lineage: Bacteria > Deinococcota > Deinococci > Deinococcales > Thermaceae > Thermus > Thermus igniterrae. The sequence goes on from NZ_AQWU01000067.1 coordinate 72,360, forward strand.
GGACGCTCATCAGGGGGTTCTTGATCTCGTGGAGGAGGAGGCGAAGGAGCCTTGCCGTCTCGTCCTGGGCCCTGAGGAGCGCAAGCTCCCGCTCCCGCAACTCCAGCACCTGGCGGAACACCCCCAGGAGGAGGACCAGGGCCTCCTGAAGTTCCCGGGAAGGGGGCGGCCCTTCCCAGTACAGGGCCAACTCCCCCTCCTCCCAGAGCTTCGTCCCCCGCACGGGGCCCTCGGGCAGAACCTCCCCGCGGAACACCAGGCGCACGGGGTAGCGGCGGAGGACCTCCGCCAGGAAGCCAAGGTCCCCGGGAGGACGGGCCTGGGTCATCCCTCTAAGCCTAAGGCCTGGGTTTCAAAGGGCCGTGAAAGCCCTAGGGCTTAGGGGCCATGACCACCAGGAGGAGGGCGGGGCTTGCCGCCTCGTTGCGCACCCCGTGGGGCTCCCCCGCCCGGGCCAGGGCCGCCATTCCCGGGGCCAGAAGGGCCTCCTCCTCGCCCACCTGCACCACCACCTCCCCCTCCAGCACGTAGTACACCTTGTCCGATCCCGGGTGGGCGTGCACCTTCTGGGCCTGGCCCGGCAGGAGGGCATAGAGGTCAAAGAACATGCGCTCCGACTCAAAGACGGGGATCTTGGCCGGCTTCTCCGGGCCATAGCGCACCAGGCTCTTGAGGTCGCGAACCTCCATGCCCGAAGTGTACTTGACGAAGGCCCTGGAGGCGACTAGACTAACCTTTGCGCGCCGGGGAGTAGCGCAGCCTGGTAGCGCACACGCTTGGGGTGCGTGTGGTCGTCGGTTCAAATCCGGCCTCCCCGACCAAAAATCCCCCCGCCTCCTGGCGGGGGGTCAGGCTTTTGGGCCTCACGCCCGGCCCACGGTGCCCATGAGGGCAAACTTTTCCCGGATCACCTGCTTCAGATAGTCCCGGCCCTTGCCGAGGATCTTGCGGGGGTCAAACTCCTTGGGGTTTTGCGTCACCACCTCGCGGATGCCCAGGGTCATGGCCAGGCGCAGGTCGGTGTCAATGTTGATCTTGGCGATGCCGTTGGGAATGGCCCTGCGGATGTCCTCGTCGTGGATGCCCGTGGCCTCCTTGAGCTGGGCCCCGGTGGCCAGGAGCCCCTCCTTGAGCCAAGCGGGCACCCCGCTAGCCCCGTGGAGGACCAGGGGGATGGGGACCCGCCGGCTGATCTCCTCCAGGCGCCTGTGGTCAATGTAGGGGCGGCCCTTGCCCTTGTAGGCCCCGTGGCTGGTGCCGATGGCGATGGCCAGGTAGTCTATGCCGGTCTCCGCCACGAAGCGCTCCGCCTCCTCGGGGTCGGTGAGGAAGGCCTCGGCCTCGGAGACCTGGATGTTGTCCTCAATGCCCTGAAGGCGCCCAAGCTCCGCCTCCACGCTCACCCCCACGGCGTGGGCCGCCTCCACCACCTTTTTGGTCTCGGCCACGTTCTCGGCAAAGGGGTGGTGGCTGGCGTCAATCATCACGCTGGTGAAGCCCGCCCTCAGGGCCTGCATCACCATCCGGAAGTCGGCCCCGTGGTCCAGGTGGAGGACCACGGGCACCCGGGTGCGGCTGGCCATGTCCTTTACCAGGTTGGCCAGGTTCTCCATGCCCGCATACTTCCTGGCCCCATCGGAGACCTGGATGAAGACCGGGGCCCGGAGCTCCTCGGCCACCTCGAGGATGGCCTGGGTGATCTCCAGGTTGTTGGTGTTGAAGCTGGGAACGGCGTACCCTTCCCGCCTGGCCTTGTCCAAAACCTCCTTACCCACCACCAAGGGCATACAGGACCTCCTTCAGCTCTTTAAGGTTTTCCGCCACGGGGCGCCGGTTGAAGAGGGCGCTGCCCGCCACGGCCACATCGGCGCCCGCCCGGTAGACCTCGGCCACGGTATCCTTGTTCACCCCCCCGTCCACCTGGATGAGGCAGGCAGGGTTCAGGCGGTCCCGCATCTCCTTAAGCCGGCGAAGCCTTCCCGTGGAGGCGGGGATGTAGCGCTGCCCCCCAAACCCCGGGTTCACGCTCATGAGGAGGGCCAGGTCCAGCTCGGGAAGAAGGGGCTCAAAGGCCTCCAGGGGGGTGGCGGGGTTGACGGCCAGCCCCGCCCGCTTGCCCAGCTCCTTCACCCGCTGCACCGCCCGGTGGGCGTGGGGGGTGGCCTCCACGTGAATGGTGATGTAGTCCGCTCCAGCCCGGGCGAAGTCCTCCAGGTAGCGTTCGGGCTGGACGATCATGAGGTGCACGTCCAGGGGCAAGGTGGTCACCCGGCGCACCGCCTCCACCAGGAGGGGGCCAAAGGTGAGATTGGGGACGAAGACCCCGTCCATCACGTCCAGGTGGATCCAGTCCACCCCCGCCGCCTCCGCCTCCTCTATCTGCTCCTTGAGCCTGGCCAGGTCTGCCGTGAGAATGGAGGGCGCGAACTTCAGCATCCTTCCCCCTAGGCCACCCGCAGGTGCCCCCGCTCGATGGCCAGCTCCCGCATCTTAACCAGGTAGTAGGCGATGATGAGCTGGGTCAGGGCCAGGGGGTAGCTCTGCCCGGCGCGGTCCCAGAAGGTGCCCACCAGGCTGGGGTCAAAGTGCACGGCATGGGGGCCTAGGTGCTCCCAGATGATGCGCTCAAAGGCCTGGGCCCGCTCCGGGGTCACGTTGCCGGTGATGTCCAGGACATCGGCCTCCTTGCGGGCCTCGAGGCGGATCAGGGCCTCGTCCTCGTAGGCGGAGTGGAGGACCTCGGAGAGGTCCAGCCGGGGCAGGGTGTGCTTGAGGGCAATGCGCACGTTGAGGGTGCTGGGGTTGGCGGGCTCGTAGCCCGGGGGGCGGTAGAAGCGCACGATGATGTCGGCATGCTCCTTCTGGGGCCAGATGAAGGCCCGGGAGTCGGGCATGCGCCTTTCGATGTCCGCCAGGACCTCCTCCGGGGTGTACCCCCGCTTGGCCACGTCCCGCTTCACCTTCCACTCCCGCCTGAGCTCCTCCTCGGGGTCCAGGTAGACGGTGAGGTGGTAGCGGCCCCGAAGGGCGGGGGAGAAGAGGGTGAGGAGGCCCTCGAGGACCACCACCCGGGGAATCAGGCGGCCCTCCTCCTCCACCGCCCGGGGGGCGGGCACGTAGACCGGGGGGTCAAAGGTGCCCGTGGTGTGGTTGTACACGGGCTTCAGGATGGGCTCCCCCTCGGCCAGGAGGCGCACGTGCTGCTCCATGATGTCCATGTAGTTGCACTCCGGGTTCAGGGGGGTGATGTTGAGCTCCTTGCGCTGCTTGCGGTCGTACTTGTGGTAGTCGTCCACGCAGATGCTGGTGGTGCGGTCCACCCCCAGGAGGCGGGCGATCCCTTGGGAGATGGTAGTCTTCCCCGCCCCCGAGTCCCCGGCGATGCCCAGCATGAAGGGTCTATGGGGCATCCTCCTCCTCCTTCTGGAAGACCGAGCTTCCGTAAATGTCCTCGGCGGCGATGGTCATGAGCTCCTCCGGGGTCACGGGCCCCGCCTTCTGGTACAGGCGGTAGGCCTGGCGGAGCTTGAAGCGGTCCAGGGCGTTGCGCACGCTGCGGGCGTAGGCGAAGTTGGGCAGGCGGGCGCGGCGCTCCAGGTACTCGCGGAAGGCCACCTCGGCCTCGGGGGCCAGGCGGTAGCCCTGGCGCTCCAGCATGAGCTTGCCGATCTCGTAGAGCTCCTCCAGGGAGTACGGGGGAAACTCAATGTGGTGGGCGATGCGGGAGCGCATACCTGGATTGAGGGCGAAGAAGGCCTCCATGCGGTCCTTGTACCCCGCCAGGATGACCACCAGGTCCTCCCGCTGGTTCTCCATGACCTGGAGGAGGATCTCAATGGTTTCCTGGCCGTAGTCCCGCTCGTTCTCCGCCCGGTAGAGGCTGTAGGCCTCGTCAATGAAGAGCACGCCCCCCATGGCCCGCTTCAGTACCTCCTTGGTCTTGGGGGCGGTGTGGCCGATGTACTGGCCCACCAGGTCGTCGCGGGTGGCCACCACCAGGTGGTCGCGGCGGATGTAGCCCAGCCTGTGCAGGATGGTGGCCATGCGCAGGGCCACGGTGGTCTTGCCCGTGCCCGGGGGGCCCACGAAGGCCATGTGCAGGGTGGGCCGGTCGGCGCTCAGGCCCAGCTCCCGCCTCAGACGGTCCACGGAGAGGTAGGCGGCGATCTCGCGGATGCGCTGCTTGACGGGCTTGAGGCCGATGAGCTCCCGCTCCAGCCCCTCCAGGACCCCTTCGATCTCGGGGTTCTTCACCACCGCCAGGTTTTCGTGCTTGGCCTCTGGCATACCCCTCCTTGGGGGAGAAGGGGCCCCGGTGGGGACCGGGACCCCGGAAACCGGTTCTCACTCGTCCTTGTACCGCTCGCCGGCAGGCCGCATGGTCACGTAGGGCTCCAGGGTGTACTTGAGCCGGCGGCCATCGGAGTAGAGCTGGCGGTGGAGGCGGAAGCCGGGCTCGTTCTTGGGCCGGTGGGCGATGAAGGAGACCCGCTGGGCCTGCCACATGGGGGAGGGGTCGTAGCCATTCACCTTGATGTAGTGGTTGGGGAAGGCCTCGCGGCACTTCTGGAACTCGTACATGGCCGCCGCGGGGTCCTCCAGGTCAAACATGGGCAGGCCCCACATGTTCCAGTAGACGTTGTAGGGGCTGGGGTCATCGGTGTACTCAATGGAGACTGCCCAGCCGTTCCTGATGATGTAGGCAATCTGGGCCCGGATCTCCTCGTCCGTCAGGTCGGGCAGGTAGGAAAAGGTGCCTTGGGTGATCCGCATGGTCCTCCCTCCTTCAGCTCGGGGTGGGCAGCACGTCCGGGGTGTCCGTGGAGGCGAAGTCAAAGGTGACGCTACCCCAGGTATCCAGGGCCGCGGCCAAGGCGGGGGAGTGCTGGGCCGCCTTCCTGAGGATTTCCGGGCCCTCTGCCAGGATGTCCCGCCCCTCGTTGCGGGCCTTGACCATGGCCTCGAGGGCCACCCGGTTGGCCGTGGCCCCCGCCTGGATGCCCATGGGGTGGCCGATGGTGCCGCCCCCGAACTGCAAGACCACGTCGTCCCCGAAGAGGGAGAGGAGCAGGTGCATCTGCCCGGCATGGATGCCCCCGGAGGCCACGGGCATCACCGCGGGCAAGTAGGCCCAGTCCTGGTCAAAGAAGATGCCCTTGACCGGGTCCGCCCTCACGTACTGCTCCCGCAGGATATCGTAATAGCCCCGGGTGAGGTTGGGGTCCCCCTCCAGCTTGCCCACCACGGTGCCCGCGTGGATGTGGTCCACCCCCAGCATGCGCATCCACTTGGCCAGCACCCGGAAGCTGATGCCGTGGTTCTTCTGCCGGGTAAAGGTAGCGTGGCTGGCCCGGTGCAGGTGGAGGATCATGCCGTTTTTGTGGCACCAGTTGGAGACGGACTGCAAGGCGGTGTAGCCCATGGTGAGGTCCACCATGACGATGATGGAGCCGATCTCCTTGGCGAACTCCAGGCGCTCGTAGACGTCCTCCATGGTGGCCGCGGTGACGTTCATGTAGTGGCCCTTGCGCTCCCCCGTGGCCTCCTCGGCCTTCATCACCGCCTCCTGGGCGTAGAGGTAGCGGTCGCGCCAGCGCATGAAGGGCTGGGAGTTGATGTTCTCGTCGTCCTTGGTGAAGTCCAGGCCCCCGGCCAGGGCCTCGTAGACCACCCGGCCGTAGTTGCGCCCGGAAAGCCCCAGCTTGGGCTTCACCGTGGCCCCCAGGAGGGGACGGCCGTACTTGTTCAGCATGTCCCGCTCCACGGGGATGCCGTGGGGCGCCCCCTTGAAGGTCTTGAGGTAGGCCACGGGGATGCGCAGGTCCTCCAAGCGCAACGCCCTCACGGCCTTGAAGCCGAAGACGTTGCCGATGATGGAGGAGGTCATGTTGGCAATGGACCCCTCCTCAAAGAGGGCCAGGTCGTAGGCAATCCAGGCGAAGTACTGCTCGGGGTTGCCCGGCACCGGCTCCACCCGGAAGGCCTTGGCCCGGTAGCGGTCCAGGTAGGTGAGGCGGTCGGTCCAGACCACGGTCCAGGTGGCCGTGGAGGACTCCCCCGCCACCGCCGCCGCCGCCTCCTCGGGCTCAATGCCCGGCTGGGGGGTGATGCGGAAGAGGGCGATGGTGTCCGTGTCCTTGGGCTCGTAGTCGGGGTCCCAGTAGCCCATCTGCTTGTACTCCAGCACCCCCGCCTTGCTGTACTTACCCTTGCCTGCGTACTGCGTTGCCATCCCTCACCTCCTCAGTAAGCCACGGGGCTGATGCCCCGGAGCTTCTCCAAACGGTGCCAGGCCTCCACCTTGCGCAGGGTGCGGGTGGCCCCGCGGATGACCAGGCTCTGCGTCCAGGCCCGCTCCCCGTAGCGCACCCCCCTGAGGAAGGGCCCGTCGGTGATGCCGGTGGCGGCGAAGTGGGTGTCCTCGGCGGCGCAAAGCTCCTCCAGGGTGTAGACCCTCTCCAGGTCATAGCCCGCGTGGACCAGGTTCCAGCGCTCCTCCTCGCTCTGGGGGTCCAGGCGCATCTGCATCCCACCCCCCAGGGCCCGCACGGCCACGGCGGCGATCACCCCCTCCGGGGTCCCCCCCGTGCCCATGAGGACGTCTATGCCCGTGTCCGGCAGGACGGCGGCTAGGGCTCCGCCCACGTCCCCATCGGTCTGCAGGCTGATGCGGGCCCCGGCCAGGCGGATCTCCTCAATGAGGCGGGCGTGGCGGGGTTTGTCCAGGACGAAGACCGTGAGCTCCCGCACGGACTTTCTCAGGGCCCGGGCGATCTCCTTGAGGTTCTCCGCCACCGAGGCTCTGAGGTCTATGGCCTGCCGGGCCTCCGGGCCCACCACCAGCTTGGCGGCGTAGAAGCCGGGCCCCGGGTTGAAGAGGGCCCCCTCGGGGGCGGCGGCGATGACGCTTACGGCCCCGTAGCGCCCCAGGGCCAGAAGCCTGGTGCCCTCCACCGGGTCCACCGCCAGGTCCCAGAGGGGGCCCTCCCCCTGGCCCAGGACCTCCCCGTTGTAGAGCATGGGGGCCTGGTCCTTCTCCCCTTCCCCGATGACCACCCGCCCCCGGAAGTCCAGGCTGTTGAGGAGGAGGCGCATGGCCTCCACCGCCGCCCGGTCGCCCCCCTCCTTGTCCCCCCGGCCCACGAAGCGGGCGGAGGCCAAGGCCGCGGCCTCCGTGGCCCGCATCAGGTCCAGGCCGAGGTTGCGCGTGGGCATAGCCATGGGCTTACCTTAGGGGGGTGGTTTTATTATTGCAATCATATGTATCGCCCCCCCTTTCGGATATTCAATGCATACCCCCTTGACAAGCCAAAGGAAAAGGGGGCGCTTGGTGAGCTGTGGAAGAACACCAGACGCCCCCTTCCATCCTNCCCCTGTCCCTGGAGGAACTGGTCCCCCTGCTCCAGGCATGGCTCCAAGCCCGCTTGCCAGAAGGGGAGAGAAAACCCGGCAGGCCCAGGACCTTCTCCGACCTCAGCCTCTTTCTCTTCCACCTGGTCCGCGCCCTCCTGGGCTTCTCCAGCGAACGCATGCGCCGGGAA
>NZ_AQWU01000068.1 GCF_000376265.1 Thermus igniterrae ATCC 700962
GGGGGTGCGGCCGGTGATCCGGCTTCGGGGCGGGGGCGAGGCCAGGGAGGAGGCGCGGGTGCGGGCGCGGGAGGGGTGGGACCCCGAGGTGTACCGGTTTCGCGGGGTGGTGGAGGGGGTGTTTGGGGGGATGAAGACGCGGCTGGGTGGGGGGNACCTTTGGGAGCGGAAGCCTTGGACGGCCATGGCGCGGGCGCTTTTGGAGCTCATCGCCTACGGCCTTAGGGTTCTTCTCTCCCTTCTCCCGCCCCCTCCGGGGTACAAGGCAATTTACTAGGCAAGCCCGCATATCCTTGACGCATACCGCATACGGCGGTAGCTTGAAGGTGAGCCCGGGCCCCAAGAGCCCGGCGGTTTTGTTTTGGGAGGGCGCCATGCGCTTTGAGAAAATCGCCCCCTACACCTACCGCATTCCCAAGCAGGGCAAGATGCGGGTGGACGCCGTCTTCTTCGCCTCGGAGGAGATCCTGAAGGACCTGGAGGCGGAAAACTTCGCCTCCTTGCAACAGCTCATGAACGTGGCCACCCTGCCCGGCATCGTGGAGCCGGCCCTGGCCATGCCCGACATCCACTGGGGGTATGGCTTTCCCATCGGCGGGGTGGCGGCCTTTGACCCGGAGGAGGGCGGGGTGGTGAGCCCGGGTGGGGTGGGGTTTGACATCAACTGCGGCGTGCGGCTCCTGGCCTCCCACCTCACCCTAGAGGAGCTCCTCCCCCGGCAGCGGGAGCTGGCCGATGCCCTCTACCGCCTGGTACCCTCGGGGGTGGGGAGCGAGCGCAAGGACGTGCGCTTCAGCAAGAAGGAGCTCAAGGAGATCCTCAAGGAGGGGGCGGGGTGGCTGGTGCGGCGGGGCTACGGCTACCCTGAGGACGTCCGCTTCATCGAGTCCGAGGGCCGCCTCCCCTGGGCCAACCCCGACAAGGTCTCGGAGCGGGCCTTTGAACGGGGGGCTCCCCAGATCGGCACCCTGGGGAGCGGCAACCACTTCCTGGAGGTGCAGTACGTGGACCAGATCCACGACCCCGTGGCGGCCGAGGCCCTGGGGCTTTTCCCCAACCAGATCACCGTGCTCATCCACACGGGTAGCCGGGGCCTAGGCCACCAGGTGTGCCAGGACTACGTGGAGCGCTTCCTCAAGGTGGCCCCCCGCTACGGCATTGAGCTGGTGGACAAGCAGCTGGCCGCTGCCCCCATCCAAAGCCCTGAGGGGCAGGACTACCTGCAGGCCATGGCCGCCGCCGCCAACTTCGCCTTCGCCAACCGCCAGCTCATCGCCCACTTCGTGCGGGAGGCCTTTGAGGCGGTGGGCTACGCTCCCCGGGAGCACGGGCTTAGGGTGCTCTACGACCTGGCCCACAACAACGCCAAGTTTGAGGAGCACCGGGGGAAGCGGGTCCTGGTCCACCGCAAGGGGGCCACCCGGGCCTTCGGCCCCGGCCACCCGGAGATTCCCCAGGAATACCGCCACGTGGGCCAGCCCGTCCTGGTGCCGGGGGACATGGGCCGCTACTCCTACGTGCTGGTGGGCACGGAAAAGGCCATGGGGGTCTCCTTTGGCTCCAGCTGCCACGGGGCGGGGCGCAAGATGAGCCGCCACCAGGCCAAGCGGGTGGCCCGGGAGCGGAACCTGGTGAAGGAGCTGGCGGAGCGGGGCATCCTGGTGCGGGCCGCCACCCGGGCCACGGTGGACGAGGAGATGCCCGAGGCCTACAAGGACGTCTCGGTGGTGGTGGAGGCGGTCCAGGGGGCGGGGATCGGCAGGAAGGTGGCCCGCCTGCGCCCTCTGATCGTGGTCAAGGGTTAACCCGGGCTAAGCCCCCTCTCATCCCCCCTTGCTTTCATGGGGGGATGAGGCTTTTAGCCCTTCTCCTCCTCCTGGGCCCGGCCCTGGCCCAGACCCTCCTCCCCGCGGGCACCTTCGGCCTGGCCTTCCGCGAGGAAGGGGGGGCCTGGGTGTACGAGGGGGCGGGGCTCCGCCTGGTCTACGTGCCCGGGGTGGGCTGGGCCGAGCCCCTGGAGGGAGGCCTCCCCCCTCCGGATGGGGAAAGGGTGGCCCTCGAGGCCCTGAAGGCCCTGGGGTACTTCGGGGTGCCGGAGGTGGGGGTGCGCTTCGGCCAGCAAGGGCGGGCCTTCCGCCTGGTCCTAGACCTGAGTGCCCCTCACCCGGGCCAAGCCCAGGAAGGACTTGAGCGGGGGGAGCTCAACCTCCTCTTCCCCTACCTGGCCCCCAGGCTCCTCCAGGCCCCCTGGCCCCAGGGGGTGCAGGCGGCGGTCCGCCTGCTGCCTGGCGGGACCGAGGTGCGCCTCCTGGCCCCGGGAAGCCTCCTCCGCTACCGGCTCTTCCCCCTTCCCGACCCCCCGCGGCTTGTCCTGGACCTCTACCCCTTGGCCCCCGAGGTGGAGGAACCCCTGGCCCCCGGGGTGCGCTACCGGGAGGTCTGGGCCTTTACCCCAGAGCCTTTGCGGCTTTACCTGGTGGAGGCGGAAAGGGGAAGGCTCCTCCCCGTGGGGAGGCCGGGGACACGGGCCCTGCCCAAGGACCTGGCCCCCGGGGCCCTGGCGGTCCTCAACGGGGGCTACTTTGACCCCAAGACCGGCACCCCCATCGGGCTTTGGGTGCAGGATGGGGTCACGGTCTCCTACCCCTACGGGCGCACCGCCCTGCTTTGGGACGAGTTCCGCTTCTATCTGGGCCTACCCCGCTTTGAGGCGGTGGTAGGCGGGCCCCGGGGGGAGCGGGTGCGGGTGGGGGTGAATGCCTCCCGGGCCCGCTACACCGCCCACACCGCCCCGGGCCCCGTGGGCCGGGAGGGGGAGGAGGTGGCCCTGGTGGTGGGGGACCGGGTGCAGGCCCTCCTCCCTGCCCCCGCAGAACTCCCCCCAGGGGCTTGGGCCCTCACCTACCCCAAGGGAAGCCCCCCCTTCCCCCTCCAGGTGGGGGACCCCGTAAGCCTCTACGGGCGGCTGGACCCTCCCTTCCGCTACGCCCTGGAGGCCGGCCCCCTCCTCCTCCGGGAGGGCCAGTACGCCTTCAACCCCGCCCAGGAAAACTTCAAAGACCCCCGCCCCCTGCAGGCGGTAGCCCCCCAGGCGGCGGTGGCCTGGACCCGCGAGGGAAGGCTCTGGCTGGTGGTCTCTGAGGCCACCACCCCCGGGGTGCTGGCCCGGGGTCTCCTCGCCCTGGGGGCCTGGAACGCCCTCAGGATGGACGGGGGCGGCTCAGCCCAGCTGTGGGTGAAGGGGCGCCTGCGCAACCCCTACTCGGGCACGCCCCGGCCGGTGGTGAGCGCCCTGGCCCTCTACCCCTAGCTCACCCGCTCCACCCTGAGGAGGTTGGTGGTCCCCCGCACGCCAAAGGGGACCCCGGCGGCGATCACCACCCGCTCCCCCACCTGGGCCAGGCCGAAGCGCTTCACCTCCCTGAGGGCGATGCGCACCATGTCGTCGGTGTCCTGGGGGTCGGGGGCCAGGTGGGGCAGGACGCCCCAGACCAGGGCCAGCTGCCGTTCCACCTCGGGGCTTGGGGTGAGGGCCAGGATGGGCACCTGGGGGCGGGTGCGGGCGATGCGCCGGGCGGAGCTCCCCGTGGCGGTGAAGACCACGATGGCCTTGGCCCCCACCGCCTCCACCACGTCGTCCGCCGCCTGGGCGATGGCGTCTTGCGTGGTGGGGGTGGGGGCGGGGCGGAGGACGTTGAGCTTCTGCAAGAACTCGGGGGAGGACTCCACCACCCCGGCGATCCGGGCCATCATGGCCACGGCCTCCACGGGGTAGGCCCCGGCGGCGGTCTCGGCGGAGAGCATCACGGCATCGGAGCCGTCAAAGATGGCGTTGGCCACGTCGGAGGCCTCGGCGCGGGTGGGGCTGGGGTTGTGCACCATGGACTCCAGCATCTGGGTGGCGGTGACCACCGGCTTCCCCGCGGCGATGCAACGGAGGATGAGGCGCTTCTGCACGATGGGCACCTCCTCCAGGGGCATCTCCACCCCCAGGTCCCCCCGGGCCACCATGATGCCGTCGGCCTCCTCCAGGATCTCCTCAAAGCGGTGCACGGCCGAGGGCTTTTCTATCTTGGCCATGAGCTTGGCCCGGGAGCCGTAGCGGGCCAGGTAGTGGCGGGCCAGGAGGAGGTCGTCCCGGGTGCGCACGAAGGAGACGGCCACCCAGTCCACCCCCAGCTCCGCCCCCAGGGCCAGGTCCTGGATGTCCTTCTCCGAGAGGGCGGGGATGGAAAGGTCGGCCCCGGGCACGTTGATGCCCTTGCTGTCGGAAAGGAGGCCGCCCACCTCCACCCGGGTGTGGATCTCGTCCCCCTGCACGCCCTCCACCCGGAGCCGGATGCGGCCGTCGTCCAGGAGCAGGACCTGGCCCGGAGCCACGTCTTCGGGAAGGCCCTTGTAGGTGAGGGAGACCCGGGTCTCATCCCCCTCCACGGGGAGGCGGGTGAGGGTGAAGGGGGCGCCCGGCCTGAGCTCCACCCGCCCCTCCCGGAAGCGGCCGATGCGGATCTTGGGGCCCTGGAGGTCCTGGAGGATGGCCAGGGTCTTGCCCAGCTCCTTTTCCACCTCCCGCACCAGGGCCACCCGCCGCCGGTGGTCCTCAGGGGTGCCGTGGCTGAAGTTGAGGCGGAAGACGTCGGCCCCCGCCTCGGCCAGGGCCCGGATGACCTCCTTGGTGTCGGAGGCAGGGCCCAGGGTGGCCACAATCTTGGTGCGCTTAAAAGGCCGCATAACCCAGGAAGCGCGCCGCCTGGCCCAACGCCTCCTCAATGCGCAGGAGCTGGTTGTACTTGGCCAGGCGGTCGGAGCGGGAGAGGGAGCCGGTCTTGATCTGGCCGGCGTTCACCGCCACCGCCAAATCAGCGATGAAGGCGTCCTCGGTCTCCCCGGAGCGGTGGCTGATCACCGCCCGGTAGCCGGAGCGCTGGGCCAGGCGGATGGCCTCGAGGGTCTCGGAGAGGGTACCGATCTGGTTCACCTTGACCAGGATGGCGTTGGCCACCCCCTGTTCTATGCCCCGGCGCAGGCGCTCGGGGTTGGTGACGAAGAGGTCATCCCCCACCAGCTGCACCCTGCCCCCCAGCTCCCGGGTAAGGAGGCGCCACCCCTCCCAGTCGTCCTCCGCCAGCCCGTCCTCAATGGAGCGGATGGGGTACTTCTCCACCCAGGAGGCCCAGAAGGCCACCATCTCCTCCGAGGAGAGGACCCTGCCCTCCCCCTCCAGGTGGTAGCGGCCGTCCCGGTAGAGCTCGCTGGTGGCGGGGTCCAGGGCCAGGGCCACCTCCTGGCCCGGGGTGTACCCCGCCTTCTCTATGGCCAGGAGGAGGAGCTCCACCGCCTCCTCGTTGCTCCTGAGGTCGGGGGCGAACCCCCCCTCGTCCCCCACGTTGGTGCTGTAGCCCCGCTCCCGCAACACCCCCTTGAGGGCGTGGAAGACCTCGGCCCCTATGCGGAGGGCCTCGGCAAAGCTCTCCGCCCCCGCGGGCACCAGCATGAACTCCTGGAAGTCCACCCGGTTATCCGCGTGCTTGCCCCCGTTGATGACGTTCATCAGGGGCACAGGTAGGACCACCCCCTGGACTCCTCCCAAATAGCGGTAGAGGGGAAGCCCCAGGGCCTCCGCCGCCGCCCGGGCGGTGGCCAGGGAGACCGCCAGGATGGCGTTGGCCCCCAGGTTGGCCTTGTTGGGGGTGCCGTCCAGCTGGCACAGGGCCCGGTCCACCCCCTCCTGGTCCAGGGCATCCATGCCGATGAGCTCAGGGGCAATGCGCTCTTGGATGTTCTCCACCGCCCGGCGCACCCCCTTGCCCAGGTAGCGCCTCCCCCCGTCCCGGAGCTCCAGGGCCTCGTGGGTGCCGGTGGAGGCCCCGGAGGGCACCATGGCCCGCCCCCGGGCCCCCCCTTCCAGCTCCACCTCAGCCTCCACCGTGGGAAAGCCCCTGGAGTCCAGCACCTCCCGCGCCCTCACGCTGACGATCGTGGTCATGGGATCCTCCCTTGTGGAAGCGCTTCACGCCCCCCTACCCTAGAGCTTACACCCGAAGGGGGACCACCACCGCCTGGTACCCCGCCTCCTCGGCCACGGGACGCACCAGGCTGGGGCTGGTGGGACCGGAAAGGAGAAGGCCCGCCTGGCCCGAGAGGGGCCCCAGGGCTTCCAGGAAGTAGCGGGCGTTGTAGGCCACCGCCAGGGGAGCCCCCTCCAGGTGCACGGGGAGTTCCTCCTGGCCCTTGCCGTAATCCCCCTCGGCGGAGAGGAGGACCTTGCCCTCCTGGAAGAAGAGGTCCACCCGGTGGTTCTGCCGGTCCGCCAGGACGCTCACCCGGCGGAGGGCTTCCCGGAAGGGCTCCACCTCGAGGGTGGCCCTCAGGGAGAACTCCTTGGGAATTACCCGCTCGTAGTCGGGAAACTCCCCTTCCATAAGCCTCACCGCCATGCGCAAAAGCCCTTCCCCGTCCCCCCGCACGGCCAGGCCCAGGGTTCCCTGGCCCAGGGCCAGGGCCACCTCCCCCGTCCCCACGCTGCGCAGCACCCGCACCACCTCATCCACGCTACGGGCGGGGACCACCACCTTCTTCTGAAAGGTTTGCGGGCGGGGCAGGTCGTAAAGGGCCAGACGGTAGCCATCGGAGGCCACGGCGCGCACCCCTCTATCGGAGAACTCCAGCTGGACCCCGCGGAAGATGGCCCGGTACTCCTCGTTGCTGGCCGCGTAGCGCACGTGGTGTAGGGTGCGGAAGAGGTCTTCCACCCCGAGAAGGGTTTGGAGGGGATAGGACTCGGAAGGGGCCTCAAAGCTGGGGAAGAGCAACTCGGGGTATCCCTCGGTGGGGGCCAGGCTGAGCCGGGTGCGGAAAAGGCCCGAGGCCAGTTCCAGGTCCGCGCCCAGGCTGAGCTCCACCAGATCCCCCGGCAGGCTACGCACCAGCTGGAAGAAGGGCTGGGCCGGCACCAGGAAGCGGCCCTGCCCGCTCACCTGGGCGGAAAGGCGCACCTCCAGGTCCACCTCCCCATTGCTGCCAAAGAGCACCAGGGTTCCTGGGGCCAGACCCAGGCCCAGGTAGGTGTAGAGGGGATTGGGGCTACGGGAAGGAATCACCCGTTCTAGGAGGGCAATGTGCTCGGATAGCAGGTTTTTGGGAAAGCTTACATTCATCTTTCGTTCCTCCCTATTACTGCTTCTAAGGTATTTTTAAAAGCTTTAAAAAGATAGTAGCCGTAGTAGTAGGGGCTGTGGATATGTGGATAAGGAGGGGAAAACTGCGTCCTGGAGAGAAAAGGGCCTGTGGACAAACCCTGTGGATAACTGGCTTGGCCTTGTGGATAACGTGTGGATAACTGGCCAGTTATCCACAGGGTCCAAACCCCCCTGGGTTTTCCACAGTTTGTCCACAGGTTTATCCACAGGAAAAGGCCACTTACCCACAGGGTTATCCACAGGTTATCCACAGGGGTCATGCCAGGGCCTCCTTGAGGGTACGAAGAAGGGCTTGCACCTCGCGGTCGCTTTCGTAAAGCTCCTGGACCTTCTGGATGGCGTAGAGCACCGTGGTGTGGTCGCGGCCGCCGAAGAGCTGGCCGATCTCCGGCAAGGAGGAGCGGGTCAACTCCCGTACCAGGAACATGGCGATCTGCCGGGGCAGGACCACCTCCTTCCGGCGTCCCCCTCCCAGGAGGTCCTCGGGGCGGAGGGCGAAGTGCTCGGCCACCTTGCGCACGATTTCCTGGGGGTCCACCTCCTTCTCCCGGGGGGCGAAGATGTCGGAGAGGGCTTTGGCGGCCACGGCCCGGGTGAGCTCAACTCCGTTTAGGGAGGCGTAGGCCACGGTGCGCATGAGGGCCCCTTCCAGCTCGCGGATGTTGGAGGTGACTTGGCGGGCGATGTACTCCAGCACCTCCTCGCTAATCCGGAGCCCCCGCTGCTCCGCGTTCATCTTGAGGATGGCGATGCGGGTCTCCAGGTCGGGGGGCTGGATGTCGGTGATAAGGCCCCATTCAAAGCGGCTCCGGAGGCGGGCCTCGAGGGTGAGGATGTCCTTGGGCGGGCGGTCGGAGGAAAGGATGATCTGCTTGTGGGCCTCGTAGAGGGCGTTGAAGGTGTGAAAGAACTCCTCTTGCGTGCGCTCCTTGCCGGCGATGAACTGGATGTCGTCCACCAGGAGGAGGTCCACGGAGCGGTAGCGCTCGCGGAACTCCGTCATGCGGTCCTCGCGGATGGCGTTGATGAGCTCGTTGGTGAAGGTCTCCGTGGACACGTACTCCACCTTGAGGTGGGGAAAGCGCTTGGCCACGGAGTGGCCCACCGCGTGCATCAGGTGGGTTTTGCCCAGGCCCACGCCCCCGTAGATGAAAAGGGGGTTGTAGGCCCGGCCCGGGGACTCGGCCACGGCTACCGCCGCGGCGTGGGCCATGGAGTTGTTGGGCCCCACCACGAAGTTCTCAAAGGTGTACTTGGGGTTGAGCTTGGGCTGGCTGGGCTCCGGAGGGGGGATGGCCTGGAAGATGTCCTCCTGGACGGCGGTTCCTGGGACCACCTTGAGTTCAAAGCGGGGTCCCTGGGCGCCCAGGAGGGCCAGGGCCTCCTGGATTAATTCGGCGTAGTGCCGGCGGATCCAGTCCAGGGCAAAGGAGGTGGGCACCGCCAGCTCCAGGACCCCGTCTTGGATACCAAGGGGGCGGATCCGCTCAAACCAGGTGTGGAACTCCACCTCGGTGATGTTGCGGCGGATGTGTTCCAGGACGTGTTGCCAGACTGCCTCGTGGGTCAAGGCTACCCCCCAGCGTTCCGGAGGAACATTCTACGCCAGGGGGTTGGTAAAGTGGAGGGTGGGATGGACTACCACGTGGTGGTGGTGGGCGGTGGGCACGCCGGGCTGGAAGCGGCCTGGGCCGCGGCCGCCTTGGGGGTGCGGGTGGCCCTGGTCACCGTGAACCCTGAGCGCATGGGCATGATGCCCTGCAACCCTGCGGTGGGAGGGCCGGGCAAGAGCCAGCTGGTGGCGGAGCTGGTGGCCCTGGGGGGGCTCATGGGCCGGGCGGCGGACGCCGCGGCCATCCACACCCGGGTCCTGAACCGCTCCAAGGGGCCGGCGGTGCAGAGCCTAAGGGTCCAGGTGGACCGGGACCTCTACGCCCTGAAGGCCCAGGAGATTCTGGCCGAGCGGCCCATTGAGGTAATCCGGGGGGAGGTAGCGGCCCTTTGGGTGGAAGGGGGAAAGCTCCTTGGGGTGCGCACCGTGGACGGGCGGGGCATCCCCGCCCGGGCGGTGGTGGTGGCCGGGGGCACCTTCCTCTCCGGGGTGGTCTGGTACGGGCGCCGTTCCCGGCCGGCAGGAAGGCAGGGGGAGCCCCCAGCCCGCTTCCTCTCCCAAAGCCTTAGGGCCGTGGGCCACACCCTGCGCCGCTTCAAGACCGGTACCCCTCCCCGCATCCGCGCGGACTCCGTGGACTACGGGGAGCTGGAGGTGGTCCCCCCGGAGGTGCCCCCGGGAAGCTTCACGGGGAACCCCGGGCCCCACGCCCACCGGCTCCCTACCTGGCAGACCCGTACCACCGGGAGGACCCACCGCCTGATCCTGGAAAACCTGCACCTCTCCCCCCTCTACGCCGGGGACATTGAGGGGATCGGGCCACGGTACTGCCCCTCCATTGAGGACAAGGTGGTGCGCTTTGCCGACAAGGAGAGCCACCTCCTCTTCGTGGAGCCCGATGGCCTGGCCACCAGCGAGGTCTACCTCCAGGGCTTTTCCAGCAGCCTGCCCCCCGAGCTCCAAGAAGAGATGGTGCGGAGCCTCCCCGGGTTTTCTCGGGCGGTGATCCAGCGCTACGCCTACGCGGTGGAGTACGACAGCCTGGACCCTCGGGAGCTCACCCGGGGCCTCCAGTCCCGCTTCCTGCCCGGGCTTTTCAGCGCTGGGCAGGTGAACGGCACCTCCGGCTATGAGGAAGCGGCGGCCCAGGGCCTCCTGGCGGGCCTGAACGCCGCCCGGTATGCTTTGGGCCTCCCTGAGGTTCACCTTTCCCGGGAGAGCGGCTACATCGGGGTGATGGTGGACGACCTGGTGGGCCGGGGCACGGACGAGCCCTACCGCATGATGACCTCCCGGGTGGAGCTCCGCCTCCTCTGCCGGGCGGACAACGCCGATGAGCGCCTTACCCCCTTGGCGGTGGCCTGGGGCCTGCGGCCCAAGGAGGACCTGGAGCGGGTGGAGGCCAAGTACCGCCGGGTGGCGGCGGAGCTGGAACGGCTTGCCGCCTTGCGGGTGGAGGGGGTGAGCGGCCTGCAGTGGCTCCGTCGTCCGGGGAACACCTACGGGGAGCTGGCCAAGCGCTTCCCACCCCCTCACCCCCTCGCCCCCGAGGAGGCGGAGCAGGTGGAGATCCGGGCCAAGTACGCGGGCTACATTGAGCGGCAGGAGCGGTTGCGCCAGAAGATGCGGGACCTCGAGGCCCACCCCATCCCCGAGGGGCTGGACTTCCCCCGGGTGGCTGGCCTCTCCCGGGAGGCGGTGGAGAAGCTCTCCCGGGTGCGGCCCCGCACCGTGGCCGAGGCGGCCCGCATCCCGGGCATCCGCGACTCCGACCTCACCGCCCTCCTGGTGCACCTGCGGAGGCTTTCCTGATGTTTCACGGGAAACACCGGGGGTGGGGATGGGGCTGAGCCCCAAGGGGGCGGCTCTCCTCCTGGAGGGGGGCAGGGCCCTGGGCCTGGACCTCGAGGCCCACCTCCCCGCCTTCTCCCGCCTTTTTGACCTCCTCATGGAGGCCAACCGCCGGGTAAACCTCACCGCCCTGCGCACCGAGGAGGAGGTGGTCCTCAAGCACTTCCTGGACTCCCTCACCCTCCTGGTCCTGCCCCTTTGGGAAGGCTCCTTGCGGGTGTTGGACCTGGGCACGGGGGCGGGCTTTCCCGGCCTTCCCCTCAAGATCGTGCGCCCGGAGCTGGAGATCACCCTCCTGGACGCCACCAAAAAGAAGGTGGCCTTCGTGGAAGAGGCGGTGCACGCCCTGGGCTTGAAGGGGGCCCTGCCCCTTTGGGGGAGGGCGGAGGCCCTGGCCCACCGCCCGGAACACCGGGAGGTTTACGGGCGGGTGGTGGCCCGGGCGGTGGCCCCCCTGTGCGTCCTGGCGGAGCTGGGCCTTCCCTTCCTGGCCTTAGGGGGGGTCATGGTGGCCCAGAAGGGGCCCAGGGTGGCGGAGGAACTCGCCCCCCTGCCCCAGGCCCTCCCCCTTCTCGGGGGGCGGCTTGAGGGGGTAAGGGCCCTGAGGCTTCCCTTCGCCCTGGAGGAGCGGCACCTGGTGGTCCTGGCCAAGGAGGCGCCCACGCCGCCCCGCTTCCCCCGTCGCCCGGGGGTTCCCGAGAAGCATCCCTTATGCTAGGGTCCAAGGTGCGGCGGATCGCCCTGGTCAACCAGAAGGGAGGGGTGGGGAAGACCACCACGGCCATCAACCTGGCCGCCTATCTGGCCCGCATGGGCAAACGGGTGCTCCTGGTGGACCTGGACCCCCAGATGAACGCCACCAGCGGGCTGGGCCTGCGCCCGGAACGGGGGGTATACCAGCTCCTGCAGGGGGAGCCCTTGGCGGAGCTGGTGCAGGCGGTGGACGGCTTCCACCTCCTGCCCGCCACCCCCGAGCTGGTGGGGGCCACGGTGGAGCTGGCCGAGGCCCCCTGGGCCCTGGCCCAGGTCCTGGAGGACGAAGCCTACGACCTCACCCTGTTGGACGTCCCCCCAAGCCTCTCTCCCCTCACGCTGAACGCCCTGGCTGCGGCCCAGGGGGTGGTGGTGCCGGTGCAGGCGGAGTACTACGCCCTGGAGGGGGTGGCGGGGCTCCTGGCCACCCTGGACGAGGTGCGGAGCCGCCTCAACCCCTCCCTGCGCCTCCTTGGCATCCTCATCACCATGTACGACGGCCGCACCCTGCTTTCCCAGCAGGTGGAGGCCCAGCTTAGGGCCCACTTCGGGGAGAAGGTCTTCTGGACGGTGGTGCCCCGGAACGTGCGCCTGGCCGAGGCCCCCAGCTTCGGGAAGACCATCGCCCAGCACGCCCCCACCTCCCCGGGGGCCCACGCCTACCGCCGCCTGGCCGAGGAGGTGATCGCCCGTGTCCAAGAAGCCTAGTGGCCTGGGAAGGGGCCTCGAGGCCCTGTTGCCCAAAGGGGGCGGGGGGGTGGTTCGGCTTCCCCTTTCCGCCATCCGCCCCAACCCCCGGCAACCCCGGCGGCGCTTCCCCGAGGAGGGCCTGGAGGAGCTGGCGGCCTCCATTCGGGAGAAGGGGCTCCTGCAGCCCCTCCTGGTGCGGCCCAAAGGGGAGGGGTACGAGCTGGTGGCCGGGGAGCGGCGCTTCCGGGCGGCCCAGCTGGCCGGGCTAGAGGAGGTCCCGGTCCTCGTCCGCGACCTCACGGACCAGGAGGCCCTGGAGCTGGCCCTGGTGGAGAACCTCCAGCGGGAGGACCTCTCCCCAGTGGAGGAGGCCCGGGGCTACCAGGCCCTCCTGGCTATGGGCCTCACCCAGGAGGAGGTGGCCCGGAAGGTGGGTAAGGCCCGCTCCACCGTGGCCAACGCCCTCAGGTTGCTACAGCTCCCTGAGGAGGTCCTGGCGGCCCTGGACGAGGGGCGGATCAGCGCCGGGCATGCCCGGGCCCTCCTGATGCTGGCCCCTGAGGACCGGCTTTGGGGCCTGCGGGAGATCCTGGAGAAGGGGCTTTCCGTGCGCCAGGCGGAGGCCCTGCCGGAGCGCCTTACCAGGGAGCGCAGGGCCCCCAAGGAACCTTCTCCCCTTTCCCTGGAGCTTTCCCGCCACCTGGGCCTGCCGGTGAAGGTGGTGGGGGGGAAGCGGGGGCGGGTGGTCATCCAGTACCGCTCCTTGGAGGAGCTGCAGGCCCTCCTGGAACGGCTCGGCTACCAGGCGTAGCCGAAGACCACCCGCACCGCCCCCTCCTGGTCCGTGCGGTGAACGGCCACCCCGGCCTCCGCCAGCCGGGCCAGGACCTCGGGGTGGGGGTGGCCGAAGGGGTTGTTGCGGCCCACCCCCATGAGGGCCACCCGGGGGCGGGCCTGGGCCAGGAGCTCGGGGCTCGTGCCCGTGCGCGAGCCGTGATGGCTCACCTTTAACACCTCTACCTCGCCTACCCCAAGCCGCCTCTCCACCCGCTGGGGCACGTCCGCCAAAAGCAGGGCCTTTCCCCGGCCGAAGTCCAGGAGGAGGACCAGGCCGTCTTGGTCGTCCACCCCGGTTTTTCCGGGGGGCCAGAGGACTTCCAGCATGCCCTTCCCCACCCGCAACTGGCTCCCCACCCCCGGGTGCAGGATGGGCACCCCCCTGGCCCTCAGGGCCCGCACCAGGGGGTGGTCGGGGGCAAAGGCTGGGGAGAGGAGGGCCAGGCCCACGGGGACCTCCTCCACCACCTCCAGGAGGCCCCCGTAGTGGTCGGCATCGGGGTGGGTGGCCACCAGGACCTCCAGGGCCTCCACCCCCAAAGCCCCCAGGGCCCGCACCAGCCGCCTTCCTTGTTCTGGCCGGCCCCCATCCACGAGCACCTCGGCCCCGCCCAGGCGGGCAAGGAGGGCGTCCCCCTGCCCCACGTCCAGGGCCCAAAGGTCCAGGGGCTTGGGCCAGGCGGCGATGAGGCTTAGGAGGGCGGGCAGGCTGCTGAGGAGAAGGGCTCTTTTCGGGGGCAAAAGCCGGTGGAGGGCGAGGAGGAGGGGAAGGAGGCCCAGGTAGTAGAGGGCGAAGCCCGCGGGGGCTATCTCCCCCCAGCGCAGGAGGGGCCCCCGGCTTCCCACCTCCGCCAGGAGGAGAAGGCCTTGGGCCAGGGGCTCCACCAGGAGGGCCAGGAGCCCCCCAAGGAGGAGCTTCAGAAACCCCAGGGGCACCAGGAGGGCCACCAGGGGAAGGGCCAGGAGGTTCATCAGGGGGGAAAGGAGGGGGAAGAAGCCGAAGCGGTCCAGGAGGAGGGGGAGGAGAAAGGCCTGGGCGGCCAAGGAGGCGGCAACGCCCCCCAAGAGGTACCCAAAGACCCCCTTCGGCCGCCCCAGGGCGGGGAGAACCAGGGCCAGGCCCAGCACCGCCAGGTGGGAGAGCTGGAAGGCCAGGCTGAGGAGGCTTTCCGGCCGGAGGAGGAGTTGGAGGAGGAGGGCCAGCCCCAGGCCCTGGAGCACCCCGGCCCCGCCCAGGCCCAGGAAGAGGCCCAGGAGGGAAAGGCCGGCCATGAGGCTGGCCCGCACCAGGGAGGGGCTAGGGCCCGCCAGCCATAGGTAGAAGGGAAGGAGGCAAAGGGCAAGGAGGTACCGCCAGCGTCCCAAGGGATAGAGGAGGACCAGGCTACCCACCAGGAAGCCCACATGCAGGCCGGAGAGGGCCAGGAGGTGGGCTAGGCCCGAGCGCTGGAAACGGGCATAGGCCTCCTCCAGCCCCGCCTTGTCCCCCAGAACAAGCCCCTCCACCACTTCCTTCGCCGGCGGGGAAAGGCCCTGGGCCAGCCGCGCCCGCAAGGGCTCCCGGGGGTCGGGCAGGGGGGCCAGGGCTTCCGCCCGTTCCACGTGAAACACTCCCCGTACCCCCTGGGCCAGCAGCCAGGCCCGTCCGTCCAGGCTCCCAGGGTTCCGTTTTCCCTCAGGGGGGGCCAGGTAGCCCCGGAGCCGGTAGAGGCCGTCCGCCAGGGGTGGGTAGTGGCGCACATGGAGCCGGTGCCCCTCCCAGGTGGTGAACCCTCCCACCACCCGAAACTCCCCCGAAAGCCGAGTGCCGTGGGGCGGTTCGGGCAGGGGAAGGAGGAGGCCCCGGAGGAGGACCAGGGCTAGCCCCAGAAGGAGGGGAAGCCGGAAGAAGGGCAGGAGGGGGAGGGCAAGCCCAAGGGCCCAGGGCGTAAGAAGCCCCCAGGCCCCCAGGAGCCCCCCCAGGCCAAGCCCTACCCCTGGGCCCAAGGGGAGGTGCCGGGTAGCCGCCTCAGGGCCGGACATAGGGCCTTAGGCGCTCCAGGGTGGCAGGGCCAATCCCTTTGACCCGCAGGAGGTCCTCCACCTGGCGGTAGGGCCTCCCTTCCAGGATGCGGCGCGCCAGGGTAGGGCCGATACCGGGAAGGGCCTCGAGGTCCTCGAGGCTGGCGGTGTTCAGGCTGACGGGCTCCGGAGGCGGAGGGGTAAAGGAGGCCTCCACCATGGCCACCACCTGCACCGGGGCAGGCCTGGGGACCACCTTGGGCCATAGGGCCCAAAGCCCCAGGAGGGCTACCGCCAGGAGGTAGCCAAGGACCACTCCGCCAGGGCCAGGCCCAGGCCACCCAGGACCACCCCGGCCAGGACCCAGGGGTCCGCCCCGGGGTTCAGGGCCAGGAAGGCCACCGTGTAGCCCAGGGTGAGGAGGGCGAGGACCCTGAGGGGCAGGGCCAAAGGGTTTCGCTTCCCCTCCGGCTTAGGGCTGGGAGGGCTGGGGGCCTCCGGCTCCGGGGCCAGCTCCACCGAGGCCCGCTTGGGGGGCGCCTCCTCCTCCCACACCGGGGGCTTGGGGGGCTCGGGCGGAGGCGGGGGGGGTTCGGGGGGCCTGGCCTCCCGGGTGGGGCCTGGCCCCTGGAGGGGGGAAGGGGTGGCCGTGGCCTTGCGGGCCCGGGCTACGTGGGGCTTCAAACCCTCCAGAAAGGCCTTCAGCTCCTCCACCGGGAAGGCCTTCAGGGGGACCACCAGGGAGCTTTCCTCCCCCTGGACCAGAAGGGTACCCGCCTCGCCCCGGCCCACCCGGCGGATGCGGGCCAGTTCCAGACGCTGGACACCCCCTTCGTCCACCAGGACCAGGTGGGTCTCGGTGATGGCCAGGAAGCCGCCAGGGCCTTCCAGCTGCGCCAGGGCCTTTTCGCCCAGGCGGGAAAAGGCCGCTTCATACTTGCCCATGTTCCCAGTATACTTGGCCCGTGCCCCTGCGCTTAGGCCACCGCGGTGCGCCCCACCTGGCCCGGGAGAATACTCTGGAATCCTTTAGAAAAGCTTTGGGGGCGGGCCTGGATGGGTTTGAGCTGGATGTCCACCTCACCCGGGACGGCGTCCTGGTGGTGCACCACGACTTCGTCCTGGAGGGGGAGCCCATCGCCCGCCTCTCCCGGCGGGAGCTTCCCGCCTATGTGCCCACCCTGGAGGAGGTTCTTCGGGCCTTCCCCCAGGCCCGGATCAACGTGGAGTTAAAAAGCCTCCCCCCGGAGACCGATGGGCGGGAGGAGGCCTTGGCCCGGCTCCTGGCCCGCTACCCCTCGGGGCGCCTTTGGGTGAGCTCCTTTGACCCCCTGGCCCTGGTGCGCCTGAGGCGCCTGGGGGTGGGCCCCCTGGGCCTCCTCTACGACAGGCCCGAGGCCCTGGAGCTCGCCCCCTGCCTGGGGGTGGCCTGGGTCCACCCCGAGGCCTCCCTCCTCACCGAGGAGGGCGTGCGGGCCCTAAAGGCGCGCTACCGCGTCCTGGCCTGGACGGTGAATCGCCGTGAGGAGGCGGAGGCCCTGGCCGCCTGGGGGGTGGACGCCTTGGTGAGCGATTTTCCAGAGGTGCTCGTATAATGGGGGGGCTATGGCGAACCTGAAGACTCTTCCCGTGGGTAAGGGCGCGCCTCAGGTGGTGAACATGGTCATTGAGGTGCCTCGAGGCTCGGGCAACAAGTACGAGTACGACCCCGAGCTGGGGGTAATCAAACTGGACCGGGTGCTGCCGGGAGCCCAGTTCTACCCCGGGGACTACGGCTTCATTCCCTCCACTCTGGCGGAGGACGGGGACCCCCTGGACGGCCTGGTGCTCTCCACCTACCCCCTTCTGCCCGGGGTGGTGGTGGAGGTACGGGTGGTGGGCCTCCTCCTCATGGAGGACGAGAAGGGGGGGGACGCCAAGGTGATCGGGGTGGTGGCGGAGGACCAGCGCCTGGACCACATCCAGGACATCTCCGATGTGCCCGAAGGGGTCAAGCAGGAGATCCAGCACTTCTTTGAGACCTACAAGGCCCTGGAGGCCAAGAAGGGCAAGTGGGTGAAGGTCACGGGCTGGCGGGACCGGCAGGCGGCCCTGGAGGAGGTCCAGGCCTGCATCGCCCGCTACGGTGCTTAACCCAATCCCATAGTAGAAACCCCAAAGGGCAGGGCCCGGCCCAAAGGGGCTTAGAATGGGCCTTAGAGGAGGCCCTATGGTCTGCCCGGTGTGCGGGGAAACCCTGGAGCTGGAAGGGTACAAGGCGGGGGATCTCCTGGACTGCGAGGCCTGCGGGGCGGTCCTCCGCCTCCTTTCCGATGGCAGCCTGGAGGTTTGGGAGGCCCCGGAGGAGGGGGAAGAGGAAGCCCTGTGGGGGCTTTCCGTCCATGGGGAGGGGGAGGAGGTGGTCCTCACCTTCTCGGACGGCACCCTGGAGGAGGCGGTGCGGGTGGCCCGGGCCGAGCTCTCAGAGGCCCTGCGCCGCCTGGAGGAGGGCGTAGGGGAGGAGCCCCCCAAGGAGGTGGAGGACGAGCCCAACCTGGAGCCGGATTACGTGACCGTGCACCTGGAAAGCGACCAGGGGCCTCTGGTTCTCCGCCGGATCTTCTTCCCGGGGGCGCGGGACCTCCTGGAGTTCACCCTGCCCTCGGGCTCGGTGTACGAGTTCCCCTTCCGGGAGGCCAAGGCGCTTCTGGACCCCTTCCTGCGCTAGCGTGCACCTGGTCCTGGTCCCCACCCCCATTGGCCACCTGGAGGACATCACCCTGAGGGCCCTCCGGGTCCTCAGGGAGGCCCAGGTGGTGGCCTGCGAGGACACCCGGCGCACCGGGCTTCTCCTCCGCCACTACGGGATCGCCACCCCCACCCTGCGCCTGGACCAGCACACGGTGGGCCGGGCCAGGGAGCTCCTTGCCCCCTACGCCTACGTGGCCTACGCCACGGACGCCGGCACCCCGGGCATCTCCGACCCCGGGGCTGAGCTGGTGCGCCTGGCCTTAGAATGGGGCTGGCGGGTGGAAGCGCTTCCTGGCCCCACCGCCCTCATCCCCGCCCTGGTGGCCTCGGGCCTGCCCACCCACCGCTTCACCTTTGAGGGCTTCCTGCCCAAGGGGGGAAAGGAGCGTAAGGAGCGTTTGCTGGCCCTGGCCCGGGAAGGGAGGACGGCCGTGCTCTACGAGAGCCCCCACCGCCTGCAGAGGACCCTGGAGGACCTGGCGGAGGTTTACGGCCCGGACCATCCCGTGGCCGTGGCCCGGGAGATCAGCAAGGTGCACGAGGAGGTGTTCCGGGGGAGCCTGGGGCAGGCCATGGAGCACTTCCGGGAGCCTCGGGGGGAGTTCGTGGTGGTCCTGGGCCCCAAGGCGGCCCCGGCTCCAGAAGGGGCAAGGCTAGCGCAGGAGCTTAGGGCCAAGGGGCTTTCCGGCAAGGCCCTCTTCCGGGCCCTCCTGGAAAGGGGGGTTCCCCGGAACGAGGCCTACCGGCTGGCCATGGAGGGAAGAGGGGAGATATGAAGCGCATTGGGGTCTTCACCAGCGGGGGCGATGCCCCGGGCATGAACGCCGCCATCCGGGCGGTGGTGCGCCAGGCCTATGCTTTGGGCCTCGAGGTCATCGGCATCCGCCGGGGCTATGCGGGCATGATCCTGGGGGAGATGCTGCCCCTGGGGGTGCGGGACGTGGCCAACATCCTGCAACGGGGGGGCACCATCCTCCTCACCGCAAGGAGCCAGGAGTTCATGGAGGAGGAGGGGCGGGCCAAGGCGGCGGAGAAGCTACGCCAGGCGGGCATTGAGGGCCTGGTGGCCATCGGGGGGGACGGGACCTTCCGCGGGGCCATGCGCCTCATGGAGGAGCACCGCATCCCCGTGGTGGGCCTGCCGGGCACCATAGACAACGACCTCTACGGCACCGACTACACCATCGGCTTTGACACCGCGGTGAACACCGCCCTGGAGGCCATAGACCGCATCCGGGACACCGCCGCCAGCCACGAGCGGGTCTTCTTCATTGAGGTCATGGGGCGGGATGCGGGGTTCATCGCCCTGGACGTGGGCCTAGCCGGGGGGGCGGAGGTGATCGCTGTGCCTGAGGAGCCCGTGGACCCCAGGCGCATCGCCGAGGGGCTCCTCGAGTCCCAGCGCCGGGGGAAGACCAGCTCCATCGTGGTGGTGGCCGAGGGGGCTTACCCTGGGGGGGCGGCGGGGCTTTTGGCGGCCATCCGGGAGCACGTGCCCATGGAGGCCCGGGTCACCGTGCTGGGCCACATCCAGCGGGGGGGAAGCCCCACGGCCAAGGACCGCATCCTGGCCAGCCGCCTGGGGGCGGCGGCGGTAGAGACCCTGGCCGCGGGGACCAGCGGGGTCATGGTGGGGGAGGTGGCGGGGGAAGTGAAGCTCACCCCCCTGCGGGAGGCGGTGGAGCGCAAGAAGGACATCCCCCGCGGCCTGCTTCGCCTATCGCAGGTGCTGGCCCTCTAGGGCCAGGGCCTTGCGCAGCCAGGGGGTCTGCCAGGCCAGGCGGAAGACCTTCCGGGCGAAGGGGCTCTGGCTCACCCCCTGGTAAATGGGGGTGGGGAGGCTGACCGCGGGGTAGCGGAGCCCCCCGGGGGCCCGTTCCCAGGGGTAGCCCGTCCAGAGGGCCAGGGCCAGGAAAAGCCCCAGGAGAAAACCTCCCAGGGTGCCCAGAAGGGCCTCGAGGCCCCGGGAGAGGTGGGGCAGGGGCAGGCTCTTGGCCAGCATCCCCAGGAGGAGCCCCAGGCCCAGGGCCCACCCCGGCCCGGAGAGCCCTAGGAGGGCCAGGAGGAGGTAGAGGAGCACCCCGGCCCCAGCGAAGGCCCAGGGAAGCCCCCCCCGGTAGCCCAGGGCCAGGCCCAGGGCCAGGCTGAAGAGGGCCAGGAGGTCCACCCAGGTGAGCATGGCCCCAGTTTACGGCAAGGAATGGGCCTATCCCCGGATGCGCCAGCCCCGGGCCCGCACCGCGGCCACCACCTCCTGCATCACCCCCTCCACCTCCTCGTCCGTAAGGGTACGCTCGGGGTGGCGGAAGCGCAGGTGGAAGGCCAGGCTCTTCTCGCCTGGGGGCAAGGGGGGTCCCTGGTAGAGGTCAAAGGGGGAAAGCCCCTCCAGAAGGGGCCCGGCCGCCTCCCGCAATGCCCTCTCCACCTCCCCGTAGGGGGTGGCCTCCGGCACCACCACCGCCAGGTCCCGCAGGGCCAGGGGGTAGCGGGAGGGGTCGTGAAAGCGGAAGGGGGCTTCCGGGAGGGGGAGGGAGAGCTCAAAGAGCCAGACCGGGGGAAGCTCCAGGGCCTTGGCCAGCTCCGGGTGGAGCTGGCCCAAAAACCCCTTGGCTTCCCCGGCCACCAGGACCCGCCCCGAGACCCCGGGGTGCAGGAAGGGATACGGGTGGGCCTCCACCCGAAGCTCCAGGCCCAGCCGCTCGGCGAAGGCCTCCAGGAGCCCCTTGAGGAGGGGGTAGCCGGAAAGCCCCTCCCCCCAGGGGAGCCCCACCCCCTGGCCGAAGAGGAGGCCTGCCAGGTGGGTTTTCTCCTCCACCCGCCCCTCGGCCACCCCGAAGACCCGGCCCACCTCAAAGAGGAGGGCGCGCTCGGGGCGGTCTAAGGCCAGGTTCTCCCGTAGGACCTTGAGGAGGCCGGGGAAGAGGTGGGTTCTCAGGGCGGCCCTGTCCGGGCTCAGGGGGTTTTTCAGGCGCAGGGGGAAGGGGGGCAGGCGGAAGCGGGGGGCGTCCTCCGGGTCCAGGAAGCTGTAGGTATAGACCTCCTGGAACCCAAGCCCCGCCAGGACCTCCCTTAGGCGGCGCTCCCGCTGGTAGGGGGCCTCCACCCCCCGGTTGTCGGGGGCGGGGAAGAAGGCGGGAAGGGCCAGGGGGATGGTCTCGTAGCCCTTGAGGCGGGCCACCTCCTCCACCAGGTCCTCCTCCAGCCTGAGGTCCAGGCGGCGGCTAGGGGGGGTGACCCGGTAGGGGCCTTCCCCCTCCACCCGGCATCCCAGGCGCCTTAGAAGGGCTAACTGCTCCTCCTCGGGGTAGGCGGTGCCCAGGAGGCGGTTGGCGTACTCGGGGCGGAAGGGGATGGGGGCGGGGGGTTCGGGGCTTCCCGCCTCCAGGATCTCCTTGGCCACCCTGGCCCCCGCCAGGGCCTGGAGAAGGCCTAGGGCCCGGTGCTGGGCGGGGAGCTGGCCCAGGGGGTCCACCCCCCGTTCAAAGCGGTGGCTGGCCTCCGTGCGCAGGCCGTGCCGCCGGGCGGTCTTGCGGATGGCCACGGGGTCAAAGCAGGCCACCTCCAGGGCGATGGCCGGGGTGTCGGGCCGCACCTCGCTTTCCGCCCCCCCCATGACCCCGGCAAGCCCCAGGGGGAAGCTCTTTTCCCCCTGGTAGCCGGCGATCACCAGGTCCTCGGGGTGGAGGGTCCGCTCCACCCCGTCCAGGGTGCGAAGCCTTTCCCCGGGCTGGGCCCGGCGCACCAGGATGCCCTCCCCCAGGAAGCGCAGGTCAAAGGCGTGCATGGGCTGGGCCCTTTCCAGCATCACAAAGTTGGTCACGTCCACCACGTTGTTGATGGGGCGCATGCCCGCGGCGAAGAGGGCCCGCTGGAGCCATAGGGGGCTTGGCCCCACCCTTAGGCCGAAGGCGTAGGCCAGGGTGAAGTGGGGGGCAGCCCCGGGGTCCGCCACCCGGAGGCCAAAGGGGATGGGCACCTCCTCTCCCTCCAGCCGCACCTCGGGCAACTGGAGGGCGTAGCCCAGGGCGTGGAGGTCCAGGGCCAGGCCCAGAATCCCCAGGGCATCGGGGCGGTTGGGGGTCACCTCCAGGTCCAGCACCACCTCCTCCGCCCAGGCCTCCGCCAGGGGGGTGCCAGGGGGAAGCTCCCCCTCGGGAAACTCCAGAAGCCCCCCGCCGTACTCCCCCACCCCAAGCTCCTTGGGGGAGAGGGCCATGCCGAAGGAGCGCACCCCCTGGATGGTCCTTTCCCCTACCCGGAGGCCTTCCAACTCAGTGCCGGGCAGGGCCAGGGCTACCCCGATTCCTGCACGGGCGTTTTCCGCCCCCGAGACCACCTCCACCACCTGGCCCGCGTCCAGCACCAGGCGCTTCAGGCCGGTGCCGGGGATGGGGTGGGCCTCCAGGACCCGGGCGAAGACCACCCCTTCGGGAATCCGGAAGACCTGCTCCATGCGGTCCGTCTCAAAGCCTAGGCCCGCCAGGCGCTCCTCCAGGACCTCGGGGCCTTCCAGTTCAGGTAGGTAGGTTTTCAGCCAGGAGAAGGGCACCCTCATAAGACCCCCCGGAACTGCTCCAGGAACTTCAGCCGGCCGCTGAAGAAGTAGCGGATGTCGGGGATGCCGTAGCGGAGCATGGCCAGCCGCTCCACCCCAAACCCGAAGGCGAAGCCCGTCACCCCCTCGTAGGCGGGGGGGAGGCCGAGCGCTTTGCGGTAGGCGTCCACCGCCTGGAAGACCTTGGGGTGGACCATCCCCGCCCCGCCCAGCTCCAGCCACTTCCTCCCCTCGGGCCACCAGATGGCGAACTGGGCCCCCGGCTCCACGAAGGGGAAGTAGACGGGCTGGAAGCGTACCCGGGACTCGGGGCCGTAGAGGGCCTGGGCCAGCTCGTAGATGGCCCCCTTGAGGTGGGCCATGGTGATCCCCTCCCCCACCACCAGCCCCTCCAGCTGGTGGAAGACGGCCTCGTGGGTGGCGTCCGTCTGCTCAAAGCGGAAGACCCGCCCGGGCACCACGATGCGGAAGGGGGGGGTGTGGGCCACCATGTAGCGGATCTGCATGGGGGAGGTGTGGGTGCGCAGGAGGAGCTTTCCCTCCACCTCCTCCCCCACGGGGCCCTGGAGGCGGAACGCCCCTTCCAGCCAGAAGGTGTCCCACATGTCCCGGGCGGGGTGGTGCTCGGGGATGTTGAGGGCGTCAAAGTTGAAGAACTCGCTCTCCAGCTCCGGGCCCTCCACCGCCTGGTACCCCAGGGCGCGGAAGATCTCCACCAGCTCCCGCTCCATCAGGGTGATGGGGTGAAGCCCCCCCGCGAAGAGGCGCACCCCCGGGAGGCTCACGTCCTGGCGCTCGCTTTCCAGCGCCTTCCGCAGGGCCTCGGCTTCCAACTCCTTTTCCCTGGCCTCCAGGGCGCCTTCCAGGGCTTCCTTAAGGGCGTTTAGCTGCTGGCCCCGTTGCCTCCGCTCCTCCAGGGGCAAGGCGGCCAGGGCCTTCATCTCCTGGGTGAGGAGGCCCTTTTTCCCCAGGTAGCGGGCCTTGAGCGCGCGCAGGGCCTCGAGGTCCTGGGCCTTTTTGATGGCGTCTAAGGCTTCCCGTTCCCAATCCTGCATCCCCTAGAGGATACCCCGGATGGGCCTTTGGGGCGAAGGGGGCTAAAGGACCTCCGCCAGGAGGCGGAAGGGGGCAGGGGGTTCGGGAGCCTCCCCGCCGTCCTTCCAGGCGAAGCGCAGGTCCCGCAAAGGGCCCTCCCCCACCCCCATGCCCCGGGGGAAGAGGGGGCGGAGGTCCAAAGGCTCCACTGCCTCTCCCCCGAAGGCCTCCCGAAACCGGGCCACCTCCCGCTCCGAACCAAAGTGGTAGGCGTAAAGCCACTCCCCTCCCTCTTCCTGAAGGGCGAAGAGGAAGCGGGGGGTGGGGGAGAGGTCGGGGAAGCTTCCGGAAAAGGGCCGGCGCAAAAAGGCGGAAGCCCGGCCTGGCCGCAGGCGGAAGACCACCTCCAAGGCCTCCCCCAAAAGCCCAAAACTCCCCACAAAGGGCCGCACCAGGTCGTAGCCCTGGACGTTCTTCACCACCACCCCCCCCGCCCGCACCACCCGCCCCTTGGGGGTGTGGAAGGTGAGGCCCAGGACCTCCGCGGGGAAGAAAAAGGTCTGGGCGAAGCCCCCCCGAGCCACCAGCCCTCCCACCCCCCCTGGGAGGGCCACCGGGGGGAAGGGGGGGAAAAGCCCGGTGCCCGCCAGATGCCCGTACACCTCCAAAAGCCCCGCCTCCCCGGGGACCACCAGGTACTGGTCGGCGGCGTGGAGCTCCATGGGGGTATGGTACCCCTACCGCAGGGGGGCAAGCAGAAGGGCCAGGAGGGCCAGGGCCATCCCCAGGCCCACCGCCAGGGGGAAGCTGTGGAGGAAGAGGGGGTAGAGTAGCCCCGCCAAGGTCCCCCCCAGGTAGAAGCTGGCCACGTAGGTGCCGCTCACCCCCGCCCCCCGCCGCCCGGCCGCCCCCGAGGCCAAGCTCTGGGCGGTGAAAAGGGCCGCCATCTGCAGGACGAAGCCCACCACCAAAAGGGGAGGCGGGAGGAGCAGTAGCCCAAGCCCCAGGAGGACCAGCATGAAGGCCAGGCGGAAGCTGGCCACCGCCCCCAGCCGCCTGGCCAGGAGTCCGGAGAGGGCGCTTCCCGGAATGCCGAAGAGGTAGGCCAGGTAGACCAGCCCTACCTCTGCTGGGCGGAAGCCCAGCTCCAGGAGGCGGTAGGGGAGGAGGTTGGCCAGGAAGAGGTTGAGGAAGAGGAGGATCCCCCCCACCAGGTAGAGGGGAAAGGCGGTGAGGTCGTAGCGGGGCTGGCCCAGGGCGGGAAGCCCCCTGGGCCCCCGGAGGACCAAAAGGCCCAGCAGGAGGGCGGGTAGGGAGAGGAGGCAAAGGGCCCCCCGCACCCCCACCCCCTCGGCCAGAAGCCCTGCCAGCACCCGGCCAAGCCCCCCCCCGAGGACGTTTCCCGCCATGTAGACCCCCGCCATCTCCAGGGCGCGCCGGGGAAAGAGGAGGGGCACCAGGGCGATGGCCAGGGCGGGGACCAAGGCGGCCCCCACCCCCTGGAGGAGGCGGGCAAGCGTCCAGAGGAGGAGGCTTGGGCTCAAAGCCCCCAGCACCCCGCCCACCCCCACCAGGAGGAGGCCCCCGCCCAAGAGGACCCCTGCTGGCAGGGGAAGCCTGGGCACCAGGGGGGAGAGGAGGACCAAAAGGAGGAGGGGCAGGCCCATGCCCGGGCCGGCGGCCCCCGGGGGTGCGCGGAAGAGGCCTTCCAGGAGGGGGAGGAGGGGGACCACCGCGTAGAGGGCGCTATACAGGGCCACCCCGGAGAGGACCACCGCCCAGCGCATCCCCCTTATCCTAGGCCTGTATGCCCGTGCTCCAGGTGGCCCTCCCCCTGCCCCTGCCCCCCATGAGCTACCTGCCCCCCCTGGGCCAGGAGGGGGAGGAGGCCCTGGGGCGGCGGGTGGCCGTGCCCTGGCGGGGGGAGGTGCGGGTGGGGGTGGTGGTGGGGGAAGGGGAGCGGCCGGGCCCCAGCCTGCGCCACGCCATCGCCTACCTGGACCGGAAGCCCTACCTCCGCCCCCAGGAAATCCTTTTCCTGGAGGAGGCTGCCCGCTACCTCTTCGCCCCCCTGGGCCAGGTGCTGGCCGACTTTCTCCCCCCCTTTCCCCAGCTGCGCCACCGGGTGCGCCTCTACCCAGGGGCGGACCCCAAGGTGCTCCCCCGGGGGCTGGAGGGCCTCACCCAGTGGCAGGAGGCCCGGGGCTTTGACCCCAAGCTCCTGGACCACCTGCGGGAGGCGGGGGTGCTGGAGGAGGAGGTGGCCTTCAAGGAGGCCAGGCGGGTGCTCCGGCCCCTCAAGGAGGCCCACCCGGACCCCACCCTGGACCGGGTGCTGAGGGTGCTCTGGGAGCTGGGCCAGGCGGAGAGCCTGGCCGCGTTGGCCCGGGCCGCCGGGGTGGGGGTGGCCCGGGTCAAGCGCCTCCTCCAGGAGGGCTACATCGGCTACGGGCCGCGCCAGGAGCCCCCCCGCCCGGGGAGGCCCCTGGAGCCCCTCTTCCTGCCCGAGCGCCCCGAGCGGCTGAACGGAGGGAGGCTTTGGGAGAGGCTCCGCCTCCTCAAGGGGTTGGTGGCGGGGGGAAGCCACCTGGTCCTCTTTCCCGAGGTAAGCCTGCTGGAACGCTTTCTGGAGCACTTCCCTGAGGCCAGGCCCTACCATGGGGGGCTTTCCCCGGAGGCCCGGGAGGCCCTTTTCCGG
The DNA here is from genome assembly GCF_000376265.1 of Thermus igniterrae ATCC 700962. Lineage (GTDB taxonomy): Bacteria > Deinococcota > Deinococci > Deinococcales > Thermaceae > Thermus > Thermus igniterrae. The sequence goes on from NZ_AQWU01000068.1 coordinate 25,962, forward strand.
GACCCCGGGGGGCTGGTATTCGCCACTTACGGGGGGCTTCTCCTTCCCTTCACCCCTGAGGGCCTGGTGGTGGTGGAGGAGGGGAGCGAAAGCTACAAGCTTCCCTCGGGGAGCCGGGCCTTCGTGCCTCCCCTGGCGGAGCTCCGGGCCCGGCTCCTCGGCGTCCCCCTTACCTACCTCTCCCTGGTGCCCGCGGTAGAGGTGCTGGAGCGGCCCGGCCTCACCTTTCCCGTGCCCCAACCCCGGGTCCTCCTCCTGGACCTCCGGCGGGAGCGGGGCTTCCCCCTTACGGGGCGGGCCCTGGCCCTTCTCGGGCAGGTGGAGGCCAAGGGGCGCCAGGCCGTGGTCCTTTCCGCCAGGCGGGGGTATAGCGCCCTCCTCCTCTGCGCCGACTGCGGGTACAAGCCCAGCTGCCCCGAGTGCGCCCTGCCCCTCCGCTACCACAAGGAGGGCCGGGGCGTCCTCCTCTGCCACCAGTGCGGCCACCAGGAGGCCCCGCCCCTCCTCTGCCCGCAGTGCGCCTCCCCCCTCCTGGAGCCCCGGGGGCCGGGGCTGGAGTGGCTTGGGGAGGAGCTTCGCCGCCGGCTTAGCCTGCCCGTCTACCGCTACGCCAAAGATGGCAAGGACGACCTCACCCCCCTCCTCCAGGGCCAGCCCGGGGTGGTGGTGGGGACCACGGCCCTCCTCCGGGGCCCCGTCCTGCCCGAGCTGGCCCTGGTCCTCGTGCCCTATGCCGACGGCTTCCTCTTTGAGGCCGACTTCCGGGCTGCCGAGCGCTACCACCGCCTGCTTTGGGCCCTCACGGAGCTCCGGCCGGGGCGCAGGCCCCTTCTGGCCCTGCAGACCTACACCCCCGAACACCCCGTCCACCAGGCCCTCCTGGAAGGGAGCGTGGAACGCTTCCTCTGGGCGGAAAAGGCCCTGCGGGAGGCCCTGGACTACCCCCCCAAGGTGCGCATGGTGAAGCTGGAGGTGGCCCACCGCAAGGAGGAGCAGGCCCTGGAGACAGCCCATGCCCTCCTCGAGGCCCTCAGGGGGGTGGCCCGGGAAGGGGAGGTGCTGGGGCCCGCCCCCGCCCCCGTGCCCCGGGTCAAGGGGGTGTACGTGTACCACCTCCTCCTCCGGGGGAGCACGGAGCGCCTGGCCCAGCTCCTTTCCCTTTTGGACCGGCGGCGCTTCAAGCTGGATCCCGATCCCCACCGCTTCGTGGGGCTTCTGGAGGACTGATACCATGCTCCCATGGAGGCCAGGGCCTGGATAGAGGTGGACCTGGGGGCCCTGCTCCATAATCTCCGCCTGTTGAAGGAGCGGGCCAGGGGAGAGGTGATCCCCGTGCTCAAGGCCGATGCCTACGGGCATGGGGCCCTGCCCCTGGCCCGTTTTCTGGTGAGGCAGGGAGCGGGCCGCCTGGCCGTGGCCACCCTGGCCGAGGGACGGGCCCTAAGGCAGGGGGGGGTGGAGGGGGAGATCCTCCTTTTGGGAAGCCTCCATCCCCTCGAGGCCGAGGAGGCCCTGCGCCTGGGGCTTGTGCCCACCCTTTCCACCCTGGAGGCCGCCCAAGCCCTGGCCGGTCGGGCCAAGGCCCTGGGCCTCGTCCCCAGGGCCCACCTCAAGGTGGACACCGGCATGAACCGGGTGGGTTTTCCCTGGCAGGAGGCCCGGGAGGCCTTAAGGGCGGTGGAGGCCCTGGGGGTGAGGGTGGAGGGGGTCTACAGCCACCTGGCCACCGCCGGGGAGGAGGCCGGCTTCGTGGAGGTGCAGCGGCGGCGCTTTCAGGAGGTGCAAAGGGCCCTGGGGGAGGGGTACTTCTACCACCTGGAGAACTCCCATGGCCTCCTCCTCCACGGGGGGGAGAACGTGCGGGTGGGTCTTGGCCTCTACGGCCTCATCCCCGGCTTTGGCCTCAGGCCCATCCTGCGCATGCTGGCCCGGCCCACCCTGGTGAAGCGGCTTCGTCCGGGGGACCGGGTGGGGTATGGGGGGGAGTATGTGGCCCGGGGCGGGGAATGGCTTGCCACCCTCCCCGTGGGGTATGCGGACGGGCTTCCCCGCGGGGCGGTGGCCCAGGTGCGGGGCCCGGAGGGCATCCTCTGCCCGGTGGCGGGGCGGCTTTCCATGGACCAGACCATGGTCCTCCTGCCGCGGCCGGTGGACCTTCAGGCCACGTTTGAGGTCCTCTCTCCCGACTTTGGCCCCACAGGCCTCCTGGCCTGGGCCCAGGCCCGGGGCACCATCCCCTACGAGGTGGCCGTCCACCTCTCCCGGAGGCTTCCCCGCCGCTACCTGCTGGAAGGGGAGGTCCTGGAGGAGGTAAGCTAGCCCCCATGCAGGCGGTGCGGCTTTTCCAGGGCTACCTCTGGCACCCCAAGGAGGCCGCCCTGGACCCAAGGGCCTTCCTGCCCCAGGCGGTTCAGGGAGCCCGGCTTCTCCTGGACGAGGTGCCCCCTCCCGTGCCCCACTTTGAGGACGGCACCCCCACCGCCAGCCAGCGCTTTTACCAGCTCACCCTTTTGGTCCTCACCGAAGAGCCCCTCGAGGCCCTCAAGCCCCAGGCGGAGGCGGTAGCCGAGGCCCTTCAGGCCCTTCTCCAGGACCTGCCCCCCGGGGTGGGCTGGCTTCTTCTGGAAGACCTCCGCCCCCTCTAGCGCCGGCGGAGCAGGAAGGCGAGGAAGAGGGAGACCCCGCCCAGGGCAAAGGCCCAGAGGCTTTCCCTGCGCAGGGTGAAGCCCTTGGGCCGGAGGGGCTTTAGCACCCCCTTCTGGTAGGCCTCCACCTGGTCTAGGGGATTGGGGGCGAGGAGGTCCACCACCGGGGGGCTTCCCGGGGGAGCCCCCAGGGTCCAGGGGCTCCCCTCGGGGCTCGTGGGGCGCAGGTAGTCCGGGGCAAAGGGGTCAAAGAGGCCTACGACCCCGTAGATCCCGTAGGGCCCGGGGGGAAGGCCCGTGTCCAGGACCACCCACTCCCCCTCCCGCCAGGCGGGAACCGGAGCCCTTTCCCCTTGGGGGGTGCGCCTCTCCCCCCCGAAGCCCGTGAGGCGGTAGGCCGCCTCCCAGCCCTGGCCGGAGGGGGTCCTGAGGCCAGGGAGGAGCTCCTCCTCCCCCCCTTCCCCCGTGTCCAGCCACAGGGCCACCGTGGCCAGGCTGAAGCCCAAGGGGCCCTCCAGGGGATTGGGGTAGCGGGCCAGGCGCACCCGGAGCACCAGGCGCCCCTCCCGCTCCACCCCCTCCAGGGCCAGGAGATCCGCATACCCCTCCCCTGCCTCCCGGAAGAGGGCCGCCTGGGGGTAGAGGTGGGCCAGGCCCTTGTCGTCTCCCAGGGGGTCTTGGAAGAGGAAAAGCACGCCCACCTTTATACCAGCCCCAGAAGGGCCCGCACCAGCTTCTTCGGGTCGTGCTGCGCCAAGGGGCCTTCCTCCCGGAAGTCCCCCGTCAGCACCCGCACCCCATCCAGGGCGAAGGGCCGGGGGTCAAAGGCCACGGGGTGGCGCCCCTCCTGGGCGTAGCGGGCCAGGACCTCCTCCGGGATGGGGGCCGTGTGCACCAGCACGATCTCGGGCCGGCGCCCCAGGTGGTAGGCCACGGCCTTGTAGTGGTCGTAGGCGGTATAGCCCTCGGTCTCCCCCGGCTCGGTCATCAGGTTCACCACGTAGACCAGGGGGGCCTTGGCCCGGGCCAGGGCCTCCCGCAGGGGCCCGGGCAGGAAGCTGGGGATGACGCTGGTGTAGAGGCTTCCTGGTCCCAGGACCAGAAGCTCCGCCCGGCGCAGGGCCTCCAGGGCCTCGGGCATCACCTCCTGGGCCTCGGGTTCCAGGAGGATCTCCCGTATCCGCCCCCCCTGCTTGCGGATGGCCACCTCCCCCACCACCTCCTGCCCGTCTAGGAAGCGGGCCTTGAGGCGCACCGCCTCGGGGGTAGCGGGGAGGACCTGGCCCCTTAGGTTCAGGATGGCGTTGGCCTGGCGCACCGCCTCAGCGAAGTCCCCCGAGGCCTGGTTCAGGGTGACCAGGAAGAGGTTGCCGAAGGTGTGGCCCAAAAGCTCCCCCCGGTCAAAGCGGTAGGCCAGGAGCCCGGGCAGGGCGGGGTGGTCGGAGAGGGCGGAGAGGCAGTCCACCAGGTCCCCCACCGCCGGCAGGCCGTAGGAGAGCCTTAAGCGCCCGGTGGAGCCCCCGTCATCCGTGACGGCCACGATGGCCGTGGTGTTGGCGGTGTGCTCCTTGAGGCCCCTTAGCACCCGGGAAAGCCCCGTACCCCCCCCGAAGGCCACGATGTGGGGGCCAAGCTCCAGCCGCCGGCGCACGTAGACCCTCTCGGGCACCTCCTCGGGGGCGGTGAAGGCGGAGAGCATGCTGCGGTTCATGGCCAAAACGCCAAGGACCGCAAGGGCACCCCCCAGGAGGAGGAGAAGGGGCCAGGCGGCCCCAAGGCCCAGAGGGGGGAGGGCCTCGGCCAGGCCCAGGCCGAAGAGGAAAAGCCCCAGGAGGGCCAGGAGGGCAAAGCGCTTCACCCGCATTCCCGGGTAGAGCCAGCGCAGGGAGGAGGGGTAGAGGAGCCTAGGCTTCCTTCTCCACATCCCGGTGGCTCACCTCCACGCGGAAACGCCCGGAAAGCTCCTCGGCCAGCCTTTCCGCCACGGCCACGCTCCGGTGCCGCCCCCCGGTGCACCCCACGGCCACGGTGTAGAAGGCCCGGCCTTCCTGCCTGGCCCCCTCCGCCGCCAGCCCCGCCACCGCCAGGAGGGCGCGGTAGTAGGGTTCCTGGGCCTCCTGGAAGACGTAGGCCCTCACCTCGGGGTCCAGCCCGGTCTTGGGGCGTAGCCCGGGGTCGTAGTGGGGGTTGGGCAGGGGGCGCACGTCCAGGACCAGGTCGGCCTCCTGCGGGGGGCCCCACTTGAAGCCGAAGGAGATGAGGCGCACCACGAAGCCCGCCTCCTCCCCCAGGAAGCGCACCAGGGCCTCCTTCAGGGCCCGGGGGGTGAGCTCGGAGGTGTCCAGGATCAGGTGGGCCCGGGCGCGCAGGGGGCCCAGGGCCTTGCGCTCCTCCCCGATCTCCCGCATCAGGTTGCCCGCCCCCAGGGGGTGGAGGCGGCGGGTGAGGTTGTAGCGGCGCAGGAGCACCTCGGGGCGGGCCTCGAGGTAGAGCACCGTGGGCTTGAGTTCCTCCAGGACCTCCTCCAGCCCCTCGAGGAAGGCCAGGGCCCGGGCGTCCAGGACCACCCCGGCCCGCGCCACCCCCCGGGGGGAAAGCTCCTCCAGGAGGGGTTTCCAAAGCCCTGGGGGCAGGTTGTCCACCATGAAGTAGCCCAGGTCCTCCAAAAAGCCCCTGGCCGTGGTCTTTCCCGCTCCTGAAAGCCCGGTGAGCACCAGAAAGCGCATCCTACCTGACTATACCCGCCGCCGCAGCCAGAGGTTGAAGAGGGCCATCCCAAAAAGCCCCGGGAGCCCCACCACCCCCACCAGGAGGTCGTGGGTGCGCTCCACCAGGAGGAGGGAGAGCCCGGCCAGCGCGTTCAGGGTACCGTGGAGGAGGGCGGCCGCCAGCACCGAGCCTCCCCGCTCCCGCACCCAGAGAAGGGCTGGGGTGAGGAGGAGGGTGAAGAGGATCATCATGGGCACCCCCAGGAGGGGCTCCCTGGGGTAGTTGTGGCCGGCCAAGACCAGGGGGGCGTGCCAAAGGCCCCAGTAAAAGCCCATCTCCAGGCTGGCCGGCCAGAAGCCGCGCTCCCGCAGGCGCTCCCATAGGTAGCCCCGCCAAAAGAGTTCCTCCCCCAAGGCGGCCAAGAGGTTCACCGTGGCCCCGGCCGAAAGGGCGGAGAGGAGGACGAGGAGGAGCAAAAGGGGTTCGGGCAAGGCGGCGGCCTCCGGCGGAAGCCCCTGGTAAAGGTCAAGAAGCCCCCGCCAGGGGGCAAAGGGGAGGCTTAGGGGCACCGAGAGGAGGGTGAGGATCACGGGAAAGAGCCAGGCGAAAAGCCAGAAACGGTTGGGCCTCAGGGATAGGCCAAGCGATACCCCTTCCCGGCGGGCAAAGTAGAGGGCCACCAGGCCGGGAATCCACATGTAGAGGAGGCCAAAGAGGGTTGCCTGGGGCGCGGCCTCCAGGCCTCCGCCCAGGAGGTAGAAGAGAAGATAGGCCCCCCAGGAAAGGCCAAAGGTCCAGTAGATGGCCTTCACGCTTCCTCCTTCCAGCGCAAGAGGGGCTTGGGGTCTTCCGGGTTCAGGAGAAGCCCTTCCCCACTTTTTAGCACCAGGAGCACCCCCTCCCCCCGCCGGGCCCCCACGTAGACCTCCACCGGTTTTCCCCCTAGCCGCCACCGCCGCCGGTGGTAGCCGGGCATGGCGCTCTCCCCCCGGCGGGTCCACCAGGGGAGGGCGTAGGCTATAGGCCGCACCTCGGCCACCTGGGAGCGGTGCACCAGGCGCTTGCCGAAGGGGAAGTGGACCGTGAGGGTGGGGCCCTGGAGCTCGTAGTAAAGCTCCTGGGGGAGGCGGGAGAGCCAGAGGAAGAGGCCTATGAGGATGGGGAGCTCCAGGAGGGCCAGGGCCAGGAGGAGGGGAAGGGCCTCTGGGGTTTCCCAAGCCAGGAGGAGCATCCCTCCTGCCGTGGCCAGGAGGGTAAGGGCCAGGAGGCCCAGGAAGAAGGGCCTAGGGTTCCCGTCCCTCCTCGGGGCTAGCCTCATCCTTCCACCTCCCCGCCCGCTTGGCGGCCTCCTTCAGGAGGTATTCAATCTGGGCGTTGACGCTTCGGAGCTCGTCCTGGGCCCACCGCTCCAGGACCCGGTAGAGCCTGGGGTCCAGCCGCAAGAGGAGCCGCTTCTTCTCCTCCCTCACCGCTTGCCCTTAGGTGTAAAGGGTGCCCACGTTCACCACCGGCTGGGCCTGGGCCTCGGAGACCAGGGCCACCATGAGGTTGTTCACCATGGCCGCCCTTCGCTCCTCGTCCAGGGCGATGCCTTCCGCCTCGAGGCCCAAAAGGGCCTCCTTCACCATTCCCACCGCCGCCTCCACGATGAGCCTGCGGGCCGCCACCACCGCCAGGGCCTGCTGGCGGCGGAGCATGGCCTGGGCCACCTCGGGGGCGTAGGCCAGGTGGGTGAGCCGGGCCTCCAGCACCTCCACCCCGGCCACCTTGAGCCGCTCCTGCACCTCGGCCTTCAGTTCCTCGGCGATCTCCTCGGGGTTGCCCCGTAGGGACTTGCCCTCGGCGTCGTAGGGGTAGCGGCTGGCCAGGGCCCGGATGGCCGCTTCCGACTGGATGGCCACAAAGGTCTGGTGGTTTTCCACCTGGAAAAGCGCCTGGGCCGTGTCCACCACCCGCCAGACCACCACGGCGGCGATCTCAATGGGATTGCCCTGGGCGTCGTTCACCTTGAGGCGGTCGGAAGTGAAGTTGTGCACCCTCAAGGAGACCCGCCGGCGCAGGGCCAGGGGGTTGGCGTAGTGAAAGCCCTCCTCCCGCACGCTCCCCACGTACCGGCCGAAGAAGACCAGGGCCACGGCCTCGTTGGGCTGCACGGTGAAGAGGCCGCCCGCCAGAAGCCCCAGGGCCAGGAGGCTTCCCAGAAGGTGCCAGAGGTAAAAGACCTCTCGTTCCCGTATTCCCCCGTACACCGCCCAGCCCAGCCAGAGGAGGGCCAGGAGCAAAAGCCCCAGGGCCAGAAATCCACTCGTCCGCCACGCCGAAAACTCCCTTATCTCGCGCATACTGGCCTCCTCAGTTCCGGAAGACCACCTCTTCCCGGGCGAAGACCCGCACGGCAAAGACCAGGGCCAAAAGGGCGTAGACCAGGGTGGAGCCCCAGGTGAGCCCGGTCTGCCAGGGGGTGGCGCTTCCCTTCAGCAGGGCGTCCATGAGCAGGGCCACGTTGAAGAGGGGCAGCAGGTGGTGCCAGTCCTGCACCGTCATCAGCCCCCGGAACTGCAGGAAGATGAGGGGCAAAATGGCCAGGAGCATGAGGGGGCTCATGTAGCTCTGGGCCTCCTTGAAGCTGCGGGCGTAAAGCCCCACGCTCACCATCACCGCCCCCATGAGGAGGGCCAGGAGGAAGGCCGAGACCAGCAGGGCCAGAAAGCTTCCCGCATCCAAGGCCACCTGTCCCCCCAGCTCCAGGGTTTGGCCGGTCTCCGTGAGGAGGCCCGCCCCCGTGCGGGCGGCCCACGCCCCCCCCAGGGCCAGGCCGAGGAGCCCCGCCACCCCCGAGAGGAGGGCCATGGCCACCGCGGCCAGGGTCTTGCCCAGGGCCAGGTGGAGGAGGGGTACGGGGGCCATGAGGAGGGCCTCGAGGGTGCCCTTCTCCTTCTCCCCCGCGGTGGCGTCCACCGCCACCACCTGCCCCCCCGAGAGGATGAAGGTGATGAGGAAGAAGGGGAGGAGGAAGCCCAAAATCCCCCCGGCCTTCTCCCGCTCGGGGGAGGCATCCAGGAGCTCCACCTGGAAGGGGGTGAGCACCTCCTTGGGCACCTGGCGCCGGGCAAGCTCCTCCGCCACCTTGCGCATCCTTAGGGCCTCCAGGGCCTCCCGCACCTTGCCCGCCGCCACCTGGCCCTCGGAGATCCCCCCTGCAAGCCGGGCGTAGATGCGGTAGCGCCCCTCTTCGTAAAGGACCCCCACGGGGAACTCCCCTTTCCGCACGGCCTCCTGGGGGTCGGGGCTCGGCTTGGGGGCCAGCTTGGCCTCCTCCAGGGCCTTCAGGGCCTCCTCCGGCAGGCCGGCCACCGCCACCTCCTGGGTTTTGGCCGCCGCCCCCTGGAGTAGCCTCCCCATGAGCAGGCTGGGCCCGAACATGAAGACCGGCATCAGGAGCACCGGGAGCACCAGGGTGGAGAAGATGAGCTTGCGGTCGCGGAAGACCTGCAGGAGTTCTTTCCAGAAAACCCGGTAGACGTCCTTCATGCCACCTCCCGCACCTTCTGCACGAAGGCCCGCTCCAGGCTGCCCCCGCCCATGGCCAGGGCCTCGGCCTTGGTGCCCTCATAGACCAGCCTTCCCTGGTGCAAAAACCCCACCCGGTCCGCCAGCTCCTCGGCCTCGCTCATCACGTGGGTGGAGTAGAGGATGGTGTGGCCCAGGTCCCGGTAGGCCTTCACGAAGTCCAGAAGGGCCCGCCGGGCGAAGATGTCCAGGCCGGAGGTGGCCTCGTCCAGGAGGAGCACCGGGGGGCGGTGGAGGATGGCCCGGGCGATGACCACCTTTTGCCGCATGCCCGTGGACATCTCCATCACCTGTTTTTCCAGGGTCTCCTCCATGTCCAAAAGGGCCACCACCCAGTCCAGGGCCTCCCGGAAGGCCCGGCCCTCGAGGCGGTAAAACCCGGCGAAGAAGGCCAGCACCTCCCGCCCCGTGAGCCGGTCGTAGACCCGCATCCCCCCGTTCACCAGGCCCAGGCGGCGGCGCACCTCCAGGGGTTCTCGCCCCACGTCAAACCCCGCCACCCGGGCCTCCCCTCGGGTGGGCCGCACCAGGGTGGCCAGCATCCGCAAGGTGGTGGTCTTGCCCGCCCCGTTGGGGCCCAGGAGGGCGTAGACCTCCCCGGGACCCACGGTGAAGGTAAGGTCCTGCACCGCCAGATGGTGCCTGTAGGCTTTGGTCAGGCCTGCGGCTTCAATCATATATCTTAATGATATCACACCCTGCCCGGGCGGTCAAGGCCATAATGGAAGCTGGATGAAGGCCATGACCTTCTGGGTCAAGCCCCAGAGCTCCATCGAGGCCCTGCCGGAGGCCCACGACCTGGTGCAGGACCTCCTGGAGCTTTTCTACGAGTACTTTCCCGAATACGAGGGCTGCCTGGGCTTCTCCCAGTCCCCCCGGCGCCCCCGCTACCTCTTCCTCTACATGGAAGGTCCCTGCGGGGGGCTTTTGCCCACCGCGGCCCTCTTCCTCAAGGACCTCCTGGAAACCGCCTTTCCCGGGGCCGAGGTGCGGGTGTACGGCAAGCCCTGGCCCTAGGCCTCTAGCGCCGCTTCTTGACCAGCCACTCCTCTTCCCGCACCCCCTCCCGGGTGTTCACCACCCGGGCCAGGACGAAGAGGAGGTCGGAAAGCCGGTTCAGGTAGCGGAGGGTTTCTGGGTTCACCGGCTCCTCCCGGCTTAAGGCCACCACCTTGCGCTCGGCCCGGCGCACCACCGTGCGGGCCAGGTGCAGGGCGGCTGCCGCCGGGTGCCCCCCGGGGAGGATGAAGCCCCGGAAGGGAGGGCTTTCCCCCATGTAGCGGTCAATGAGCCCCTCCAGGTGCTCCACGTCCTCCGCGTCCATGCGGGCGATGTTCTTCTCGTAGGGGCTACCCATGCGGGTGGCCAGGTCGGCCCCCAGGTCAAAGAGGGCATTCTGGATGCGCTCCAGGAGATCGTGGAGGTCCAGGTGCTCCTTGGGCAGGAGGCTCCGGGCCAGGCCGATGGCGGAGTTGGCCTCGTCCACGGTGCCGTAGGCCTCCACCCGGGGGTGGGCCTTCACCACCCGTTCGGCCCCGTAGAGGCCGGTTTCCCCTGCGTCCCCGGTCTTGGTGTAAATCTTCATGGCCCCATTCTAGGGGGGTGTATCCTGAGGGAATGCGCCCTGGGTTCTTCTACGGCTGGGCGGTGGTGGCGGTGGCGGCCCTGGCCGTCTTGGTGGCCGCTGGCCACCGCTCGGTGCCCGGGGCCCTGATCCAGTTCGTCCACCGGGACCTGGGCTGGGCCATGGGGAGCATCTCCCTGGCCACCGCCTTGGGCCTGGTCCTCTACGGCTTGGGGGCTCCCTTGAGCGGCCACCTCATGGACCGCTACGGTCCCCGGCGCGTCACCCTCTTCGGCCTGAGCCTCATGACCCTGAGCCTGGGGCTAGGGGCCTTCATGGGGGAACTCTGGCAGCTCCACCTCCTCTGGGGGGTGCTGGGCGGCGTGGGGACCGGGGTGGTGGGGAGCGTCCTGGGGGCCACGGTGGCCAACCGCTGGTTTGTGCGGCACCGGGGGTTGGTCACGGGGGTCTTCGGGGCGGCCACCTCCGCGGGGCAACTCGTCTTCATCCCCGCCCTGGTGGCCTGGGCCACGGGGGCGGGCTGGCGGGAGGCCAGCGCCCTCATGGCCGGGGTTTCCCTCCTGGCCCTAATCCCGGTCCTCCTCTTCCTGAAAGACCACCCCGGGGAGCTGGGTCTGAGGCCCCTGGGGGCCCCTGCCGGGATGCCCCCCATGCCCCCTCGGGCGGAGGTAGGGGTGATGGGGCGGGCGGTGCGCACCCGCACCTTCTGGCTCCTGGCCGGCACCTTTTTCCTCTGCGGGGCCACCTCCAACGGCATCGTGGGGGTGCACTTCATCCCCTATGCCGTCTCCTGTGGCTTCACCCCCACGGTGGCCTCGAGCCTCCTGGCGGTGGTGGGGGGGCTGAACTTCGTGGGCACCCTGCTTTCCGGCTACCTGACGGACCGGTACGACCCCCGGCTTCTCCTGGCCCTCTTCTACGGGCTTAGGGGGCTTTCCCTCCTCTTCCTGCCCTTTGCCGACACCCTCGAGGCCATGCTCCTCTTCGCCGTGGTCTTCGGCCTGGACTACATCGCCACCGTACCCCCCACGGTGGCCCTGACGGCGGACAGCTTCGGACGCCAGAACGTGGGCACCGTCTATGGCTGGATCTTCGCCGCCCATCAGGTGGGGGCGGCCCTGGCCGCCTGGGGCGGTGGGGTGGCCCGGGATGCCCTGGGGACTTACACCCTGGCCTTCCTCCTGGCAGGGGGGCTGGGCTTGGGAGCGGCTTTGCTCTCCCTGGGCCTGCGCCGGCCGGCGGCCCTGGCCTCCTGAAAAAATGAACCCTGGGGCTAGCCCCAGGGTGTCGGCCTTTGGCGGGCCCGAGAGGATTCGAACCCCTGACCTGCTGATCCGTAGTCAGCCGCTCTATCCAACTGAGCTACGGGCCCAAGCCGAACCCTAAGGTAGCACGGCCAGGGGGGGCTTGTCAATAATGAAGGGCGTGCGGGAAGCCCGTCTGGAAGCCCACGTCCTGGCGCTCCTTCGGGAGGAAGAGACCCTGGATGGCCTCCACGCCCGCCTCAAGCCCCTCTTCCCCCGCCTGGGCAAGGCTACCCTCTTCGCCCTCCTGGTGCGGCTTCGCCGGGAGGGGCGGGTGGTCTACCGGGAAGGGCGCTTCCGCCTAGCGGGGGAAGCGCAGGGTCAGGACGTTTAGCCCGTCGGAGAGCTGGACCTCAAAACTCCCCCCAGGGGGCAGGCCCTCTAGGAGGAAGCGGCTTTCCCCACCCCGGTGCCAGAGGCCCAAGGGGGTGCGGGTGCCGTCCCCGGCCAGGTGGAAGAGGGAGAGGAAGGGGTAGACCGTCCAGCGCACCCAGAGGAAGCCGTTCTCCTCCCTCAGCACCACCTGGGGCTCCGCCTGGGGCAGGAGGGGCGGGGAGAACTCCTTCAAGAGGGTGTTTCCCCGGAAGAGGGCCAGCTGGCCCCAGGTGCCCTTGGGTAGCCGGGCCTGGAAGTGCAGGGTGCCCTCGGAGTCCAGGAGGGTGTAGACGGGGACCTCGAGGCCATTTGCCCGCAAGCGGTAGAAGGAGGGCTCCCCCTCGGGCAGGGCCCGGGTGAGGAGGGGTGGGTTGAAGACCACCTCATCCCCCTGGATGCGCCCCGAAAGGAGGAGTCCTTCCTCGGCCAGGGACTGGGGGCGTGGGGGGTTCGTCTCCAGGAAGGCCTGGGCCTTTTCGTAGTTGTAGTCGGAGATCCAGACGGGGTTGCAGTAGCTCATGAGGTCGTAGAACTGGCCCGGGTTGCGGAGGGTGCCACTGGCCAGGTCGTAGCCCCAGGTGCCGATGCGGCCATTGGGGTAGGGATAGTCGGGATCCCCCGAGACACCGCAGGGAGCGTGTCCCCGGCCGAAGTTGTGCCCCAGCTCGTGGGCCATGACCGTTGGGGCGCTTTGGGGGTAGTCCCAGCCCACGGCCACGGGGAAGCCGATATAGCCGATGCCGGCGATGCCCGAGGTGTAGGAAACCCGCACGAAGCCGTAGTAGTAGCGGCCACTCCCGTCCTGCTGCCGCAGGAGGCGGAGCTCGTTCAGAAGCTGGCTCCAGCCACTGCTGTCGTTGCTGCTCAGGGTGCCCGAGAAGGTGTAGGGAGCCCGCTGGGTGAAGGAAATCTCCTTCAGGGGCCAGATGCGCCAGAGGGTCTCGGCAAAGGTGGGTATGGAAGCGTTCTGTCCCTGGTGCACTACGGGGACCACGGTAAGGTGGAGGACAGTGCCCGCCCCCAGGCTGGGGCTTAAGGAAAGGGCGTTGTCGGTCTCATCCGTCTCCGCCACCTGGTTGGCCGGGTCGGCCCGCAACTCCACCCGAAGCCCGGGGGCCACCCACTCCTTGGGAAGGGTGGCGTTGCAGGTGGTGGCCAGGTTCCCGGGGTCTGTGGCCGTGGGGATGGGGCTTGGGCAGGCGAAGGTGAGGTTGCCCTGGAAGGTGCTGTTCAGGTAGACCGCCCCCGAGAGGGGTTGGCCCAAGGAGAGGGGGGTTGGGCTGGCCAGGAGGTGCACCCGCAGGAGGGCAGGCTTGCCCGCCACCAGGCGCAGGCTCTCCTTCAAAACCGTCTGCCCCCACTCGGCCTTGGCAATGCGGAGGTTCACCGAAGAGGAGGGGCTCACGGTGAGGGGGAGGTCCGCTTCCCTGGCCAGGCTGCCTGCGGTGGCCCGCACCTTAAGGTTGTAGGTGCCGGGGGTTACACTGCTTCCCACGCTGAGGGTGAGGGTCTGGTTTACCGGGCTGGGGCCCGAGACGTTCAGGCTTGTGGGGGAGAGGCTTACTCCGCTGGGGGCCCCCACCAGGCTGAGGTTCACCGTGCCGGTGAAGCCGTGTTGGGGGGTGATGGTCAGGGTGGTGGTGCCCTGGGCGCCCTGCTGGACGGTGAGGCTGGTGGGGTTGAGGGCGAGGGTGAAGTCCCTTTTGGGCCTGACCCTTACCTGGATCTGCCTTTGGGCGGTGGCCCCCCGGGGGTCTTGGACCTCGAGGCCCACCGTGTGTTCCCCGGGGTTAGCGTAGGTATAGGTATACCCCTGGTCACAGGGAGAAAGCCGTAGCTGGACCCCTGCTTCTGGCCTGAGGGTGCAGGTGAGAGGAGCCCCTTCGGGGTCTTGGGCGTTCCAGGTGAAGTGCACCTTGAGGGGAACTTCCCCTTCCACGGGGGTTGCCTGAAAGACCAGAAGCCGGGGGGGCTGGTTGGGGGAGGCTTGTTCGCAAGCGGCGAGGAGAACCAGGGCCAGGGCGAGGAGGTTCGCCAAACGGGCCATCCCACCCACCCTAGCAGGTGGCATGGGGTCTTGGATGAGAGGCTGTTATCCTGAGGTTCAATGCGGCCTGGACTCGCGGCCAAACGCCTGGTGGTGAAGGTGGGAAGCGCCGTTCTGGCAGGGCCTTCTGGCCTGGACCGGGGGGCCATGGGGGAGATTGCCCGCCAGGTGGCGGCCTTGCGGCAGGCGGGGCGGGAGGTGGTCCTGGTCTCCTCAGGGGCGGTGGCGGCGGGCATGGCCGCCACCGGCCTCCCCCGGCCCCAGGACATGCCCCTGAAGCAGGCCTTGGCCGCCCTGGGCCAGCCCCTCCTCATGGCCGCCTGGCGGGAGGTCTTCCTGGACCACGGCCTGCAGGTGGCCCAGGTCCTCCTCACCGCCGAGGACCTGGCGGCCCGGGAGCGCTACCTGAACGCCAAGGCCACCCTGGAGGCCCTCCTCCGGCTGGGGGCCCTGCCCGTCATCAACGAGAACGACACCGTGGCCTTCCAGGAAATCCGCTTCGGGGACAACGACCAGCTTTCCGCCCGGGTGGCCGCCCTGGTGGGGGCAGGGCTTTTGGTGCTCCTTTCCGACGTGGACGCCCTCTACGAGGACGACCCCAAGCAAAACCCCTCCGCCCGCCCCATCCCCGAGGTGGCCCGGGTGGAGGAGGTCTTGGCCCATGCGGGGGCTGGGAACCCCCTGGGTAGCGGGGGAATGCGCTCTAAGCTCCTGGCGGCCCGCCTGGCGGGCCGGGTGGGCATCCCCACCCTGCTCCTTCCCGGAAGGCGGCCTGGTGTGCTCCTCGAGGCCCTGGCGGGAGCCCCCCTGGGCACCTACTTCCACGCCCAGAGGCGCTACCGGGGGGAGAAGGCCTGGCTCCTTGGCCTCCTGCGTCCCAGGGGTGAGCTGGTCCTGGACGCGGGGGCGGTGCGGGCCCTTAAGGAGCGGGGGGCAAGCCTCCTCCCCGCGGGGATTAAGGCGGTGCGGGGCCGCTTTGGCCGGGGGGAGGCGGTGCGCCTCCTCAGCGAGGCGGGGGAGGAGGTGGGGGTGGGCCTGGCCAACTACGCCTCGGAGGAGATTGAGCGCATCCGGGGGCGGAAGAGCGCCGAGATAGAGGAGGTCCTGGGCTACCGCTACACGGAGGAGGTGGTCCACCGCGACCACCTGGCCCTGAAGGAGGAGGCCTGAGCCCCGGCTTGTACCCGGGGAGAGGCCGCCATCAAGATGCTTCTTAGGGAAGGGGGTTAAGAGGGGAAATGGCGGAGGATGTCCTGAGGAGGCTTGCAGAAGGTGCGCGGGCGCGGCTTCCCCAGATCGCCAAGGGGGAGCGGGACCGGGCCCTGTTGGCCATGGCGGACCTCCTGGAGGCCCGCTGGGAGGAGGTGCTGGCTGCCAACCGCGAGGACCTGGGGGCGGCGGAGGCAGCGGGGCTTTCCCGGGCCAAGCTGGACCGGCTGGCCCTGGGGGAAAAGGACCTGAAGGCCCTCACCGAGGGCCTGCGGCAAATAGCCGCCCTGCCCGACCCCTTAGGGCGCATAGAGGCCCTGAGCCGGCGCCCCAACGGGCTCCGGGTGGGGCGGATGCGGGTGCCCCTGGGCCTCATCGGCTTCATCTACGAGGCAAGGCCCGGGGCCACGGTGGAGGCGGTGGCCGTGGCCCTCAAGGCGGGAAACGCCATGCTCCTCCGGGGGGGGAAGGAGGCCTTCCGCTCCAACCAGGCCCTGGTGGGCCTCTGGCACCAGGCCCTGCGGTCCGCGGGCCTTCCCGAGGAGGCGGTCACCCTGGTGCCCACCACGGACCGGGAGGCCATCCTGGCCATGTGCCGGCTGGAGCTTCTGGACCTCCTCATCCCCCGGGGAGGGGAGGAGCTCATCCGGCTGGTGCAGCGGGAGGCCCGCGTGCCCGTGCTGGCCCACGCCAAGGGGGTAAACCACCTCTACGTGGACCGGCGGGCTGACCTAAACATGGCCCTCCGCCTGGCCCTGAACGGCAAGACCCAGCGTCCGGCGGTGTGCAACGCCCTCGAGGCCCTTCTGGTCCACGAGGAGGTGGCCGAGGCCTTCTTGCCCCAGTTGGAGGCGGCCATGCGGGCCAAGGGGGTGGAGCTCAGGGCCTGCCCCCGGGCCCTGCCCCTTCTTAAGGAGGCCGTCCCCGCCCAGGAGGAGGAGTGGGACCGGGAGTACCTGGACCTCATCCTCAGGGTGAAGGTGGTCTCGGGCCTCGAGGAGGCCCTGGACCACATCGCCCGCTTCGGCTCCCGCCACACCGAGGCCATCTGCACCGAGGACCCAAAGGCGGCCTGGCGCTTTCTGGAAGAGGTGGACGCCAGCCTGGTCCTCTGGAACGCCTCTACCCGCTTCAACGACGGCTTCCAGCTGGGCCTGGGGGCGGAGATCGGCATCAGCACCTCCAAGCTCCACGCCTACGGCCCCATGGGGCCTCTGGAGCTCACCACCTTAAAGTGGGTGGCCCTGGGGGAAGGGCAGGAGCGGGCCTGATGGGGGCAGCGCTTGCTTAGGCGGCTCCTTGGCCTCTACGCCCAGGCCCACGTGCCCTTCTTCGCCGCCGCCTTGGCCTACTACGCCCTCCTCTCCCTCATGCCCCTCCTCTTCCTCCTGGTGGGGGTTTTCGGCCTCCTCCTTGCGGGCAACGGCGCCCTGCAGGGGGAGTTCCTGGAAGGGGTGGCGGCCCTCACCCAGTCCCTTTTTCCCGCCCGGCCCGAGCTGGCGGAGGACCTCCTCCGCTTCCTCACCCGCTCCGCCTTTCCCCTTACCCTGGCCAGCGGCCTTCTCCTCCTGTGGTCAGGGAGCAACTTCTTCGCCGCCCTGAGCTATGCCCTGGGCCTCATCTTCGGCCGGCCCCCCGGGCTTCGCCACCGGCTCTTTGGCCTCCTGATGCCCTTTCTCCTGGGCCTGGGGCTCATCCTGCTGGCCCTTTTGGGCCTGGGGCTGGGGTTTTTCCTCCGCTTCCTTCCCTCCGAGTGGCGAGGCCTCCTCTCCCCCTTGGAGTTTTTCCTCCCCCTTTTCGCCGCCTTTTCCCTCTTCCTCCTCACCTACGCCTTCTTCGGGGGCCTGGGCCGGTTTCGCGCCCTCCTCCCCTTGAGCGCCGGGGCGGGGGTGGCCACCCTCCTCTTTGAGGGGGTGCGCTTGGGGCTTCCCAGGCTTCTGCCCCGCTCCCAGTACGAGCTCCTCTATGGCCCCCTGGCGGGCTTCGTCCTGGTCCTTCTGGGGCTATACCTGGTCCTCTGGGCCCTCCTCCTGGGGGCAGTGGTGGCCCGGGTGTTGCAGGAATGACGCCTTTCCGCCCGGGTGCCCAAGGGGGTAGGATAGGCTTATGCGCCGGGCCAGGCTAAACCCCTGAGGCGGGGAGGGGCCTGGCCGTCCCTTCCCCTCGGGGAAGGGGCTTTTTTGGGGAGGACGGGAATGGAAAAGTACAACCCCCACGCCATAGAGCCTAAGTGGCAACGCTTCTGGAAGGAGAAGGGCTTCATGCGGGCCCAGGAGGTCCCCGGGAAGAAGGGGAAGCAGTACGTGCTGGTCATGTTCCCCTACCCCTCGGGGGACCTGCACATGGGCCACCTGAAGAACTACACCATGGGGGACGTCCTGGCCCGCTTCCGCCGCGTCCAGGGCTACCAGGTCCTCCACCCCATGGGCTGGGACGCCTTCGGCCTGCCCGCGGAAAACGCCGCCCTCAAGTTCGGCCTCCACCCCCGGGACTGGACCTACCAGAACATCCGCCAGGCCAAGGAGAGCCTGGAGCTCATGGGCATCCTCTACGACTGGGACCGGGAGGTGACCACCTGCGAGCCCGACTACTACCGCTTCAACCAGTGGATCTTCCTGAAGATGTGGGAAAAGGGCCTGGCCTACCGGGCGCGGGGCCTGGTCAACTGGTGCCCCAAGTGCCAGACGGTGCTGGCCAACGAGCAGGTGGTGGAGGGCCGGTGCTGGCGGCACGAGGACACCCCGGTGGAGAAGCGGGAGCTGGAGCAGTGGTACCTGCGCATCACCGCCTACGCCGACCGCCTCCTGGAGGACCTCGAGGGCCTGGACTGGCCCGAGAAGGTGAAGGCCATGCAACGGGCCTGGATTGGGCGCTCCGAGGGGGCGGAGATCCACTTCCCCCTGGAGGGAAGGGAGGAGCGCATCGCCGTCTTCACCACCCGCCCCGACACCCTCTTCGGGGCCACCTTCATGGTCCTGGCCCCGGAGCACCCCCTCACCCTGGCCCTGGCGGCCCCCGAGCGCCGGGAGGAGGTCTTGGCCTACGTGGAGGCCGCCAAGCGCAAGACGGAGATTGAGCGCCAGGCGGAGGGCCGGGAGAAGACCGGGGTCTTCCTGGGGGCCTACGCCCTGAACCCGGCCACCGGGGAGCGCATCCCCATCTGGACCGCCGACTACGTGCTCTATGGCTACGGCACCGGGGCCATCATGGGGGTGCCCGGGCACGACCAGCGGGACTTTGAGTTCGCCAAGAAGTTCGGCCTGCCCATCCGCAAGGTCATTGAGCGCCCCGGCGACCCCCTGCCCGAGCCCTTGGAGGCCGCCTACGAGGCCCCGGGGGTCATGGTGAACTCCGGCCCCTTTGACGGCACCCCCAGCGAGGAGGGGAAGCGCAAGGTCATCGCCTGGCTGGAGGAGCGGGGCCTGGGTAGGGCGCGCATCACCTACCGCTTGCGGGACTGGCTCATCAGCCGCCAGCGCTACTGGGGCACCCCCATCCCCATGGTCCACTGCCCGGCCTGCGGGGTGGTGCCCGTGCCCTACGAGGACCTGCCCGTCCTCCTCCCCGACCTGAAGGACGTGGAGGACATCCGCCCCAAGGGGAAAAGCCCCCTGGAGGCCCACCCCGAGTTTTACGAGACCAACTGCCCCAGGTGCGGTGGCCCCGCCCGGCGGGACACCGACACCATGGACACCTTCTTTGACTCCAGCTGGTACTACCTGCGCTACACCGACCCCAAGAACGAGGCCCTGCCCTTTGCCCCGGAGAAGGCCGCCTTCTGGATGCCCGTGGACCAGTACATCGGCGGGGTGGAGCACGCGGTCTTGCACCTCCTCTACAGCCGCTTCTTCACCAAGTTCCTCCACGACCTGGGGATGGTGGAGGTGGAGGAGCCCTTTAGGGGCCTCTTCACCCAGGGCATGGTCATGGCCTGGACGGACTTCGGCCCCGTGGAGGTGGAGGGGGAGGTGGTGCGCCTGCCCGAGCCCACCCGCATCCAGCTGGAGATTTCCGAGCGGGAGCTTTCCCTGGAGGCCCTCAAGAAGATGGGGGCCGAGCTCAGGCCCCACCCCGACGGCACCCTCCACCTCTGGAAGCCCGCGGTCATGAGCAAGTCCAAGGGCAACGGGGTCATGGTGGGGCCCTTCGTGAAGGAGGAGGGGGCGGACATCGCCCGCATCACCATCCTCTTCGCCGCCCCCCCGGAAAACGAGATGGTCTGGACTGAGGAGGGGGTGCAGGGGGCCTGGCGCTTCCTCAACCGGGTGTGGCGCCGGGTGGCCGAGGACCGGGAGGCCCTGGCCGCCACCTCGGGGCGGTTCCAGGCGGAGGCCCTGGAGGGGGCGGACCTGGCCCTTTACCGCAAGCTCCACGCCACCTTGAAGAAGGTGACGGAGGACCTCGAGGCCCTGCGCTTCAACACCGCCATCGCCGCCCTCATGGAGTTCCTGAACGCCCTCTACGACTACCGCAAGGAAAGATCCGTCACCCCGGTGTACCGCACCGCCCTCCGCTACTACCTGCAGATGCTCTTCCCCTTCGCCCCCCACATCGCCGAGGAGCTTTGGCACTGGTTCTGGCCCGACAGCCTCTTTGAGGCGGGCTGGCCTGAGCTGGACGAGAAGGCCCTGGAGGAGGATGTGGTGGAGGTGGCGGTCCAGGTGAACGGCCGGGTGCGGGGCACCATCCGCATCCCCAAGGACGCCCCCCTGGAGGTGGCCCTGGCGGAGGCCAAGAAGGTGCGCAACGTCCAGGCCCATCTGGAGGGCAAGGAGGTCCTCAAGGAAATCTACGTGCCCGGCAAAATCCTCAACCTGGTAGTGCGGGGGTAGGGAGGCGGAGCCGGGTGGGCACCACCCTGGCCACCTCCCCCCGCACCGGGGTGAGGAAGAGTCCTTCCCCGGCTTCCCAGGCCAGAAGGCGGCCGTAGCCCAGGAAAAACCCCTCCCCGTCCAGGAGGCCGTAAAGCCCCTCCGCCGCCCCCCCTTCCTCCAGGGGTAGGGCCCGGGGCCTAGCCTCCTGCAGGTGGGCCAGAAGCCTTTCCAGGCGGTTCTGGCGCCGCTCGGCGGCCCGCTTGCGCCGCGCCCCGGGAAGGGGTGGGGCCAGGCGCACCCTTAGGTCCTGCCGCCAGGCCAGGGCCCGGTGAAGGGCCTCTGCCCCCAGGAGGAGGACCTCCGTGGGGGCTAAGGCCTCCACCTGCAGGAGGCGGAAGCCGGGGTCCAGGTAGCCGTCGGTATCGGCCACGGTAGGGCTTCCCGGGGGGATGAGGCGGGCTAAGCGCAGGGCCCCCACCACCGCCCGCGCCTCCACCCCGGCGGGGGAGAGGGCCCCCAGGAGGTAGCGGCGCAGGGGGGTGAGGACCCCCCGCCGGTAGTGGAAGAGGGTGAAGGCCCCCGGCAGGGCCCCCTGCCCCGGGTCCAGGTCCAGAAGGTAGCCTTCCCCCACCTTCTCCAGGAGGCGGAGGGCCAGGGTGGTCTTGCCCACGTCCGTAGGGCCGGCCAGGAGGAGCATCCTCCTGACTTTACGGCCGGGGCCAGGCCCCCTGCTACGGGGCCTCGCTCTGTGATATAACGCATTTTTACTTATGGGCAGGAAAGTGTTATACTTAACCCACCATGGCCCTTTGGTTTGAGGAGAACCAGGAGGAGCGGGCGGTGCTTGGGCCCCTGCGGGAGTTTCTGAAGGCGGAGGTGGCCCCGGGGGCGGCGGAGCGGGACCGGACGGGGGCTTTCCCCTGGGGGCTGGTGCGGAAGCTGGCCCAGTTCGGCGTCTTCGGGGCCACGGTGCCCGAGGCCTATGGGGGGGCAGGGCTTTCCACCCGGCTTTTTGCCCGCATGGTGGAGGAGATCGCCTACTACGATGGTGCTTTGGCCCTCACCGTGGCCAGCCACAACTCCCTGGCCACGGGGCACATCCTGCTGGCGGGGAGTGAGGCCCAGAAGGAGGCCTTCCTGCCCAAGCTGGCCTCGGGGGAGGCTCTGGGGGCCTGGGGGCTTACGGAGCCGGGCTCGGGCTCCGACGCCGCCGCCCTCAAGACCAAGGCCGAGGAGGTCCCCGGGGGCTTCCGCCTCAACGGCACCAAGCAGTTCATCACCCAGGGGAGCGTGGCCGGGGTCTACGTGGTGGTGGCCCGCACCGACCCTCCCCCGGGCCCCGAGCGCAAGCACCTGGGGATCTCCGCCTTCGCCTTTTTCCGCCCCGAGCGCGGGCTTAAGGTGGGCAGGAAGGAGGAGAAGCTGGGCCTCAACGCCTCCGACACCGCCCAGCTCCTCCTGGAGGACCTCTTCGTGCCCGCGGAGGCGCTTTTGGGGGAGCGGGGGAAGGGCTTTTACGACGTGCTCCGGGTGCTGGATGGGGGGCGGATCGGCATCGCCGCCATGGCCGTGGGGCTGGGCCGGGCGGCCCTGGACTTCGCCCTTACCTACGCCAAGGGGCGGGAGGCCTTCGGCCGGCCCATCGCCGAGTACCAGGGGGTCTCCTTCAAGCTGGCGGAGGCGGCCACGGAGCTGGAGGCGGCGCGGCTTCTTTACCTGAAGGCGGCGGAGCTTAGGGATGCGGGCCGCCCCTATGCCCTCGAGGCCGCCCAGGCCAAGCTCTTCGCCAGCGAGGTGGCGGTCAAGGCCTGTGACGAGGCCATCCAGGTCCTTGGGGGCTACGGCTACGTGAAGGACTACCCCGTGGAGCGCTACTGGCGGGATGCCCGCCTCACCCGCATCGGGGAGGGGACCAGCGAGATCCTCAAGCTCATCATCGCCCGCCGTCTTCTGGAGTCGGCGTGAGGGTGAGGATGGGGGGGGCCTTGAGGGCCAGCTGGCCGCAGGCCGCCCCCACGTCCTGCCCCCGGCTGAAGCGGATGGAGGTGGGCACCCCCAGGCGCTTAAGCTCCTCCGCAAAGGCCAGGATGCCCGCCTTGGGCGTGCCCGCCACCCTCGCCCCCTCCCAGGGGTTGAAGGGGATGAGGTTCACGTGGGCGCTTATGCCCCTCAGGAGCTTGGCCAGGAGCCGGGCCTGCCAGGGGTGGTCGTTCACCCCTTTTAGGAGGGTGTACTCAAAGGTCACCCGCCGCTTGGTCTTGGCGTAGTAGTGGCGCACGGCCTCGAGGATCTCCGCTATGGGGTAGCGGTGGGCGGTGGGGATGATCCGCCGGCGGGTCTCGTCGTCGGGGGCGTGGAGGGAGAGGGCCAGGCGCACCCCCAGGTCCTCCTCCGCCAGGCGGTAGATTCCCCGGGGGATGCCCACGGTGGAAAGGGTGATGCGCCGCGGGCTCATGGCCAGGGCCTTGGGGTGGAGCATGAGGCGCACGGCTTTTAGGACGTTCCCCAGGTTGAGGAGGGGCTCCCCCATGCCCATGAGGACCACGTTGCGGATCTCCCGCGGGGAGATGCCCTGGTGGTGGGCGATGGCCAGGAGCTGGGCCAGGATTTCCCCCGCGGTGAGGTTGCGGCCAAAGCCCAAGGCCCCGGTGGCGCAGAAGGTGCACCCCGCGGGGCAGCCCACCATGCTGGAGAGGCAGACGGTCTTGCGGTTCTGGTAGGGCATGTAGACGGCCTCGGTCTTCTTCCCGTCCAGGAGGGTAAAGAGGTACTTGACGCTCCCGTCCTGGCTGGGGTAGGCCTCCACCAGGGCGAACTCCGAGATGCGCCACTCCCGGGCCAGGGCCTCCCGCAGGGCCTTGGGCAGGTCGGTCATCTCGGCGAAGTCCAGGGCCCCCCGGGCGTAGAGCCAGTGGGCGATCTGCGCCTTGCGGTACCCCTCCCCGGGAAGCTCCTCGGGGAAAAGCTCCAGGATGGGCCGGGTGGTGCTCTGCCCTTGGGCCAGGGCCTCGCCGGTCATCCCCCCATTATAGCCGCCGGCGCCCATACCCCCAAAGGAGCCCCAGGAGGAGGAGGAGGAGGCCCAGGGGCCTCGGCCTTGCCCAAAGCCCCACGAAGCCCCCGAAGAGGAAAAGCCCCAGGGCCACCCGGCCCCGGCCCTGGCGGTAGGCCCTTCCCGAGAGGAAGCCCAGGAGGAGGGGCAGGGCGAAGAGGAAGAGGAGGAGAAGGCCGGCGATGACGGTGAAGGAGGTCAAAGCCGGTGCTCCTCCGGGCTGAAGCCCTCCACCCAGAAGCTCCCGTCCCTGCGGTACTCCTTCTTCCACACGGGGAGGATCTGCTTCACCCGGTCAATGGCGTACTGACAGGCGGCGAAGGCCTCCTTGCGGTGCCGGGCGGAGACCACGATGGCGATGGAGGCCTCCCCGGGGTCCACCCGGCCCAGGCGGTGCCAGAGGGCGATGCGGCCCAGGGGCCAGCGCTGGCGCATTTCCTCCAGGATTTGCGCCATAACCTTTTCCGCCATCTCCGGGTAGGCCTCGTACTCCAAAAAGGCCACCTCCTCCCCGCGGTTGGGGCTGCGGGTGGTGCCCAGGAAGCTCACCACCGCCCCGTACTCGGGGGCGGTGGCCCAGGCCACCAGGGCCTCGAGGTCCAAAGGCCCCTCCGTGAGGCCGTAGGAGTCCTGTCCCCCGGAGACGGGGGGCAGGAAGGCCACCTCGTCCCCCTCCCTCAGGGGGGTGTCCGCCCCCGCCAGGGCCTGGTTCACCGCCGCCATGCCCCCTTCCAGGCGCAAACCGGGAAAGAGGCCCTCCAGGGCCTCCTTGGCCTCCCGTACCCGGGCTCCTTCGGGGAGCTCCAGGGAAAGCCGCTCCTGGCCGGCCCTTTCCCGGTAGAGGGCAAAAAGCCGCACCTCAACCCGCATGTTGCCCAGTATAGACCCGGGAGAGGCCCAGGACCACGGAGAGGGCCTCGGCGTAGCGCATGCGCATGGGGCCCAGGAGGACGATCTCCCCCAGCCACTCCCCCCGCTGGAAGCCCGCCTGCACCTGCGCCAGCCCCTCCACCTCCCCCACCCGCACGTCCACCCGGCCCGGGGGGGTGAGGACCTCCTCCCGGCCGGACTCGTAGACCCCCACCAGGCGTTCCAGGAAGCCTGGGTCCTTGGCCTCGGGCTCCTTGAGGGCCTCGGCCAGACCCTCGCGGTAGGTGAGGGAGAGGCCGGCGGCCAGGGCCCGGGCCAGGTGGGCAAAGAGGTCCTCGAGGCCCCTGGGGGCCGGGGGAAGGGCCTCGAGGGGGCCCGAGAGGGCCTCCTCCGCCTGGCGGAGCCGCTCGGGGGGAAGGCTGAGGGGTAGCCGCGCCTCCTTCACCCGCCCTCCCTCCAGGACGAAGACCGCCAGGATACCCCCCTCCAGGGGGGAGAGGTGGACCTGGAGCACCCGGGGGGTTTTCCGGGGCCTGAGGCGCAGGAGGGCGGGGTAGCCGGAAAGGCCCACGGCCATCTTCACCAAAAAGGCTTCGGGCTCCCTAGCCCCCTCCAGGGCCCGCTCCAGCCGCTCCCGGGTGGACTCGGGCAGGGGCTTGGGGGGGAGGAGGGAGAGGGAGTACTGGCGGTAGCCCTGCCGGGTGGGCACCCGCCCGGCGGAGGCGTGGGGCTTGCTGAGGTAGCCCATCTCCTCCAGGGCGATGAGCTCGTAGCGGCAGAGGGCCGGGGAAAGCCCCAGGCCCTCGGCCAGCCTGGCCGAGGGCACGGGGGCTTTGGTGCGGATGTACTCCTCTACGACCCGGTGGAGGATGGCCCGCTGCCTGGCCGTCACACCCTCATTGTACCGGGGTGACCGCGGCCTCGTCCTCCTCCCCGGTGCGGATGCGGTAGACCTTCTCCACGGGGATGACGAACACCTTCCCGTCCCCCACCTCCCCGGTGCGGGCCGCCTTGAGGATGGCCTCCACCGTGGGCTTGACGAAGGGCTCGGAGACCCCGATCTCCAGGCGCACCTTCTCGTGGAGCTCCATCTTCACCGTGGTGCCCCGGTAGGTCTCCACCTTCTCCGTCTCCCCCCCGTGCCCCTGGACCCGGCTGATGGAAAGCCCCCGCACCTCGGCCTTGAAGAGGGACTCCAGCACCTCGTTCAGCTTCTCCGGGCGGATGATGGCCACGATGAGCTTCATGCCTTACCTCCCAGGGGCTTAAGGGCGGGCGGGGTGCTCTCGGAGAGGACCAGGATGGCCCCCTCGCCGCTGGCGTAGGCCTCCTCCCCGTGCTGGGTGATGTCCAGCCCCGTGGCCTCCTCCTTGGCCGCCGCCCGCAAGGGGGTGAGGAGGCCCACCAGCTTCAGGAGGACAAAGGTGCCCAGGGCGGAGTAGGCCATGGCCACGGCCACCGCCAGGGCCTGCACCCCCAGCTGGGCGGGGTTGCCGAAGAGGAGGCCCTTGGCCCCGCCCCAGGCCTCCTCCGCCAGGAGGCCGGTGAGGAGGGCCCCGGTGATCCCCGCGATGCCGTGGGCGCCGAAGACGTCCAGGCTGTCGTCCAGGCGGGTCCGGGGCCGGTAAAGGAGGAAGAAGTAGCTGGGGAAGGCGCTCACCGCCCCCAGGACCAGGGCGGAGACGGGGGAGACGAAGCCCGCCGCCGGGGTGATGGCCACCAGGCCCACGATGATGGCGGTGGCCAGGCCCACCGCCGTGGCCTTGCCCGTGCGCAGGAGGTCCAGGAGGCTCCAGACCACCAGGGTGGCCGCCGGGGCCAGGAGGGTGTTCACGAAGGCCAGGGCCGCCCCTTCCCCTGCGGCCAGGGCGCTACCCCCGTTGAAGCCGAACCAGCCGAACCAGAGGAGGGCCGCCCCCAGGAGGACGAAGGGGACGTTGTGGGGCAGGATGGCCTGGCGGCCGTAGTCCTTCCTGGCCCCCAGGACCAGGGCTCCCACCAGGGCCGCCACCCCGGCGTTGATGTGCACCACCGTGCCCCCGGCGAAGTCCAGGGCCCCCAGCTGGCCCAGAAAGCCCCCGCCCCAGACCCAGTGGGCGATGGGGGCGTAGACCAGAAGCCCCCAGAGGGTGAGGAAGAGGAGCAGGGCGGGGAAGCGCATGCGCTCCACCAGGGCCCCCGTGAGCAGGGCGGCGGTGATGATGGCGAAGGTGCCCTGGAAGGCCATGAAGAGCAGGTGGGGGATGGCGCCCTTGGCCTCGAGGCCCACCCCCTGCAAGAAGGCGTGGGCCAGGCCGCCGATCCAGGCGCTCCCCTCGGCGAAGGCCAGGCTGTAGCCCAGGAGGGCCCAGCCCACCCCCACGAAGCCCAGGGCGGCGAAGCTCATCATCATGGTGTTCAGGGCGTTCTTGGAGCGCACCAGCCCCCCGTAGAAGAAGGCCAAGGCCGGGGTCATCAGGAAGACCAGGGCCGTGGACACCAGGATCCAGGCCGTGGCCGCCCCCTCTACCCCCTCCGCCAGGGCCAGCCCCGATAGTCCCACTGCCGCGATGCCTTTAAGGGTTCTTAGCTGCCGCATACCCACCTCCTTGGCGTCCAGGGTAGAACCGCCTGTGCAAGATGTCAAGAGTTTACTTGTCAACTTGCCATTAATAGCCTTACTTGCCGCAAGTAAATGGCCAATTTGTCTGCTTAATGTCAGGAGTTAGCTTGCTTTATGTCAGCAAAAGTCTTGACGATCTGCAAATGTTGCTTTCCTGTGCCCAACCCCCGCTTCCGTAAACTGGTGCCCGTGACGTGGCAGGAAGTGAAGGCACGCCTTTCCGCCGGGCAGGACGAACGCACCCTCTTCCTGCCCCCAGACCTCTCCCCGGAGGAGCTGGCCCGGCACGCCGTGGGCCTGGCCAACCACCGCGGGGGCACCCTCTTCCTGGGGGTGAGCCCCGAGGGGAAGGTGCTGGGGGCGGCGGAGATCCACCCCCTGCAGATCACCCACGCCCTCTTCCAGCTCACCCAGGGCCTCCTCCTGCCCTACGTGGAGACCGTGGAGGGCCCTGAGGGGAAGGTGCTCCTCCTGCACGTGCCCCAAAGCCCCGCGGCCATCGCCTTGGGGCCGGGGCGGGTGCCCTTCTGGGACGGGAAACGCCTCACCGAGCTCAAGGTGGGGGAGGCCCGGCCCGAGCCCGACCTCACCGCCCAGGTCCTGCCGGCGGCCAGCCTCTCTGACCTGGACCCCCTGGAGGTCCTGCGCCTTAGGCGCATCCTGGAGGAGCGGGGGAGCAACCTGGCTGCCCTGCCCGACCTGGAGCTCCTCTTCGCCCTGGGCCTCCTGGAGCGGGTGGAGGGGGAGGAAAGGCCCACGGTGGCGGGGCTTCTGCTGGCGGGCACCCCCCTGGCCCTGCGGCGCCTCCTGCCCCAGGCGGAGGTGAGCTACTATTTCCACGAGGGGGCGGAGGGCTACAGCTTCCGCGAGGACCTCCTGCGCCCCATCCCCGCCCTCCTGGAACGGCTTAGGGACCTGATCCAGGCCCGCAACCGGGTGCGCTACCTCACCGTGGGGCTTTTCCGCATCGAGGTCTGGGATTTTGACGCCGAGGTCTACCGCGAGGCCCTGCTCAACGCCCTGGTCCACCGGGACTGGGCCAGCCCCGACGCCATCCAGGTGCACCACCACCCGGACCGTCTGGAGATCTCCAACCCCGGGGGCTTCCCCCCGGGCATCACCCCGGAGAACGTGCTCCGCCATCCCCCCAAGCGGCGCAACCCCCGGCTGGCGGAGGCCCTCTACCGCCTGGGCTACGTGGAGCGGGCGGGCAGTGGGGTGGACAAGATGTACCGCCTCCTCCTCAAGTACGGCAAGGAGCCCCCGGAGTACCGCCTCTACCCCGATGCCCTCACCCTCATCCTCTACAACCCCGAGCTGGACGAGGCCTTCGTGCGGGAGCTGGCGGAGGCCCAGGAGCGCCTGGGGGCCTTTAGCCTGGACCACCTCATCGCCGTGGCCCACCTCCGCCGGGTGGGGGAGGCCTCCTTGGAGGAGCTGGCCCGGGCCCTGCAGCTCCCCGAGGAGGCTGCCCGCCGCGTGCTTTCCCGCATGGAGCGCATGGGCCTGTTGCGCCGGGAGCGGGGCCGCTACCACCTCCTCCGGCGCGACCCCCTGGCCGAGGGGGTGCTGGGGTTTCTCCAGGTGCCGCGGTCCCGCCGGGAGGTGGAGGGCCTCCTGGGGCTTTCCTCCCGCCAGGCCCTGGCCCTCCTCAACCGCCTCCTGCGGGAGGGGCGGGTGGTGCGTCTGGGCCGGGGGGCGGCCACCCGCTACCGGAGGGCCTAGTGGTCCACCTGGTCCTTTACCAGCCGGAGATCCCCGAGAACACCGGGAACGCCGCCCGCACCGCCGCCGCCTTGGGCTTCCCCCTCCACCTCATCCGACCCCTGGGTTTCCGCCTGGGGGACCGGCGGCTCAGGCGGGCGGGGCTGGACTACTGGCCCCACGTGGACCTCAGGGTCCACGACACCTTCGCCGCCTTCCTGGAAGGCCTTCCCCCGGGGGCCCGGGTGTGGGCCTTCAGCGCCCGGGCCGGGACCAGCCTCTACCAGGCCCGCTTCCAGGAGGGGGACTACCTCCTTTTCGGCCCCGAGACCCGGGGGCTTCCCCCGGAGGTCCTGGCCCTTTTCCCCGGCCTGCGCATCCCCATGCCGGGGCCCGTGCGTTCCCTGAACCTGGCCGTGGCCCTGGGGGTGGCGGCCTACGAGGCCTACCGCCAGCTTAAGGAAGCTCCGTGAGGGCATAGCCCTGGGCGTGCACCACCTCCACCCCCCAGGGGGTGCGGTGGCGCCGCTGGGGGTGGGCACCCAGGAGGGGGGTGTGGCCGTGCACGTGGAGCCGGGGGCGGAAGAGGCGGTGGAAAAGCCCCAGGGCCGGGCTTCCCCGGTGGGCGAAGTCCCGTCCGGCGGTGGGCCCTGGGGGCGGGGCGTGGGTGAGGAGGACGTCCAGCCCGTGGCCCAGGAGGAGCCGCCTGGGGAAGAGGAGGGGAAGGGGTTTCAGGGCCAGGCGGTAAAGCTCAGCCTCCAAAAGCTGCCCCTCCCCCTCCCGGTAGCGGGGCACCCCCCCGATGCCGTAGAAGAGCCTCCCCCCGTAGCGGAAAAGCCGGCCGTGGAGGTTCACCACGCCCCCGGGCCGCCGCCTTTGCCCTTCCTCCCACACCCACTCCTCCCCGTGGTTCCCGGGGACGAAGAGGACCGGCACTTCCACCTTGCTGGCCACGTACTCCAGGTACTCCCCGGGCAGGTCCCCCGCGGCCAGCACCAGGTCAAAGGGGGGCAGGTTCCCCGGGAAGCGCTGGGAGTGGATGTGGGGGTGGACCTGGTCGGCAAGGAGGAGGAGGCGCAACACCCTTATTCTGCCAAAAGGCGGCATGATGGAGGCGTGCGGGCCTACACCACGGCGCACCTGGCCTTTGACCTGCCCGAGGGCCACCCCTTTCCCCTCTACAAGTACGGGGGGGTGGCGGAGGCCCTAAAGGGGCTTCTCCCCATCCTCCCCGCCCCGGAGGTGCCCCGGGAAGCCCTCTTCATGGCCCACGACCCCGTTTACCTGGAAAGGCTCTTTGGGGAAGGGCTTTCGCGCCAGGAGGTTTTGCGGCTGGGCCTGCCCTTCAGCCCCGGGCTCCTGCGGCGGGCCCTGCACGCGGCGGGAGGGACTGTGGCCGCGGCGGAGGACGCCCTCACCTTGGGCCTGGGCCTCAATCTAGCCGGGGGCACCCACCACGCCTTCCCCGACCGCGCCGAGGGGTACAGCCTCTTCAACGACGTGGCCGTGGCCGTGGCCTGGCTGCGGGCCCGGGGCTTTGTCGGGCGGGTTCTGGTGGTGGACCTGGACGCCCACCAGGGGAACGGCACCGCGGTCTTCTTCCAGAATGACCCCAGCGTCTTCACCCTTTCCCTGCACGGGGAGCGGAACTACCCCCTGAAGAAGGAGCAAAGCGACCTGGACGTGGGCCTTCCCGACGGTACCGAGGACACCCTTTACCTCCGGGCCCTGGAGGAGGCCCTGGAAAGGGCCCAGGCCTTCCGGCCGGCCTTGGTCTTCTACAACGCCGGGGTGGACGTCCTCCGGGGGGACCGCTTTGGCCGCCTGGCCCTGAGCCTCGAGGGGGTGCGGCAGCGGGACCGCGCCGTCTTCCGCTGGGTGCGGAGGCTGGGGGCCCCGCTGGTGGTGGTCATGGGCGGGGGGTACAACCGCGACCCCCGGCTTACCGTGGCCGCCCACGCGGAGACCTACCGCCTGGCCCTGAGCTCCTTGGCGTAGGTGGCCACCGCCTCCTCGAGGCTGAACCCCAGCCCCCGGTAGAGCTCCAGGGCCCCCTTCTCGTGGTCGTGGGCCCGGACCCGCAGGAGGGAGGCCCCCTTCTTCTGCGCCAGCCGCGCGGCCTCGGAGAGCAGGGAGCGCCCGATGCCCTGGCCCCGGGCCTCGGGGATGACCCCGATGTAGGCCACGCTGGCCTCTTTGTCCTCTAGCTCCACCTCCGCCATGCCCACGGGCCGGTCCCCCCGGTAGGCCACCAGGAGGTGGACCTGAGGGTCGTGGAAATGCTCCAATAGCTCCTCGTCCGTCCACTTGAGGCGCAGGGCCCAGCCCTCCTCGCTCTCCCGGTAAAGCTCGCGGTACACCCCAGGGCCGGGGAAGCCCCTGCGGATGACGACCCCCTGGGGGGGCGGGTAGTCCAGCCCCCCAGGGTTTTTCACGAAGAAGTAGGTGAGGTGCAAAAGGTCGTAGCCCGCCTCCTCCAGGACCTCCCGTAGCGTGCGGTTCTCCTCCCGGGGAAAGGCGTAGAGTCTTTCCAAAAGGAGCTCGGAAGCCCGGGCCTCCGCGGCCTGAAGGAGGGGGAAGAGGTCCTCCCGCCCGTAGGCCAGGGGGCCTTCCAGGGCCGCCCCGTCCCAGAAGGGGTAGAGGCCCACGTATCCCGCCACCTCCCCCTCCCGGAGGAGGACCAGGCCGTCCTCCAGCTCCTCGGCCAGGCCCTCTGGGTCCCGGGCCTCCGGGGCCAGGACCCCCCGCTCTGGGCTGGCGTCCATCCAGCGGAGGAGCCTCACCAGTCCCGGGAGGTCTTGGCGGGCCACGGGCCGGATCATGCCCTCAGTCTACCGCAAAGCCCTGGCCCAAAGCCGCCCTTGGCTTGGGGTTAGGGACCTATGTCCTCAGGGGGGGCCTCGAGGTTCATGGCCTTCACCACCCCTTCCTCCCCGTAGAAGTCCAGCACGGTGAGCTTGGCGTAGTCCTGCTCCAGCCTGAGCCCCTCCTCGGGGGGCAGGGGCAGGGCCAGGCTCAGGGCGGCGCGGTTCAGGGTGCAGTTGCCCACCACGAGGAGGGCCTGCCCCCGGTGCCGGGCCAGAAGCCCTCTCAGGGCCTCCCGCCCCCGTTCCCAGGCCGCCCGCACGCTCTCCCCCCCTGGGGGGGCGAAGCCCGCCTCGTCCGCCAGCCAGGCCCTCACCGCCTGGGGGTAGCGGGCCTGGACCTCGGGGAAGGGGAGGCCCTCCCAATGGCCCCAGCTCCGCTCCCTGAGCTCGGGGAGGAGGGTGTGGGGCACCCCCAGGGCCTCTCCCAGAAGGCGGGCCGCCTCGGCCTCCGCCCGGCTGTCTGCGGCGTACACCCAGGCCACGGGGTAGCGCCGCAACAGCCCCACCAGGGCCAGGAGGGCCCGCCTCCCCTCCTCGGCCAGGGGCAGGCCTGGGTGGCTGTAGAGCACGTGCTCCGGGTTCGCCACCGGCCCCGCCCGGGTGAGGAGGAGGGTGGTCTTGGGGTGGGGCCCGCGGAGGAAGTGGGCAAGGAGGCCCATGGCCCTAGAATAGGGGGGTGGAAAGGTGGGTGATCGTGAACCCGGCAGCGGGCCGGGGCAAGGTGGGGCGGCTTTCGGGGGCCATCCTGAAGGCGGCCCGGGAAGGGGGGGCAAAGGCCTTCCTCACCGAGGGGCCGGGCCACGCCACGGAGCTGGCCTACCAGGCCCCTGAGGGGGCCCGGGTGGTGGCCGTGGGGGGGGACGGCACGGTGCACGAGGTGCTCCGGGGCCTGGCGGGCACGGAGAAGGTCCTGGGGGTGGTGCCCATCGGGAGCGGCAACGACTTCGCCCGCATGCTGGGCCTGCGGGGGCTTGCCTGGCGGGAGGCCTTAGCCCTGGCCCTCTCCGCCCCCGAGGAGGCCATAGACCTGGGCTGGGTAAACGGCGAGCCCTTCGGGGCTTCCTTAGGCATCGGCTTCGACGCCCTGGTGGCCAAGAAGGCCTTCTCCGCCCCGCCTTTTTTGCGGGGCATGCCCCGCTACCTCTACGCCCTCTTCGGGGTGCTCAAGGACCTGCGCCTGCCCGAGGGGCGGGTCCTGGTGGACGGGGCGGAGGTGCACCGGGGCCCCCTTCTCCTTCTGGCGGCCATGAACGGGCCCATGTACGGCGGGGGCATCCCCATCGCCCCCATGGCCGACCCCCGGGACGGCCTCCTCTCCCTGGTCCTGGCCCGCTCCTTCACCCGGCCCGGGGTGGTCCTCATCCTGCCCCGCCTCCTCCTGGGCCGGCACCTCTCCCACCCCCAGGTGGTGGCCTATGCCGGGCGGAGGGTGGAGGTGGCCTTTTCCACTCCTGTGCCTGCCCACGCGGACGGTGAGCTCCTGCCCGAGGCCAGGGTGTACCAGGCCGAGGTCCGCCCCCTGGGGCTACGGGTGGTGGGGGGTAGGGTGGGGGTGAGGGGCGGGGAGGCTGTGCCCCGCCCTGTGGGGGTCTCTTGAGCAGGAAGGGTGCTTTTTAGAAGCCCTCGGCGTGAAGGGATTCCGAAATGATCCCGCATTTTTGGCAGGACACTATAGATTTTTCAGCTAGGGCTTCATCGTAGGCGTGGCTGGTCAGGTTGCGCAGTTCAAGCATTTCCCGCCACCCTGGGTCTTCTGGCAAAAGCCCAGCGTATGGCCATTCTCGGGGAGCGGGCCTCCAAACCCTGTATTTCCAGGTAGCCTTTTAGGACCTTCCAAGCCAGCCCAAAGGTGAGCTCAAAGCGCTGGATAGCGGCATCGCGGATGAATTCGTCCTTGGGGCGGGATAAGGCCTCGTCCAGCCGCTTTGTTGCCTGTTCTAGAAGGGCCACCTGGCTCCTAAGCCAAGCCTCCCTCTCCAAGGAGCACCCCCTCTCGTTCAACAACCCCCCTGAGCCCAGGAGCCCAGGAAAGCTCCACCAGGTCCACCCTTTGCAGGATGGGTAGCGCCTCGAGGGCTTCCCGCAGATGGGCCAGGGTGGCCAGGTCCAGGGGAGGGTCGGCCCAAAGGGCCAGGTCGTAGTCCGAACGGGGTGTGGCCTCCCCCCTGGACCGGGAGTCAAAGAGGTAGAGGCGGTAGCGCCGGCCTTGGAGCAGCTGGGCTACCCTTTGGGCCACCTCCCGCAGGACCTCTTCCTGGGGCACGGGTTGCCTCACCCCTCCATTCTATGCTTCCGGGGGGCGGGCTTTCCCGTATACTTATGCCATGCGCGGCCTTTCAGCGCGGGTCCAGGCCATGAAGCCCTCGGCCACGGTGGCGGTGAACGCCCGGGCCCTGGAGCTGAGGCGCCAGGGGGTGGACCTGGTGGCCCTCACCGCCGGCGAGCCCGACTTTGACACCCCAGAGCACGTAAAGGAGGCGGCCAGGCGGGCTCTGGCCCAGGGCAAGACCAAGTACGCCCCTCCGGCGGGCATCCCCGAGCTCCGGGAGGCCCTGGCGGAGAAGTTCCGGCGGGAAAACGGCCTTTTGGTAAGCCCGGAGGAGACCCTGGTCACCGTGGGGGGGAAGCAGGCCCTCTTCAACCTCTTCCAGGCCATCCTGGACCCGGGGGACGAGGTGATCGTCCTGGCCCCCTACTGGGTGAGCTACCCGGAGATGGTGCGCTTCGCCGGGGGGGTGCCCGTGGAGGTGGCAACCCTTCCCCAGGAGGGCTTTGTCCCCGACCCCGAGGCGGTGCGGCGGGCCATCACCCCCCGCACCAAGGCCCTGGTGGTGAACTCCCCCAACAACCCCACGGGGGCGGTCTACCCCAAGGAGGTCCTGGAGGCCCTGGCCCGCCTGGCGGTGGAGCACGATTTCTACCTGGTCTCCGACGAAATCTACGAGCACCTCATCTACGAGGGGGAGCATTTCTCCCCGGGTCGCCTGGCCCCGGAGCACACCATCACCGTGAACGGAGCGGCCAAGGCCTTCGCCATGACCGGCTGGCGCATTGGCTACGCCTGCGGCCCCAAGGCGGTCATCAAGGCCATGGCCGACGTCTCCAGCCAGTCCACCACCAGCCCGGACACCATCGCCCAGTGGGCCACCCTCGAGGCCCTCACCAACCTCGAGGCCTCCCAGGCCTTCGTGGCCATGGCCCGCGAGGCCTACCGCAGGCGGCGGGACCTGCTCCTGGAGGGCCTGGCGGAGCTTGGCCTCAAGGCGGTCCGTCCCAGCGGGGCCTTTTACGTGCTCCTGGACACCTCCCCCATCGCCCCGGACGAGGTAAAAGCGGCTGAGCGCCTCCTGGAGGCGGGGGTGGCCGTGGTCCCCGGCACGGACTTTGCCGCCTACGGGCACGTGCGCCTTTCCTACGCCACCAGCGAGGCCAATCTCAAGAAGGCCCTGGAGCGCTTCGCTGGCCTCCTCCAGACGGTCTAGTAACGCCGCCGCTTCTTGCGGGCCAGGAGGGGGCCCAGGAGGAGGAGGGCCGCCCCCAGGGTCACGCACACGTCCGCCAGGTTGAAGACGGGAAAGGTGGCGATGAGGGGGATCTGGGTCCCCAGGTCCAGGTAGTCCACCACCCAGCCCCGGCCCAGGCGGTCTATGCCGTTGCCCAAGGCCCCGGCGGCGATCAGGGAAAGGGCCAGGGCCTCAAAGAGGGGGTAGCGCCGCCGGGCCAGGAGGTAGAGGAGGACCGCCCCCACCCCCAGGCTGAGCCAGCCCAGGAGGAAGGCCTTTCCCGCCAGGAGCCCGAACCCCGCCCCGGTGTTCTGCACCAGGGTGAGGTAGAGGAGGTCCCCCAGGAAGGGTCTGGGCACGGGGGAGAGGTTCTCCAGGGCCCAGAGCTTCAGGATCTGGTCTAGGGCGATGAGGAGGGGCACCAGCACCGTGGGCATCCCAAAGAGTCTACCGGATGGCAGGCGGTGTGCTATACTCCTTAGGGTTTGCCTTCGGGCACGGGAGGGTGGTATGTCCAAGGTTTGCGAGATCAGCGGGAAGCGGCCCATCGTGGCCAACAGCATTGAGCGGCGGGGTAAGGCCAAGCGGGAAGGGGGTGTGGGCCGGAAGACCACGGGCATCTCCAAGCGGCGCCAGTACCCCAACCTGCAGAAGGTGCGCGTGCGGGTGGCGGGCCAGGAGATCACCTTCCGGGTGGCCACCAGCCACATCCCCAAGGTCTACGAGCTCCTGGAGCGGGCCAAGGGCCTGAAGCTGGAGGGGCTTTCCGCCAAGGAGATTAAAGAGCGCCTCCTGAAGCTCCTCTAGTCCCCCTTTCCCGAAGCAAAGCCCCCCGGGAGGGGGGCTTTTGTAGCATGGGGCCATGGTCTGGAAGCCGGGGCACTACCTCCTCCTCTTCCTGGCCCTCTACGCCCTGGTGGTGAGCCTGGGCTTCCTGGCCCGGGGGCGGCAGCTTGCCGCCCTGCGCCAGGAGGTGGGGGCTCTTTCCCAAAAGGCCCTCTTGGCCCCCGAGGGCTACCTCCTGCCCCTGCCCGGGGCCTGCCTGCCCAGCCGCCCGGAGAACCTTCCGGGGGCGCCCAGGCCCTACCGCAAGGGGGTGAGCGCGGGCTTTGTCTTCCAGGCGGGGGATGCCTGCGTGCCCGTGGTGCGGGGGATGGGGGTGGTGGCCGCCGCCTCGGGGGAGGTGGTGAAGGTGGACCGGAACCACCAAGAACCCTCCCCCGAGGCCTACCGGGCCCTTTTGGAGCGGGTGCGGGAGGGGGCGGGGCCGGAGGAGATGGACCTTTTGCGGGGCCTCGAGGTCTGGATCCGCCACCCCGACGGCCGCGTGAGCGTTTACGCCCACCTCGAGGCCCCCTACAGCAACCTCTCCCCCGGACAAAGGGTCCTCCGCGGGGACCCCATCGGCTACCTGGGCAACACCGGGCTCATGGGAGGGGCTCCCAGGCTCCTCTTTGAGCTCTGGGAGGGGGAGCCAGACCGGGGCCGCTTCCTCTTCCAGGGCCTGGACCGCGAGGCCCTCCTCCGGGAGGCCAAGGCCTTCTTCCGCTTAGAATAGCCCCGTGCGCGAGGCCTTCCTCCGGGTCTGGGAGAACCCCTATGTGCGGGTTCTCGCCTACCTCCTCCTGGCCTTTTTGGCCTACCGCCTCCTGGCCCGGGCCTGGCCTGCTCTTTCCGTCCTCCTCACCGCCTTTGCCTTCGCCTACCTGGCCCACCCGGTGGTGCGCTTCTTTGAGGCCCGGAGGCTTCCCCGGGCCCTGGGGGTGGTCCTGGTCTACCTGGGCCTGGGGCTCTTTTTGGGCCTGGCCTCCTTCCTCACTGCCCAGACGGTGGTGGAGCTTTCCCATCTCGCCCGCGAACTCCCCCGCCTCCTGGACCCCCTCCTGGCCTGGTTCCTGGGCCTGCCCGACCGGGTGGAGGCCCTGCCCATCCCCGAGGCCCTCGAGCCCATCCTGGCCGAGGCCGGCCGCAACCTCCAGGGCCTCCTCCAGGGCTTTCTGGAGGCCGTGGTGCGCTGGCTCCAGGGCCTCCTCTCCCAAGGGGGAAACCTCCTGGGCTTTTTCACTGGCCTCCTGGGCGGCATCTTCCAGCTCCTCACCGCCCTCACCCTCTCCATCTACTTCCTCTACGACCTCCCCCGCCTGGGCCAGGCCGCGCTTCGCGCCTTCCCCGAGCCCTACCAGCCCCTGGTGGCCGAGCTGGCCCACAAGCTGGACCGGAGCGTGGGGGGGTATGTGCGGGGCCAGCTCCTGGTGGCCTTCCTGGTGGGGCTTTTGGTGGGGGTGGGGCTTTGGCTGGTGGGCGTGCCCCTGGCCGCCAGCCTGGGCTTCCTGGCCGGGGTCTTCAACCTTATCCCCTTCGTGGGGGTGATCGTCTCCGGGGTGCCTGCCCTCCTCCTGGCGGCCACCGGGGGGTTCGGCAAGGTCCTTCTGGCCTTCCTCGTCCTCTGGCTGGCCAACCAGCTGGAGGGAAACCTCCTGGGCCCCCTCATCGTGGGCCGGGCCACCCGGCTCCACCCGGTGACGGCCATCGCCGCCATCCTGGTGGGGGCCAGCCTCTTCGGCCTCTGGGGGGCCCTGCTGGGCGTGCCCGCGGCCGCCTTCCTGAAGGTGCTCCTGGAGGACTACTACCGGCAGAGCCGCTTCTACCGGGAGGGCTAGGGTAGCCTTTCCTCCTCCGTGACCAGGGCCTCGGGCTCCAGTTGCCGGGGCAGGAGCAGGTTGAGCACCACCCCCACCAGGGCGGCCAGGGCCATCCCGCTCACCTTGAGGGGCACCGCGGCCCCGGCCACCTGCACCGTCCCCAGCTGGGCCACCGCCCCCCCCAGGCCCAGGACCAGGATGGCCGAGACCACGATCAGGTTGCGGCTGTGGGTGAAGTCAATCTCCGCCTCGGCCAGGGTGCGGATGCCCACCGAGGCGATCATGCCGAAAAGGAGCATGGCGATGCCCCCCAGGACCCCCTGGGGCAGGGTCTGGAGGAGGGCAGCCAGCTTGGGAGAGAAGGAGAGGAGGATGGCGAAGAGGGCGGCCATGCGCAGGACCACGGGGTCGTAAACCCGGGTCACCGCCAGCACCCCGGTGTTCTCCGAGTAGGTGGTGTTGGCCGGCCCGCCCAAAAGCCCTGCCAGGCTGGTGGCCAGGCCGTCCCCCAGGAGGGTGCGGTGGAGGCCCGGCCTGGCGAAGAAGTCCTTCCCTACCACCCGGCCGTTGGTGAGGATGTCCCCGATGTGCTCCATCACCGTAACGAAGGCCACGGGGGCGATGAGGAGCACCGCCCCCCACTCAAAGGCGGCCGGGGTGAAGGGGGGCAGGCCGAACCAGGCCGCCTCCCCCAGGGGCCTCAGGTCCACCCGCCCCAGGGCCAAGGCCACCAGGTACCCCACGCCCACCCCCACCAGCACGGGGATCATCTGGAAAAGCCCCCGGAAGAAGACCGCGCTCACCACCGCCCCCGCGAAGGTGACCACCGCCAGGAGCCAGTCCTTGCTGGCCATCTGCACCGCCACCGGGGCCAGGGTGAGGCCGATGACCACGATCACCGGCCCGGTGACCACGGGGGGGAAGACCTGGCGCACCCTTCCGGGGCCGATGAGGAGGACCAGGAGGGCAAAAAGGGCATAGACCAGCCCGGCCGCGGCAATCCCCCCGCCCACCGCCGCCAGGGAGAACCCTGCCTCCTTGGCCGCCAGGATGGGGGCGATGAAGGCGAAGCTGGAGCCCAGGAAGACGGGCACCATGCGCCCGGTGACCAGGTGGAACACCAAGGTGCCAAGCCCGGCGGTGAAGAGGGCCACCGCGGGGTGGAGGCCGGTGAGGAGGGGGACGAGCACCGTGGCCCCGAACATGGCCACGGTGTGCTGCAGGCCCAGGATAAGGTTCCTTGGCGTCATACCGGGGGCATTTTACCAGTGCCCCCCGGCGGCCAGGGCCTCGCGGAACCAGGCGGGGACCTCCCGGCCGAAGCGCCTTTCGGCAAAGTCCCTGGCAAAGGCCCCGTAATCCCCCTGCCGGATGGCCTCCCGGGCAGCCTCGGTAAGGCGGTGCAGGTAGCGCAGGTTGTGGAGGGAAAGGAGGATGCCCCCCAGCATCTCCCCCGAGCGCACCAGGTGGGCCAGGTAGGCCCGGCTGAAGGTCTGGCAGGTGTAGCAGTCGCACCCCTCCTCCAGGGGCCTGGGGTCCTCCAGGTGGCGGGCGTTTTTCAGGTTAAGCCGCCCTTCGGGCACCAGGGCGCTGCCGAAGCGGCCCGTGCGGGTGGGGTAGACGCAGTCAAAGAGGTCCACCCCAAGCCCCATGGCCGCCACCAGGTCCTCGGGGTGGCCGACCCCCATGAGGTAGCGGGGCTTCTCCTCGGGGAGGAGCTCGGTGGAGAGGGCCACCATGGGGAACATGGCCTCCTTGGGCTCCCCCACCGCCAGCCCCCCGATGGCGTAGCCGGGCAGGTCAAAGCGCACCGTCTCCCGGGTGGAAAGGGCCCTGAGCTCGGGGTCTGTTCCCCCCTGGGCGATGCCGAAAAGGGCCTGGTCCGGGCGGGTCTTGGCCTTGAGGCTCCGCTCCAGCCAGCGCAGGGTGCGCTCTAAGGAGGCCTTCAGGTAGTCCCGGGAGGAGGGGTAGGGGGGGCACTCGTCAAAGGCCATGATGATGTCCGCCCCCAGGGCCTCCTGCACGGCGATGCTCCTTTCGGGGGTGAGCTGGAGGGGTCTTCCATCCAGGTGGCTCTGGAAGACCACCCCCTCCTCGTCAATGCGTCGCAGGTGGCCCAGGCTCATCACCTGGAAGCCCCCGGAGTCCGTGAGCCAGGGGCCCTGCCAGCCGGCAAAGCCGTGAAGCCCCCCCAGGGCCCGCACCCGCTCGGGCCCGGGCCGCAGGAGGAGGTGGTAGGTGTTGGCCAGGAGCACCTGGCTGCCGATGGCCTTGAGGTCCTTGGGCAGGAGGCCCTTCACCGAGCCCTGGGTGCCCACGGGCATGAAGAGGGGGGTCTCCACGGAACCGTGGGGGGTGTGGAGGCGGCCCACCCGGGCCCGGCCGCTCTGGGCCAGGCGCTCAAAGCGAAAGGGCTCCATCAGGGCTTGGCGAAGCGCTGGCGCACGTAGGCCTCCACCAGCGCCATGAACTCCTCGGCGATCCTCTCCCCCTTGAGGATGGTGAGGAGCTTGCCGTCCGCGTAGACCGGGGCCTTGGGCTCCTCCCCCGCTCCCGGCAGGGAGATGCCGATGTGGGCGTGCTTGCTCTCCCCGGGGCCATTCACCACGCAGCCCATCACCGCCACCTTCAGGCCCTCCACCCCGGGGTACTTTGCCCGCCACTCGGGGAGCCTGGCCCTCAGGTGGGCGTTTACGGTTTCCGCCAGTTCCTGGAAGAAGGTGCTGGTGGTGCGGCCGCACCCGGGGCAGCTGGTCACCTCGGGGGCGAAGGTGCGCAGGCCCAGGGCCTGGAGGAGCTCCTGGGCCACCTCCACCTCCTTGGTGCGGGGCTCGTTGGGGGCGGGGGTGAGGGAGATGCGGATGGTGTCCCCGATGCCCTCCAGGAGGAGGGGGGCTAGGGCGGCGGCGCTGGCCACGATGCCCTTCACCCCCATCCCCGCCTCGGTGAGGCCCAGGTGCAGGGGGGCCCGGGTGCGCCGGGCCAGCTCCCGGTAGACCCAGACCAGGTCGGGGGCCTTGGAGACCTTGGCGGAGAGGACGATCTTGTCCTCCCCCAGGCCCAGCTCCAGGGCGGTCTCGTAGGCGCGCACGGCGCTTTCCACCAGGGCCTCGAGGAGCACCTCATGGGCGCTTTTGGGCTCGGGCCGCCGGGCGTTTTGGTCCATGAGCTCGGTGAGGAGGGCGGGGTCCAGACTGCCCCAGTTGGCCCCGATGCGCACGGGCTTGCCCAGGTCCATGGCGATTTGCACCATCTCCTGGAAGTTCTCGTCCTTATGCCGGCCCCGCCCCAGGGTGCCGGGGTTGATGCGGAACTTGTCCAGGGCCTGGGCCATGGCCGGGTAGCGGCGGAGGAGGAGGTGGCCGTTGAAGTGGAAGTCCCCCACCAGGGGCACCTCCACCCCGGCCTCCTGGAGGCGGCGCCGGATCTCGGGCACCGCTTGGGCGGCCTCCTCGTCGTTCACCGTGAGGCGGACGATCTCGCTCCCCGCCCGGTGGAGGGCCAGGATCTGGGCCACCGTGGCCTCCACATTGGCGGTGGGGGTGTTGGTCATGGACTGCACGGCGATGGGGTGGGCACCCCCCAGGGGCACCTTGCCCACCCAGACCGTGGGGGTAGGGCGTCTCATCCCCCCTATGGTAGCTGAGGCCCGGGGGGAAACACCCGCGCAAGCCACCCTTGGGCCAGGGCCAGGTCCTCCGGGGTGAGGGCGTGGCCGGCGGGAAGGAGGTGGCCCTCGGCCCGGGCTCCCGCCCCCTCCAGGCGCTCCCTCAGGGCCGTGGCGGTCTCTGGGGGGACCAGGGGGTCCTGATCCCCCAGGAGGAAGAGCACGGGTTTGCCCTTCAGGAGGGGATAGGGCTTGCCGAAGGGCTCCAGGGGCCTTAGGAGGAGGGCCCCGTCCAGGAGGTGGGGGTGGTGGAAGAGGAGGCCTAAGGCCATGTTGGCCCCGTTGGAGTACCCCAGGGCCACCAGGGGCCGGGGAAGGGCGTAGCCCTTTAGGGCTTCCTCCACGAAGGCCGCTAGGCCTTGGGCCTTGGCCCTCAGGTCCTCCAGGTCCAAGACCCCCTCCCGGTGGCGGCGGAAGAAGCGGGGAACCCCTTCCTCCAGGCTCTCCCCCCGCGGGCTCAGGAGATGGGCCCCGGGACGCAGGGCGCGGGCTAAGGGCAGGAGGCTTCTTTCGTCCCCTCCCGTGCTGTGGAGGAGGAGGAGGGTGAGGCCTTCCCGGCCCGGCAGGACCAGGTGGGGAGGGTTCATGCCGGGAGGTGAAGGGGGGGTAGGGCGGCCTCTATCCTCTGCCGATTGGCCTCCAGCCAGGGGGGCAGGACCAGGCGCTGGCCCAGGCCCTCCAGGGGCTCGTCCACGGCGAACCCCGGGCCGTCCGTGGCCAGCTCAAAGAGGACACCCCCCGGCTCCCGGAAGTAGATGGAGCGGAACCAGAACCGGTCTATGGGCGGGGTGGGCCTTAGACCCAGGTGCAGCGCCTTCTGGCGCAGGGCCAGGCCGTGGGCTTCGTCCCGCACCCGGAAGGCCAGGTGGTGCACCCCGCCCACCCCAAAGGCCCCCAAGCGGCCCTGGGGAAGGGCCTCCACCTCCAGGAAACTCCCCTCCTGCGCCAGAAGCACCCGGTCTCCCTCCTCCGCCACCCGCCGGTACCCCAGGACCCCTTCCAGGACGGCCAGGCTGGGGAGGAGGCTTCGCACCAAGAGGCGTGCCCCCAAAAGCCCCCGCACCTGGTGGGCGGGGGGAACCGGGCTTCCCTCCCAGGGCCTGCCCGGGCCTGGGGCCTCCACCAGGGCCAGGGGGAGGCCGTGGGGGTCCTGGAGGAGGAGGGCGGGGCGCCCATAGCGCTGGCCCTGCCCCCTGAGGAAGGGGCCCAGGCGGCCTTCCCAGTAGCCAAGGCTTCCTTCCGGGACGGCCAGGGCCACCTCCACCGCCTGGCCCACCCCCGGGCGGTGGGGGGGTAGTTTGGGCCAGGGGAAGAAGGTGAGGTCGGTGCCCGGGGTGCCCTCCCGGTCCGCGTAGAAGAGGTGGTAGGTGGTGGGGTCGTCCTGGTTCACGCTCCGCTTCACCAGGCGCAGGCCCAGGACCCCCGCGTAGAAATCCAGGTTCTCCTGGGGGTCGCCGGCGATGCAGGTGATGTGGTGGAGGCCGTGGCTTCCTTCCATGCCCCCAGGATAGGCCCCTTTTGCTTTAAAAAATGTAGCGCCAGACCCCCGCTCCTAGAGCTCCATCCCCATGATGTGGTACCCGGCGTCCACGTAGACCACCTCCCCGGTGATGCCCCCTGCCAGGGGGGAGAGGAGGAAAAGCCCCAGGTTCCCCACCTCCTCCGGG
The DNA here is from genome assembly GCF_000376265.1 of Thermus igniterrae ATCC 700962. Classification (GTDB taxonomy): domain Bacteria; phylum Deinococcota; class Deinococci; order Deinococcales; family Thermaceae; genus Thermus; species Thermus igniterrae. Next base: position 68,794 of record NZ_AQWU01000068.1, read on the forward strand.
GTGACGTTCCGCTTCAGGGGGGCCACCTGGGCCACGCGGTCGTACATCTTCATGAAGCCGGGGATGCTCCGGGCGGCCACGGTGCGGACGGGCCCTGCGGAGATGGCGTTCACCCGCACCCCCTTGGGCCCAAGCTCGTAGGCCAGGTAGCGCACGCTGGCCTCCAAAGCGGCCTTGGCGATGGCCATAACGTTGTACTTGGGCACCACCTTCTCGCTGGCGTAGTAGGTGAGGGTGACGATACTCCCCCCCTCGCGCAGGAGGGGTTCGGCCCGCTGGGCCACGGCCACCAGGGAGTAGGCGGAGACCTCCAGGGCCAGAAGCCAGTCCTGGCGCCTGGTGTCCAGGTACCGCCCCTCCATGGCCTCCCGGGGGGCGAAGGCGATGGCGTGGACCAGGTAGTCCAGCTCCCCCCAGGCCTCCTGGATCCCGGCGAAAAGCCGGTCCAGCTCCTCGTCCTGGGTGACGTCCGCCTGGAAGGTGAGGGCCTTAAGGGGGGCGGCCAGCCGCTCCACCTCCTCCCGTAGCCTTTCCCCCTGGTAGCTGAAGGCCAGCTCGGCTCCCGCCCCGTGGAGCTTCTCGGCGATGGCGTAGCCCAGGCTCCGCTGGTTGGTAACCCCCATGATGAGGGCCTTCTTGCCCGAAAGGTCCAGGGTGAGCATGGGGGGATTATACCCGGTGGGTATACTGGGGCATGGTCCAGTTGGAAGCCTATGGGTCCTGGGAGGAGGCCCTGGCCCGCCTGGGGGAAAGCCGCAAGGCCCTCTTGACCCTACTCCAGGGGGCGGACCCCACCTGGCTCACCACCCCCTTGCGGGAAGGGGCCTGGACCCCCCTGATGGTGGCCGAGCACATCGCCCTGGTGGAGGCCTCCACCGCCCGGGTGTTGAGGCGGCTCCGCCGCATGAGGGCGGGGGAGGCCCTGCCCCCGGTGCAGGCGGTGCCCGGGGAGTACAAGGACGGGAAGCCCCAGGCCCCCGAGGGGGTGCGCCCCCAGGGGGGGATGGGCCTGGAGGAGGTGCTGGCCCTCCTGGCCCGGGCGCGGGCCGCCCTCCTGGAGGAGGCGGCCCAGGCCGACCCCCACCACCCCGCCACCTTTCCCCACCCCTTTTTCGGCGAGCTCAACGCCCTGGGCTGGGTGAGGGCCGCGGCCTATCACGAGGCCCACCACCTGGAGGGGCTTCAGGGGGCCAGCTAGCCCTGCCCTTGCCGGTACTGGGCCAGCCAGGCGTGCAGCCGGGCGGGGGATACCCCCCGGATAACCTCGGTCCTGCCCTCCCATTCCAGGACCACCCCGGCGGTGGGGCTCCCCACCAGCTCGGCCATCTTCCTGGCGGCCGCCTCGTCCTGGCGTGCGTTCACGAACTCAAAGGGGATGCCCTGCTGGGCCAGGAACATCTTCACGATTTCGCAGGGGCCACACCCCGGGATGCCGTAGAGCCGCACCATACCCCTATATGGTACCTGGAGCCCGGGCCTCCCGCCACACCCCGGACTAGAATGGCCCCATGCGCCTAGTGGACCGCCACCCCGAGGTGGACCTGCCCGGGCTTCTCCAGAGCTTTGTTCCCCCGCCCCGCTTCCGTGGGGCCACCTTCCAGAGCTACCGTCCCGACCCCCGCTACCCCTCCCAGGCCCTGGCCAAGGAGCGCCTGCGAAGATGGGTGCACGACCGTCCCCGGGGCCTTTTCCGTCCCCGGCTTCCCGGCCCCCAGGGGATCTACCTGGACGGGGGGTTCGGGGTGGGCAAGACCCATCTCCTGGTGGCCGCCTACCTCGAGGCCCCCGCTCCCAAGGCCTTCCTCACCTTTGAGGAGCTCACCTACGCCCTGGGCCTCATGGGCCTGCGGGAGGGAGCCAGGCGCTTTGCCGGCCTGAGGTACCTCTTCATCGACGAGTTTGAGCTGGACGACCCCGGCAACGCCCAGATGGCCAGCCACTTCCTGGCCCTGACCATGGAGCGGGGCCTGAGGGTGGCCACCACCTCCAACACCCCCCCGGGGGCCCTGGGGGAGGGGCGGTTCAACGCCGAGCAGTTCCGCCACCAGATCCAGAGCCTGGCCAAGCGCTTCGCCGTGGAGCGCATAGAGGGGGAGGACTTCCGCCACCGGGACCCGGAAAACCTGCCCAACCCCCTCTCCGACGCCGCCCTGCTGGAGGCCCACCGCCAGGACCAAAGGCCCAGGAGCCTGGACGCCTTCCCCGAGCTCCTGGCCCACCTGCGCACCCTGCATCCCATCCGCTACCGCTACCTCTTCCAGGGGCTTCAGGTGGTCTACCTCCAGGGCCTCGAGCCCATCCCCGACCAGAACGATGCCCTGCGCTTCGTGCACTTCGTGGACCAGCTCTACAACCTGGGCCTGGACCTCCGGGCCTCAGGGGTGCCCCTCAGGGCCCTCTTTCCCGAGAGTTACCGCCACGGGGCCTTCGCCAAGAAGTACGGACGGGCCCTTTCCCGGCTGGCGGAGCTTTTGGGGTAGCATGGGGGTATGGACTTAGCCGACAGGCTTTCCGAGCTAGCCCAGGCCCTTTCCCAGGCCAGCGCCGCGGTGGGGATCCTCGAGGCCATAGAGGGGGTCCTGGAGGAGTACCAGGAGGGGGAGCTTTCCCTCAAGGAGGCCATGGAGGAGATCCAGGGCCTGGTGGAGGAGTACCAGGCGGTGCGGGCCCTCTCCGAGATGACCCCCGAGGAGATCGTGGCCCTGGCGGAGGAGGAAGAGGAGGGGGGGCTTCGCTCCTAGATGAAGGTCATTGCCCTGGTGCTGGACTCCGTGGGCCTGGGCTACCTCCCCGACGCCCCCCTTTTCGGCGACGAGGGGGCGGATACCCTGGACCACACCGTGCTGAAGACGGGGGTGGCCCTTCCCCACCTGGCCTCCCTGGGCCTGGGCTGGGTGCCCGGGGTGCACACCCTCCCCCGGCCCAAACCCCGGGGCGCCTTCGGCCGCATGCGGGAGGTGAACCCGGGCAAGGACACCACCACCGGCCACTGGGAGTTCGTGGGGGTGTACCTGGACGCCCCCTTCCGCACCTACCCCCAGGGCTTCCCCGAAGCGCTCCTTCAGGCCTGGGCGGAGCGGATCGGGGTGGGGGGGTGGCTTCTCAACCGGCCCTACTCCGGAACCGAGGCCATCCGGGACTACGGGGAGGCCCACCTGAAGACGGGCTTCCCCATCGTCTACACCTCCGCGGACAGCGTCTTCCAGGTGGCGGCCCACCTGGAGGTGGTCCCCCTGGAGGAGCTCTACCGCTGGTGCCAGGTGGCCCGGGAGCTCCTGGTGGGGGAGCACCAGGTGGCCCGGGTCATCGCCCGGCCCTTCGCCGGCCCCCCCGGGGGGTTTTACCGCCGGGAGGACCTCAGGAAGGACTTTGCCCTGGAACCCCCCAGGAACGTGCTGGACGCCTTGAAGGAGGCGGGGCTGGAGGTGGTGGGGGTGGGCAAGATCCCCGACATCTACGCGGAGCGGGGCTTCACCCGCCAGGTGAAGACCAAGGACAACCAAGACGGCCTGGAGAAGACCCTGGCCCTCATGGGGGAGTCCTTTTCCGGCCTCCTCTTCGCCAACCTGGTGGACTTTGACGCCAAGTACGGCCACCGCCGCGACCCCGAGGGCTACGCCCGGGCCCTCCTGGAGGTGGACGCTTTCCTGCCCCGGCTCCTCCAGGCCCTGGGCCCCGAGGACCACCTCTTCCTGGTCTCCGACCACGGGAACGACCCCACCTTCTTCGGCACCGACCACACCCGGGAGTACGGGATGCTCCTCTGGGTGGGCCCGGGGGTGGAGGGGGACCTGGGTACCCGGGAGACCTTCGCCGACCTGGGGGCCACCTGGGCCAGGCTCTTTGGGGTCCCCTGGGAGGGGCCGGGGAAGAGCCTCCTCTAGCCATGCCCTTTACCTGGCGCGACCTTCTGGACATCCTCCTCGTGGCCGTCCTCTTCTACTCCCTCTGGCGGCTCATGGCCGGCACCCGGGCCCTGAACCTGGTCCGGGGGGTCCTGGTGTACCTTTTGGTCTGGTTCCTGGCGAGCCTTTTGGGCCTTTCCACCCTGGCCTGGCTCCTGGGCAACGCCGCCACCCTGGGGGCCTTCGCCCTCATGGTGGTGTTCCAGCCGGAGCTCAGGGGGCTTTTGGAGCGCATTGGCCGGGCCCAGGGGCCCCGGGCTCCCTCCCTGGCCCTGGAGGAGCTCCTCCTGGGCCTTTCCCGCCTTTCCGAGAGGCGCTACGGGGCCCTCATCGCCCTGGAAAGGCGCACCCCCTTGGGGGAGTACGCCCTGAGCGGGGAGGTGCTGGACGCCAGGCTTTCGGCCCGGCTCCTGCAGACGGTCTTCCACCCCGGGACCCCCCTGCACGACGGGGGGGCCATCCTGCGGGGGGATCGGCTCTTTGCCGCAGGGTGCATCTTTCCCCTCTCCGAGGCCCACACGGGCCTGGGCACGCGGCACCGAGCGGCTTTGGGCCTTTCCGAGGTCTCCGATGCCCTGGTGCTGGTGGTGAGCGAGGAGACGGGGGCCATCCGCTTGGCCCAGGGGGGGAGGCTCTCTCCGCCCCTTACCCTCGAGGCCCTGCGGGAAAGGCTCAAGGAGGTGTGGCGTGCGTGAAGGGGTGGGCTTCCTCCTGGCCCTGCTGGCGGCGGCGGCCCTTTGGTACTCCCTGAGGGAGCGGGCCCCGGTGGTGGAGCGGGCGGTGAGCGTGCCCCTCCAGGTGGTGGGGCTGGGGGCGGAGCGCACCGCCGAGGGGGTCCCCAGGGAGGTCCTCCTGCGCCTCCGGGGGCCGGCCCCCCTGGTGGAGGGAAGCCCCCCGGTTTCCGCCTACCTGGACCTCTCGGGGGCCGAGGGGGCCTTCGCCCGGGAGGTGCGGGTGGCCGTCCCCCAGGGGGTGGAGGTCCTGGAGGTGCGCCCCGCCCGGGTGGAGGGCCAGGTGGAGGCGGTCTTAAGCCGCACCCTTCCCGTGGAGGTCCTTTCCCAAGGGGCCTGGGTGCGCCCGGAGCCCGCCTTCGTGGAGGCCCGGGGGCCCAGGAGCCGGGTGGAGGAGGCGGTGGCCGCGGTGGGCCTGGACCTGGGGGGGGAGACCGTGGCCCTTACCGCCTTCGGCCCCCAGGGACCCCTGGCCGGGGTGGAGCTTTCCCCCAAGGAGGTGCGCGTCCTGGGGCGGGAGGCCCCCCTTTTCCGCAAGGAGGTTCCCCTGGTCCTCCGCCCGCCCCAGGGCCTCCGGGTGGTGGACTACACCCCCAAGACGGTGGAGGTGGTGGGGCCCAGGGAGGCCCTGGAGGGCCTTGAGGAGGTGGAGGGCAGGCCCCAGGGGGGCTTCCGTCCGGGGGAGGTGGCGGGCCCTTGGGTTCTGGCCCTTCCCCCGGGGGTGAGGACCCTGGGGCAGGTTTCGGGAAGGGCGCGCTTTGCGCTAGAATAGCCAGGATGATCTACCCCATCCGCCTTTACGGGGACCCGGTGCTGCGCAAGAAGGCGCGCCCCGTCCAGGACTTTTCCGGGCTGAAAAAGCTCGCCGAGGACATGCTGGAGACCATGTTTGAGGCCCGGGGGGTAGGGCTTGCCGCCCCGCAGATCGGCCTTTCCCAGCGGCTTTTCGTGGCGGTGGAGTACGCCGACGAGCCCGAGGGGGAGGAGCGTCCCCTGCGGGACCTGGTGCGCCGGGTCTACGTGGTGGCCAACCCCGTCCTCCTCCACCAGGAGGGGCAGGTGGAGGGCACCGAGGGCTGTCTCTCCCTCCCCGGCCTCTACTCCGAGGAAGTGCCCCGGGCGGAGCGCATCCGGGTGGCCTACCAGGACGAGGAGGGGCGGGAGCGCACCCTGGAGCTGGAGGGGTACATGGCCCGGGTTTTCCAGCACGAGATGGACCACCTGGACGGGGTCCTCTTCTTTGAAAGGCTCCCCCGGGCCAAGCGGGAGGCCTTCCTGGAGGAGCACCGTCAGGAGCTGGCCCGCTTCCAGAAGGAGGCCAAGGCCTTCCTCAGGGAGCTTGCCGGGCGATGAGGGTGGCCTTCTTCGGTACCCCCGCCTGGGCGGTCCCGGTCCTGGAGGCCCTCCACCGCCACCACCAGGTGGTCCTGGTGGTCACCCAGCCCGACAAGCCCCAGGGGCGGGGCTTAAAGCCGAAGCCCAGCCCGGTGGCCCAGTACGCCCTGGACCACGGCCTTCCCCTCCTCCGGCCTGCCCGGCTTCGGGGAAACCAGGAGTTCCTGGAGGCCTTCAAGGAGGCCCGGCCCGAGGTGGCGGTCACCGCCGCCTACGGCAAGATCCTGCCCAAGGAGGTCCTCGAGGTCCCCCCCTATGGCTTCCTCAACCTCCACCCCTCCCTCCTGCCCAAGTACCGCGGGCCGGCCCCGGTGCAGTGGGCCCTCATCCACGGGGAGAAGGAGACCGGGGTGGCCATCATGAAGACCGAGGAGGGGCTGGATACCGGGCCCCTCTACGCCCTATGGCGCACGGAGATCCTCCCCGAGGAGGACGCCGTGGCCCTTTCCGAGCGGCTTCGCGACAAGGGGATTGAGCTCCTTTTGGGGGTGCTGGAGGACCTTCCCCACCTTACCCCCATCCCCCAGGAGGGCGAACCCTCCTATGCCCCCCTCCTCACCAAGGAGGAGGGACATATCCGCTTTGGGGAAAGCGCAGAGGCCATCTTCAACCGCCACCGGGGGGTGCAGCCCTGGCCGGGTAGCTATTTCTTCCATGGGGGGAAGCGGGTGAAGGTGCTGAGGATGCGCCCCGACCCTGGCCGGGGGGAGCCTGGGGTGGTGCAGGGGGTGGACCGGGAGGGGGTTTTGGTGGGCACCGGGGAGGGTCTTATCCGCCTCCTTCAGGTCCAGCCGGAAGGCAGGCGCCCCATGCCCGCCGCCGACTGGGCCCGGGGCTATGGGGTGGCCCCGGGCACCCGGCTCGGCTAAAACTCCTCGTCCCACTCCACGATGGTTTCGCTGGTCAAGGTGGTGGCGGGGCGCTCGGTGGTGGCCGCCACCTCTTCCCCCCGCTCCTTCAGGAGGCCGAACTGGGCGGCGATACCCCTCAGCCCCGCCCCGGCGAAGGCCACCACCAGGAACACGGTGAGCCCCCAGGCCAGGTAGGGGATGAGGCCCTGACCGATGGAAAGGTTGGCAAGGAAACCCAGGAAGGGAAGGTTGCCGTAGTCCGCCATGACCGAGCCGAAGTAGGAAAGCCCTTCGGCCAGAATGGGCAAAAAGAGGAAGAGAAAGGCGAGGCCCAGGAGGTTCCAGTACACGTTCCGCCCGCCGAAGGTGAGGCGGATGAGGTAAAGGGGAAAAAGGCTCAAGGCGGCGGCCAAGAGGAAGAAGACCGCCCGGGGAACCCCCGCCGTTTGTGCCAGGAAAAGCTTCAAGAAGAGCCAAGGGTTTTGGCTGGGTCCTTGCCCAAATGCTCGTTTTAGCTCTTCAAGGGCCTCATAGACCACCAGGGCGTCCAGGGTTCGGATACCCGTGGCCCCTGAGAGGTGCACGAGGGTGCGGGAAACCTGGTCCGTAAGGGCGGGATCAATGACGGCGAAGACGGGCTCGAGGTTGGCGCGGAACTGCCACAACGCCCGGTCCAGGTGGTACCTTCCCTGCGCCAGGTTTCCCCGCCCCAAAGTGGCAATGGCGAGACCCACCTCCGCTTGCACTTGGTTTAGGGCTTCCAGCAGTTCAAAGTTGTAGTTGTAGCCCAGAGTGTAGGCCTGGCGGCGCACCGCCTCCGCCGTGGCCCGGTCCATCCAGGGTGGGGTGTAGAAGGTTTCCACCGAAGGAGGGCTGGCCTGCGCTGTGTCCGCTGGGGGAGTGGGGGCGGATTGGGAGGGACTGGGGAGTGCGGTGGGTGTGGGGGAAGGCGCAGGGGCGGTGGGGGATGTGGCGGGGGCCGGGGCAGGCGTGGGGCTGGCCTGGGCTTTGGGGGCCGGGGCCAGGAGGGCCTTGCGCCAGGCGGCCACTTGGTTCCGAAGCCGCTCCACCTCGGGGCGGAAGGCCTCCCCCGAGGAAACCTTGGCCAAGGCCTGGATGAAGTCCTGGGCCTTCAAGGTGCTTTGCGGGCTATCCTGGACCACCAAAAAGCGGGCGTAGGCCCGGGCCAAGGCCAGGTAGGCCTCGGGCCTCGAGGCCGCCCCTAGGGCCTTACCCAGGTCCTCGCTCATGGCCTGGAGGAAAAAGGCCTCGAGGCGGCGCCTGGCTTCCTCGGCCCCTAAGCCCTGGACCCCTTGGACGAGGGACGAGGGGAGGCCCGTGGCCCGGGCCAGGCGGGAGAGGTAGGGGGCTTTTTCCCCCTGAGCGGCCTGGAAGAAGCCGTCGTAGAGGGCCTTGCCCATGAGGTGGCGCACCAGGAAAAGGCGGGCCTCGAGGTCCGCCTGGCTCTTCCGCAACACCGCCTGCCTCAGGTCCTGCAGGTGGGTCAGGACCGCGTCCCGCAGCACGGGGGGAAGCCCCTCCCCCTCCTGGCGCAGGAGGCTTTGCGCCCGGTCCAGGGCAGACAAGGCCTGGGTGGGGTTTTCCAGGCGCACGGCCTTCAGGGCCTCCTCCAGGCGGTCGTAGACCTGGGGCAAGGGGGCAGCCAGGGCCAAGAGGCCAAAGACCAGAACCAGGGCAAGCCATCTTTTCATTCGCCGACCTCCGCCATGGACACCAGCCGCCTGAGCCCGTGGAGCAGGCGGCCTACGTTGGTCTCCTTGCGCGCCAAGAGGCCCACATACCCCTGGGCGAGGGGCCTTAGGGCCACCACGCTTTCCTGCAGCACCGCATAGAAGATCCCGTAGCCCTGCCGCAGGAGGAGCAGGTGGACGAGCTCCAGGGGCACGGGCTCCCCGGCGAAGAGCTCCTCCTTGCCGGCGGGCCCCGCCACCACCACCCCCGTCACCCCTTCCAGCCGGGCCAGCCGGCGGGCCAGGTTCTGCCGGGCGGTGGGGTCCTCGAGGTCCACCACCTCCTGGAGCAACTCCTCCTCCTCCTCTTCCTCGGCCATCTCCGAGGCCTGGGCCGCGGCCAGGCTTTTGAGCTCCCGCACCAGGGCCTTGAGCTCCGGGGGCATCTCCCGGAAGGGGAGGAGACGGCCCAGCTCCGGCCAGAGGGTCCCCTCAATAAGCCTCACCCAGGCGCCCGGGCTCCTGGGGGTCTCCTGGGCCAGGGCCCGTCCCAGCAGGTTTTGTGCGGCCCGGGGGGAGATATAGCGGCTTAGGATCTGCAAAAGGCTTTCCTCCATAGGGTGCACCCAGGGGCTTGCCAATCTGCCCCTCAGAGTGTACCATATCCAGTGCCCGAGGGATCGGGCACCCGCCGCTGGGGTGTCGTCTAACGGCAGGACAGCGGACTCTGGATCCGCCGGTCGTGGTTCGAGTCCACGCACCCCAGCCAAACTCTGGCCCCATCGACTAGTGGTTAGGTCACCGCCCTTTCAAGGCGGCGGCGGGGGTTCGAATCCCCCTGGGGTCACCACAAGCAGTCCGAGCCGCGCATGGCCCCATCGTCTAGAGGCCTAGGACACGGCCCTCTCAAGGCCGAGACGGGGGTTCGAATCCCCCTGGGGTCACCAGAAGCGGCTCGGATTGCCCTTTTTCTCCTTGACGCTTGCCTGTTTTTCCGGCAGACTGGGTTTGCCATATACCCCCTCCTGGTATAGGGGGGTGTAACGTGGAGGAAAAGGAGGCGCCCATGGAGTTCACCCTGGCAGGGCTTGCGGGAAGTAGCGCACAGGAGGAGCGCTACGATGTGGTCATCGTGGGCGGAGGGCCTGCGGGCCTCACCGCCGGCATCTACACGGGCCGCGCCCAGCTCAAGACGGTCATCGTGGAGAAGGGACTTCCCGGGGGACAGATCGCCCAAACCGACGAGGTGGAGAACTACCCCGGCTTTCCCGAGGGCATCTCCGGGCCCGAGCTGGCCAGCCGCATGGTGCAGCAGGCGGAGAAGTTTGGGGCCCGCATCGTCATGGACGAGGTCCTGGGCCTGGAGCGGGAAGAGGGGGGGTTCCTGGTGCGGGGGTTTGAGCGCGCCTACCGGGCCCGCGCCGTCATCCTGGCCACCGGGGCCAACCCCCGCAAGCTGGGGGTGCCGGGGGAGGAGCGCTTCTACGGCCGGGGGGTTTCCACCTGCGCCACCTGCGACGGCTTCTTCTACCGGGACAAGGAGGTGGTGGTGGTGGGCGGGGGGGACGCCGCGGTGGAGGAGGGCCTCTTCCTCACCCGCTTCGCCCGCAAGGTGACCCTGGTCCACCGCCGCGATGAGCTCAGGGCCAACAAGGTGGCCCAGGCCCGGGCCTTCCAGAACCCCAAGATGCACTTCCTCTTCTCCCACATCGTCACCGAGATCCTGGGGGAGGATAGCGTCACGGGGGTCCGGTTGCGGAACCTGAAGACGGGGGAGGAGTACGTCTACCCCACGGACGGGGTCTTCGTCTTCATCGGCCACGAGCCCAACACCGCCTTCCTCAAGGGGGTGGTGGAACTCCGTCCCGATGGGTACGTGGCCGTGCGCGATGAGGTCTTCACCTCGGTGCCCGGCATCTTCGCCGCGGGGGACGTGGCCGACCCCATCTACCGCCAGCTCACCACCAGCGTGGGGGCGGGGACCCGGGCGGCCATGATGGCCGAGCGCTACCTGGCGGAGGAGGCCGCGGCGGTGGGCCACTGAGGCCGTGGGCTGGGGAAGGTACGTCTGGGCCCTCCTCCATCTGGGCCTGGCCCTGGCCCAGACCCTCTACCTTCCCCTGGACGACCGGCCGCCCAACTGGGCCCCTTGCACCTGGGGCCCGGTCCTCTGTCCCCCCAGGGAGGCCTACCGGGGGCCCATGGGGGCGGACCTGGAGGCCCTTCAGGCCTGGCTCCGCGCCACCCCGGGGGAGAGGCTCGTGGCCAGCCTGGACGCCCTGGCCTACGGGGGGCTTCTCCAAAGCCGCCACCTGCCCCTGGCCCCGGGGGAGGCCCTGGCCCGGCTGGAGCCCCTCCTCCTCTGGAGGGCAGCGCATGGGGGAGAGCTTTTCCTCTTCGCCGTGGTGCCCCGCTGGGATGCCACCCAGCGGGGGCGCAACCTGGCGGTCCTCGAGACCCTCGCCCCCTGGTCCACCCTGCCGGGGGTCCATCTGGAGGTGGTCTGGGACGATGCCCTCAGGGGTTCCCCGGCCCCAAAGGAGGCCCAGGCCCTGCCCTACCCAAGCCGCCCCGGGGCGGATGAGGCGGGGCAGGTCCTCCTCCTGAGGGCCCTGAGGCCCGGCCTGCGGGTGGCGGTGGTCTATGGGGAAGGGAACCTTGAGGAGCGGGTGACCCCCTACGAGGGCATTCCTTTAGGGGAGACCGTGGCCAGGCTCCTCCGTAGTGCCGCCGCCCGGGAGGTGGGCCTGGGGGAGGGGCCAGACCTGGTCCTCTACCTCCACGGGGGAGGGGACGCCAGGAGGGCCACCCTGGACCTCCTCAGGCTCATGGCCCGCCACCCCGTGGCCCTGGCCGACCTTTCCCAGGTGAACCGGGGGGATCCCGGGCTCATGGCCTATCTGGAGGCTCTCGGCCTATACCCCAGGCTGGCCGCCTACGCCAGCTTCGGCACCCCGGCCAACAACCTGGGGGCCACTCTGGCCCAGGGGGGGCTTTTCCTGGACGACCCTGGGGGCCGGCTGGCCCGCCTGGCCGAGGCCTACTTCGCCTACTGGTGGGGGGAGGTGGGCCGCCCCTGGGTGCGGGCCCGCTTCTCCGAGCCCCTGCCTCCTGGGGCAAAAGGGGTGGGGGAGCTTTGGCCCCATAGGGAGCTGGAAGGGCACCGGGTGGACCTCCGCGGCCTGGCCTTCCCCTGGGGCCGGGCCTTTGAGGCCGAGGCCCGTCTGGACTTGGTCTTTCTTTTGCGCCCGCCTCATCTGCTAGAGTAGAGGACGTGACCCCCCAGGTGTTGGAGCTAAAGCGGCTTCAGGCCCTCACCGAGGCCTGGCGCCTTTTGGCCCCCCTGGAGCGCCGGGAGGCGGTCTACCGGAGGGTGGTGGAGACGGTGAAGGCCAACACCCGGGCGGTTTCCGTGCTCTTCTTCCTCCACCGCCCCGAGGAGGACGCCCTGGAGCTGGTGGCCGCCGAGGGGCTTTCCCGGGACCAGATCGGCTTCCGTCTGCCCCGGGGCCAGGGCCTTTCCTGGGTGGTAATGGAAAGGGGCGAGCCCCTTTTCGTCCCCGATGTCTCCCAGGACCCGCGGGCGGTCTTCCTCCGCTCCCGGCGCGAACCCGGGATTTACCTGGGGGTGCCCTTGCGGGACCCCGAGGGGCGCATCCTGGGGGTGCTCTCCATGGACACCGCCGGGGGTGCGGGGGAGATCCTGCCCGAGGAACGCTTCTGGGTGCAAGCGGTGGCCGAGGCCGCGGGGCTCGTCCTGGGGCGCATCGCCGCCCTGGAGCGCGCCCAGGCGGAGGCTGAGCGGCAAAAGGCCCTCCTGGGCTTCACCCTGGCCCTGGAGAGCGCCCGGGAGCCCATGGCCATGGCCCAGGAGGCCCTGGATACCCTCCTGCGCCTCACTCCCTACCACGGGGGGGCGCTTTACCTCTTCCAAGAGGGGCAGGTGCGCCCTGCGGTCATCTCCGGACGCTACCCTCCGGACTTCCCCCGGCTTTACGAGGAGCATCCCATCCGCTTCGGCCAGGGGCTTTTGGGCCATCCCCGGCTTTGGGAGGGGCCGGTGTACGTGGAGGACTACGCCCGCTTCCCCGGGGCCCTGAAGCCCTATGCGGAAAGCGGCCTGCGCTCGGCCCTGCTGGTGCCCATCCGGCCGGAGGGGCGGCGCTACGGGGTTTTGGCCCTGGGCTCCTTTGGCGAGCGGATTCCCTACCGCCCGGAGGATGAGGCCCTCTTAAGGCTGGTGGCCCGGCGGCTGGAGGAGGCCCTGGAGCGGCTTTTTCAGTTCCACACCCTGAGGCGCACCCGGGAGGCCGCCCTCAAGGCCCTGGCCCGGGTCCTGGAGTACCGGGACCTGGAGACCAAGGGGCACGTGGAGCGGGTGGCCGAGCTTTCCCTGCGCCTGGGGGAGGCCCTGGGCTTCCAGGACCTCGAGGGCCTCCGCCTGGGGGCCTACTTCCACGACCTGGGCAAGCTGGCCCTTCCCGACGAGATCCTGCGCAAACCGGCCGCCCTTTCCACCGGGGAGTGGCGGGTGGTCAGGACCCATCCCGAGGTGGGTCTAGAAATCTTGAAAAGCCTTCCCTTCCTGCCCAAAACGGCGCTCAACGTGGTCCTCTACCACCACGAGCGCTGGGACGGCTCCGGGTACCCCAAGGGCCTCAAGGGGGAGGCCATCCCCCTCGAGGCCCGCATCTTCGCCGTGGTGGACGTCTACGATGCCCTCATCTCCGAACGCCCCTACAAACGGGCCTGGACCCCCCTCGAGGCCCAAAAGGAACTGCGCGCCCTGGCGGGCAAGGGCCTGGACCCCAAGGTGGTGGCGGCCTTTTTGGAACTCCTAAGCTGAGCCCCTGGCGAGTCCTGCCAGGGGCTCAGCCGCCTTTCGGAAAGGCCTTACTCCACCGTCACGCTCTTGGCCAGGTTCCGGGGCTGGTCCACGTCCCGCCCCAGAAGCACCGCCACCTCGTAGGCCAGAAGCTGCAGGGGCACCACGCTCACGATGGGGTAGAGGAGGGGATGGACCTCGGGCAGGTAGACCACGTCCTGGGCCAGCTTGCGGATCTCCTCATCCCCCTCGGTGGCCAGGGCGATGACCTTCCCCCCCCGGGCCCGCACCTCCTGGATGTTGGAAAGGGTCTTCTCGTAGAGGGGTCCCCGGGTGGCCAGGACCACCACCGGCAGGTGCTCGTCAATGAGGGCGATGGGCCCGTGCTTCATCTCCCCCGCGGGGTAGGCCTCCGCGTGGATGTAGCTGATCTCCTTGAGCTTCAAGGCCCCCTCGTAGGCGGTGGGGGCCTGGACGTGGCGTCCCAGGAAGAGGAAGTCCTGGGCCTGGTGGTACTTCTCGGCGATGTGGGCGATGAGGGGGCGCTTTTCCAGGACTTCCTCCACCAGGCGGGGGAGCTTGCGCATCTCCCGGATGAGCCCTTGGGCCTCTGCCTTGGTCAGGGTGCCCCGGGCCCGGCCCAGGCGCACCGCCAGGAGGGCCATGGCCGCCAGCATGGCGGTGTAGGCCTTGGTGGAGGCCACCCCGATTTCCGGCCCCGCGTGGATGTAGAGGACATCCTCCACCTCCCGGGTGATGCTGGAGCCCTTGGCGTTGATGACCCCCAGGGTGCGGGCCCCCTTGCGCTTGGCCTCGCGGATGCCCTCCAGGGTGTCAATGGTCTCCCCCGACTGGCTGATGGCCACCGCCAGGGTCCTTTCGTCCACCACCGGGTCGCGGTAGCGGTACTCGCTGGCCACGTCCCACTCCGCCGGCACCCGGGCCAGGATCTCCAGGAGGTACTTCCCGTACCAGCCGGCGTAGGCGGCCGTGCCGCAGGCCACCAGGTGGACCCTTTCCACCTCCTTAGGGTCCAGGGAGAGGTCCAGGTCCACGTCCCCCACCTCTTCCCGGAGCCGGCCTCCCAGGGTGTTTTCCAGCACCCAGGGCTGCTCGTAAATCTCCTTGAGCATGTAGTGGGGGAAGCCCCCCTTCTCGGCGGCCTCCAGGGTCCAGTCAACCTCCACCACTTCCCGCTCCACGGGGTTCCCTTCCAGGTCCGTGACCTCCACCCCTTCCCGGGTGATGCGGGCCAGGTCCCCGTCGTGCAGGAAGATGACCCGCCGGGTGTAGGGCAAAAGGGCGGGCACGTCCGAGGCCAGGAAGTTCTCCCCCTCCCCCAGGCCGATGACCAGGGGGCTCACCGTCCGGGCGGCCACGATCTCCGTGTGGTCCTCGTGGGCCACCACCACCGCGTAGGCCCCCCGCACCTCCTTCAGGGCCTCCCGCAGGGCCAGGAAGAGGTCTCCCCGGTACTTTTCCTCTACCAGGTGGGCCAGGACCTCGCTGTCGGTTTCCGAGGTGAAGCGGTGGCCCCGGGCCTGGAGGGCCTCTTTAAGCTCCAGGTAGTTCTCAATGATGCCGTTGTGGATAACGGCGATCCTCCCGTCCTCCGTGGTGTGGGGGTGGGCGTTGGGGTCGGTGGGGGCCCCGTGGGTGGCCCAGCGGGTGTGGCCGATGCCCAAGGGCCCCTCCAGGTGCCCCTCCTTCAGAGCCCCCTCCAGGGCGGAAAGCTTCCCCGCGCGCTTCACCACCCTAAGCCCCTCGGGGGTCCGCACCGCCACCCCGGCGGAGTCGTACCCCCGGTACTCCAGCCTGCGCAAGCCGTCCAAAAGCACGTCTGTGGCGTTCCTGAAGCCAATGTAACCCACGATTCCGCACATGCATAACCCCTTGAGGAGCCCCTGAGGCTCCGCGCTAACCCCTGTTGACGCCCTGCCCTTTGGTTGTCCCGTCCCTGCGGGCTTTCCCTCGGGCTTTGCTCAGGCGGGCGGGGCGGGCACACCCCGGGCGGCATCCGCGGATTCCTCGATCTTTCCCGGTTTCCCGGTTATCCCCTCTTCGGGGTCCGCCACCTCGTCAGGCCCATGGGGCCCCCTGCGCTTCCCGCCTTCCTTCCCTCCGCGTGCGGTTTTCTCCTCCGGCTTCCCACCCCCTTTCCCGGGGGAGTATAGCAGAATCTTAAGGCCCGGTGCTGGGCTTGCCTTGCAAAGGTCAGGAGGACGGGTGTATATCTCTCTCCTGATGGGCAAGCGAGGCTTCCTTCGCAGGGAGGCAAGCCCCAAGGAGGTCTTGGAACACTGCCTGCGCCTGGCCCGGGAGGTGGCCCCTCCCACCCCCAAAGGCAAGCGGGGCCGCCCCTGGCGCTACAGCCACGCCCTTTACCTGGCCCTCCTTCTCTTCCGCGCCTTCTTCCACCTCACCTACCGCGAGACGGAGGCCTCACTCCAGGACCTGATGGAA